>CALGYR010000090.1 GCA_937935355.1 uncultured bacterium | reverse complement strand
TCACCCGCCATGGCCGGCCGCCCGCCCTGGCGCGGGCCTGCAGATGGCTGGCCAGCTCGGCGCCGGTGTCGCCGCCGCCGATCACCACCAGGTTGCGCAGCGCCGGATCGCCGAGCCTCTCCAGCAACCGGCCGGCATCGGCCAGGTCGTGGAAGCCCAGCATGTGCTCAATCGAACCGGCGTCGCCCAGGAACTTCGGCTCGCTGCCGGCGGCCAGGACGAGGAAGTCGTATTCCAGGTCGCCGGCGGCGGTGGCGGCCCGGCCCGCCTTCAGGTCGAGCGCAAGCACCTCCCGACAGACGAAGCTGCAGTCGAGCCGGCGGGCGAAGGCGGACAGGTCGAAGCGCAACGGCTCCGCGGGCAGCCGCGCGCCCACCACGTCCGGCAGCAGCGGCCTGAACTCCGCCGCCGGCAGCCGGTCGCACAGCGTCAGCTCCACGTCCCGCCGCCGGGCCAGCGCCTCGGCCGCGGCCTGACCCGCGAAGGAGCATCCCAGGATCAGCACTCTGGCCATCGCGAAGGCATGCAAGCAATCCTCGAGCCACGCGCGAGGCGCGCCTCCCGGGGCCGGGTGGTCTACACGGAGTGTTCATCTTCGCCGCCGGCCGCAGCCCCCGGCGACGCCCCAATCACTCGGAAGCCTTGAAGGCTCCGCGCGCGGCCTCCAGCGTGCGGGCGATGTCCAGGTCGCTGTGGGCCAGGGACACGAATAGGGCCTCGAACTGCGAGGGTGGCAGGCCGATGCCGGCGTCGAGCATCGCGTGGAAGAAGCGCGCGTACCGGCCGGTGTCGGCCCGTCTGGCCGAGGCCAGGTCGGTCACCGGTCCGTCCGTAAAGAACACCGTCAGCATCGAGCCCACCCGGTTGATGCAGACGATGGCCCCGGCCGAGGCCGCCGCCTCCGCCAGCCCCCGCTCCAGCGCGGCGCTGCGGCGTTCGATGGTGCCATGGACGTCCCGGCTCTCGAGGATATCGAGGGTGGCCAGGCCGGCGGCGGCGACCAGCGGGTTGCCCGAGAGCGCCCCGGACAGGTGGACCGGTCCCGGAGGGGCGAAGTGCTCCATCACGTCACGACGCCCGCCGCAGGCGCCCACCGGCAGCCCCCCGCCCAGGATCTTGCCGAGGATGGTGAGGTCCGGCCGGACGCCGTAGAGCCGCTGAGCGCCGCCCCGGGCCACCCGGAAACCGGTGGTGACCTCGTCGAAAACCAGCAGGCTGCCGTTGTCGGTGGCCATCGAGCGCAGTCCGGGCAGGAAGCCCTCGGCCGGCGGGACCACGCCCATGTTGCCCGCGGCCGGCTCCACGATGATCGCGGCCAGCTCCGGGCCGTGCTGCTCCAGCAGCCGCCGCACCGACTCGAGGTCGTTGTATTCGGCGACCAGCGTGTCCGCGGCGTGTCCGTCGGGCACCCCCTGGGAATCGGGCACGGAGAAGGCCGCGGACCCCGAGCCCGACCTGACCATCAGGGCGTCGACGTGGCCGTGACAGGCGCCGGCGAACTTGATTACCTTGCTCCGGCCGGTGAACCCCCGCGCCAGGCGGAGGGCGCCCATGGCCGCCTCCGTTCCGGAGTTGACCAGCCGGAGGAGTTCCATGGACGGGAACGCGCGGACCACCGCCTCGGCCAGCTCGACCTCGCCGGCCGTGGGCATGGCGAAGCCGATGCCGGCCGCCGCGGCCTTGCGCACCGCGGCCACCACCGCCCTTGGCGCGTGTCCCAGGATCAGCGCTCCCCGGCAGCCGACGTAGTCCAGCAGTTCCCGCCGGTCGGAGTTCCACAGGCGCGAGCCCCGGCCGCGGGCGGCGAAGTAGGGCTCGCCGCCCACCTCGCCGAAGGATCTCAAGGTGCAGTTGACCCCTCCGGGGATGGCCATTCTGGCCCGCGCCCAGAGCTGGCTCGATACGCTCGGAACGCTTCGGTCCGGACCTGTCGTCGTCACCCCCCGCGCCCCACGGCAGTGAGCTCCGCCTCGCAGTGCAGTTCCCGCGTCGCTTCCTCACCGCCGTCGGCGAGCTCCGAATGGCATGGCGCCCTCCCGGCGAACTCCCGCAAGGCAGGCAGCACGGCGTGCGCCTCGACCCCCACATCGGCGGAGAGCTCCTCCACCAGCGTTTCGAGCTCCCGGCGGGAGCGGGCGCGCAGCGTGACGTACAGGTTGCAGGGCCATTCCGGACCCGTCCGCCGCGAGCAGACGAGAGCCGCCTCGGATCGGCGGGCGGCGGCCAGGCCGGCCTGCTCGAGGTGCGCCGCCGGAACCTGCCACACCACCAGGGCCTCGATGCCGTAGCCCATCAGACGCCAGTCGGGAATGGCCGCAAGCTCACGGATTACCCCGCGATCGAGCAGGCCGCGCACCGCGCGGACAGCCTCCGCCTCCGTGGTCCCGGCCTGCTCGGCCAGGATGGCGTAGGGGCGGGCCCCTTCAGGCATGCCCCCGGACAAGGCCCGCAGCATCCGGCGCTCAACCCCGCTCATCCAAACCATCGTTCCCCCCGACCCTCGCCCGTGCGCAGCGCTTGAAGGTGCGCGTGACCGGAAACTCCGCGGCGAAGAGCACGCCGCGGCAGCCGCGCACCTCGTCGAGCACCGCGTCGATCCTCTCCTGCGAGCAGGCCCCCAGGACAAACCATAGATTCGGCCAGCCCTCCCGGAGACAAATGTGGGTCGCCTCAGGCCAGGACTTCAGCATGCCCGCCACCAGTTCGACTTCCGCGGGCGCCACGTCCGCGCCCACCAGCGTGGTCACCATGCCCAACTGGCGGGAATCGAGAACGGCCTCCACCCTGCGGATGATCCCCTTGCGGCGCATCCGGGTCATGCGCACCTGCGCCTCGGCCGCGCTGGTCCGGCACCTCCGGGCCAGGACCTCGTAGGGTCTGGCTACCACGGGAAATCCCTCCCCGGCCGCGTCCAGGAGGGCGCAGTCCAACTCGTCCAACCCCAGTGCTCCGGGCTCCATCTGCGCTGCTCCCCCCTCCCCGCCTTCGGTCAGGATAAGCGCAAGGTCATCCGAGCGGACCGGCACTGAACGATGCCCGCACGGCTCGACACGCCGAGCGCCTACGCAACATCCGTGCCACCGCGGAACCGGCACCGGTTCGTCCCCGGCGAAGATGACCGGACACAAAGAGGAGACCTCCTCCGGAGGACAATAGCCGCAGGCTATGGATCGGGGGAAACATCAGCGCCTTGACACGCTCCGGCGCGCGCATATGCTGCTCCGCGTCACCCGGAGGTTCGATCCCTTGTCCGGCCAGCCCAGTCCCGTCACGCCCCCCACCGAAGTCGGCTGGCCCTCGGCCGCCGTCACGGACCACGCAGCCAAGGCCGCGACCATCGGTACCGGGGCGCTGGCCGCGGTGATCGCCGCCCACTTCGTCATCGATCTCTACGCCGGCTACACCGCGCCGTTCCAGAGATACTTCCACGAGCACTTCCACCTGACCCGCACCCAGACGGCGGCGCTGGCGCTGCCGAGCAGTCTGGTGGTCATGTTCCAACCGCTCATGGGGCTGGCCTCCGACCGGATGAGGACGCGGAGCTTCGTGGTCGGCGGGCTCTTCCTGGGGATGGCCGGATACGGGGTGGCCATGCCGCTGGCGGCGACGGCCGGGGCCTCGACCGGCTACTGGATAGCACTGGCTGCCATCTGGGCCGGAGCCATCGGCCTGGCCGCATATCATCCCCAGGGAGCGGCCCTAAGCGGGCGCGCGTCCTCGGACCGCTGGGGCGGAGCCATCGCCGTGTTCACGTTCTCAGGCAGTCTGGGCTACGGGGTGGGGATTCTCGTTCCGCCGCTCTTCATCCCGGAACACACACCGTGGATCGCCGTCGTGGCGGTCGTGGGGCTGGCGACCATCGTCGCGCAGCGCGCCGTGCCGCGACTGCGTCCGCCGGGCGAGCCGCTGGAGCTGCCCCGTCCCGGCGAGGTGTTAGGCCAGCTCTTCCGCGAGGTGCGCCCCTGCCTCGGCGTCCTCCTGGTCTTCTGGATGCTGGTGGTGCTGCGCGCGGCCACGCTGGTGAGCTTCCAGCAGTTCACCTCCATCTACTACGGCGAGGCCCACGGGTTTTCCCCGGGCGCGGGCGCGGCGCTGGTCGCGGCCTTCTTCCTCATCCAGGCCGTGGCGGGGCTGGCCGGCCCTCGGGCCGCGGCGCTCGTCGGCAACCGCGCGCTCCTGGTCGCGTCCTTTCTGGGTGGAGGGCTCCTCCTGACCTCCGCGCTGGCCATCGCCCACGCCGGCCACCTGGCCGCGAGTTGCGCGCTGCTCGTCGCCGGCGGCGCGGCCCTGGGCTGGTCCATTCCGATCAACGTCGCCGCCGGCCAGGCGCTCCTGCCGAGGAGCGCGGCCCTGGGCAGCGGCATCATGATCGGCTTCGGCTGGGGATTCGGCGGACTGCTCACCCCGCTGACCGGCAGGGTCGCCGATCTGCTGCACAGCACCGAGGCCGGACTCTTCTTCGCAGCGGCGCTGACCATCCCGGCCGGAGTGCTGGCCCTCCTCGTGCCAAGGGACCGTAGCTAGCAGTCTGCCCGTCTCAGGGCGCGAGCCGCTCCAGACACTTCCCCAGGATCCCGAGCAGCATGTCGATGTCCTCCTCGGAGGCGCTCAGGCTCGGGCGCAGCCGCACGGAGTCGGCCCCGGCGCCCAACAGCATGGTGCTCTCCTCCTGGAGCAGCATGTCCAGCAGGCGGTTGCGGTCGCCGACCCGGCGCACGGTGAAGCCGGCGTAGGTGCCCATGCCGCGCACGTTGCCGACCAGTTCCGGGAAGCGCCGGGCGAGCCCCTCGAGCCCGGCCATCAGCCGGGCGGAGCGCTCCGCGACCTTCTCGATCAGCCGCTCCTCGCGAACGATGGCCATCTCCTGGACGAAGCGCACCATGTCGGCCGACGACCCGCCCCAGGTGGAATCGAGGACGCCGTGGTCCTCCATGGGGTGCAGCATGTAGAGCACGCCGCAGCCCAGCTTCTTGGCCGTGGCCACGGCCTGCGGCGGGTGCGGCAACCCGAACTGGTCGATGGCGAAGAACGTGCCGGTCTGGCCGCCGGCGGTCTGGACCTCGTCGAAGCCGAGATAGGTGTCGTGGCGGTGCGCCAGCTCGGACAGGCCCCGGAAGAACTCCGGCTCGGCCAGGCGGTGCCCGCCGGCACCCTGGATGGGCTCGATCACGATGCCCACGATCTCCCCGCGGTAGCGGACCAGCAGGTCCTCGATGATCTCAAGGCTGTGGCGGGTGCGCGCGCGGTTCCCGGCGGCCGGAGCGTCACGGTCCACCGCCGGGAACGGCACCTGGAGGTTGCCCGGCACCAGGCCCCGGAAGTCCTTGGTCAGGATCGGGTCCTGGTCCTGTTGGGTGATGTTCAGGGCGAAGACGGTCCGCCCGTGGAAGGCCTGGTCGAAGTAGATGAAGCGCCGCACCGAAGGCAGCCGTCCGGAGGCCAGGCACTTCCGGTCGTGGAGGTTGATGAAGTACTTCATCATGTTCTCCACGGCCTCGGCGCCGGAGTTCACCGCGTAGACCTCGAGCCTGTCGTTGGCCATGCACCGGGGCGCGAGCTCCCTGAGCAGACGGTAGTACTTCAGGCACTCGGGGGTTAGGAAGTCGAGATTGGCCACCTTGTTGTTGGCAGCCAGCGTCAGCCTGCGCAGATATCCGGGATCGCTCAGTCGCGGATGGTTGTGGCCGACGAGCTTCGAGCCGTAGTAGCCGGCCCAGTCGAAGATGCGCTGGCCGTCGATGGTGGCCAGCCACATGCCCGAGCAGCGCTCGACGTCGACCACGAATGGCCACGGCTCGGTGAGCACGTACTTCTCGAGCTCGGCGATCAGGCGCTGGCTCTTGGACCCGGGGAACCGGCTGGTCATGGCGCGCTCCTCAATCCGACCGTTTCCCCGCCCGGCCATTCGCGCTCCTCGCATCACCGGCAGGTGCTCCCGGCGAGTCGAAGGCATCGAGCCCGGCGAGGTCCTCTCCGAATACGCGCAGGGCCTGCGCCCCGGCCGCGGAGATGATCCGCTCCAGATATATCTCGTGGTTGACCAGGTCCACGGCGTTGGTCACCAGTCCGCGGTTCATCGAGAAGATGCCCTCGACGTCGCCGCCTTCGAAGACCGAGCCGGTGATGGCGCTGCGGCGGTCGGCGGCCAGCACGAACTGCCGCCCCATGACCGCCACGGCCAGACGCTTGGAGCGGCCGTGGCCCACCGCCCCAGCTCCGGCCTCCTGGAGCCGGGCCAGGCCCGGATGCGGGCTGTAGAGCACGAGCGCAATCCGGACGCCGCGCTCCAGGGCAGAGAGCAGGTCGGGCAGCAGCACCTGAAACTCGTCGGCCCAGAGCGCGACGTGGAGGGCCTCATTCGACTCGGCGATCAGGCTCCGGCCCCGGCGGATCAGGTCCGGCAGGGAGTTGACCCGCCAGAGAACTTCCACCGAGCGGGGCGCGCGCTCGCGGCGCTCCAGGGCCTTGCGGGCGCGCTGGTGGGCCGCCCGCGCCCGGGACTCGCTGTGATCCAGCAGTTCCCGGAAGTCGGTCGGTGCGAAGGCCTTGGCCCCGCCATCGGAAGCCTCGAGCCGCACCACCGCGCCGCGATCCACCAGGCGGTCGAGGCACTCGTAGACCTTGGCGCGGGGAATGCCGCTCTGCTTGGCGATCTGGTAGCCGTTGGCCGGCGCGTGCTCGAGAAGCGCGCAGTAGGCACGCGCCTCGTAGTCGCTGAACCCCACGTCCCTGAGCGCCTGGTAGGCTTCGCGCATGGCCGCCTCTTCCCGTCTCGACCCAGCCGGGCCATGTAGTGACTTCGTGGGTAGTCACTATATGCCCATGTATCGCGGAAGCAAGAGGAATCCGGCACAAAAGCGGAAGACCGGCGCCCTTCCGAAAATAACCATTCCCCGAGGGACGTCTTTGCATATAATCCTGGCTCGGGCGGCGGGGGCGGCCCGGACGATGAATTCGGGGGTTCGGAGACCGAAATGCCCATTTACCGACTCATGGCGCTTACCGGCAGCATCCCCCTCGCCGGACGGGAACTCAAGATCGGAAGCTCGCCCGACTGCCAGGTCCGGGCCGAAGGACCGGAGGTCGCCTCCCATCACGCCCGGATCCTGGTGCGCGAAAACCAGCCGCCCCTGGTGGTCCCCTGCTCCGCCTCCTGCGAGACCTTCATAGACGGAAAGGCTATTGCGGGCCAGGCCGAACTCCTGCCCGGGCAGATACTCCGGGTCGGGGAATCCGAGTTCCACCTGGAGCTCTCCACCCATGCGGAGCTGCCCGTGGCCCCCCGCCGGCCGCTCTGGCGGCGGCTGGTCCGCTGGTCGCTCTACGCCGCCGGCGCGCTGCTGGCGCTCGTCGTTCTGGTGATCGTCCTCGTTCCGGTGATCCTCAGCGAGGCCCGGGTCAAGCAGAAGATCGAGGACGTGCTCGAGGAGCATTTGCAGCGCGACGTGGACATCCGCTCGGTGGAGCTCGACCTGCTCCACGGCCTCAAGATCAACGACCTGCAGGTGGCCAACCGGGAGGGCTTCAGCGCCGACAAGCACTTCCTGATCGTCCGCGAGATCGACATCCGCGCGGAGGTCTGGCCCTTCCTGCGCAGCGGCTTCAAGCGCCTGTCGGCCTCGGTCACCGTCCGCGACCCGGCCGTATACGTCGAGCGCGAGGCCACCACCGGGGCGCTCAACACCGCGGGCATGTTCGAGGGCGCCGACGGCGGGACGGGCAAGCCCTCCTCCCGCCAGGGCGATTCCAGGAACGGGAAGAACTCGTCGAAAGACGGACCCCTCGGCCCCATTCAGGAGCTCAGCTTCAAGTTCGCCGTGGAGAACGGCTCGATGGTCTTCGACGACCACCGCGCCAGGTCGCTCGGGCGGCTCGACGGCGTGGCCGTCAAGGCGGACGTCACCGACTTCAGCCTGCCGGACCTGCGCGGCACCCTCAGCTACGATCTGGCCATGACCTCCGCGCGCGGCTCGCACCCCGGCAGGGTCAGCATCCGGGGCGCCGCGGACTTCGATCTGAAAGAGGCCGCCGGCCGCAACGCCCTTGGCCTGGACATCGAGAAGCTCGCCGGAGAGAAGCTCACCGGCGAGATGGTCCACGTCGACGTGCAGGACCTGGACCTCGCCGACCTGGCCGCCTGCTTCAACGTGCCGACTCCCGGGGCCACCTCTCTGAAGCTGGTGGTGAAACCGGTCTCGGTCCAGCCCCTCACCGTCAGCATCAGCGGGTCGGTCGACACCCCCCGGCTCGACGCGGTCGCCCTGCGGCTGGGCACCCAGCCGATGGCCGCAGCCGGCGCCAGGATCACCGTGGATGGTCAGGCCGACCTGGAATCGGGCACCGCCAGGCTCAACCTGGAGGGCAAGTCGCCGCTCTGGAGCGCCCTGGTCGGCAGCCTGAACGTCCAGGAGCTGCCGGCCCTGGCCCTGGCCGGCTCGACGGGCAAGCCCAATCCGGCGGCCCGGGTCACACTCGACCTCCGATCCTCGGCGGACATCGCGGCGCTCACCGGACCCGACTTCGGAGCCCTCTTCGGCGCCAAGGCGCCGATCAAGGGGGCCTTCAGCCTGGCCCTGAAGGCCGACGGGCCGGTCAGCGACCTGCCGGCCACCCTGGAGCTCGCCTTCAAGGGGCTGACCGTTCCGCAGGAGTACACCGACAACAAGCAGCTGCCCAGCGAAGACGTGAGCCTGACCGCGTCGTCGGTCGTGTCGCTGAGCCCGGCGACCCTGGAACTCCGCCGGGTGGCCGCCTCGGCCACGATCTCCTCGGCGGCCGTCGAGGGCGGGCTCGCCAACGGGATCTACGTGGCGGCCTCGCCGCGCGGGCCGCGGCAGCTGGCCGGCGAGGTGGCCCTCAAGGCCAACTTCCGCAAGCTGCTCGACCGCTACAGCCAGGTTCTCCCCGCCCTGCCCGCCCTGGACGAGGACCTGACCCTGAAGGCCAACGCCCAGAGCGGCAAGGGGCCGATCGTCCTGCACGCGGAGTTCGAGACGCGGCAGGTCGGCTCCAGGCCCGACCCCATCAAGGTTTCCTTCGACTCCGAGCTCGAGGCCGGCCGGGAGTGGAACTTCCGCAAGCTGGCCTTCGCCGCCAAGACCCCCGAGTCGCCGGCCCTGGACCTGCGCGCATCGGGCGAGGTGCTCAACGCCTTCGAGACCCCGCAGTGCGCCCTGCAGTTCAGCAGCCCGCAGACCGACCTGGCCGCCCTGCGCGCCCGCCTGGCCCAGATCATCCGGCTCGGCGGCGACAAGCTCGCCGGGCTCGACCTCCGCGGGCAGCTCGGACTCTCCGGCGGGGAGATCAAGGGCGGAGCGGACAGGCTCTCGACCAAGCTGACCCTGGACCTGACCGGTCTGGAGATCACCGGCCTCGGCCCGGACGGCAAGGACACGGTCAGGGACTCCAAGATCCGCCTGGACCTCAACGCCGACGTCGAGATGCAGAAGCACAGCCTGACCGCCCGCACGTTGACCATGTCGAGCTCGATCTGCAACCTCAACCTCTCCGGCGAGATGCGCGACTGGACCAGGCTGCTCGGCGAATACAAGTTCAGCCTGGACGCCGACGCCGAAAAGACCGCGGCGCTGCTGGGCGCCCTCGGGCTCGTCGATCGAACCCTGGCGCCCAAGGGCAAAGTCAACGTGGCCCTCTCGGCCGACACGAGGGCGGGGACCATCACCCTCGACCGGTTCTTGATCGACACCGACCTGGCCAACGTGCGGATCACCAGCCCCGGGCCGATGAAGGGCTTCCGGGTCGAGAAGTTCCTCGAGAAGGACCCCAAGGAGTCCGCCAAGGCCTTCGACGACCTCGCCGGCGAATTGGTCCTGGAGCGGTGCTCGACGGACCTGGCCGTGCTCAGCAAGCTGCGCGGCACGGTGCCGGCCATCCCGCGGGAGCTGTCCGGCTCCGGCCCGATCAGCCTGACCGGCAAGGCCTCCGGCTCCAAGGGCCGCGTCGCGCTGACTCTCGCCGCCGACGCCGGCAAGGCCGCGGTGGCCTTCACCGGGCTCGTCGACAAGCCCGCCAACGTCGCCGCCGGCGTGGCGCTCGACGGCGAAGTTCTGCTCGACGCCCAGAGCCAGGCATTCAAGATCGGCAGGCTCGAGGCCCGGCTGGGCGAGCTGCTCGTCTCCGGCTCGGGGGCCTCGGCGCTGGACATGACCGCCGTGCAGGTCAAGCTCGACGTCCCGGAGTTCGCCCCGGAGAGCATCCGCACGATGTTCCCGCCGCTGGCCGACTTCACCTTTGGCGGCAAGGTGGAGTGCACCGGTCTGTCCCTGTCCGGCAACCTCAAGGAGGTGCTCGACAGCAAGGAGGACGTCTTCTCCGGGCGCCTGGCCCGGCTCTCCTTCGGCGGCAAGGTGCGCCTGGCCGACCTGAGCTTCGAGTGCCGCGAGCTGCCCCACATGAAGCTCCGCGCCGACGGCTCCGTGACGGTGGACACCAACTCCGTCAGGCTCGAGGGACTCTCCGCCGGAGTGGTCCACAAGCGCACCCAGCAGGAGACCCGGCTGACCGTCGTCAAGGGCCTGGTGACCTCGGCGGTGAAGGACGGCCGGCTGCTCACCGACCTGCGCAGGCTGGGCGTCGAGAAGCTCGAAGTCGTCTGCCCGGAGGCCAAGGTCCACGAGGTGCTCCTGGCCATCGAGGCGCCGACGCAGGCCGGCAAGCCTCCGACCGGCGCGCCCAAGACGCCCCCCGCCGGAGCCGGAGCAGGAGCCGGAACCGGCGCTCCAGGCGCCGCCAGGCCCCCGGCCGCGGCTGGCAAGACGGCCCCGGCCGCCGCCAAGCCCTACGAATTCCTCGCCGGTTACGTGGTCAAGGACAGCCGCGTCAAGGTCGGGCGGGTCTGCTATCTGAACTACGTCCTCACCGACCTGGCCGGCTCCCTGGCCCTGAAGGACAACGTCGCCAGGGTCTACGACTTCAAGGCCAAGGCCTACAAGGGCGACGTGGCCGGCAGGGTCACCGCCGACCTGAACGTCGCGGGCATCGCCCACAGCGCCGAGATCATGCCGACCGGCGTGGACGTGGATTCCGCGGCCACCGAGATAATGGCCTACAAGGACATCTTCCACGGCAAGGCCTCCGGCACGATCGCCTGGACCGGCGTCGGCTTCAAGCCCGGCGAGTTCTCCGCGCTCGACGGCAAGGTCCAGATCAAGTACGAGGACGGGCTGGTCCGGAACATCGAGAAGTTCCCGCCGCTGCGCGAGGCGGTCAAGGCCTTCGGCGGCGACCTCTTCCTGCCGGAACTCCTCAAAGCCATCAACGCCACTGAGTTCAAGTTCGTCCCGGCGGAATTGACCCTGAACCTCGAGGCGGTCGACGGCAAGCCGGTCATCCGCGCCAGGGACAAGGCCATGCTCCGCACCGTGGAGGCCGACCCGCTGGAGATGGGGCTCCTCGGCGGCGTGTGGCTCTTCCCTGATGCCAAGGGCGAGTTCCCGTTCGTCGACAAGACCAGCATGTACATCCACCGCGTGCCCGGGAAGTGGCTGGACAAGCTCAACGTCGAGGGGCTGCTGCCCAAGCAAGCCCGCACCGATAAGGCCGTCAAGGCCCTGCGCGGCGCTGTTGCCGACAGCATCAAAGGCGGCAATGTCCACGCCGGCTTCCGAGGCACGGTCCAGAACCCGGACGTCGACAAGGCCGGCTTCGCCAAGGACATCGTCAAGATGGTGCCCAGCATCGTCGGCAACGCCGGTGTCGACGTGGGCCTGGAGTGGCTCAAGAACCAGATCGACGGCAAGGACGACAAGAAGGACACCAAGAAGGACGGCAAGGACAAGAAGAAGGACGACTCCAACCCGCTCGAAGACCTGTTGAAGAAGAAGCTCAAGCTCTAGCAGAGCTGGTTCCGACTGCAGCCGGCAGGCGTCCTCCGCCCCGGCAGGAGGGTCAGTAAGTGATCAGCTGCCCCAAATGCCAAAAACCGCTCTCGCGCGCCGGCACCCCCTTCGGGGTCGTCTATCACTGCGCCAGGTGCAAGGGCCGGATGGTCGGCCTCTCCACGCTCCGGCGCGACCACGTGTCTCAGAGGTTCCTGAACGCCCTCTGGCAGACGGCGAGGTACCAGCGTTCGCCCCACGGCCGGATCTGTCCCCACTGCAGCCAGGCCATGGACCTGGTGCGGATGTCGGCGGACCACCGCAACCTGGAGCTCGACATCTGCCGCCACTGCCAGGCCATCTGGTTCGACCCGACCGAATACCGGAGGATGCCGCGCGAGGCCGCCGCAGTGGCGGCGCCGGCCGGCCCGGGACATCGCGAGCGAGCCGGCTCCACTCCGGCGGAGCGCCCGCTGAGCCCCAAGGCCAAAGAGGCCCTGGCCATGCTCGATCTCGAGCGCGTCAAAGTCCGTCAGCGAAGAACGGGCGGCGGCTCGGCCACCGATGGCCCGAACGAACCCTGGAAGCTGCTCCCGGCCATCCTGGGCATGCCCGTGGAGGTCGACGCCCCGGCGCTATCGGCGCGGCCCTTGGGCACCTGGGGCCTGGCCGGGTTGCTGGTGGCCGTCTTCCTGCTCACCGGCGCCGGGGCTCCCGATGTGCTTCGGGAGTTCGGTTTCATCCCGGCACAGTGGGACCGCATGGGCGGGCTCACCCTCTTCAGCGGCTTCTTCCTGCACGCCGGATGGCTGCACCTGCTCGGCAACCTCTACTTCCTGCTGGTCTTCGGCGACAACGTCGAGGACCGGCTGGGGCTGGGCCGGTTCCTGGCCCTGGCCATGCTCTCGCACCTGGCCGGCAACGCGCTGCACGGAGCGCTCGACCCGCGCGGGGACATCCCGCTGGTGGGCGCCAGCGGCGGGATCTTCGGCCTGGTGGCCTTCTACGCCCTGGCCTTCCCCAAAGTGAGGCTGGCCTTCTTCCTGCGCTTCGCCTGGGTTCGGGTGCCGGCCTGGGGAATGCTCGGCTTCTACCTGGCGCTCCAGCTCTTCGGCGCCTGGATGCAGAGCCGGGGCCTGAGCTCGGTCTCGAGCCTCGGCCACCTCGGCGGCATCGCCGTGGGCGTCGCCGCGGCGTTGCTCGCGAAGATGTCCGACGGCCGCAAACGCGACACCTGGTTCAAGAACGAGCGCGGACGGGCGGCCTGAGGCCGTCCTCGGCCGGCAGGCCCAGCCATGCCCGGGCCTCCGCCGGATCCGGAAAGACGCGAACCTCGCGGGCGCAATTCGGGAACGACTCCGGGGCGGCCCTGTAGACGTGCACCCCGGTCACAGCCACCGGGCCGCTGGCCACCAGTCTCTCCTGCCAGCTCCGGGAGCTTCCTCATGTTCAGATCTTCTGCGGCTCGACCCAGGTTCGCGTCCGCGCCGCCGCGTAAAGCGCCTCCATGACCGCGCTGCGATAGGCGGCCTCCTTGCGGCGCGGCGGCCTCGGTACGGCCGGATGTTGCATCCGCCCGTCCGTCACCGCAAGCCGCCTCCTCGGCCCGCCTGCGCGCCACCGACCGCACCGATCGGAATCTTCAAGAATCGGGCTTGACGCGTGAATATATCCTGATATTCTAATGTTATGATGTGCAACCGGAGAACGAAACTCATGCTCACCAAGTCCCAGCTTGAGGCTGCCGCGCGGGTGCTGCAGGCCATGTCCCACCCGCTGCGCCTGGGCATCCTCCAGGCGCTGACGTCCGGCGAGAAGACGGTCACCGAGCTCTACGAGGAACTCGAGTGCAGCCAGTCGATGATGTCGCAGCAACTGCGCATCCTCGAGACCCAGAGCCTCGTGCAGGGCCGCAAGGAAGGCGCCTCCAAGTACTTCTCCATCCGCAACGAGGACTTCCTGAAGCTCTTCGACTGCATGGAGAGCCACCTGCACCAGTACTTCAAGGTCTGATCCAACCCGGAACCAGGAACTGGGAACTCTGAACCCGGAACCAAGGAGCACCCCATGAAACTCGTAGTGATCGGAGGAGTCGCCGGAGGCGCCAGCGCCGCGGCCCGCGCCCGGAGGCTCAGCGAGGACGCCGAGATCGTCATGTTCGAGCGCGGGGAGTTCATCTCCTTCGCCAACTGCGGGTTGCCCTACCACGTGGGCGGAGTCATCCCCGAACGCTCGGACCTGCTCTTGATGACCCCGGAGGGGTTCAAGAAGCGCACCAACATTCAGGTGCGCATCCGCCAGGAGGTCACGGCCATCGACCGCGACCGGAAGATCGTCTCGGTCCGGAACCTGGACACCGGCGAGAGCTGCGAGGAGCGCTACGACGCGCTGATCCTCGCCACCGGCTCGAGTCCGGTGCGCCCTCCCCTCCCCGGCGCCGACGACCCCGACGTCATGCAGCTCTGGACCATCCCGGACATGGACCGGATCGTCTCGCGGGTGAACTCCGGCGCCCGGCGCGCGGTGGTCATCGGCGCGGGCTTCATCGGCCTGGAGGTCGCCGAGAACCTGCGCGAGCGGGGCCTCGAGGTGGATCTCGTCGAGATGATGCCCCAGGTGCTCCCCACCCTCGACGCCGAGATGGCCGCGCCGCTCGCCGCCGAGCTCGCCGCCCACGGCGTCAGGCTCCACCTCGGCGCCAGGGTCACCGGCATCCACCGCCCCTCGGGCTTCGAGACCGTCGAGCGCGAGCTGCACGTCAACCTCGACGGCGGCGCCGAACTCAAGGCCGACCTGGTGGTGCTCTCGGTGGGAGTCCGGCCCAACTCGGAGCTCGCCGCCGCGGCCGGGCTCGAGCTCTCCGAGCGCAAGGGCGTGGTGGTCGACGAGCGCATGCGCACCAACGATCCGGCCATCTACGCGGTGGGCGACGTCGTCGCGGTGCGCAACCTGGTCACCGGCAAGCCCGCGCAGATCCCGCTGGCCGGGCCGGCCAACCGCCAGGGCCGGATCGCCGCCGAGAACATCTTCGGCCGTAAGACGACCTACAAGGGCAGCCTGGGCACGGCGGTGGTCAAGGTCTTCGACCTGACCGCCGCCTCGGCGGGGCTGACCGAGCGCCAGCTCCGCGCCGAGGGCGCGAAATACGAGAAGATCTACCTACACCCCATGTCCCACGCCGGCTACTACCCCGGCGCGCAGATGATGCACCTCAAGCTGCTCTTCTCGCCGGATGGCAAGGTGCTCGGCGCCCAGGCCGTCGGCCGCGAGGGCGTCGACAAGCGGGTCGACGTCATCGCCACGGCCATGCGCGGAGGTCTCTCGGTCCACGATCTCGAGGAACTGGAGCTCGCCTACGCCCCGCCCTACGGCTCGGCCAAGGACCCTGTCAACTTCGCGGGCATGGTCGCCGCGAACGTCCTGCGGGGCGACAGCCGGGTGAGCCACTGCGACGCGTTACCCAAAGACGCGTTCCTGCTCGACGTGCGCGAGCCCGACGAGCACGCCGCCGGCCACCTGCCCGGCTCGATGCTCATCCCGCTCGGGATGCTCCGCGACCGCCTCAAGGAGCTTCCCCGCGACCGGCACATCGTGGCCTACTGCCGCGTCGGCCTGCGCGGTTATCTCGCCGAGCGGATCCTCAAGCAGGCCGGGCTCGACTGCTCGAACCTGAGCGGCGGGATGACCACCTGGAAGCTCTTCCATCCCGACCCGCTCGGCGCCCCGGTCCCGCCCCCGGAGCTCGCACCCGGAGCGGGCGGCTGCTGCGCCGGCGGCGCGGCCTCGGCGGGGGCCGCCCCGGCCCCGGGGAGGTCCCTTCAAGGAGGCGCGTCGGCCGTAAGACAGCTCGACCTGAGCCGCCTGCAGTGCCCCGGCCCGATCGTGCGCCTGAGCCAGGAGCTCGGGAAAATGGCCGTCGGCGAGGAGGTGGGCCTGAAGGCCCAGCCGGCCTTCGGCGCGGACCTGGCCGCCTGGTGCCGCTCGGCCGGCCACGAGGTCGTCGCGCAGCAAAGCTCCGGGGGGCTGCTCACCGCCACGGTCAGGAAGTGCGAGAGGCCTCAGGCAGGCTGCTGCGGCTCGGGAGCGGACCCCGCTGGCAAGCCCGACAGCGCGGCCATCGTCTGCTTCAGCAACGACCTCGACAAGGTCATGGCCGCCTTCATCATCGCCACAGGCCTGGCGACCCTCGGGGCCGAGGTGAAGATGTTCTTCACCTTCTGGGGCCTCAACGTCCTCCGCAAAGAGGCCCCGCCGCCGGTCAAGAAGGACATCCTGAGCCGCATGTTCGGTTGGATGATGCCCCGCGGGGCGCGCAAGCTCGCGCTCTCCAAAATGCACATGATGGGCATGGGCACGGCCATGATGAAGTACGTCATGGCCTCTAAGAACGTGGCCAGCCTGCCCGAGCTCGTCTCCAAGGCCCGGGAGCTCGGCGTGAAGTTCATCGCCTGCGACATGGCCATGGACGTAATGGGTATCAGGCGCGAGGAACTGCTCGACTCGGTCGACGAGGTCGCCGGCGTGGCCAGTTTCGCGGCGCTGGCCAAGGAGAGCGGGACGGTGCTGTTTATCTGAGTCAGCGCTCCGCCGGAGCCTCCTTGACGCCGGCAGCGCGACGGCTCATATCAGCCCCTCCTCCACGAAGGAGAAGTAGCTCTCGTCGCCGACCACCACGTGGTCGAGCACCCGGACGCCGACGAGCTTGGCCACCTCGACGAGCCGGGCGGTGAGCTCGACGTCGTCCTTGCTGGGCCGGGGATCGCCGGAGGGATGATTGTGGACGAAGGCCACCGCGGCGGCGGCCTCGCGGATCGCCGGGCGGAAGACCTCGCGCGGATGGACCAGCGCCCCGGTGAGGGAGCCGGTGCTCACCTGCTGGCTGCCGATGTAGCTGTTCTTCTGATCGAGCAGCACGACCTGGAAGCCCTCCTGCTTCAGGTCGCGCATGCGCGGGGCGAAGAACTCGAAGAAGTCCCGCCCGGTGCGGAAGCGCCGGCCCGGCTCGCGGGCCTCGATGCTCCAGCGCCGGGCCAGGGCCAGTGCCGCGCGCAACCTGAGGGCCAGGTCCGGGTTCATGCCCTCGACCGAGGCCACCTCGCCGAGCGGCATGATGGCCAGGTCCCGGAGCGACCGGGCCCGCCCCAGGAGCCGCCGCGCCGCGGCCAGGGCCCCGGCCTCGCCGAGCCCCTGCCCGGAAAGCACCAGCGCGGCCAGTTCGCTCGCGGTCAGCGCCTCCTCGCCCTCGCGCACGAAACGCTCGGAGGGCCGCTCGGACTCGGCCGGCTCGGGCGCGGCGAGCTTCTCCTGGCGCAGGCGGCAGGCTCCCGCGAGCTCGCAGCGCTGGCAGCGGGGCATCTCCCCGCAGACCGGCTCGGCGCCGATGGCCCGCTCGCCGGCTGCGAAGAGCCGCAGGTAGACGGCGACGGCCAGTTCGTCCTCCCCGCCGTCCCGGGCGAGGCCGGCCACGAGTTCGGCGATCCTCCGGGTGTTGGCGGCCGTCCCCCGGTCGTTCCTGAGCCAGCCCAGCCGCGCCAGGAAGCGTCGGACGTCGTGGTCCTCGCCGAGCGGCAGTCCCCGTCCGCCAGTAGAGCGCGAGAGCACGCTCCGCATGAAGGGGGCCAACTCCTCCCCGGCCTCGGCCCGCAAGCGCTTCCTGATGAGCGCCAGGACCCGCCGGGGGTCGGCTGCAATCGATTCGGCACTGAGGCTCATGGCTGATAGTCCCCGGGCATCGCCCGTTCCCCCGATCCATTGCTTCCTGTCCCGCTCTTCCCTAGCTGAACCGCTTCCCGCTGCTTCGGCCCGCGGCGCGCCGCTCCGGGTGCCGGGAACCGCTACAACTGCCCGATGAGCTTGTGCGTCTGCGGAATCACCAGCGTCCGCTGGAAGGTGCGCAGCGCCCGCGCCTGCCAGGCCAGCATCTCGGCCGGCTCCGGGGGCTGGGACTGCGAGGCCACCGGCGTGACCGGCTGGAGCACCAGCGTCGCGGCCGGCGCCGCGGCGGCGACGGTTTCGAGCGCCCGCTCGAACTCCTCGCGCGGCATGGAGCTGGCCACCACCATCTTGACGGCGATGAGCCGGCCCCTGGCCAGACGCAGAAAGCGGCCGGTCGCCTCCCAGTCGGTGTGCTCGCCGGTGGCCGAGGGCAGCTTCACGTCCGCGGAGATGCCGTCGAAGAGGTCGAGCAGCGGCGCGAGCTCGGCCGGCAGCGTGGAGTTGGTATGCAGGTCCTGTCGCAGCCCCTTCATCCGGAGCGACGGGATCACCGCCCGCAGGAAGCGGGGAGACAGCAGTGGCTCGCCGCCGGTCCAGGCCACCGACTCGTGGCGGAGCTCCCGGGCCAGGCGCTCGATGACGTCGAGCGCGGCCTCCGAACCCACCGGGTTGGCGATCATCTGCCAGTCGCGCGCCCCGGGCCGGCGCTCGGCGCGGCAGCTGCGCGGCGGGGCCGTCTCGGTGTCGCAGTAGCGGCACTTGCGGTTGCAGTTGGCCAGGCGCACCAGGATCTGGCGCTCGCCCACGCCCGGCCCCTCGCCCTGGATGGCCGAGAATATTTCGATAAGCCCCGCCGAGCTCTTTCTGACGGTCACGGCCGCGTCCCCCGGGGGGCGCCGGCGATCTGCTCCCGGCCGACCTCCAGGCCCGTCCCTCCCTGCTCGGCGGCGATCCTGGCCAGGTTTTCACGCCATCGCGCTTGCGCCCGCCTGATGCGCACCATGGCCAGCGTCCAGACCAGGAGAGTCAGGATCCCGTAGGCGATGGCCGAGGCCTGCCAGAGGGGCATGCCGGAGCCGGCCGCCGGCATCACGTCGGCATCCGGCGCGAACAGCGTCACGCTCATGTCCCCCGCCCCGCTTGACCAGGCCGACATGCCCGCCAGGACCGGACACAGGTAGTGGAAGTTCAACAGCGTGTGGAACGAGGCGCCCGTGTTGGTAAGCTGCTGGCAACCCATGTGAATGAGCGGCCCGAAGGCCAGCAGCGTGCTGACCCCGAAGGCCGCGAAACCCGCCGGCCGGTGCTTCAGCCCCAGGCTCGAGAAGAAGGCGGCGATCCCGGCCGAGGTCAGCAGGAAGAGTCCTACCGGGGCCATGAAGCTCGCTCCCGCGTGGAGCAGCCGGCTCCGGTCCAGACTGCTGGCCGAGGCCCCGCAGAACCAGACCATCCCGCCCATGATCAGCAGCGTGCAGACCGCCGCGTAGGCCAGGCCCGAGGCCGGCCCCGGCATGAAGGCCCTCAGCGGCAGTCGCAGTCCGCCGAGGCGCTCGCAATCCTCCAGCAGACGCGGCGGCAGCCTGGTCTCCTCGCTGGCGAAGTAGATGGTGCTGAGCCACAGAAGCGGCGAGAGCACGCCCAGCCCCAGGGCCAGGGTGAAGTACCACTCCGCCAGTCCCAGCCAGCCGCGCTTCACGCCCACGTCGGTAACGACCATCAGCAGGAACAGGCAGCCCAGCAGGAACCCGAACCAGATGGCGCGCAGGTTTGTCGACCGGTTGGCGGTCGGCGGCTTGAGCCGGTTGGCTGCCGCCGCGAAGTTCAGGGCGAAGAGCGCGAGGCTGAGGAACAGCGGCACGAGCAGAATCAATGCCTGCTCCGTCCAGTGGCGCATGGACATGGCCGCCGATATGGAGGTCAGCTCCCTTACGTTGAGGATATCCATCAGCAGCGAGGCCACGGGGATCAGCAGGCCGCAGACCACCAGGGTCAGCACGTAGGCGATGACCACCGCCGACTTGCTCTCCCGGCAGTGCGAGGACACGGCCAGGCTCAGGGAGCTGACGATCAGCGTCACGAAGAGAACCGCCATGTACATCATGATCAGGTCCCACGGCGAAATCCCGCCGAACAGGAAGCTGACCGTGACCAGCGGCAGCGCCGAGGCCATGAATAGCAGGATGACCACCAGCGCCGAGAGGGTCTTGCCCCAGACGATCTCCCATGGCCGGATGGTGGTGGTGAGCAGCAGGTCGAGGGTCCGGCCCTCCCGCTCGGTGGTCACCGCCGTGCAGGAGAAGGCCGGCACCAGGAAGACCACCACGACCCCCAGCCCGCCGAAGAAGGCGAAGAAGAGCAGCCGCCCCACCGAACTGGAGTCGTCGCCGGTGACCGCCGAGGTGGTCGCGGCGATGAGCAGTACGCCGGCCAGGACCACCAGGAGCAGGATGTGGCTCACGAAGAACTTGCGGCCGCGAAGCAGCGTGCGCATCTCGCGCACCAGGATGGGGCTCTGCAGCGAGACGCCGGCGCGCAGCAGCCGCCCGACCAGCCGGTCGAGCGCCCCGCCCTTGCCGTCCGCCCGGCCCGTACCGGGCCCGGCGCCGGGGGCTGCGCCGCTCACGCCAACTCCCCTTTGGTGATGCGCATGAAGAGCGCCTCCATGTCGCGCTCCTTCTCCTCGAGCCCCACGACGGGGAGCCCCTTCTCCACCAACATCTTCATCAGCCCGGGCATGTCTGCCTCGACACCCTGGAACTCGACCCGCACGGCGTTGCCCTCGACCCTGGAGGCGGTCACCCCGGGATGGACGGCCAGAGCCTCGGCGGCCTCGGCGGCGCGCGAGAGCAGCCGGACCACGATGATCCGGGCGGGCATGAGCCGCTCGGCCATTCCGTCGATGTCCCCCGAGGCCAGGATCCTGCCGCGCTCGATGATGCAGCAGGCATTGCAGAACTCGCGCAGCTCGGTGAGGATGTGCGAGGAGATGAAGATGGTCTTGCCCATGCCCGACAGCGTCTTCAGCAGGGCCCGGAACTCGATGCGCGCCCGCGGGTCGAGCCCCGCGGCCGGCTCGTCGAGGATCAGCACCTTGGGGTCGTGCACCAGGGTCTTGGCCAGGCACAGGCGCTGGCGCATGCCCTTGGACAGCGTCTCCACCATCTTCTCTCGCAGCGGCGCCAGGTCGGTCAGGGCCATGACGTCGTCGATGGCCCTGCGCCGCTCGAGCTTGGGCATGCGGTAGGCGGCCGAGAAGAAGTCCAGGTACTCCCAGATGCGCAGCCCCGGGTAGACCCCGAACTCGTCGGGCATGAAGCCGATGAGCTTGCGCACCCGCTCGGGGTAGCGGAAGACGTCCTCACCGCCGATCGTGGCGCGCCCGGCGGTGGTTTCGAGCAGGGTGGCCAGGATCCGGATGGTGGTGGTCTTGCCGGCACCGTTGGGTCCGATGAAGGCGAAGATGTCGCCCTCGCGCACGTGCAGCGAGACCCCGCGCAGCGCCTGCGTGCCCGTGTCGTAGGTCTTGACCAGGTTCTCGACGCGGATCACGGCCGCCCCCCCCCGCCGGACTCCGCGGTCACGACGAGCACGTCGGCGGACTCGCCGCGGGGCGACCGGCCGTCGACGTGCAGGGGCTCGAGCTCCTCCCCCTGGACCCGGGCCAGCAGCAACATGCCCCGCGGATGGACGTTCCCGAGCCTGCGGCTCAGGACCTGCGCGGCCTGGGGGGCGAAGCCCTCGGGCTTTTCCGACACGGCGTACTCCGACCCCGCGCCCAGCCGGCCGTCCAGCCACATCCCCAGCGCCGCCTCCATTGACAGCGGAACCGGCTGTCGGCCGCGGCTGGCGTAGCTCCCGGAGCGCTGCGACCAGCGCGCCAGGGTCCCGTCGCGCTCCGCCCCGGCCGGCAGGCTGCCCACCCAGCAGAACTCGGCGCCGCCCGGTCCGGCCGTCACCAGGCAGTCCCGGAGCTCCAGTGGCGTGCCGTTGACCACCTTGAACCGGCCGCCGCCCAACGCGACCAGCTTGACCGCGCCGCCCAGCGGACGGACCGACTCGGCCTGGAAGTGGAACATCTTCCACATGGCCAGCGGGTAGCGCTCGAGCAGGAAGCGTTCCTCGCCGCGGAGCTCGCGCAGCGCCGTGTAGGTTTCCGGCTGGTAGCCGGAATCCGCCACGTTCGTATCGGTCAGGGGCAGCAGCAGCCCCCGCCCGTCGGTGGACACGTCGGCCAGCGAGGAGCTCGCCGGGAAGAGCCCCAGCCAGGTGGTGCACTCGGCCCGGACCGTACCCGACGGGGCCACGGCCACCGTCACCCGCCGCCCGGAGGTCAGCACTCCGCGCGAGATGTAGCCGGCCGCGAAGTTCAGAAGCACGAAAATCGCCGCCAGCAGCGGCAGGGTGACGATCGACAACGCGCGCATGTCCAGCCTGCGCAACGCGAAGTAGTTAATCGGTCCGGCCAGGACCAGGTAGAGCACCACCAGGAAGACGATGAGCAGTCCCGGCACGCTGCGCTCCCGGGCCACGTTGAGCAACGCGGCGGTCTGGCGCGCGTTCACCAGCGGAGCGCTCTTCTCCGCGCCGAAGCCGTAATGGTAGTAGCCGCCGTCATCGGCCGCCCGGCCCTTGAAGCGCTTCTCGGCGATCTTGGACCAGAGGGGAAGGAGTCCCGGCCAGGTGCCTATGACCCTGGCCTCGGGGTCCAGCCGCCAGACCAGCACCGCCCCCGCCCCGCGCTCGACGTGGTGGAAACCCAGATCGGCGTAGAAACCGTTGACGTCCGAGGACCCGGGCACGTCGAACCGGAAGATGGTGCCACCCGCGCCGTTGCCGGCGAAGCCGCCGCAACTTTCGGTCAGCTTCCGGATCAGCGCATCGGCCTCCGCGGCGGTGGCCGGCTGCACGTCGCGTATGGCGGCGAGCTCCCGCACCTCGGGCTTGACGTACCAGGCGCGGTCGCGGCCGCAGAGCACCACGCAGCCGCCCTGTTGCAGGTAGTCGCCGATGGCTGTGATCTGCTCGCGCCGGAGCTTCTCGAACGGCACCTGCCAGAGCAGGAGGCAGTCGACTTCGTTGTAGCCGGCCGACCTGTCGGGCAGTTCCGCCAGCGCCGGCTTGGCGACCACGAACTGGCGGTTGGCGTTGCCGCCCGAAGACCCGCCGCCCGAGGACGACCGGCTGGCCTCCACGGCCGCCAGGGAGAAGGGCTTTTCGGCCACCACGCACATCAGGTACTGGCTGCGCGGGACCAGGTTCAGCTGGGGGGTGACCCGGCTGTCCTTCACCGGGTCGCCGTCCTCCGACTCGAGCAGAACCTCCATCCCGCCCTGGTTCAGGCCCGGGCTGTCGTGGCGGATGTAGAGGTGGTGCTCGGTGCGGCTGCCGGCGGCCAGCTGCACGCGCTTGCGGGTTTCGAAGAGCGTCCAGCCGGCGCGTCCCGCGTACTGGTTCCGCAGCCGGGCGACCAGGTCGCCCTCGAACTCCCTGGTGGCCTGGACGGTCACGTGCACGTGAACCCATCCGAGCCGGGCCAGTCCGCCCAGGCCGGCGGCGGCCTCCAGCTTGTAGTCGGGCTGCCGGACCGGCCGGCCCATGGCCTCGGGCGCCGCGGCGCCGCCCGTGGCGGGAACGCCCCCGAATGCGGCCGACAGGACGGCCAGCAAGGCGGCCGTTCCGACCGTCATCGCGCGCGGCAACCGGCGCCGGGGGCTCATGTCATCCGCCCCTGATCAGCGCCATGGCCTCCGAACGGGTGGCGGCCTTGGCCCGGAATATCCCCCGGACAACCGACGTGGTTGTGACCGCCCCGGGCTTGCGGACGCCGCGCATGGTCATGCACAGATGCTCGGCCTCGACCACCACCATCACGCCGCGCGGCTTGAGCCTCTTCATGAGCACGTCGGCGATCTCGGAGGTCAGCCGCTCCTGGAGCTGCGGCCGCCTCGAGACCACGTCGACCACCCGGGCCAGCTTGCTCAGGCCGGTGATCGAGCCCTTCGGCAGGTAGGCCACGTGGGCCTTCCCGATGAAGGGCAGGAAGTGGTGCTCGCACATGCCGTAGAACGGGATGTCCCGGACGAGCACGATCTCGTCGTGCGTGTCACCGGTCAGCGGCCGGATCAGCGTGGAGGGCGACTGGCCGATGCCGCTGAAGATGTCGGCGTACATGCGCGCCACCCTCTTGGGCGTCTCGCGCAGGCCCTCGCGCCCGGGGTCCTCGCCGATCCCTTCGAGGATCAGGCGCATGCCGCGTTCGATCTTCCTCAGATCCATTGTCGTCCCATCCGCAATTAGGCGGGGCCCGCCGCTTCCGGCGTCCCCCCGGCACCCGTCCCTACCTGCCGAGCTTGACCCCGTAGTCCGCCAGGGCCTTCTCCATCCTGGCGATGTTCTCCTTCTGCATCGGGCACATGGGCATGCGCAGCTCGCCGCAGATCAGCCCGGCCAGCTCCATGGCCGCCTTGATGCCCCCGGGGTTGTTCTCGACGAAGAGCAGCCGGACGATCGGCAGCATGCGGTAGTGCAGTTTCCGGGCCGTCTCGTAGTCGCCGGCGCGCACCGCCTCGACCAGCTTCTTGACGTCGCCCGGGATCAGGTTGGAGATCACCGAGATGACGCCCTTGGCGCCCACCGACATCATCGGCACGGTCAGCGAGTCGTCGCCCGAGACCACGTCCAGCTTCGGGACGGCCGCGACGATCGAGCTAACCCGGTCGACGCTGCCGCCGGCCTCCTTGAGCCCGACCACGAAGGGCAGTTCGGCCAGGCGCGCGAGCGTCGGCACGGCGATCTCCACGCCGCAGCGGCTGGGGATGCTGTAGAGCACGATGGGCAGCCCGCCGGACTCGCCGACCGCCTTGAAGTGCAGGTACTGGCCGTCCTGGGTCGGCTTGTTGTAGTAGGGGCTGACCTGGAGCACGCCGTCGGCCCCGGCCTCGGCCGCGTCGCGGGTGAGCTCGACCGCCTCGGTCGTCGAGTTCGAGCCGGTGCCGGCCAGGACCTTCATGCGTCCGGCGGCAGCCTTGACCGTGAAGCGCACCACCTCCTTGTGCTCGGAGTGGCTCAGCGTGCAGGCCTCGCCGGTGGTGCCGCAGGGCACCACGGTGTCGATCCCCGCGGCCGCCTGGGACTCAACCAGCCGGCCCAGGGCCTCGTAGTCCACCTTGCCGCCCTTGAACGGGGTGACCAGCGCGGTCATGGCGCCGGTAAAGCCGATCTTTTCGCCCTTGCTGGAAGCAACGTTCTTGCTGCTCACGAGACCCCTCCTCATCCGTTCCTGGCTGAAATCATCAGGGCCTTCATCTCCCTGACCGCCGGACCGATCCCCGTGAAGACGGCCCGGCTGATTATGCTGTGACCGATGTTCAGCTCCCGGACCTCCGGGATGGCCGCCACCGGTCCGACGTTCAGGTAGTTGAGGCCGTGCCCGGCGGCCACGGCCAGGCCGAGGTTCGCGGCCACCGCCGCGGCGCGCTGCAGTTCGGCCAGCCGCGCCTGAGCATCGTCCTGGCCGGCCAGGGCGTAGCCCCCGGTGTGCAGCTCGACGCCGGCCGCTCCGCAGCGCGCCGAGGCTTCGACCTGACCAACGTCGGGGTCCACGAACAGGTTCACCTGAATGCCCGCCGCGGACAGCCGGCCGACGGCCCGGCCGAGCTCCGGCCCGGCGCCGGCGATGTCCAGACCGCCCTCGGTGGTAACCTCCTGGCGGCGCTCGGGCACGAGCGTGGCCTGCTCCGGCCGGACCTCCAGGGCGATGCCGACGATCTCCTCGGCCGCGGCCATCTCGAGGTTGAGCCGACAGCGGACCGTCTCGCGGAGGCAGCGCACGTCGCGATCCTGGATGTGCCGCCGGTCCTCGCGCAGGTGCACGGTGATGCCATCGGCTCCGGCGAGTTCGGCCTGGACGGCCGCCCAGACCGGGTCCGGCTCGGCCCCGCGCCGGGCCTGGCGCACGGTGGCCACGTGGTCGATGTTCACGCCCAGGCGGATGGACCCGGGGCCGCCCGGAACTCCCGCCTCAACCTTTCGCGCCAACGCCGCTCCTCCAGCTTCCGCCGCCTCCGGCCGCACGCGCGGCCCGGAGGCTCACCTCTCGCCGATCTGGACCCTGACCTTGGGAGCCTCCGCCTCGGGCGCGAGGCTCACCCCGGGGGGCAGCACCAGGCGGACCGTGACCAGCCTGGTCTCCGGCCGGATCGTCCCGGCCATGCCCGAGAGGTCCACGGCCGCCAGGATATCCCGGGCGGTCAGCCCGGTGACCACCGCGGGGATGCCGCGGACCTTGATCGCCACCGAGGAGGGCTCGACCCGCACCCGCCCATCGAAGCCGCTGGGCGTCAGGATCCGCACCTCCACTCCCGGGACCTCGCGCACCACCGGGGCGGCGGCGATGTCCACCGACACGCGCACCGACTCCGGATGGCACCGCACGCCGGCCGGCACGTCCAGCCGCGAATCCGTGGTGAAGAACCGGCTCCTGCCGCTCAGGTCCACCGTCCGGGTCTCAACCTGGGCGATCTGGTCTATCCGCTCGCGGCTTCCGGAAATCTCGACGTCGGCGGGCTCGGCGATGACTCCGGAAACGGTGTACCCGGCCTGGGCCTCTCCGGCCGTATTGACCCGGACGGGCACGCGCCTGGTGGCGATCCGGCCGAGTTCGACGGTGAAGCGTTCGGGGTACTCGTAGACCTCCACCCCGGGGGGCAGCGCGAAGTCGCTCTGCTGGAAAACCACCTCCACCGGCCCGGTCACGCCGGTCGGCAGCTTGTAGTGGACGGTCATCCGGTCGGGGTCCACGGCGTTGAGGCTGCGCTTGGTGCCGCGCAGCACCAGACTGACCTCCCGCGGGACGCCGCCCGAGAGGGTCAGTCCCTCGGGGGCGTCCAGCTCCAGCCGGGCCGTGACCGTCAGCGTCTCGGTCAGCTCGTCGTTGACGTAGTTCCAGACCAGCACGGCCAGCAGCAGCGAGGCCGCGATGAGCAGGCCGTCGCGTCGGATGTATTCGCGCACTGAGGCCACGGCCGGCTACTCCTGATGGGGCACGGCGGACTCCATCGCCTCGTAACAGAGGTTGTGGAGGACGCTCTTCAGGTCTTCGAGCGAAAGGTCGCGCATGAGGTCGCCGCGCACCGCCACCGAGATGCTGCCGGTCTCCTCGGAGACCACCACCACCACCGAGTCGGTCTCCTCGGTCAGGCCCACGGCCGCGCGGTGGCGGGTGCCCAGTTCCCGGGGCAGCCTGGCGTTCTCGGACAGAGGAAAGAGGCAGCCGGCGGCGGCGATGCGGTTGGAGCGGATCACCACGCCGCCGTCGTGGAGCAGCGTGTTCGGGTAGAAAATGGTCGAGAGCAGCTCGCTCGAGACCTCGGCCTCCAAGCGGGTGCCGCCCTCGACCGTCTGGGCCAGGCTGTCTTCGCGCTGGATGGCGAGCAGGGCGCCGATGCGCCGCTTGCTCATGGAGGCCAGCGCGGCGATGATCTCGTCGAGGGCCATGGAGCGGGCCCTCCCCAGGAACCCCAGGAAGCGGGTCTGGCCCAGGCGCACCAGCATGCGCCGGAGCTCGGGCTGGAAGATGACCACCAGGGCCACCGCGCTGATGGCCAGCAGCCGCTCGAGCAGCCAGCTGATGCGGATCAGCCCCAGGTAGCGCACGCCGGAGACCACCACGGCCACGGCGGCGAGGATGGCCAGCCCGCGCATCATGCCCGCCCCGCGGGTGCCGCGGAGCATGAGCAGCACCGCGTAGATCACCGCGGCGATGAACAGCACCTCGATGCCGTCGAGCCAGTGCCGGCCGAGGAACTCCCCGGCCCTCTCGGCGAAGGCGGAGAGCCAGGTCATGGCCGGCGCCCCACCACGGCCTCGGCCACGCGCGCGGCGCGGACGTTGGCGGCGACGTCGTGGACCCGGACGATGGCCGCCCCCGATGCGGCGGCCAGGGCGGTCACGGCCAGCGTCCCCTCCAGGCGCTCCCCGGCTTCGGCCAGTTCGAGTATCCTGCCGATGAAGGACTTGCGGCTGGCGCCTACCGCCACGGGACAGCCCAACGCGCGGAACTCGTCCAGCCTCCGGAGCAGCTCGAGGTTGTGCTCCGCGGTCTTGCCGAAGCCGATGCCCGGATCCACGGCGATGCGTTCGCGCTTCACGCCGGCGCGCGCCGCGCCATCCAGCACCCCGCGCAGGTGATCGCGCACCTCGCCGACCACGTCGTCGTACCGCGGGGCGTCCTGCATGTCCCGGGGCGTTCCCCGGATGTGCATGGCCACCGCCGGAGCCCCGGTCCCGGCCAAGAGCGGCAGCATGTCCGCATCGAACCGGAAGGCGCTGATGTCGTTGACGATGTCGGCCCCGGACGCCAGCGCCCGGCGCGCCACCTCCGCCCGGTAGGTGTCCACCGAGACGGCCACGCGGCTGGCGGTGCGGATGCCCTCGACCACCGGCAGCACCCGGGAGAGCTCCTCCTCGAGGGTCACTTCCGAGCTGCCCGGCCGGGTGGACTGGCCGCCGACGTCGATTATCTCCGCGCCCTCGGCGGCGAGCCTCAGGCCGTGCTCCACGGCGGCCGCGCGCTCGAAGTGCCGGCCGCCGTCGGAGAAGGAGTCGGGCGTCACGTTCACGATGCCCATTATCGCCGTGCGGCCGCCAAGCTCAAGGAGGCGGCCGCCGGAGAGCTCCCAGCGCCAGCGGCGCCGCTCTCCGTCGCTTTCCCGCGCTGCGAACGGCCAGGGGTTCATCATCCTCTTCCATCGCAAGGCCGGCCGGAAGCCGCGGCCGCGGGCCGCGGCGGCACGGTCAGACCGAGCCCAGATCGAACGGGTCGCGCTCCTTGCCGCCGCCACCGTCGCCGCCCTCGTCCTTGTCCCCGGGCTGCCCCCCGGACTCCGCCGACGGCGGGGCGTCCGCGGCGGCATCGCCCTCCACCGGCCGGGCGAGCGGCGGGACCGGCACGGCCGGCGCCGGCATGGCCTCGCCCCTGATCAGGGCCTCGACCTGCTCGCGGTTGAGCACCTCGTGCTCCAGGAGCGCGCCCTTGATGCGCTCCAGGGCCGCGCGGTTCTCCTCGATGAGGCGGCGGGCCTCCTGGTGCGCGCCGTGGACCAGGCGGGTGACCTCCTCGTCGATCCGCCGGGCGGTGGCGTCGCTGAACTCCCGGGAGCGGACCATGTCGTAGCCCAGGAAGACGTTGTCGTGGGCCAGCTCGTAGCTGATCGGCCCGATCTCGTCGGACATGCCCCACTCGCAGACCATCCGGCGGGCGATCTCCGTGGCCCGGCGAATGTCCGAGGCGGCGCCGTTGGAGATGTCATTGGAGAAGATCTCCTCGGCGGCGCGCCCGCCGTAGAGCACGCGCATCTCCCCGAGGAGTTTGCGGCGGCCCATGTTGTACTCGTCGCGCAGCGGCAGCTGCATGGTCGCGCCCAGGTAGTGGCCCCGCGAGACGATGGTCACCTTGTGGAGCGGCTCGACCTCGGGGCTGAGCATGGCCACGATGGCGTGGCCGCCCTCGTGGACGGCGGTCAGCGCGCGGTCGTCCTCGGTGATCCGGCGGCTGCGCTTCTCGCGGCCCCAGAGGACCTTGTCGCGGGCCTCCTCCAGGTCGTCCATCTCCACGGCGTCCTTGTCCTTGAGCACCGCGCCGATGGCCGCCTCGTTCATCATGCTCTCGATGTTGGCGCCGGTGAAGCTGGGGGTCATGCGCGCGAGCTTCTCGAGGTCCACGTCGTCGGCCAGCTTCACCTTCCGGGCGTAGACCTGGAAGATCTCCTTGCGCCCGCCCACGTCCGGCGGGTCGATGGTGATGTGTCGGTCGAAGCGCCCGGGGCGCAGCAGCGCCGGATCGAGCACGTCCGGCCGGTTGGTGGCGGCTATGACGATGACCTTGTCGTCGGACTCGAAGCCATCCATCTCCACCAGGATGGCGTTGAGGGTCTGCTCGCGCTCGTCGTGGCCGCCGCCCAGGCCCGTGCCCCGCCGGCGCCCGACCGCGTCGATCTCGTCGAGGAAGATGACGCATGGCGAGTTGGTCTTGGCCTGCTGGAAGAGGTCGCGCACCCGGCTGGCGCCCACGCCCACGAACATTTCCACGAAGTCCGAGCCGGAGATCGAGTAGAACGGCACCTCGGCCTCGCCGGCGATGGCCCGGGCGAGCAACGTCTTGCCCGTGCCCGGCGAACCGATCAGCAGCACGCCCTTGGGGATGCGCCCGCCCAGGCGCTGGAAGCGCCGCGGGTCCTTCAGGAAATTGATGATCTCCTGGACTTCCTCCTTGGCCTCGACGATGCCGGCCACGTCGGAGAAGGTCGTCTTGGTGCGCTTGTCCTTGGAGACCAGCGTCGCCCGGCTCTTGCCGAACGACAGCACGCTGCCCGGCCCGCCCGAGGCCCGGTACCGGTAGATGAAGAAGTACCAGAAGAGCACGCCCAGGAGGACCAGGAAGATGATCGTCGGCATGGCCTCTTTCCAGGCCGGGACGCTCATTGAGCGGAACCGGCCCGGAGGAGTTTCCTTATTCATCAACTCCCTGATGTCGTTCTTCTCTTCGTCCGACAAAGCCGTCCAGGGCAGAGGGTTGTCCTTGATTACAAAGGACTGAGGCGCCTCCTCGCCCATACGCAGTTTCCCCGAATACGGACCGTCGCCCCGAGGATAGACAGCCAATTCTTCGATCTTGTTGTCCCGGAGGTAGGTCATCATCTCGTTCCAGGTGATCTCCTTGACCTTGCTGCCGCTCATCTGCTGCTGCCCCAGCAGAAAGAGCACGGCCACGGCCGTGATCATCAGCAGGATCACCAGGATCTTGGGGTTGCGCAAATCGAACATCTTCTGCGGACGCACCGGCCCGGGGCCGTTGTCGTCCGGATTGAATCGCCCGCTCGGCATTATCCAGTCTCTCCTCTTACCACCCTTGTTCCAGTATCCGGCGCGCGATGTTGCGGCCCAACTCGGCGGCCGCCGCCTTGCGACCCTGGACCTCGTTCTCGCCGCGGGTCAGATCCACGAGCCCGCTCTCGGGGTCGCTCCCCCTGCTGGAAACCCGGTTCTTCTTCAGAAGATGCCCGCCATCGGCCCGGCGCACGGTGATGACGGCCGTGATTTCCAGGTCGAAGCGCACCGGATCGCCGTAGCGGTCGGTGCGCACCGCCCCGCGCTGGTAGCTGTCGATCGTGCCGGTGAGAACCAGATCCGGTCCCTTTTCGGCATCGATTATAGTCAGCCGTCCGTAGCTCTGCAGGGCAGAAATCGCCGCCGAGGTCACCTCGCCCTCCAGCCCCGGCTCCGCCGTCTCGTTGCGCAGCAGAGTGACCCCGATGGTCTGGATCTCGGGAGGCAGCGACCCCGAGGTGTTGTACCGGCACCCGGCGCCGGCCAGCGCCAGCAGGCCGAGCGACGCGGCGACGAGCGGTCCGATCCTGCTCATTCCCTGGCCAGCTCCTCGAGGAGTTTCGCGGCCGCCTCGGCCGAGGGCGTGTCCCCGTAGCGCCCGAGTATGGACCGCAGCACCGTCTCCGCCGCCCGGCGCTGCCTCAGACGGAGGTAGAGCCGGGCCTCCTCCATCTTGAGCTCGGCCTGGCGCGCGGCGATGCTGCGGTAGGTATCCTCGATCGCCCCGCTCCCGTCGGACGCGGCGCCGCCCGGCGCCGCTCCCGCCTGGTCCCGCGCCCACTCGGCCGACTCGCGGGCCTCGGCCAGCACCTCGCGCTCCGGCGGCCGGCCCTTGCTTCCGGCCGACCTGGCGGCGGCCAGCTCGCTGCGGGCGTCCGGAACCAGCGGGCTCCGGGGATAGTCCTTGAGGAACTGCTCGAGGGCGGAGATGCCGCGCGACTTCTTGCCCAGCGCGAACCAGGCCCGGGCGGCGCCCAGCGCGGCGCGCCCGGCGCAGGGCCCGGCCCGGTCCTGCTCCAGGACGGCGTTGAACGCGGCCAGCGCCCGCCGGGCCTGGCGCGAGGCCTGGTCGGCCGGGAGCTTTCCGGACGCCGCCCCGGACAGCCGGGATTCCGCCAGCGTCACCACGATCTCGTCCTGGGCCAGGGCGTTCCCGGGGGTGCGCCAACGGGCGCGCAGCTCGTTTACCAGCCGCTCGGTCCGGTCGTAATCCTCGGCGGCCAGCGCCGTCCGGGCCGCGGCGGACATGGCTCCGGGGGCCTGCGTGGCGGCCGGCCAGCGCCTGACCAGGTTCTCGTAGGCGCGCGAGGCGGCCGAGTAGTTCCCCTCGATGGCCAGGAGCTCGGCCCAGCGCAGAGCCGCCTCGGGCCCGACGTCCGCCTCGGAGACCGCCCGGCCGTCGGCCGAGATCCACTCCGGGGCCGGCGACGCGCCAGTCGCCGGGGCCGGGGTTCCGGGAGCGTGGTTCGGTACCGAGGGCTTGGCCGCCCCGGCCGTGCCAACGCCCTGGGGAGCCGCGCCGGGTGCGGCGCCCGGCGCCGCGCCCAGGACCACCAGATTCAGAAGAACCGCGAGACTCATCGACAACCCACCGCCTCCAACCGGCCCACCATGCGCCCGAGGGCCGTGAGCGTTCTCATCCGCCGCTCCAGCCGCCACGAGCCATAGCCTTCCACGGCTCCAAGCAACTCGCGCTCGGCCCGGCGGCTGGGCCGCAGCCTGGCCCCGGCCTCCGGCGAAAGCCGCAAGAGCGCGCCCAGGAGCGCCGCCGTCTCGCCCGAGAGCCGGACCAGTCCGCCCGTCCCTCCGGCCGGCACCGGCCGTCCCCGGCGCGCCGCGGCCGCCGCCTGTCCCTCGGCCGCAGCCGCACAGGCCTCGCAGAGCATCCCGCCGTGCCCGGCCGAGAGCGTCGCCGGTCCCTTCCAGGTGCCGTCCGGGGGCTTCAGGCCGCAGCCCGCGCAGGTCTCGCAGGCCGGCTTGAAGCCCGCCGCCGAGAGCATGGCCAGGCCCGCGGCCAGCGCCACCGGGATGAGCCTTTCCGCCGAGGCCGCCAGGCGGATGCCCGAGGCCAGCAGCCGGTAGAGGCTGCCGGACTCCTCGCCTTCCGACGAGCACTCCCGCGCGTACTCCACCAGCACTCCGGCCGCGGCGAAACGCACCGGGTCGCCGCCGAGCGCCGCGCCCGGGCCGTGCAGTTCGGACCACTCGGCCAGCACCGCGAGACCGCCTCCGCGACGCTCGTAGCAGAGTATCTCGTTTTCGCTCAAAAGGTCAAGGCCTCCGCCCAGGCCGGCTCCGCCCTTCGGACGGCGCGCTCCCTTGGCGAGGACCCCCAGCCGGCCGCGGTCCGGCGTGAGCAGATTTATGACCCGGCTGGTGTTGCCGAAGTCCCAGCGCGCCAGGACGATGCCACGGGTCTTCAGCGGTCCGGACACGATCGCGCCTGGGCCTCCCGGCCCAGCTTCCTCAGTATCCGCCGCTCGGCCGCGCGCATGCGCCGGCGGTCGGCGTCGCGGTGGTCGTCGTACCCGGCCAGATGCAGCCAGCCGTGCAGCGCGTAGAGCAGTAGCTCGTCGGCGGCGGCCAGGCCGCGCCGGCGCGCCTCCCGCTCGGCCACCGGACGGCAGACCACCACCTCGCCAACGACCAGCCGGCCGGTGTCCTCGTCGACCTCGCCGAGCGGAAACGAGAGCACGTCGGTGGGCTCATCGCAGCCGTGGAAGCGCCCGTTGAGCCCGGCCATCCTGCGCGCGCCCACGCAAATCAGGGTGAGCAGCAGGGGGCGCCTGGTGCGGACTCCGGCGAGGGCCAGCCCGGCCGCGCGAAGGAGCACCGCCCTGGCCGGCAACCCGGAGCCAGTTCGGTTGACGATCTCCAGACGGATGCGCCGCCCGGCGCCGCCGCGCCCGAGGCTAGGAGTGCTTCCGGCCATTCCGGCCCTCGGCCGGCCTCGCGGCCGGATAGGCGATGCGCGCGTGGAACATGCTCGCCAGGATCCGGGTGAAGGCCGCCTCGATGCTGCCGAGCTCGCGCAGGGTCAACCCGCACTCGTCGAACTGGCCCTCCAGCAGCCGGCGGCGGGATATCTCCCGGACCATGGCCTCGATCCGCGCGACAGAGGGGTTATCCAGCGTCCGGCTGGCCGCCTCCACGGCGTCGGCGAGCATGACCACCGCCGCCTCCTTGCTCTGCGGGCGCGGGCCCGGGTAGCGGTAGATGCTCTCCGCCGCCTGCTCGCCGCGGTCGAGCGCCCGGCGGTAGAAGAACTCGGCGAGCGTCGTGCCGTGGTGCTGCTCGACGATGTCCACCAGCGCGCGCGGCAGCCGGAACGACCTGGCCAGCTCCACGCCGTCGCGGACGTGGGAGATGACCACCGTCGCGCTCATCGCCGGGGTCAGCCGGTCGTGGCGGTTCTCTCCCGGCGGCGCGTTCTCAACGAAGTACTCCGGCCTGGCGATCTTGCCGATGTCGTGGTAGTAGCCGCCGGCCCGGGCCAGCAGCGGGCTCGCCCCCACCGCCGCGGCCGCGCTCTCGCTGAGCATGCCCACCACCGCGCAGTGGTGGTAGCTGTTGGGGGCGTTCAGGAAGAGCGTCCGGAGCACGGGCGACTGGTTGGCGTCGCAGAGCACGCGCAGGCTGACGCTGGTGGTGGTGCCGAAGGCGGCCTCGAGCACCGGCAGCGCTCCGGCCAGCACCAACCCCTGGGCCAGCGCGGCGCCCAGCCCCCAGAGCGCCTGTCGCAGCACGGCGCCGGCCGCGACCGCCCCGCCGGACAGGACCTGCCCTGCCGCGGACATGGCCGCCGTCACCAGGCCGGCGATCAGCGCCGCTCTGAGCACGTCCAGGTGATGGCGCGGGCGCGAACAGGCCAGCGCCCCGGCCAGCGCCCCGGCGGCCAGGGCGGTCGCCCCGTAGAGCCCGCCGCCGGCCGCGGCCGCCGCCAGCCCGCAGACCAGCACCGCCGCCGCCGCGGCCGCGCGCGTCGAGAAGACCATCGCCGCGGCCATGGCGAAGAAAACCACCGGCACCATCTGGATGGGCCAGTCGCGGTCGGCGACCACGCGGGCCACGGCCAGCACCGCCACGCCCAGGACGCCCAGGACCACCAGCGGCCGGCGCCGGCGCAGGGTCTCGGGCTCGGCCCGGCCGATCCACACCACGGTCACTCCGAAGAGCACCACGATAAGGAAGAGCAGCCCGGCGGTCCTGAGCAGCCGCTCGCCGGCCCCGGCGCCGTCCCAGTAGGCCAGGTTCTCGGCGCGCAGCAGCCGGATCTCGCGCTCGCCGATCATGTAGCCGGTCGGCAGCAGCACCTCGCCCTTCTTGACCTTGCGCTCGGCCGCGCTGAAGTCCACCGCGGCCTCGGCGGCCTTCAGCGCCGCATCGGAAAGCGCCGGATCGTAGGTCAGGCTGGGATGGAGCTGCCGGAGGAGAAGCTCCCGGACGGTCTCGTGCAGCGCCGGCTCCCGGTCCCGCAGGATCGGGCCTATCACCTTCTCGAGCTCCTGGGTGGCGGTCCGCTCGGTATAGCAGCCGGAGGCCTTCACGGAGGCCCGGGCCGGCACTTCGCCCCGCCCCTTCAGACGCACGTCGATCAAGATGTCCGGCTTGCGTTCGAGTTCGATGCGCTGGCGCTCCTCCTTGAGGAACCCGGCGTCCTGGATCCGGCCGAGTTCCCGTCCGACGGGCGTCAGCAGATCCTCGCGCAGGTTGAAGCCCTCCAGGGCCTTCCAGACCGCATCGACTTTCTGGCTGTCGGCGATGAGCTTGCGGTCGGTGACCGTCTTGCGGAACTCCTCCAAGTCCTTGGACTCGCTCCGGGCCTTGGCCAGGTTCTCGATGTCCGCTTTCACGGACGCGGGCCAGGCAGGGTCCTGGATGTACACGCTGGGCGTGTTGGTCTGGGCCTGCCTGCGCAGGTCGTTGTAGACCGTGGGGTCCTCGTAGCTGAAGTCCAACCTGGCCATGTAGTTGGCCTGGGAGCGGTCGCCCTGGTGGAGGCCCAGCGGCGGCGCCCCGTGGTTGAGAATGGCCAGCGCCACGGCCACGAAGAGCGCCCCGAGCAGCGCCAGGCTCACCCGGTGGGTGCGGCTCAAGGCCGCTCCACCGGATGCGACGGCCTGGCCGCCGGGCGCCGGCGCGCGCCGGACGATCTCCTCGAGCCGGGGCCGGGCGCCCTTGCCGTTGTGGCCGTTATTCCTGCTCACCGCCAGCACCCCTGCCCTCCCCCGCCTTGCCTTCCTCGTAGGCGCGGACGATCTCCTTCACCAGCCGGTGCCGGACCACGTCCTCGGTGGTCAGCTCCACGAAGGCCAGGCCCTCGATGCCGACGAGCAATTCCATGGCGTTGCGCATCCCCGAGACCTCGCCGGAAGGCAGGTCGGTCTGGGTGACGTCCCCGACCACCGCTCCGCGGCTGTCGGCGCCCAACCGGGTGAGCAGCATCTTCATCTGCGAGACGGTGGTGTTCTGGGCCTCGTCGAGGATCACGTAGGCGCCGTTGAGGGTCCGCCCGCGCATGTAGGCCAGCGGCACCACCTCGATGGTCCCGGCCTCGAAATAGCGCAGCAGGTCCCGCTCCGGGATCATCTCTCCGAGCGCGTCGTAGAGCGGCCGCAGGTAGGGGTTCACCTTCTCGCGGAAGTCGCCGGGCAGGAAGCCGAGCTTCTCGCCGGCCTCCACCGCCGGGCGGGTGAGCACGATCCTGCCGACGCGACCGGCGGCGAGCTCCGCGCAGGCCTGGGCCACGGCGAGATAGGTCTTGCCGGTGCCGGCCGGACCCGTCGCGAAGACGATGTCGGCGGTCTCGAGCGCGGCCAGGTACCGGCCCTGTCCGGGGCTCCTGGGCCGGACGTAGCGGCTCGGGCCGAAGACCCGCACGCCGACGCCGGCCCTGCCTCCCCCGGCCGCGGCCCCGGACTCGCCCCGCGCCGCGCCGACCAGGCGCCGGACCTCGGCCACGCCGGGCTCCAGGCCGCCCTCGACCAGGCGCACGAGCTCGCGGGCCACCTCGAGCGCGCGGCGCACGGAGCCCTCCTCGCCCTCAAGGCTCAGGCGCCCCTCGCGCACCGAGGCGCCCACGCCCAGCGCCTCGCGCAGCTCGCGCAGGTTGGCGTCGGCCGGGCCGAGCACGGCCCGCTCCATCTCGACGTCGCCGAGGATCAGCGTCTCCTTCACGGCCCCAGCTCCAGGCCGGCGACGAAGCGCAGGAAGAAGTATGCCGGCGCGGCGGTGATCAGCAGGCTGTCGATCACGTCGAGTACCCCGCCGTAGCCCGGGAACGCGCCGCCGGAGTCCTTGACCCCGCCGCTCCGCTTGAAGAGCGACTCGAGCAGGTCGCCGCACTGGCCGGTGACGCCGGCGAGCAGGCCGAAGGCCGGCACCATCCACCAGGCCTCCAGACCCGGGAGGATGCCCAGCGCCCGGCAGGCGTAGGCCGCTCCGACGCTCGAAGCCAGGCCGCCGATGGAGCCCTCGACGCTCTTGGCCGGGCTGATCCTCGGGATCAGCTTGTGCCGGCCGAAGCTCCGCCCGATGAAGTAGGCGCCCACGTCGCTGACCTTGGAGAGCAGCACGGTGCTGATCAGCAGGCTGTTGCCGGCCAGCAGCCAGCCCTCGGCCCCTCCCAGGTGGCGGATCCGGATCAGGAAACTCGGCAGGAACCAGAGGTAGGCGATGCCCAGCAGGGTCATGCCCACCGCCGGCAGCGCGTCGCGGTTCTCCCGGATGAAGCTCTGGCGCAGGAAGATCGCGAAGATCACCGCCACCGCCCCGGCCTCGACGAGTTGCGAGCCCAGAGGCCGCGGCACGAACCCGGAAAGCGAGAGCCAGTTGAGCCATATGAGGCCCACCGCCCCGACCATGCTCCAGATGCGGAACGGGCGCGCTCCCCACGACTCGCACATGTCGCAGAACTCGCCCAAGGCCAGCACCGTGGCCAGCGACAGGACCACATTCAGGAAGACGTCCATCCTGAGCCACAGGAAGTCCGCGGCCAGCGCGCCTCCGGCCACCGCCACGATCAGAGTGGCGGCCAGGACGCGACGGGGGGTCTCGGAGACGGGACCGGCCAAGGGGCTACCCCTTCAGTCCGCGGGCCGGCCAAGAGCATGCCGGCCCTCGCCCCGGTCGCATCCGCCGGGAATCCAAGGGCCTGGGAGCGACGACGTCCAGGATGATCATGCCCGTATTCTATGTTCTGCCCGGCGCTTCGCAACCGCTTATGGAACGAGCGAACTGGGGACGCGGGATAGCCGGGGGGTCACGCGGCGCACGGCGCTGGCGCATTCAGGTCACAGCGGCCTGGCCTTGACGCGGAATACAACTCAACTTGCTGGAGCCGCTTCGCCGTCTCCACCGGCCCTGCGAGCGAGGAGACTACGGACCAGGGCGATGACGCCCTTGCCGGAGGCGAGCGGCGCGCCGCAGAGAACGATTGCGGCCACATAGGCCACCGCCCGGTTCCTCAGCAGCACTCCGAACTCGTTGTTGAGGCCGTAGGCCAGTCCGCCCAGGAGGTCGATCAGCAGCACCGCGGCGAGAATCAACCTCTTCCACCAGGCCACCTCGCCGAGGAACGTCCGGAAGAGGGGCAGACAGATCGCCAGGGCCTGCGGGAAGATCTATCCTCTCGATGGCCGACTCCGCGACACGGCGCCCGCAGGCCTCGCATCGCGCCATTCCGGCCTGGACAGGGCGCTCCTCGACCGCCTTCTCAGCCGCGGCAGCGAACGACTTGCCGCAGGCCGGGCACTTCACCGTACGGCCCAGCGCAGAGGCCGGGGCCTTCAGGCGTTTGGAGCAGCTTGGACAGATCAGCGTCGTCGATTCCATTGTCTATCACTTCTCTCTATCGGCCCTCGCCCCAGCCAGACTTCCGTCCTCTGGCGCTATTCAATCAGGACCTGGCCCCGACCGCTCCCCTTGCCCCCCCATCGTGCTCTGTGCTCCGCAAGGCTTCGATCCTTCGGAGTTATTCGTCATTCGAGACTTGACCCCGATCGGCTTTGACCCCGATCGGCTTCCTTGAGGAAACAATCCCCTCACCCCCCTCCCCCCACCTCCTCCGCGAACCGCGGCGCGAGCTGCTCCCAGAGCCGATCGAGGGCCACCGGCACCACCCGGGTGTCGTCGAGCACCGGCATGAAGTTGGTGTCGCCCTCCCAGCGCGGCACCACGTGCATGTGCAGGTGGTCGCGAATGCCGGCGCCGGCCGGGCGGCCGATGTTGAAGCCGACGTTGAAGCCGTCGGCCTTGAGCTCGCGCCGAAGCACCCGCTCGGCCACGCGCACCAGGCGCATGACCTCCGGGAGCGTCTCCTCGCAGAGGTCCTCCAGGAGCGACGAGTGCCGGGCCGGGGCGACCATCAGGTGCCCGCCGTTGTACGGGTAGCGGTTGAGAACCGCGAAGCAGTGCCTGCCCCTGGCCAGGACCAGGTTCGCGCGGTCCCCGGCGGGGTCGGCCCAGTAGTCGCAGAAGAAGCAGCCCGTCCGGGACTCGTTGCCGGTGACGTATTCCATCCGCCAGGGGGCCCAGAGGTGGCTGGTCATGACCGGGAGGTCTCCTGTTTTCGCCGTGGCGGCAGTATACGCCCCGCCCCGCCCCGGGCAAGTGACCCCTGGATAAACCCGGGCCATTTCACCGCCGAGGCGCAGAGGCACCGAGGACGACAGTTATCGAGGACCGGCGAACACGGATGGCAGAAGTCGAAAGGGCCCGCCACTGCGGCCGAGACTTCGCCCCACCTTATTCGGCATTCGTCGATCGGACTTCGTCGTTGTTCTCCGCGTCTCCGCGCCTCGGCGGTGAGCGCCGTCGTCGTCCTCTGTGGCTCACCCGATCGGGATGTTGTGGTCGCACTGCCGGTGCGGGTGCCCGGTGGCCGCGAGCCAGGCGAGCAGTTGCTTGATGCTGGCGGTGGCCAGGCCGATGCAGGTGTCGGCCGCGCCGTAGTAGAGCCGCAGGGTGTCGCCGTCGGGGGCCACCGTGTAGCCGCACGGGAAGACCACGTTGTCGACGTCGCCGCGGCGCTCGTATGGCTCCTGGGGGCTCATAATCCACTCGTCGCCGCGCAGCAGGCATCGCTCCGGGAACTGGAGGTCGAGCAGCGCCGCCCCCATCCGGTAGAGGCAGCCGGCCGCGGTGGTCTTGACCCCGTGGTAGAGCAGCAGCCAGCCCCGCTCGGTCTCGACCAACGGCGGCGAGAGCCCCACCTTGTTGGCGTCCCACCAGGCCCCGCGCCGCGCCGGGAGGATGATCTTGTGGCTGCCCCAGTGGCGCAGGTCCGGCGAGAAGGACAGCCACACGTGCGCGCCGGAGACGCCGCCCATCCCCACCGGCCGGTGCACCAGCGCCCAGCAGTCGCCGAAGCGCCGGGGCAGGAGCGTGGCGTCCTTGTCCTCCGGGGGCATGATCGTGCCCATGCGCTCGAAGGTCTTGAAGTCCTCGGTCAGCGCCAGGGACACGCCCGGGCCGCCCTCGGAGTACGAGGTGTAGGTCACCGCGTAGCGCCCGAGCTCCGGAACGAAGACGATGCGCGGGTCCTCGATGCCCCAGGTCTCCTCCGGAAAGCGCTCGGGATCGGGGGACAGCGTCGGCCGATCGTCGATCTGCCAGCCGTCCAGCCCGTTCGCCGAGCGGGCCACGCAGAGGTGCGAGCGGCCGGAGCGCTCCTCCACCCGGCACAGCAGCAGCGTGCTCCCGTCGGGCAGGAGCGTCGCTCCGGGGTTGAAGACGGTGTTGATCGGGTACGGCCAGTCGGCGGCGCTCAGGATCGGGTTGCGGTCGTGGCGGACGATCAGGTCGCCGAAGCGGTCGGGTGACATGTCAGAGGGTCCTCCAAAGGTGTCGTGAGATCTCCGGCGCGTAATTCGCTGTCGTGCCCTGGTTTCTCGATCCTCCGGGCGGGGGCACTCCGTGGTGAAGGAGCGCGCAGCGCTCCTTCACCCGGAATCGGTCTCTCGCAGGACTCAGAAGACTGCGGGAGGAACCAGGAACGAGATTCAGCCCCTGCGGTCTGCGGCCACGGGGACTGAATCTGTGCCCCCGCCCGGAGAATCGAGAACCCACGGCGCCACTCATCCTACAGGATCACTCCCTCGGCCAGCCGCATCTCCACCAGGGAGAGCAGGAAGGCCAGGGTGGACTCCGCCCCCTGGTTCTGGTTGGGGCGGTCGGGATGCAGGCCGTCGCGGCAGCCGCCGGTGGACGGGTCGTAGAGCGGCTGGCGCAGGTCGTTGCGGCCCAGGAACCAGTCGAAGGCCGCCTGGGCCTCGCGCTGCCAGCGCTCGTCGCCGGTGACCCGCCGGGCCTCCAGGCACGCCGAGACCATGCAATGGGCCTCGATGGGCTGCTGGTCGAAGCGCGCGCGCTGCCCACCGCGCCGGTAGAAGCCGTTGGAGCCGATCGGCGCGAAGTGCCCGTCGTCGGCGCGCTGCAGCCGGGCCAGCCAGTCGAGCGAGGCCAGGCCCGCCTCGGTCATGTCCCCGCGGTTCATCCACGTGCCGCAGAGCAGCATGGCGTGGGGCAGCTTGGCGTTGGCGTAGGAGAGCACGTCCTCGTACCAGCGCCAGTCGGGAGAGCTCTTGCTCTTGTAGTGGTCGAAGAGCCGGTCGGCCAGCACCTCGCGGGCCTGCTGGACGTTGCGGGCGCCGGAGAAGCGCCGCAGGTACTCGTGGATGGCCAGCAGCGAGAAGGCCCAGCTCCGCGGCGAGGTGTCGTCCAGCGCCGCGGAGAGCGACTGGTCGAAGAGCCTGCCGGCCAGCCCGCGCAGGCCCTCGTGCCGGGAGCGTCCCAGCACCGTGCCCAGCGCCCAGAAGGCCCGGGCGTGCCCGTCCTCCGACATGGACTCGTCGATCCAGCGGCGGTCGTAGGAGAGCAGGTTGCGGAACTGCTTCTTGCGCTGGTCGAAGGCGTACCACAGGAAGGCCAGGTAGCGCTCGGCCAGCGTCCCGGCCTCGGAGGCCACCGCGTCCTCCACGTCCTCGAGCATCACCGCCAGGATCAGCGCCCGGGCGTTGTCGTCGGTGGTGTAGCCGAGGTTGAAGTCCGGCACCACGTAGACGGCGTGCTGCAGGATGCCGGTGCTGTCGGTCAGATTGCGGAGGTGGTCGAGCTTGAGCGGCGGAAGTTCGCGGGGCCGCTCGCGCATGCCGGCCGAGGCGCCGCTCAGCCGCGCCTGCCGGGTGCGCCGGGCCTTGGCCCGCGCGAAGCTGTCCATGTAGAGCGCGCCCACCTTCGCCCAGGTGGTCTCCCGTCCGGCGAGGTACGCCCGCTTGCGGATGGCGTGCCGGCGGGGCTCGTTCTCCACCAGGCCGACGATCTCCTCGGCGATCTTCTCCGGGCTGTTGAAGGGCACCAGCACCCCGTTGCCGTCGGCCAGCAGCTCGGCCGCGTGCCAGTACGGAGTGGAGACCACCGCCTTGCCCGTGCCCACCGCATAGGCCAGCGTGCCCGAGGTGCTCTGGGCCTCGTTGGGGTACGGCGTGACGTAGATGTCCGCCGCCCCCAGGAACTCGACCAGCTCCTGCTTGGATACGAAGCGGTTGTGGAAGATGACGTTCGACTCCACCCCGCGCTCCTGGACCAATTGCTCGAGGCGCAGGCGGTAGGACTCGCCCTCGTTGCGCAGCAGGTTGGGATGGGTGGCGCCGACCACCATGTAGACCACGCCGGGGTGCTTCTCGAGCACCGCCGGCAGTGCCTCGATGACGTTCTCGATGCCCTTGCCCGGCGAGAGCAGGCCGAAGGTCAGGAGCACGGTGCGGCCCTCGACCCCGAACTGGTCCTTGTAGAAGTTGGGGTCCACGAAGGGCACGTCGGGAATGCCGTGGGGGATGAGGTCGACCTTCTCGCCGGAGACGCTGTAGACCTCCCGGAGCGTCTCGACGCCCAGCCGGCTCATCACCACCATCCGGTCGGAGAGCTGGGCCAGCTCGGTCATGACCTTGCGCTGGGCGTCGTCGGGCTTGCGCAGCACGGTGTGCGCAGTCGTGACCACCGGCATGCGCAGGTCGCGCAGCAGCGCCAGGATGTGGCTGCCGGCCGATCCCCCGAAGAGCCCGAACTCGTGCTGCAGGCAGACCACGTCGACGTTGCCGATGTTCAGGAAGTCGGCGGCCCGGCGGTAGGAGGCCACCTCCTTCTCGGCGATCTCGAAGCGGACGCGGGGGCCGTAGGCGTAGCCCTTCTCGGAGTCGTTGACGGCGACCTGGAAGAGCTCGGTCCCCTTCTGGATCTCTACGACCGAGTCGCACAGGTCCGCGGTGAACGTGGCTATCCCGCATTTGCGCGGCAGGCTGCTGCCGATAAAGGCTACTCTGCGGATTCCGCCTCTTCTTCTGTCTTCCTGCAACCCGACCTCCGTTTCAGTGCTTGCATCCCGCGCAGCTCGACCGCGAACAGCCGCCGCAGCCGCCGCCCGACCCGTGGCCCGTGCCGCAACCGCCCGACTCGCAGTTCCCCGAGCCGCACCCCGACGGGCGCGCCGCGCCGTGCATGGCGAAGGTCGAGAACCTGCGTTCCGTCTTCCCGGCCCCGCACTTCTCGCACGGAGGACAGGACCTGTCCCCCATGCGCTGGAGGGCCTCGAACTCGTGGCCGCACTTCCTGCAGTTGTACTCGTAGATGGGCATGGCCCCGCCTATTTCTTGTTGAGGTATCCAGCCGGCTCCCTGGCCACCGGTCCCTCGTAGACCCGGAAGACCAGGGCGACGGCGCTGGCGCGGCCGATGGCCTCGCCCCGCCCCACCTTCTGCTCGGTCTTCACCGCGAAATCGGCCAGCCGCCCATACAGCGTGCAGAGCCCGTTGCCGTGATCGATGATCACCGTGGGGCCGAGGCCGCCGAGGTCGGGCGTGGCCACCACCACCCGCCCGGCGTGCGCTGCCACCACCGTCGCGCCCGCCGGCACGGCGAACTCGACTCCCGGAGTCGGGGCCTTGGAGTCGCGGGCCGTGCCCGCCACCGGGTAGCAGAACCTGCCGCGGTCGCGGGTCTTGACCGGGGGCGGCTTGGAGGCCACCGGAGCGGGGCCCGGGGCGACCGGCGGCCTGACGTCCGCCGGGCCGAAGCCGGGGACTGCCACCTTCTGGCCAACGCTGACCTTGCGCGGGTCGAGTTGCGGATTGGCCACCGAGATGGCCGCGACGGGCACGCCGTACTTCTGCGACAGCGAGTAGAAGGTCTCGCCCTTCTGCATGACGTGCCATGTGACCCGCTGCTGCTCGTAGCGCTTGAGCGCCGCCTGGAAGGCGGGATCGGCCGGCCGGACCGTCCGGCCGCCCGCGTCGGTTGAGGTGCGGGTGGTTCCGTTGCAGCCGGCCAGAAGCAGCACGGCCGCCGCCGCGCACGCCGGGATGAAGGGTGCTCGCCTCATCGCGATCTCCGGATCCCTCCCCTCTTCACGCAGCGCATTGTAGGCCCCCCGCGGCCGAGTTTCCAGTCCCATCCATCTCCCGACAGGGCTTTTCGGTTCTCGTCGGCGGGCCTGCCCGAAAGCCGGAGTCCGCTGGCGGGATTTGGCTTTCGGCCCGCAGCACCCGAGCGTCGGAGATCCTCGAAGAGAGAATTGTGGCCGGCGGCGAAAGCGCCGCCCCCAATTGTAGGCCCGCCGACGAGAACCGAAAAGCTGCATTTGCAGGCATGATCCACGGGGGCATGGCGCGCTCCGCCCGCCCAGGCCCTGCCTTAGATGGCATACAGCGCCGTACTTTTGTAGGAATACATACTTGACAGGCAGTTGCCATTAGGTACTATTTCTGCCGCCCAGGCCGGGGCTTGGCCGGGGCCAATGGCCGCACGAGCAGTGCGATTGAAGGCGGTACGGACGCGAATGGCACGCCGGTCGAAGACGTCGCGGGGGTCCCTCCCCGCCCCCACGGGACGCCGCCGGGGCATCGCCCTGTTGTTGGTGATGCTCGTGGTCGCGTCGCTCATGGCCATCGGCATCCTGTTCACCGCCTCGGTTTCGGCCGCGCACCGGTCGGCGACTTATCATCGCCTGGCGACGCAGTCCGAGCAGTACTGCATCGCCGGACTGCACCGGGCCATGGCCGAGCTGATGTACGACGTCTGGGGCGTCGACGAGGACCGCCCCTTCGAAAGCGCCCGCTACAACCCGGTGCCGCTCGACCCGCCGCACGACAATCTGCTCCCCCTGCGCGCCGCCGCCTACTACGAGAGCTCCTCCGGAGGGATCCGCCCCATCGTGCGGCAGAATGGCTTCTGGAACGGCGAGGCATGGGTGGTCTGGGCCGGGGACCTTCCCGCCGGCTTCCCCTCGACCGGCGACGCCGGGGTCGACGCCAACGTGTGGAACATGGATCCCCGGCCGGCCACCCGTCCGGAGAAGCCCGGCGGGGCCCAGCGCTACGTTTCCGCCGGCCAGGGCACGGTGTCGGTCACCCGGGGAGAGAAGATCGTGATCGGGCGGGGCACGCACTTCGACCCCTCCTGGAGCCCCGGCACGGACATCGCCATCAACGGGGTACGCTGCGACATCCGCTCGGTCACGAGCCCCACGAGCCTGTCCCTCTGGAGCCCCTGGACCGGCCCCACCGCGGCCGGCCTCGGCTGGTACGTCCACGGCGCGGGCTCCCCCGCCGGCTCGGCCGACGGCAGCCTCCCGGGCGGCCCGATGAGTCTGGCGAGCTTCGTGGCCGGCGGCAAGGGGTACGCGGCCAACCCGCGGTGGATAAATCCGGAGGCTTTCATCAGCCGCTCGACCATGCACGGCGAGGCTTTCAGTCTTTACGGCGGCGTGGACCTCAACGGCGACGGAGTGGTCGACGTCACCGACAAGCGGCTGCGCGACTGGGCGCTCTGGAAGCTGCGCTGCGACGCATTCCTGCCCGAGGGCATGGACAACACCGACGCCTTCGAGCTCCAGATGCACGCCAACGACCGCCTGCGCGGCGATCGTTCGGCCTTCCTGGTCGGGCACAGCCTCGAGACCGGAGCCAAGGACGTCGGCTACGAGTTCCTCAGCCCCTTCATCGTGGGAGACTCCTTCTACCAGATATTCCGGTTCGAGCCGATCCACACCATGTGTCCGCGAATTTCGGGGGGGCCTCCGGGCGCGGCCGGACTCGCCGAGCGCAGCGACCGGCCCGGATACCGCTACCCGTATGACCGCGGCCACCCCGGCAAGGATCCGGCCGTGGCCCCGGCCGACGACCCGGCCGGCGGGCTCGTCAACATCAACCCGGTCGACAACAACTACGGCGTCGAGCAGTGGACGGACACCCCCGGCGCCGGCGAGGGGCCCGAGGCCCTCGGCTGGCGGCACGTCAACGAGGCCAAGTGGATCTACTGCTACGATCCCGTCGACGCCCGCCGGCGGCTGGGCCGCTATTCGGTGACGGTGATGCCCGACGGCGGCAGCTGGAACGTCGCCGCCCTGCAGAGCGGCACCCCCGATCCGAACTCCAGCCCGGTCAAGACCGCGGTCACCGCTCCGTGCGGAGGGGTCCGGACGGCCGGCGCCCTGCTCGCCGCCATACGGGACGGCTTCCACGCCAAGACCGGTGAGCCCAGCGACGCCCGCTTGCTCGCCTCGGTGTCCACCGCCCTCGGCACCGCCGACGCGCTCTGCTGCTATGCCCCGATCCGGCCGGAGCCGCTGCCGCCCAACTGGACGCCGTTCCTCGACGCCGCCCCGCCCTCCACGCCCGTGACCTACTGGTGCCCGGACGGCGCGCCCGGATCGAGCGGCGGCCTCGACCTGCCCGGCACCGCCGACCGCACCCGCGCCCCCGAGGTCTGGGGCACGCACGGCGGCGGCGCATGGGACGCCTCGACCGGGGTACGCTCGGCGGTCTTCAACTACCTGGTCTGGCTGGGGCCCTACGACAGCCGGGCGGAGCTGGCCACCCACCTGCGCAAGGCGTGCCTGTGCATCCCGGAGCCGCCCCCGTCCGGGGCTGCGGGCGCCGGTCCCTCGGCGCGCAGCTGCATGGAGACGGGCGTCAACGTCTCCGCCTCGGCGCGGGAGCGCGTGGCCCGCAGCGCCCGGCTGGTCGCCGCCCAGACCTCCGTGCACGGCTATCACTACGCGCTCGACCGCTTCTGGGACCGCAGCCTGCTGCTGGTCGACTGGAGCCCCCAGGCGGCCTGCGGCGGCGCGAGCGCCCGCATCTCGACGGCCCAGTGCGCACCGGACGCCCCGATCGACTGCTTCGAGGCCGGCTGGCAGCCCGGCCAGCGAACGCGCACCGCGCTGCTGCGGGAGCTCAACGGCCTGGAGTGCTTCGGCGGCTACCGGACGCGCGACGGCAGCTACCGGCTGCTCGACTACCTCTTCCACGACGACGCGAGCGCCCATGGCTACGAGCCATTCCTCGCGGACCGGGGGCGCGACTGCTACGCCCCATCCGACTACCGGCCGGGGCCGGACTACGGCGGCCCGGGGCCGGTGCAGGCCCGCGCCGGCCGCCGCGAGAAGTTCCTGGCCACGGCGGTGAGCCGGATGGCCTCGGCCCAGCGCCCCGACGGCCAGACCGCGGCCTGCGCCAACGGGCACCTGCTGCACAACCCGGCCATCAGCGTCTTCCATCGTCCCGAGTGGGACGTGTTCTCCGGCCGCCGGGAGAAGGCCCTGCGTCGCTCGGCCGCCGACCCCTGCCTCGACGAGATCGCCGCCGGCTGTCCGGTGTGCGGGGGCCGGCTCTTCCTCGCCAACGTCTACGAGATGAACGTCAACGAGATCGGAGCCTTCCGCGGCAAACTCCGCACCGCCGAGCGCCCGACGCGCGCCGCCTGGGACCTGGCCGATCCCTCGGGGAAGCGCCGGCCAATGCGCCACTTCGTGGAACTGATGCTCTCCGGCCGCTACCGCGAAAACGGCGCCACCAACGCTGTGGCCCGCTTCGACATGCTCCTGCCCGGCAGCGGCGCCGACGCCGGCCCCGTCAACACTCCGGCGATCCTCGCCGACCCGGTGACCGGCCGGCCGTATTTCACCAGCCACCTGGAGTGCGAGCGGCGCTGGCGCGCCTCCACGGATGCGGCCTCGCCAGTCTATGGCGGGGGGCTCGATCCCGAGCCGATCTTCCGCGGGCTGCCCAACAAGCCCGGCGACGGCGGCGGGCCGTACTCCAACTACCTGAACCTCCACCTCCTGGTCTACGACGACAACGACCACGGAGGTCGTTGGCACGACGTCACCTGGTGCGTGGATCATCCGGCCTCGGCCGTCAACCACCGCACCGGCAAGCCGGACTTCTACGGCGGCGATCCTGGGCTGTACGACCGGGACTTCCTCGTCGACGACTCCGACCCGGACCCCGCCCGCTGGACCGCCGAACGCCTGCGCTGCGACGAGCGCTACGCCATGGCCGATCCCGACCCGGCCCACCGCCAGCAGAGCCCGGCGGCGTCCGTCAGCATCTACCGCAAGATGCCGGTGCGCTGGTACGGCGGCGACCGCCGCGACGCATGGGAGCTCCACTACAAGGTCATGAGCCATCAGGCCAATGCGCCGCTCGGCAGACCGGGGACCGGCCTTCCGGCCGAAACCGACCTCCTGCGCGGCATCGGTTTCCCGGAGACCATCCGGCTGTCGAACAAGCGCGACTTCTACGCTCACCACGACTGCCTGTACGTCGGGGACGCCGCCTGGCTAGCCACCTCCGCCGCGGCCTGCTCGCCGGTCGGCTTCGCCTTCAGTCCGAACACCGAGTGGCCGGCCTTCCGACTGACCGATCCCGGCCAGTACGGGGTGATCAGCTTCGACGCGAGCTTCGACGGCTCGCGCGTGGCCCTGGTCTACGGCCAGGCCGCCGACGAGATCCCCGACTACCGCAGTCCCTGCCGGATCGTGAGCTACGTGGAGCTCACCGACAGCTCCGGCACGTCCCTGCGCATCAGCGACGCCTGCCGCGGGGAGGTCGGAGGCGTCCCCGCACAATCCGACCCCTCACGGTCCCGCGCCGCCGGCGCGCCGACCGTCTACTCCTGGCAGGCCCGCAACCCGCGGGACACCCGCGGCAACGCCGACGGCTACACGCTCTGGGACCTGCTGCCCATGACCCTGAACGGCGACGTGATCGCCGGCGCCAACGACCCTCTCGACGAAGCGGTCGGCTACGACCCTTGGTGGATCGCCGACTACGGCCCGGGCTGCAACTGGTGGGGCTCGGGCGACGACGGCTTCGCCGACCGCCTCTCGCCCCAGCGGCTGCCGGCCGGCTACCGGGACCTGGCCGGCCGCATGGCCTGCGGCAACCGCAACGGCAACACCTGGAACGCTAACGTCCCGGTGCGGCGCCCGGCCTTCGACGGGACCACGGCCACGTCCCGCGACTCCCGCGAGGCGGTGCACGAGGCGCTCATCCGAACCATGCACGACCACTGCAACGTGGCCGGCCCGCAGCGCGCCTGCCGCGACAAGTCGAACGCCATGAGCACGCCCACCGGCATCGGCCGGCAGGCCGGCGGAGGCGGCGAGCGCGCGCCCTCGCCGGCCCCCCCGACCGGACGGCAGAGCCTCGTCGCCGTCAACTTCCAGGGCCGGCGCTGCGTGTGGCGCGAGGGGGCTGCGACGGAGGACCCGCGGCGGACCTGGGCGGACTTCTCGTGGAGCTCCTGGTACAAGCTCTTCGAGGTCACCGACCTGTGCGAGCGCCTGCTCTGGAGCAGCGACCCGAACGAGCCGGGCGGCAGCTTCGAGGTCACCGACATGGTCGACTCCGACCGGGACGGGCTCCTCGACGAGACCTCCACAGCGTCGCTGGCCTACGTGTGGAGCCGCGATGGAGCGGCCGAGGCGGTGCCGGCGGCCGGCGGGCACTACGCCGGCGAGCTCCGGCAGGTCAACAAGGTCAACCTCAACGAGCTCTCCTATCCGCCGAACTTCAGCGCCGCAGGCTGGAACCAGTCCTACGCATCGTTCGGCAGAAAGCCGCTCAAGGGCTTCCACTCGCCCTCCGACTCGTTGGTGCGCCACTACGCCTGCTCGAGTTCTGACCCGCCGTACGACCTGTACACCACCGACCCCGGCTACAACCTCCGGATCACCCCGTGGGACCTGGACTCCGACGCCAGCCTCGACGGCGCCTCCTTCAACTCCAACGGGGCCTACTACGGGCGCCTCTCGTCCTCGCACTGCGGCTCGAGCCCGGTCTACACCCTCTTCGTGACCGGCGACGCCCTCGACGAGCAAGGCGAGCCCCTGGCCGAGTCGCGCCTCCGGGCCGTGGTGGAGCGCACCTGGGACGGCCGCTGCAACGTGCTCGAGTTCAACTGGGTGACGAAGGACCGGGGGCTCGGGGACTAAGCTCGACTTCTGCCCTTTTTGGGCAGGGTGGTGAGGACTTTGGCTAAAGA
>CALGYR010000089.1 GCA_937935355.1 uncultured bacterium | reverse complement strand
TGCATCCGGCCAGCAGAGCCCCAACGCGACCCCGGGCTCATTCTTTGTGAGGCTCCAAGCCATGCCAGCGGCCTGGAGAACCAACAGCGAACCGCAGAACCGCAGAACACCGAATGATGAATGTCGAAGTGCAGCTCCCGGCCACGCCACGTCCTTCGTAATTCTGACTTCGATATTCGATATTCTGCGGTTTGCAGTTAGCAGGGCTCGACGAAACGCCATTCGTGAGAATCGCGGTCTGCATCGCTCCCTCACCCCGGCTGCCCGCCGCCCCGCGGCGGCGGACCCGTCCGGACGAACCGGCGCCAGATGTAGAAGAGCGCTCCGGCCGACTGGACCGAGCCCAGGGAGACCCCCACCAGCGCCGACCGGCCGGCATCCACCCCCAGCAGGAAGTATCCGAGGCAGAAGGCGATGGCCGCCAGGAGCGCCGCGAACGCGACCGTCGCCAGGATGGTGACCGAGTCGAAGCCCCGCGGGCGCATCAGCCCGGGACCTTCTCCCGCCGGCCCGTGCGCGCCGAGCGCCTGGCGGCCCAGCAGGCCTCCTGGACGTGCAGCCCGTCGGCGAGCGAAGCGAGCGGACCGAGCCCCGCCCCGCGATTCTCGACCGCCGCCAGGAAGGCCGCCGCCTGGATGGCGAAAGGCTCGTCGCCGTCGAGCACCTTCCGCGCCGTGTGCCGGCCGGGGTCGCCATCGCCCCGCGTGAAAGTCAGCGCGCTCGTACCGTCGAAGCTGTTGACCCAGCGCAGGTGGCCGCGCTCGCCGATGATCTCGATCTCGGCCTCGCGCCGCGGCTGACAGGCCGAGGTCCACACCTCGGCGAGCACCCCGGAGCGGAAGCGCAGGAGCAGCAGCGCGGTATCCTCGACGGCGACGCCCTCCAGGCCCTGCCGGCCGGCGAGCGCCTGGACCGACTCGACCGGCCCGAGGGCCATGGCCAGGAAGGCCAGGGCGTGGCTGGCGATGTCCAGAAGCGCCCCGCCGCCCGAGGCCTCGCGCGCGAAGTAGTTGCCGCGCCAGTCCGGACGGTAGCGCGGATAGTCGTAGGCCAGCCGGGCCCGGGCCATGCGCGGCCGCCCCAGGCCGCCGAGCCTGGCGAAGAGCCGCATCAGGAGCGGGTAGCTGCGGTAGGTGTAGCCCACCGCGACGACCCGCCGTCGCCGGCGGGCGGCGGCGAGCAACGCCCGGGCCGCGCGCCGCTCCGATTCCCTCACGCACAGCGGCTTCTCGACCAGCACGTGGCACCCGGCCGCGACCAGAGCCCCGGCCTGGGCCAGGTGCAGGTTCGCGGGGGTGGCCACCACCGCGGCGTCGAAGCGCGAGAGGTCCACCCGCTCGAAAGCGGGATGCACGGTCACGAGCGCGTGCTTCTCGAGCAGATCGACGGCCCGGTCGCGCCGGGGCTCGCAGAGCTCGACCTCCAGCGCGCCGGCCGGCCGCGACTTGAGCAGGCAGCGGACGTGCCGCTCCCCGATGCCGCCGCCGCCGACCACCAGCAGCCGCAGCGGCTTCACGTGCGCCCCTTCCTGCCGAGCTTCCTCTGCAGCTGGAACATGTTGACCATCAACAGGCTCCGGGTGGACTCGTCGAGCGGCACGAATTGCACGTGAATGTTGTAGAGCCGGTTGCGGACGGTGTCGAGCAGCGACGCCCCCACCACCCGGCCGAGGATCTCGATCTCCTCGGTGGGGTCGTCGCCGTCGTCGCCGAAGACCGGGATGAGCACCCCGGCGTACTGTCCCCGGCGGAACTCGGCCTCGCTCCGGACGCACACGCCGCCGAGCGAGAAGTCGCGGAGCATCCCGGTGAAGAGCTGCTCGTGCCGGGCCATGCCGTACTTTTCCGGGGGGACCGGCGGCGGCGTGCCGTCATCGGGAGGCGTCTGCTCCGGGAACCGGATGCGGTAGAAGCGGAGCGGAACCTCCATGCTCATGCGCATCCAGGTGCGCAACTGCTGCCGGTGGAGCCGCTCGGTGTGCCAGAGGTGGGCCAGCGGCGTGCGCCCCGTGCGGATGCCGGCCACGCCGGTCTCGAAGCAGTAGCCGCCGTCGTTGCGCACCGCGAAGTACACGGTCAGCTTGTCGCTGCGCTCGAGCTTCACCGGCGCGCCCTTCTGGACGGGCATGGAGACGGTCAGGGAGCTGTCGCTCACGCTGACCACCTGGGCCTCGAAGCTGCCCGGCTTGCCGGGAAGCTCGACCCGCAGGTGCTGGCCGGGTTCGATGTCCAGGGTGCTGTTGACCGTGGGCTTGGCCATGGCCTCGCCGAAGAAGAGCTTCTCGCGGATGTTGATGTAGGCGTTCGCCAGCCGGCCGCGCTCCTCGAAGCTGCGGCCCTCGGTTTCGATGCGCTGCAGCTCCGCCTCCACCGCCCCGTCGTAGAAGTTGAGGCTGGTGACCAGCAGATGCGGCCGGTCGGGCACGGCCCGCTGCTGCAGCTCGCGCAGGTGGCCGACCTCCTCGCGGGAGAGCGCCCGGTCCTTGCACATGCGCCGGAAGAGCTCCCAGCGCTCCTCGAGGATCCGCTGCCGGGTGCGCCGGTCGAAGAAGACGTATGCGAAGATGAACGCGGCGACGATCACCAGGATGCTGAGCAGCACCCAGCCCATGTCCTGGACCTGGTTCTGCAGCCAGAAACCCCTGTCGTCCGGCGCGTCAGGCAATCCCGGAACCTTCCTTCAACGCTCCGCTAGCCCTTCCAGGTCGGGCTCATCTTCCTCAGACGCTCGACGATGGGCGGGAAGACCTGGAGGAAGCGGTCGACCTCTTCCGCGGTGGAGGCACGCCCGAGGGAAAGCCTCAGGCTGCCGTGGGCCCGCTCCGCGGGGATGCCCATGGAGAGAAGCACGTGCGAGGGGTCGAGCGACCCGGAGGTGCAGGCCGACCCCGAGGCCGTGGCGATGCCCTCGGCGTCGAGCGCCAGCACCATGGCCTCGCCCTCGATGCCCGAGACCAAGAGCGTCACGAGCCCGGGCAGCCGCTCTCCCGGATGGCCCACGAACTCGAAGGCCTCGAGCCTGCCGGGAAGCCCCTCCCGCACCCGCCGCGATAGCGCTCCGAGCCGTTCCATCTCCGCGTCGCGCTCGGCCAGGGCGATCTTCGCCGCGGCGCCGAGGCCCACGATGCCGGCGATGTTCGAGGTCCCGGCACGCCGGCCGCGCTCCTGGCCGCCCCCGTGCATGAAGGGATTGAGCTTGACGCCCTTCCTGATGTAGAGCGCCCCCACCCCCTTGGGACCATGGAACTTGTGGGCGGACAGAGAAAGCATGTCCGCGCCGATCTCCGCCACGGTGAACTTGAGCTTGCCCACGCTCTGGACCGCGTCGGTGTGGAAGAGCGCCCCGGCGGCGTGGGCCACCTCGGCGATCTCCCGGACGGGGTTGACCGTGCCCACCTCGTTGTTGGCGTGCATCACCGAGACGAGCCTGGTGTTCGGCCGCAGCGCCTTCTGCACCTCGGCGGGGTCCACGCGCCCGTGCCTGTCCACCGGCACGTAGGTGACCTCCGCGCCGATGGTCTCCAGGAACTTGCAGGGCTCGATCACCGCGTGGTGCTCGGCCTCGCTGGTGATCAGATGCGGCCGGTCCTTGGTGCCGCAGCAGGAGATGCAGCCGATGCCCTTCAGGGCCCAGTTGTCGCTCTCGGTTCCTCCGGAGGTGAAGAAGACCTCCTCCGGCCGCGAGCCCAGGAGCGCCGCAACCGAGGCGCGCGCGTCCTCCAGGGCCTGCTTGGACTCTCCGCCCAACTCGTAGAGGGTCGCCGCGTTGCCGAACTTCTCTGAGAAGTACGGCAGCATGGCCTCGCGGACCTCCGGCGCGACCGGCGTGGTCGCGGCGTGGTCGAAGTAAGTGAAGTCGCTCATGGTCGCCTGCCTTTCCGGCGCGCGGGGGCGCCCTTACCTGACAACCCCACGCGCGCGGCGGCTATTCTCAGCCCGTTACTTCTGGAAGAGGCGGCGAAAGGCGCCCCGGCCCGCGTATTGGGCGGCGGCCCCCAACTCCTCCTCGATGCGCAGCAGCTGGTTGTACTTGCAGATGCGGTCGGTGCGGCTGGCCGAGCCGGTCTTGATCTGTCCGGCGTTGGTGGCCACGGCGATGTCGGCGATGGTCGAGTCCTCGGTCTCGCCGGAGCGGTGGCTGATCACCGCGGTGTAGCCGGCCTTGTGGGCCATCTCGATGGCCGCGAGCGTCTCGGTAAGCGAGCCGATCTGGTTGACCTTGATGAGGATGGAGTTGGCGCAACCCTGGGCGATGCCCTTGGCCAGCCGCTCCGGGTTGGTTACGAAGAAGTCGTCGCCGACCACCTGGATCTTCTCGCCCAGTTCCTTGGTCATCTGCGCGTAGCCGTCCCAGTCGTTCTGGTCGAGCGGGTCCTCGATGGAGATGATCGGGTACTTGGCGACCCACTTGGCGAAGAGCTTGATCATGTCGTCCGCGGAGAAGAGCTTGTCGGGGTTCGACTTCCAGAACTTGTAGCCCTTCTTGCCGCCCTCGTCGAAGAGCTCGGAGGAGGCGCAGTCCAGGGCGATGGCGAAGTCCTTGTCGCGCCCGGGCTGGTAGCCGGCCTTGTCCACGGCCTCGAGGATGAACTTCAGGGCCTCCTCGTTGTCGATGTTCGGAGCGAAGCCGCCCTCGTCGCCGACGTTGGTGTTGTGGCCGGCCTTCTTGAGAACGCTCTTCAGATTATGGAAGACCTCGCAGACCATGCGGATGCCGTCGGACCAGGTCTTGGCGCCGACGGGCATGACCATGAACTCCTGGAAGTCGACCTTGTTGTCGGCGTGCTTGCCGCCGTTGATTATGTTGGCCATGGGCACGGGCAGCACGTGGGCGGCGGTGCCGCCGATGTAGCGGTAGAGCGGCAACCCCGCCTCGGCCGCCGAGGCCTTGGCCACGGCCAGCGACACGCCGAGGATCGCGTTGGCGCCGAGCTTGCCCTTGTTGGCGGTGCCATCGGCCTTGATCATGGCCAGGTCCACGGCGCGCTGGTCGGAGGCCTCCATGCCCGAGACGGTCTCGGCCAGCACCGAGTTGACGTTGGCCACGGCCTTCCGGACGCCCTTGCCCAGATAGCGCTTCTTGTCGCCGTCGCGGAGTTCCACGGCCTCGTGCTCGCCGGTCGAGGCGCCCGAGGGCACCGCGGCGCGCCCGAGGCAGCCGCACTCCAGGTGGACGTCCACCTCCACGGTGGGATTGCCGCGGGAATCGAGGATTTCGCGACCGACGACCTTGGTGATCTGGGACATGGGGAGGCTCTCCTTCTCTCTTCGCTTTCGCGAGCCGTCTCGGCTCCGAACCGTTAGCTCTTCCAGTCGCGGCGCTGGCCGCAGGGACTGCCGAGATATTACCCCCCGAGGCGGGGGTGTCAACGGCGAAAGGCGGGCACCGAGAAGAAGAGGAGAACAAACAACGGCCAACACCAGAGGGAGTGACTGGACAATGACGGCTGCACGCTACGCTTGTGGACGGAATCGCGTCATAGCGACCTCATCCAGAAAATGCAAAATGCACAGAAACGTAAACTTGCACTTGTGCGGAAACCTGCCCCCCCGTAGAATTCCGCGCCGTGTAGTACAAATAAGGGCGGTACACAGGAGTGAGATCGGATGGACAGCCAAGGCGACAAGGTCATCAAGTGCAGTGATTGCGGGGCGGACTTCGTACACTCGGCAGCGGACCAGGCGTATTACAGGGAGCGCGGCTTCACCAACGAACCGAAGCGCTGCCCGGACTGCCGCAGGGCGCGCAAGGCGTCAGGTGGTGGCGGCGGCGGCGGCGGATTCCGTGGTGGTGGTGGTGGCGGCGGCTACGGCGGCGGCCCCCGGCAGATGCATCCGGCCACCTGCGCCGGTTGCGGCAAGCAGACCGAGGTGCCCTTCAAGCCCTCCGGCGACCGGCCGGTGTACTGCCGCGATTGCTTCCAGCAGCGCGGCGGCGGCAGGGGCTAGGGCTTCCTGACAGCCGGTCAAGCAGCCTTTCCAAGGTAACTAAGGTAACCAAGAGAAGGCCGGGCCGGTCAAGATCTGAGTCAGACACGGGAGCTGCGCATGGAAGACCTCCATGCGCAGCTTCAATTGGATTTGGGCGTGGCCACTTTGGATGAGGTTCCAAGTTAGCGTAATGACGTGGGTTG
>CALGYR010000088.1 GCA_937935355.1 uncultured bacterium | reverse complement strand
TGGTCGGCGGCGGCATCCCCGCCGCACTGGGCGCGAGCATCGCCGAGCGGCGACGGACCGTCCGGACCGGAACGGGATCGACATCCCCGGCGCCGGCGTCCCCGTCCTCGTCTTCTTCTTCGCGCCCGGCCCGGGCGGCGGCCGGCCGGACGGCGACGACCATCCGGCAGGAGCGTGCCGCGGCGCGCCCCCGCCGGAGGCCCTGGCCGTTGCTGGCGGCCGTGGGCATCGTGGCCCTGGCCTTCGCGCTGGGCGGCCTGTTCTGGGGACTGAGCGGGGACCGGCCCCGAAGCCCCGGAGAGGGGGCCGGCTCCGGAACGCCTTCAGGCGATCCCGGCCTGCCTCCGCTGCCCCCGCCCGCCGGCGGCACCGGGACGCCCCGGGAGACCCGGCCGCCCGTTCCGGAGATCGGTGCCGGGCTGCGCTGGATCGGCGCCGCCGGCGACCGGTGGTCCGATCCGCAGAACTGGGCCGGGCGGAAGGTGCCCGGGGCCGGCGAGACCGCGGTCTTCGACGGCGGGTCGAAGGGGCCGTGCCGCGTCGACGTCCCCGTCGAGCTCGCCGGGCTGTCGCTCGCGGCCGACTTCAAGAGCGGGGTGCGGCTGGCCGCGCCCCTGACCGTGGCCGGCCCCCTGACGGTGGCCGGCGGCTTCCTGGACGCCGGGGCCCAGCCCATCACCGTCGAGACCGCCGAGGGCCGCGGCAAGGTGACCGTAAGCGGAGGCGAGCTCAGACTGGGCTCGGCGGCGCACACCGTGAAGGGCGGCTGGAATTGCACAGGCGGCCGGGTCGTGCCCGGGAGCTCGCGAGTCGAGTTCTTCGTGCCGGAAAAGTTGCCGGTGGAGGTCTCCGGTAACTTCGGTCTCAACGACGTGCGCATCTGTTCGTCCGGCACGGGGAGCGCCCATAAGGAGCTGATCCTGGAGGGCATGCTCGTCGTCGATGGTTCCCTGACCATAGACGGCTACGACAGCGGCGGCTGGTTCCTCTGGATCAAAGGCGCCGGGCGCATCGAGGCCCGGGGCGACGTGATCTCCAACCGGAAGTTCGTCCCGGGAACGGCCGGTTTGACCCTCTGCGGGGTCAGGCTGGAGCAGACTGTCGCCGATCTGTGGTGGAACGCCGGGAGCTACGTCGTCCAGAAGTCGGCCGGCAAGGTCCTCTGGAAGGGCTCGGCGCGCTTCCGGGAGACGACGCTGGTCGTGAAGAGCGCCCTGGACGCCGGCAGCGCGGAGGTCTGGGTGGGCACGTCGCGAAACGCCGCTCCCAAGGGCGAGGGCAGCAACCTCTGGCGGCCGATGGACGTCCACGGCTCATTCGCCGCCGGGTTTCTCACCATCTGCAACTCGGCGGGGACCGGGACGGGGATCATAGACTTTCACGGCGGAACCATCACGGTGACCAGGCAGCTGGTTCTGGAGAACAACGCCGCCGGCGGGTGGAATGGGTTCATCAACAACGCCACGTTCGTGTGTCGCGGCCAACTCGAGCACAAGGGCCCGGCCTGGTTCGGCGAGAACGCGGTCGTGACCCAGGGCGGGCGGACGATGCCGATCGGCGGAGAATAGCGACCGCCTCCTCAACGGCCATTTCAAGAAGGCGATGAAGAACTCTTAGCCACAGAGCCTACTCCGCCGAAGCAGCTGCTTCGGCTGCGAAGGCTGGATGAACACAGATAGACACAGATGACAACAACGGCGGGGTAGCGCGCTGTGCCTGGGGCGGAGCCCGAGCGTTTACGCTCGGGCTCCGCCCCAAACACATCGTCAGGAAGCTGCGCTTCCCGAGTCCGCCTCTGGCAGACTCCCGCCCCAACGGAGGAGGCGGCGAATGCCGCCTGGGCAGCAAACGCTGCCCGGAGGGTGTGCTCTGGCTCCTTCAGAGCCGACGTGGTCGGAGCTGAAGGACCGGGAGCACATCCGCCTCCCAGCCCCGTATCTGTGTTCATCGGTGTCCATCTGTGGCTCGCATGCCCTTGCTGGTCGGTGGCTTCCTGCAGCAGCCCCCTTCCCCGGCGTTGACAACGCCCGCCGCCGCGCTATACGTGAATACGGCAGCCGGACGGAGAGGAGGCGGAGCATGAGAACCACCGCGCGGCCGGCCGGGCCCGGCGCCCATCAGCCCATGACCATCCCGGAGCGCTCCACGGGGCTGGCCTTCTACTTCGAGATCGGCGCCCACGCCAACGCCCAGGCGGTGGAGATGCTGGTGGCCGACTCCGTCCCGGTGATCCGCCGCTACCTGGACGATCCGGTCAACGCCGCGGCCATCGGCCAGAAGCCCGACCCGGCCAGAAACGCCTTCCTGGCGTTGCTGCTCGCCGTGGACCGGGCCGGCTTCGAGCCGGGCACGCTCTCGGTCCTCCCGTCCGAGCCGGCCTGCCGGCCGGCCGCGCACAAGCCGGGCGCCGGCAGGGCCTGCGCGCTCTGCGCGGTGATGCGCGTGGTCGCCCTGGCCCAGCGCGAGAAGCTCATAATCGTCCGCCGCGTGGCCGGCGACAAGGACGACAAGGGGCACTACGTGCTGGCCACGGACATCGCCGTCGACCCCGGCCCGGCCCTTGAGGGCTACCGCGAGCGCATCAAGCGCCTGTCCCTGCCCCTGCTCATCGCCGCGCCGTCCGGCGCCGCCGATAGCGGCCCCGAGCCGGTGGCGGGCCAGGCCCGCAAGCAACTGGCCACGCTCCGGGTCAGGTCCTGGGCGGAGCTGTCCTTCGACGTCCAGGCTCTGGCCTTCACCGTCTCGGGGGTCACCGGCAACCGCGCCGACCTGGGGTTGACCCGCGACCTCTGGGCCTTCTTCGGAGACCTGGCCAAGAGCGGCGGTCAGCTGCGGCCCAAGCTGCTCGGCGGCCACGACTCCCACACCGCCGGCCTGGTCGACGCCCTCCGCGCGGCGCTCAAGAAGTCGTTCCCGCAGATCCCCGGCAACCCCGTCGAAAGCCTGGCCGGCGGCGCCTACAAGGCGGCCTTCGCCATCCGCTCCGGCGAGATGCCGGAGAGCAGCCTGCGGTGGAGTTGAGTGGAGGCTGGAAGGCTGGAAGGCTGGAAGGCTGGAAGGCTGGAAGACTGGAAGGGTGGAAGATTGCAGGGTTGAAGGGGCGGAGATCGGAGCAACGCCCCGTCGATCCTTTCATTCTTCCGGACTTTCCGGACGAGGAGGTCCCATGATCAGTCGGTTCGCGTTATCCTTCCTGGCTGCGGCTTTCCTGACGGTTTGCCAATCCTGCGGGGCGGAGCCGTCCGGGTCCGGCCCCGACGGCGGGGTCCCGGCCAAGCCCCCGGAGCAGCCGGCGACCGCCTCGGCGGATCGCCCCAACGTCATACTGATCTCCTGGGACGGTCTCGACCGGGCGGTGCTCAAGGAGCTGCTCGACGGCGGCAAGCTGCCCAACCTGGCCGCGCTCGTCAAGGCCGGTTCGCTCCAGGACATCGAGGTCAAGGGCCACGAGACCGAGACCCGCCCGGGGCACGCCGAGATGCTCACCGGGCTCTCTGCCGACGTCACCGGGATCCGCTCGAACTTCAATGGCGGCGCCGTCCCGGCGGGCACGACCGTCTTCGAAAGGCTGAAGGTCGCGCTGGGCCGCGAGGGCGTCGTCACCATCATGGTCACCGGCAAGGGCTACGTTGGCACGCTGATGCCCGAGGAGGCCCGCCAGGCCATCGACACCTTCGACGCCGGCAGCCGGCCGTCCACGGTCGTCGGCCCGCTGGCCCTGGCCGCGATCGAGAAGTACAAGGAGCGCAGGTACCTGGCCTTCTTCCATTTTCTGGACCCGGACAGCGCCGGCCACGGCTACGGCCGGGACAGCGCCCAGTACCGCAACGCCACGGTGGTCTGCGACGAGTGGCTTGGCGCGATGGTCGAGGCGCTGAAGAAGCAGAAGCTCGAGGGCGCCACGCTCTTCTATGTGATGGCCGACCACGGCTTCGACCCGGGCGGTCGCATGCACTCGAATGCCCCCGACAGCTGGTTGGCCACCAACGACAAGACGGTGACCAAAGGCGGGACCATCGCCGACGTGCCGGCCACCATCCTGGCCAGGTTCGGCGTGGACGTGGCCGGGCTCAAGCCGGAGTTGCTCGGCAAGCCGCTGACCGGCAAGCCGGCCGGCAAGGAAGCCGGGGAGAAGAAGTCATCCGAGGCCAGGACCGAGCCGGCGGCGAGGTGACGGGGCGGGAGGGAAGAGAAGTGGAAGACGGGAAGGGTGGAAGGATGGAAGGATGGAAGGATGGAAGGATGGAAGAACGGCGGAGCGGAAGCCCCCGTCCTCATTCTTCCATACATCCAATCTTCCATCCTTCCAGTCTTCCAACCTTCCCGCCTATGGTCTCGTGACCTTCGGCGTGTCTGACGGGGTCGCGGGCGGAATCAGGCCCGCCTCGCGCTCCGCGGCCACCAGGTAGGGAAGGGTCCCCAACTCCAGCGCCTCGCGCGCATCGTTGGAAAGATCGACGGGCGGCTTGGCGCCGGGGGCGAGCTCGATGCGACCGGCCCGGGCGGCCGCCGAGCGACCGGCCAGCGCCCGGCCGCGCTCCAGGAAGTAGGTGTCGCCGGTCAGCGCCCATGCGTACGCGCACGAGTCGTAGCAGTTGCGCTCGATCTCCGTGCTGCGGGCCAGGGGTCCGCGGGTGGCGAGGTATCCGCGCGCGCCCCGCTCGATGAGCCGCGCGGCCGCGTCGCTGGCGGTCAGGCGGTGGTGGCGGATGAGCGCGGGGGCCAGATCGCGGGCCCAGCGCTCCGAACCCAGGTCCCGGGCGGTCAGGCCGTCGAGGAACTCGAGGGCCGCGGCCGCCGCGGCCTCCTGCGGGGCGCCGAAGGCCTCGGCGGCGGCCAGCCTGGCCCGGATGAAGCCGGCCTGCTCCGCACTCCAGGGGCGGCCCGGCGCGGCGAAGTCGGCGACGGTCTTGCCTTCGAGCGACCGCATCAGTTCGGCCAGGGCCTCGATCCCGCGTCGCTCGCCGGTCAGGTAGTAGTGGTCGAGCCAGGCCGCAGGCCAGGTGGCCGCGAGGCTCGCCGGGACGGACCAGTGGCTCGCCCCGGGCCCGTGGGTGGCCCCGGCCATCCCGGCGCCCGCATCCGCGTCCGGACCGGCTGCGAAGGCGTGGACCGTGTCCACGTCGATGTTGTGCTCGACTGCCGCGCGGAAGCGCTCGAAGTCGGCGGGCCGCCCGCGCCTCAGCCAGGGCATGAGTAGCGCGTCGGCCAGCCCCTCGCGCCCCTGCATCCAGCCCCACGGCCCCGACCAGTTCCACCAGCGCTCGCCGACGTCCAGGTCTCCGCGGCGGCGGTAGATCGTCTGGTAGTCGCCGTAGTCCCAGAGGCCCAGCCAGCCGAAACGCTCCCGCTGGTGAAGAGCGAGCCACGCGCCGAGCCGCTCCTGACCCAGACCGAGGGTCGCGCCGGAGTCCTCCTCTTCGGCCGAGACGGGCAGGGCGAAACGCCCGAAGACGTCCGAGCGGATGAAGCACGCCGCCCCCGGCCAGGCGACCAGCGGCGAGCCGGCCCTGGCCGCAAAGTCGGCGCCGCGGGCATCGCCGTTGGCGCCGGTCGTGCCGAAGTCCAGCCACAGTTCGTGGGTGCGGGCCGCGCCCCGGGCGCTCGACGCCGGGCCTTCGCGCGGCCAGAATCGCTCGTGGCTCTCGGTGCGCGCGAACTCGACGAAGCCCGGCGCGGAGCGCTCCTCGGGGCCGCGGGCGTCGATCGACTCCTGGTCCCAGCGCGGCCAGAAGACCGCGGCCAGCCTGGAACCGTCGGGCTCCACGCGCAGTTCCCAGGGCGCGTCCTCGACCGGCCTGGCCGGGGCGGCGGCGATCTCGAAGCGTCCGGCCGCGGTCGAGAGGTGGCGCTGCCCGCGTCCCTCGGCGACGGTCCGGTCGCCGTCGAGCAGGACGTCGCGGGTCTGGAAGCCGGATAGGTCGGGGTAGCGCCTGGGCGCGACGACCGTCTGGCGCAGGGCCTGGCCGGCCGTCGCGGCCCGGTCCCTCAGGACCAGCGCCAGTCCCGCCTCGGCGACGCGCGAGGCGGCCGGGTTCTCGCTGAGCACCAGGGTGTGGACGACTCTAAGGAAGGCCCGGCCGCGGTACGCATAGATGCGCACGACGAAGGGGCAGGCGCGCCGCCCGGCCGCGTCCCGGTGCCAGCCGCGCCAGACGGCGCAGGCCCGGAGCGGCCCGGACTCCTCGAGTTCGAACCTCACGTCCTCCGGGTCGGCGGAGGCGGTCGAGGCGGTGAAGCGCCCGGCGGCGGCGCCGGGCTTGAGCGCCTCGAGCTCCGCGAAGAGCTCCAGGCCCGGGGCGGCGAGAACCCGTTCGTCGGCCGAGTACTTGCCGTCGCCGTCGGCGTCGATCCAGACGCCGGCCGGGCGGGGCTTGGCCGCGCCGGGCTGCGCTCCGGTCTTGCCGAAGGCGCCCTCGGCGGCGGGCAGCTCGAGCAGCAGCCGGCCGGTGTCGATGCGGATGGCGCCCTTCTGGACCTCGGCGGTCAACGGCGACGGAACCTTGCCGGCGCGCACCCGCGGGCCGAATTCGACGCGGTAGCGGCCGGTGGCGCTGGCGGCCACGCTGGGCTCGAAGAAGAGCTCCATCCAGCGGACCGATCCGTCGGGCCAGGCGGCCAGCGGGCGTCGCTGGCTGGGCATCTCGCGCCCGTCCGAACCCACCACCCGGATGTTGGCCGCACCGGCCAGCGCGCCGGGAGGAAAGGGCAGCCCGGCGCGCACCGTCTCGCCCTGACGCTCGAAACCGGCCGTCTCCTGCATGACCAGTTCGAAGGCTCCCGAGGCGGCCCCCTTGCGGCCCGCTGCGCCGGCGACCCGGGCCACGCCGAAGCTGCAGCTCGCGGCCTGCCCGGCCAGGAGCAGGAGGCCGACGGCCAGGACCCATCTCGCGCGAAGGGCTTTGCGAAGGGGAGCCCAGCAGGGCTGAGCGTTACGCGGCAAGGGGGGCCTCACCGCACAGCGGGGCTACTGCTTCCCGGGCGTCGGGGCGGCGGGCGTCTCCGGGACCGGAGACGCCGGAGCCTCGGGCGCGGCGTCGGCGCAGACGCCGCGGCAGAGCATATCGAGCTGGGTCCACCACTTGCGCGTCTCGGCGCTGTCGAAGTCGCCGGCGGCCAGCGCCAGGCGCTTGGCATTGATGCCGATGAGGTCCACGTCGCGGAAGGCCTCGGGGACCTTGTCGTCGCCCATGCCGGTGGCGAAGCCCAGCTTGCCGATCTCCTCCGGGGTGGCTCCCTTGGAGGGCAGCGTCGGGCTGCCGGTGGTGCGCTCGGCGAGCTTCATGATCTGGTTGGACGAAGCGGCGATCGCCCAGGCCTTGGCCTCGACGATCCGGAAGGGCAGCGGATCCCTGGCCATCGCCGGACCGAGCTCGCGCCAGTTGGCGGCGATGTTCTGCAGATCGCCCCGGACGCCGGGCAGCGGCTCGGACTTGGGGGCCGCCGGCGCGGAGGGGTTCGCCGGCGAGCCGACCACTCCCACGGCCGGGCCGGTGCCCTCCGCGGTCTTCCTGCCGCATCCGGAGAAGGCCAGGAGACAGCCCGCAGAGGAAGCCAGCGCCGCGAAGACGATCGCACTTTTCATGATGCTCAACCCTCCGGAAAGCCGGTCGGTACGGGAGGCATTATCGCCCCGGGCGGAGGGACTGTCAACCGCCCGACGCCATCTCCCAGGCCAAGGCGCATTGTGTGAAGCCACAGATGAACACGGATGAACACGGATAGGACGGCTTCGTCGCTTTTGTCGGCTTGATCTGTGTGAATCTGTGTTCATCTGTGGCTGATCAGCCCCGCCGTTGCCGCTGCGCTCTTCCGGCGTCGACGGCATCGTTCAGCACGGCCGCGAGTCTTCCGGCCAGGCGCCGGCGGTCGAAGTCGGCCAGCGGCGGCCGGGAGATGTCCATGGCCTTCGGCGGGGCGCCTTTGAGCGCCAGGCACTCGAGCAGCGCGCGGCGGATGGCCGCGCGGTCGGCCGGGTGCGCGATGCGGCCCAGGCCGGCCGCCTCGAGCAGCCGGGCGCTGTTGCCGCCGGGCTCGACCAGGGCCAGCACCGGCTTGCCGGGCAGCAGGTAGTCGAAGACCTTGGCTGCGTAGCTGAACTCGGCCCAGTAGCCGGGCGCCTCGATCATCAGGAGCGCGTCGGCCCGGGCGAAGGCCTCGAATACCCCGGCGTGCGGCACGTGCGGCCGGCACTCGACGACGGCGGAGAGCCCCCGGCGCGCGGCCTCCTCCGGCGGGAAGTTGCCGGTGAACTCGACGCGCAGGGCGGCCGGGTCGACGGTCCCCTCGCGAAGGAGTCCGCCGAGGACGTCCAGGAACGGCCCCAGGTCGTACTGCCCGTAGACCGAGCCGGTGTAGCACAGCCGGAAGGGCCGGCCGGCCGCGGGGCCGCGCTCGTCGCGGACCCGTCCGGCGTCGGCCGGATCGAAGCCGTTGGTGATGGCCGCGGCCTCCTCCGGACGGCGCCCGTGGCGCTCGGCCAGGTGCACGGCCATCCGCCCGGAGACGGCCACGATCCGGCGCGCCGCCGCGACCGCCCGGCGCTCCAGCCTGCCCGCGAAGCCGCGGTGCAGCGGGGTGGGGAAGACCGGGTGGGGCAGATCGGCCCACAGGTCGCGGAAATCGACCACCAGCGGAAGGCCGGAGGCCTCGGCCAGGCGTCTGCCGACCAGCAGGTTGGTGCCCGGGCCGAAGGTGGCGAGGACGGCCTCGTGCCGCGCGCGGCCGAGCGCGGCGAGACCGGCGCGGACGGCCCGGCGCTTCCAGAGCACCTGGCGGTCGGGGACGAGCACCAGGCGGCTGGCGGTCTGGACGGCGCGGCGGGCGATCCCGGCCAGGCCCCTTCGTCGGTCGGGCGCCCCGCGCACCCCGCGGGAGGCCAGCGGGCAGTCCGCCCGGACCACCTCCACGCATTCCGGGAGCTCCCCGAGGGCGGCGTCGTCCACGGCGGAGCCCGCGGCGATCGGGCCGGTCAGCACCGTCGGGGCCCAGCCGTGTTCGGGCAGGTACTTGCAGAACTGGTGCGCCCGGGGCGCGCCCCCGGCGACCATCGGCGGAAAGATGTAGCTGACGTAGAGGACGCGCTTCACCGCGGGGCGCCTTCTCCGCCGGCGGCCGAAGGGGCCGCGTTCCCGCCGGCCGGCTTCCGATCCGAAACGGGCGCGGGCGAAGGAGACGGCGCCTGGTCCCCGCCCTCCCCGCCGTTGCCGAAGCGCAGGTCCTCCAGGACCGTGGCCAGCTTGAAGAAGAATATGCCGGTCTCCTCGCGGAGCACCTGGCCGTCGATCTCGCTGCCCGGCTTGCGGGCGACCCAGGCCGTGGAGGTCGACAGCCCGAAGCTGCCGCCGCCGGCCTGGTCGGCGCCTCGGCCGGGCGCGGTGCCCGGCCCGGCTCCGGAACCGGGCGAGGCCACGGGATGGGCGCGGAGCACCCAGCAGGGCACGGTCTCGTTCTTGTACTTGGCCTCGCCCTCCTCCTCCACCCGGATGAGCATGCTGCTCGAGGAGCGGGTGAAGGGGTTGAAGTGCGTCACCGTCCAGGAGCTGCCCAGACGCAGGCGGCCGCCGCCGCTGAAGGGGCTGACTCCGCCCCCGAAGGGCATGCGCGGGTCGTAGTCGACGACCGTCCTGGAGGAGCGGTCGGGCCCGAAGCGGGTGATGACCTTGAGCTTGTCGCCCCGGAAGCGGGTGGCCACGAACTCCGCCCTTCGGGGAATGTCTCCGTCTCCGGCCAGCGTCGCGCCGTCCTTGCCCTTCAGCTCGCCCCAGCCGTCGATGCGCGTGACCCCCTTGTAGCGCCCCAGGTAGACGTTGAGCTCGCCCTCGATGTCCGCCAGCGGGCCGACCAGCTGGCTGAGCGTGCCGGCCGCGAAGGGCGGGAACTCCTCGCTCTGGATGGTCATCCGGGTGGTCACCACGGCGTCGTGCGCTCCGGAGCGCATGATGTCGACCTCCAGGAACCCCACCCGCTTCTCCGGTCCGGTGGGATCCTGGAGCCACAGGCTCCTGCTCACCGAGGAGGGCGCCTCGGGCCCGAAGATGGACTCCAGGTAGCCGGCCGCGCCGTCGACCTGCGCGCGCTTGCGGTGCTCGATGACGCCGAGCCCGGCGAGCATGCCGATCCAGACCAGGCCCGAGCAGACCAGGGCGGCGCGGCGGAGGATCATCGCGCGTTCCCCCGGATGGGCGGCGGGGCCGTCCGGCCGTCGGCGGGGTCCCCCGCGGGACCGCTCGTCCCCGGCGGGCTGCGCCGGACCGGCGGCTGCCCGGAGGCGGCCGGCGGCGTGCCCGGGGCCGCGCCCCCGGCCGCCTTCCAGCGGACCTTCAGGGCCAGGTCGCGCTTGAACTTGGGCAGCGCCACGGAGAGCGCCGCGCCGGAAGTCGCGAACTCCCCGCGGGAGACGCGTTCGCCCGTCGCCGGGCTCCAGAATTCGACCTCGTAGGCCCCGGCGGCCAGGCCGTCGATCTCGACGCGCGCGTCGTCGAAGACGGCCTCGTCGCCTTCGCCCCAGGCGATGCGCGGGTGGTAGGCCCAGGCGTAGGCGCGCCTGTTACCGTCGCCGACGGCCAGCACCTCGAGCCGCCGCTGGGCTCCTCCGCCGGCGCGTGCGGGCGGCATCACCGCCCGGGCGGAGAGCTGCGAGACGATCCCGCGCAGGTCCTCGCCCTTCATGAAGCGCGAGAGCGCCGCGAACTCGCCGTAGCGGTCGTTGTAGTGGACGTGCAGCCACCACCAGAAGCCGGTGGCTCCGGCCAGCGGGGTCATGGCCTCGGCCCACAGCCCGCTGTGCAGCTCGGAATCGAGAATGGCCTTGGAGTTCCTCATGTGGAATCCGCCCCACTCGCCGATCAGCACCGGCTTGTTGTAGCGGCCCATGTACTTCGCGTAGTACTCCTGGGTGGCGCGCGGGGCCCCGACGATGGCGCGCTCGTTCTCTCCGCCGCCGAGCCAGCGGAAGGAGCTGTAGGCGTTGGAGTGGACGCAGTCCATCTCCGGCAGCGTCCACAGGTCCGTGCCGTTGCAGGGGTGCGAGAAGTGCGAGGTGACCAGGTGGCGGTAGGGGTCGACGGCCCGCAGGTAGCGGCCCATCTCCCGGTGCCACTCGGTCTGCATCGGGAAGGCCCCGCGGTCCCAGTTGCCCTCCCGGCGGAAGTCGGTGCCGCCGGTGAACTCCACCTCGGACATCAGGCCCCAGACCATGATGTTCGGCGAGTAGCCCCAGCGGGCCACGATGTAGCGCAGCCGCTGCCTGACGAGCTTGCGGGCCTTGGGGCTTTCGAACCACTCCTGGGGGTTCTGCACGATGCCGCCGGGCCGCGGGGCGTAGAACTGCGGCCCGGAGTCCTCGTAGGCCGGGCGGTCCGGGGGGTTGCAGAGCTTGAACTTGGGCATGACCGCGTTGTAGGGGTTGAAGTCCCACTGGCGGTCGATGCGGGTGGTCACCTGGCCGTGGTTGGTCAGGCACAGCTGCAGGTACACGCCGCTCTTCTCGGCCTGCTCGAGCACGTGGTCCATGCGCCAGGCGTTGGCCAGGTTGTAGCGGCCGGCGCCTTCGTAGCCCGGGTAGCGGTGGTCCCACTCCATGGCCAGCCACCAGGGCGCCATCCAGACCCGGGCCCAGTTCATGCCCGATTCGCCGCAGCGCTTGAAGTAGTCGTCGAACTGGTAGGTCCCGCGCAGGTCGAGCAGGTCGAGGGTCTCTTCGTGACCGTTCTCCTTCCAGAGCGTGACCTTCTCGGCTCCCTGGATGTGCCCCCGGATGGCGTCGTCGCGGCCCAGGTCGCGCGCGTCGGAGGGCGAGCGAATGGCCATGCCGATCGGATAGAAGAACTCGCCCGAGGAGTGCTCGAAGTGCCGCCCGTCGGAGGCCGTGCGGATGAAGCCCGGCCTGGTCCCGGCCACGGCTTCGAAGGACAGGTCCGAGCGGCTGGCGGCCACGACCATCCGCCCGTGCCCGTCGGGGACCAGCACTTCGATGGTCACCCGGTGGGGACCGGGGTCGGTGGGCGCCAGGCGCACCTTCCAGAGGCTGGGGCCGGCGGGCTCGAGGCGCTCGGACCCCTCGGGCGTCGCCACCACGCGCTTGACGGCCACGGGCTTGCCGGTCGCCGGGTCCGTCTTCTGGAGTTCGACGGTGACTTCCTTGTCCAGCGTGCGCCGGTAGCCCTGGTCGAAGAAGCCCGGCACCACCCGCAGCTGGCGCTCGGGCGGGGCGTCGGCGGCCAGCACCTTGGCGCGGACCTCGACGCACTCCGGGTCGAAGGGGTTGGCGAAGGTGCGGTTGAGTTCGAAGGCGTACTCGACCCTGGTGAAGAGCGCCGGGTTGCGGTTCTCCGGCCCGCGGAGGTTGGCGATCTCCAGACGCGGCTCGGGCTCGCGGGCCTCGGGATCGCCCAGCAGCCGGACGTTGTCGAGGAACACCGGCCCGCGGTAGGGCCGGTCGATGAACTCCTTCGAGGCGAAGAAGCGCAGTCCGATCTCGCGCAGCCGCTGGCGGCTGTAGCCGTCCCAGGGGCGCCCGTGGCCGCGCGGCTTCAGACCGTTGCGGCCGGGGCGCAGGTCGAGGACGAATCGCGCCCAGTCGCCGGGTCGCAGCTCGCCGGGCAGAAGCTCCTCGTACCAGTTGAGCTCGCGGTCGCGCAGGTAGACCATGGCCCGCAGGTGCCGCGGCGCCTCTGAAGGCAGCCGCACGTCGAAGGCCAGCAGTTCGTAGGGCCCGGCGTCCATGGAGTCCTGGTCGAAGGAGCGGACCAGGCAGAGCTCGCCGGGCAGCTCCGTCTCGATGCGCAGCGACTGCCGGCCTTCGCTGGCCGCCTCGGTGCTGTAGCTGGCTTTGGCCGCGGGGCAGACCTCGGAGTCGAAGCGCCAGCCGCCTTCGATGCCCGTGGGCTTGGATTCGAACGAACCCAGGTCCTGGACCTGCTTCATGCGCACGGCCAGAGGGTGGAGCGTGGCCACGCGCAGGGCGGCCGCCCCGGAGTCGCCCCCGAAGGCCCCGGCCAGCGCCCGGGCCACGCCGTCGTGCCACTCCGGGACGCCGTCGGCCGGGAGCGTCGCGGCCAGCACCAGGCCGTCGACCGCCGGGTGGTTGGCGTATCGGGCGGCCAGATACCGGAAGAGCGCCCCGGCGTCGCGCCGGGCGGCCTCGTCGAGGAAATAGCGGCTGGGCGCGGCCACCGGACCGCCCTGGGCGGCGGCCAGGGGGTTGAACTCCCAGCGGTACTTGTCGTTCTCGAGGAAGGGGCCGTCGAAGTTCAGGAAGAGCGGCAGGCGCACCCCTCGGGCCGCGGCCCGGTCGAGGACCGCATCGAGCCGCGCGGCGACCTCGAGGTTGTAGCGGCCGGCGCCGAGCCACGCGCCCCAGCGGCCGGTCCACTCGAGCGGCGCGATCCAGCCGGCCAGCTCCCCGCGCGAGCCGGGCCCGACCGGGTGGAAGCCGCCGTCCCGGAGCACGGCCACGGCCCGCCCGGGGTCGGCCGGCAGCCGGCGGACGAAGCTCTCTCCGCCGGAGGACGCCAGGCGTTCCAGCGCCTCGGGCTGGAGGTCCGCACCGGACGCTCCGGCCGGCCGTTTCGCGGACGGCCCCACGGACAGCGGCACCTCGGCCACCACCTCGCCCCGCCAGCGCAGGCGTACGGAGTAGTCGCCCTGCGTCTCCGGACGCAGCCGTACCTTCCAGCGCGGCGGCCCGACCGGCTCGAGCCGCTCCTCGAAGCCCTCCTCGACCGCCAGGTAGCCCTGGTCGAAGAAAGCCGGGACCGCCGCGGCCGGGGGCTGCGCGCCGCCCGCCGCGACCAGCACCGCGTCGAGCGCGCCGGACGACGGGTCGAAGGGGTTGTCCAACTCGGCCGGGAAGACGAAGGACAGCTCGAGCAGGGAGCCGGCCGCCGGCCGCGCCGGGCTCACGGAGAGCCCCTCGACGCGCGCCGGACCGGAGAGCTCCACGGCCGAGGCCGCCGGCTCGACGCTGGCCTCCGAAACCTCCACCGGTCCGGACCAGCGGCCGTCCGAGTAGAGGCCGATGCCCACCCGGACGATGCCCGCGCCGCCGGAGGCCGCCCAGGGCCGGGCCAGCGAGCAGGCCGGGACCAGGTCGGCCGACTCCGGCCCGAGGTCGAGCGTCACTGTCGTCTTGCGCAGATGGGTCACCAGGAAGTCCTGGGCGCTCTTGTAGAACCAGCCCTGCTTGTTGACTAGATAGACCGAGGCGCGCACCGGCTGCCGCGCGGGCGCGCCCAGCTGCAGCCTGACGGTCAGCCGCCCTCCGCGAAGCTCGCCGGCGACCGCCGCTTCGCGGAGGTTCTTGCCGGTCGAGTCGCCGGGGAGCTCGGCGAGCCAGGCGCCGCCGTTGGTGGTCAGGAGCGCGGAGATGTCCGGAGCGGCCGGTTCGGGGGCCGCCCCGGCCGCCCATTTGCTCCCGCCGGCCGCCAGGAGTGCCGCGGCCGCGACGAGCGCTGCCAGCGCAGGCAGCTTCTGTCGGCGGATGGCGCAGACGAGTCGAGCCAAGCGGTTCCCCCTGGTGACGCCGGATAGTCTAGCCCAACCAGCCACCGGCGCAACGGGAGTTCTAACCGCCGAGGGAGCTCCCGGATACTCTCCAAGGTGCCGGTTACAGGCCGGTTACGCCTATACGCCCGGTCCCGGCGGTATGGTCTGTGGAGGCCCGGCGGCCCGCAGGGAAGATGCGAGGGACTGTTCTTCAAGAAAGGGGCTCGACATGCGTTTCGGAAGATGGGATGTGCTGGTAGTGGCGGCGGTGGCGGCCTCGAGCGCCGCGGTCTTCGTGGTCCTCGGACTTGGCCCGGCCCGGGCCGACGGCCCGGAGGAGGCGGAGTGGATCAGGACCTCTCTGGAGAAGGCCCAGAAGGTCGAGCTCGGCGGCTGCCAGCTCTCCGCCTGTCCGGCCGAGGTCCAGTGCAAGGCTGGAGTCGAGCAGCAGATCGTCCTGCGCGCCACGAATCCGACGGGCGCGTCCGTGGTCCTGTCGCTGACGGTCTCTGCGAATGAGATTCAGTTCATGATGAGCCGGGTAGCCATGCCCGTGAAGGACGTCACCAATCTCAAGGATATGGTGAAAGAGCTTAACGCCAGACAGCGCACGCTGGAGCTTGCCGTCGAACCCGGCAAGACCGCCGAGGCCAGGGTGGCCTTCAGTCTGCCGGCCGGAACCTACTCGATAACCGCGATGGCAGGGCGGAGGAGCGCCGGCCTCTGTGTGCTGACTGTGGCTCCAGGCTCTCCGGAGGCGGCTGCGGGCGTCGCGGGGCCCGAGAACGGGACTGCCGTCAAGCAGCAGCAGCAGGCTCTCTGAGGCCCGATCCGTGCTCCGGCGGATGTTCCTGTTGTCGTCCGGCCTGTCCCTCGGCCTCCTCGTCGCAGCGGCCTGGCCGGCCGGGAGTGGTCCCGGCGGCGGGGGCGATGCTGCCAGTCCCTGGCCGGAGCTTGCTGCCTTCGGCCCCGGCAGACTGCAGGACGAGACATCCCGACGCCTGGCCGAGGTGGTCATTCACTATGACCCGGGGCAGGCGGAGGAGCTCGTCCCGGTCTACGGGCAGTTCCTCCCGGCGCTCGAGCCCGGAACGATCGTGCACGTGGTCGTTCCGGACCGTGCGGCCTTCGACGACCTGGACTCGCGCCTGCAGCGCGACGGCCATCGGGTCCGGGCCCGGCTCGAGCCCGAGCCGGTCGGCCGGCAGATCACCGGCTGGGCCAAGGACCGGTTCCTATCCTGGGTGCCGGAGAATACGGCGGAGCCGGAGCGCGTGCTCCTCGTGCCGCCCAAACCACTGATCACGAGCCCCGCGCGTGCCGGAGATTGGGCGGTGCCCGCCGACCTGGCCGCCCGGTCGGATGGCAGGTTGGGGAGCGCGATAGTCCCGCTGGTCTTCGATGGCGGCGACTTCGCCGGCGCCGACGACTGCGTGTTTGCCGGCTGGACGCTCATGAGCAAGAACCCTGCCCTGGCCGCGGCCGGACCTGGCAGTGCGGGGCGGACGCTCTCCGGGCTGCTCGGCCGCCCCGTGATCCTGCTCGGTGAGCGCCCTGGCGACGTGCCCGAGCATCACGTCAACATGTACGCGCTGCCGCTCGGCGCCCGGCGCGCGCTGGTCGGGGACGTTCGGATGGCCGAGCGGCTCTCCGGATGGGCGCGCCTGGTCGCCGCAGGCATACAGCCCGATCTGTCTCCGGAGCGCGCTGTGGCGTTCGACCGTGTCGCGGCTGGCCTCGAGCGCGAGGGTTTCGCGGTCACGCGCATCCCGGTCGTGCCCCTGGCCGGCGGCGGGGACTACGGTCCGTACATGACCTACACCAATGCGCTGGTCGAAACCGTCGGGGAAGGCCGGCGCCGGGTCTATCTCCCGGTCTATGGCCTCGAGGAACTCGATCGCGCGGCGATCGAGACGTGGCGGGGGCTGGGCTTCGAGATCAGAACCGTGAATGTCTCTCCGATATGGCGGCGTGGCGGGACGCTCGATTGCCTGGTGGGGGTGGTCTCCAGAGCGCCAGCGATGCGCCGGAGATCGGAAGCCGCCTCGGCGCCCGGAGAGAAGCCGGCCGCTCCGGGACACCCCCTGCCCTTGGAACGGGGTCCTCGTATCGAGGATGAGATAACCGGCACGTGGTATGACTCCGCCGGCCGGCCGTGGCATGTCCATGGCCGGATGCATGATGGTCGCAAGACCTACACGCTGAGCCGTGCGCCGGCAGTGGGCGACGGTCCTCTAGTCAGCTGTATGGAGTTGATCTCCGGATCCATCATTCAGAACGGCTTCTTCACAACCACCCGCCATAGCCTGGAGCAGCGCGATGTCCCGTGGCCGGATGTCGTCTGCCTTGTGGACTGCCGGGACTGTGACGTACTGGTCGTGTACGAGGGTGTTCGCGCCCTATCGCAATCGTTGCAGAATATGAGCTACGGTCCGGGTATCGAGCTTGCCCGCAGGAAGGGATCGCAGCCGTCGGAGGCGCCCTCAGCGCCCCGTCCCTGACTGCGCGTCCGGCGGCTTGCTCAGCAGCTCGCTGATGAGCTCCGGCAGGTGGATGACGCCCAGCACCGGGCAGCCCGGCTCGCCGTGGCCGGTGCCGGGCTCCGGCAGGGCGACCGCGGCAGGCGCCGCCCGGAAGATGCCCGTCGCCGGCTTGACCCCGGGGACCTTGCGCCGTCCGGCGGGCCTCGCCGGCGGGCTCTCGACTATGGCCAGGTCGGCGCACTCGCGCTGCATGATGTTGAGCGCGCTGCGCAGCGTGGCGTGGGCCGCCAGGCGCGGCACCGGCCGGGCCAGGGCCGAGACCGGGCGGGCCTGGGCGCCGGGCGCCAGCAGGTCGAAGAGGCGCACGTAGCCGACGATGTCCCGGCAAACGACGGGGGAAGTCGCCGGGGACGGTGCGGACGGGGCCGCCCCGGCGGCGCTCTCGTCGGCGCCGCCGGCCGGCAGCGGACAGCTGGCGACCGTGGCCATGACGATGGCCAGCCGCGAGCGGGCCTCGGTCAGGCGCTGCAGCACCCGGCCGGTGCGTTCGTCGCCAGGGACGGTGAGGATCGGGGTGGGGGCCGGAGGACTCGCCACGGCGGAGCTTCCCGGGAACGGAGACGGGGGGAGGGCGGAGGGCTGGCCGTCAGCCCCCGAGGGCGGTTGCCCGCCGGTCACCGGGCGGGCCAGTTGCGCCACGCGGCGCTCTCCGGAGCGCAGCACGTTGCGAGCCAGGCGCTCCTGTTCGGAGGTGAGCTCGCCGGTCTCGCGTCCGTGGGTGAGCACGTGGTCGATCATGTGCCGCGACAGGCGCGGCAGGCCCAGCGCCGCGCCGGCGCCATGTCCGGCCGGCAGCAGGGAGCTCAGCAGCCGGAAGGGGTAGATCAGCGGGTAGAGCAGCACCTTGGTGGCGGCCAGGCCCCAGGCCGCCAGGTAGCTCAGCCGCTCGGTGTGCTGGCGGAAGTAGTTCTTGGGGAGCATCTCCCCGAAGACGAACAGCGGGGCCACCAGGGTGAGCGTGGCCAGCACGTCCGAGCGCTTCCACCAGGAGCCGCTCTGGCCGAAGCCCAGCGTCTCGAACCCGCCGGTGACCGCCGCCGAGAGCGCGTAGTTGGCGACGTTGTTGGCCACCAGGAAGGTGGCCAGCAGTCCGACGGGATCGGACAGCAGCCGCTCGAGCAGCCGCGCCGAGCGCTCGCCGCGGTGGGCGCGCCGGCGCAGCCGGAAGCGGTTCACGGTGTAGAGCCCGGTCTCCGACCCGGAGTAGAAGGCGCTCAGGACGAAGCCGACTATCAGCACCAGGATCAGCAGGAGCAGGTAGCTCACGCCCCCGGCCCTCCTTCCGGTGCGAAGCCGGCCGGCGCCGTGCCGGGGCCGCCGCCGGCGTCGTCGAGCTCGTCGATGCGCTCGGCGGCCTCCTCGCTGGAGAGCACCAGCAGCACCTCGGTCACCCGGCGCCGGCGCATCCGGCGCACGGTGAAGGCCAGGTCTCCGCGGCGGACCGTGTCCCCCTCGCGGGGGATGCGCCCGAGGAGCACCGCCACCAGGCCGCCGAGGCGGTCGACGCCCAGGTCGTCGGGGTCGATGCCGATGGCCTCGGCCCACGGCTCGGCCGACAGGTCGCCGGCCAGCAGGTAGCGGGTCTCGGAGAGCTTCTGGATGGGCGGCGGACGGTGGCGCTCCTGCGGCGAGCGGATGTCGCCGACCACCTCCTCGACGACGTCCTCGCGGGTGACCAGCCCCGCCGTGCCCCCGAACTCGTCGGAGACGATGGCGAAGTCGGCGCCCTCGGCCTGCAGCTCGGCCAGGAGCGCGGTGGCTTCCTGCTGTTCGTGGACGAACTTGGCGGGACGGGCCAGTTCCCCGAGCGGCCGGGAAGGCTCGCGCAGGGCGTCGAAGACGTCGGCCACGCCCAGGATCTCGTCGAGGCTGCCGCGGTAGACCGGGAAGCGGCCGTGGCCGGTGTCGGCGGCCATCAGCACCAGCCGGCTGGCCGGCCAGGAGGCCTCGACCGCAGCCATGTCCACCCGGGGGGTCATGATGTGGCTGACCCGCAGTTCGGCCAGGTCGACCGCTTCCTGGACCAGCCGCCGTTCGTGCTCGCCGATGACTCCCTCGCGCCCGGCCAGGGCGATGAGGTCGGAGAGCTCCTCGGCCTGGAGATGCGGCGGCGCGGCTGCGGCCCGGCCCTCGAACCGGCGCATCAGCGAGACCAGCAACGCCCGGATGGGCGCGATGGCGCCGTGGAAGGACTGCAGCGGCAGCGCCAGCGTCCGGGCCATGCGCACCGGAGAGGACAGCGCCAGGAACTTGGCGGCGATCTCGCCTATCAGGATGATGGCCACCAGTGCGGCCAGGCCCCAGGCCAGCGCCGCGCCCGCCCCGTAGTGGCGGTTGACCTCCAGGCCCAGGACCGTCGAGATCGAGAAGAAGGAGATGTTGACCAGCAGGTTGCCGAAGAGCACCGTGGCCAGCAGCCCGCGCGGGTCGGCCAGCAGCGCCAGGGCGGCGACCCCGCCGGGCCCGCCGCGCGACTTGAGACTTTCGCGGTCCAGGCGGGTCAGCGCGAAGAGCGCCGATTCGCTCGATGAGAAGAAGAAGCTGAGGGCCAGAAGGCCGACCAGTATCAGCAGCCGGCCCCAGCACTCGGAGAGAAGGTCCACCGCGGCGGAGCCCTCAGAGCCCTGAAAAATACCGAGCCGACGGGATCACTTCTTCTTGTAGACCTCCGACGGGTCGAAGGCCTTGACGCCGTCCTCTTTGACGCCGCCCTCGGCGGTGCGCAGCTTGTAGAAGCAGGAGCGGTAGCCGGTGTGGCACGCGCCCCCCTCCTGGCGGATCTTCATGAGCAGCACGTCGCTGTCGCAGTCGGTGCGGATCTCGATCACGCGCTGGACGTGGCCGGACTCCTCGCCCTTGAGCCACTGCTTCTTGCGCGACCGGCTGTAGTAGTGGGCCAGACCCTTGGCGAGGGTGTTATCCACCGCCTCGCGGTTCATCCAGGCGACCATCAGCACCTCGCCGGTGTCCGCGTCCTGGGATATCGCCGGGATCAGGCCGTCCTTGTCGAACTTCAACTCGTCTATGAAGGCCATCTCTCCTCCGAAGGTGAACGTCCCATTGGCTTGACCTAGATATTACCACGATCGGGCCGCGGTGCAACTTCAGGTATCCCGCCGGGCAACCTGTCAGCCACAGATGGACACAGATGAACACGGATTGGCGGAGCACTGGAGTGGGGTGCATCGTGAAGACACGAGAGCGTGTACCAGATCGCCGTCATCCGTGTGCATCTGTGTTCATCCGTGGCCGAAGAGGCGGGTTACTTCCCGCGGCGGGCCAGTTCGCAGAGGATTCCGCAGGCCTCCTCGAGCACCGCATCGGGCGCGGCGAAGGATACGCGCAGGTGGGTGTCGCGCTCGGAGAAGACGTTCCCCGGAATGGTCAGCACCCGGCGCTTGACGGCCTCGGTGGCGAACTCGGTGGCCGTTCCCCAGGGCACCCCGGCGAAGATGTAGAAGGCCCCGCCGGGCCTGGTGAACTCGAAGGCCGGCTCGAGCAGCCGGCAGGCCAGGTCGCGCTTGCGGCGGTACTCCTCGAAGTGCCCGGCGGCCGGGCCGAGGTTCGCGCCCAGCGACCCGGCGGCGGCCAGCTGGAAGGCCGGGGGCACGCAGACGAAGGTGAACTGCTGCATCTTCATCATGGCGTCCACCAGGGCCTTGGGGCCGGCCGCCCAGCCCACCCGCCAGCCGGTCATGGCCTGGCTCTTCGAGAAGCCGTTCAGGACCAGCGTCTTCTCCCAGAGCCGCGCGAATGTCGGAGGCGGCGGTCCTTCGTAGTAGAAGTCGTCGTAGACCTCGTCCGAGAGCACCAGGAGGTCGTGCCGCCGCGCCACCTCGGCCAGCGCCCGGAGCTCGTCCTCGGAGATCGCCGCCCCCGTGGGGTTGGCCGGGGTGTTGACCAGGAGCGCCTTGGTCCGCGGCGTGACGAGCTTCGCGATCTTCTCCGCGTCGATCCGCCATTCGGGGTAGATGTCGTAGAAGACGGCGCGCGCCCCGCACATGGCCGGCAGTTGCTTGTAGCTCACGAAGTACGGGTCGGGCACCAGGATCTCGTCGCCCGGGTCGAGAGTGGCGAGCATGGCCAGGGCCAGTCCGCCCGAGACTCCGGCCGTGACGATGAGGTCGCCCGGCCGCCATCCGTAGCGGCGCTCGATGTGGGCGGACAGCGCCTGTCGAAGTTCGCTCGTTCCGCCGGTCGGGGCATAGGCGTTCCTTCCGGCGGCGATGGCCTTGACGGCGGCGTCCTTGAACTCCCCGGGCACGTCGAAGTCCGGCTGGCCGATGGAGAGGTTGAGCGGGCTCTCCACGGTCGCCGCCAGGTCGAAGACCTTGCGGATGCCGGAGGCCTGCATGGAGTCCGCGCGTTTGGAGATCATGACGAATCCTTCCTGACCACGGTCGACGGAGGCGATTCGCTCAGCGCTTCTCCAGCGCCATCTCGGCCACCACCAGCGCCTGGGCGTCGGAGACGGCCTCGCCTAGGGCGGCCGGCACCACCCGGCAGACCGCGGCCGCCTGGGGCAGGGCCTCGGCGATCAGCTCGCGCCGCGCCGGCTCCAGGATCAGGTCGCCGAGCCGCAGGGCCAGCCCGCCGACGGCTATGCACTCGGGGTTGAGCAGGTCCACGATGACGGCCAGGGCACGGCCGAGATTGCGGCCGCAGTCCTCCACGAGGTCGCAGGCCAGGCGGTCTCCCTGCGTCGCGGCGTGGCCGACCGCCTTGGCGCTGACCTGTTCGGGCTCGACGCCGGCGAGCAGGCTGCCGCAGCGCAGGGCCTCGTCCAGGCAGCGCCGGGCCTTGCGGGTGAGCCCCGCGCCGGAGGCGAAGGCCTCGGCCGAGCCGCGCTTGCCGTGGGCGTAGGGTCCCTCGCGGGACAGGCGCACGTGGCCGATCTCCCCGGCCATGCCGCTGGCCCCCCGGTGGAGGCGGCCATCGAGGATCAGTCCGGCGCCCAGGCCGGTGCCGAAGGTCACGAAGGCGAAGTCGCGCGTCCCGCGGCCGGCCCCGTAGCGGTGCTCGGCCAGCGCCCCGGCGTTGGCGTCGTTCTCGAGCCGTGCCGGGACTCCGAACTCGCGGGAGACGATCTCGGTGACGGGCACGTCCCGCCAGCCGGGCAGGTTGGGCGGGTTGAGGATGGCCCCGGCCGGGGCGTCGAGCGGGCCGCCGCAGGCGATGCCCGCGCCGGCCGGGGCGCCCTCCGGGTGCGCAGCGACAAGCCGGTGCGCCGCGGCAAAGCAGCGCTCCAGCGTGGACTGCGCCCCGGTGGTGGGCAACTCCTCGCGGCCGAGCACGTCCACCGGCGAGTGGCCCAGGACCACCGCGGTCTTGGTGCCTCCGATGTCCAGGCCGAGAAGCAGTCTTTCCATTCCTGGCGGCGGGTCGCGGCGCGGGCCCGGCGCCTCCGTCTGCGGAGCGCCGGGCCCGGCCGGGGTCCCGTTACTTCTTGGCCTTGTCCGCGGCGGGCTTGCCGGCTGCGGCAGCTGCGGCGGGAGCGGCGCCCGCGGCGGGGGCGGCACCGGCGGCCGGAGCGGCGCCGGCGGCGGCCTCGGTCCCGGCGGCGGCCTCGTCCTTCTTCTTGGCCTTCTTCTTGATGCGCAGCTTGATGCTGCGGACCTTGGGCAGAGAGTAGATGGAGTCGCCGTCCTTCCACTTCTCGGCGTCGGTCAGCTTGCCGATGCGCTCCTCGCGCTTCAGGACGTTGCGATGGCGCCCGGTCGCTCCGGACTGCTTGAGGCTCGAATGCAGGCTCATTGGCTTCCCTTTCCCCCGAGTCAGGCTCCCACGCGGCGATAGGCGAGACACGCGTCGCCGCACTTAAGCTTGAGGTGGTCGGCGACCACCCGGCATTTCACTTGCAGCAGGAAGAAGATGTCGCGCTCCACGCCGGCCAGGGTTTCGCAGTTGGCCTGGCCTTTGGAGACGACCATGTCCACGGAGTTGAAGAGCTTGCGGAAGTCGGCGGAGCTGCGAGGCAGCAGCACGCCGAGCATCTCCCGGCCGGGATCCACGATCCGGCCGATCTCGCTGAAGGTCAGTTCCTCGGCCTCGGCCCGGGTGACGTCGTTCAGGACCGGAGCGTGGCGCACGGCCACGTGGATCTCGCGCCCGGGGGCGGCCAGCTCCCGGACCAGCAGCTTGTCGAAGACCGCCTCGCCGCAGTTGTCCAGGATGTAGAGCACCGACTTGGCCGCCTTGGCCGCCTGGCGGAAGTCGGCGTAGTCGAAGCGCGCCGGCCGCTCCTTGAGCCAGCGCTCCAGGCAGCCCTCCGGATCGAAGTCCGGCAGGATCGGGTCGAAGCAGTTGCCGGCCAGGGCCAGGCGCACGGCGGTCTCCAGCCGATCGGCGGAGCCGGCCAGGGCCTTCTCGGCCAGGGGCAGCAGGTTGCGGGCCGCGTCGTTCTGCGCCCGGCGCTCATCGACATAGGGGTCGGCCGAGCCGGCCGCGCGGATGGCCATCTTTAGCACTTCGTGGGAGTACTCCGCCGGGGTCCGCTCCGGGTCGACCGGCGGCATGTCGGCCATGACCGCGGCCAGGACCTTGGAGGCCAGCCAGTCGTCGGCCGAGACGCGCCGGACCGCCGCGAGCACGGCGGAGAGCGCGCAGGGCACGCACTCCGGGCGCATGGCCAGGCCGGCGGCGGCGTGGCGGGCGGTGGATCGGGCGGGCGACAAGTTCCGGCTCCTAGTTCTTGGGGAACACGTCCGGGTTGAAGCTGGACCACTCGCGGACGGCTAGCACCTTGCCCCGCAGCTCTTTGAGGCCGGGATCGTTGGCGCTGGCGAAGTGGCCGACGAGAACCTTGTGGACTCCATTGTCGAACTGCACCCGGGGATCGGGGAATCCCTTGCTCCGGAGCTGCGCGACCAGCCTCTCCGCGGTGCCCTTGTCGTTGTAGCTCCTCATGCGCAGGGCATACCGCCCCGGCGAGGCCGGCGTCGTCGCGGTCGATCGGGCGGGCGGCGCCGTAACGGCCGGCAGCGCGGACGACTGGATCGGCGCGCTGACCGGGGCCGGCCGGTCCAGACTGGGGATGGCCGCGGGGACTTCGGATACGGCCACCGGCTTATCCACGGACGTCTGGGCCTCGCCCGGGCTCTTGCGCTGGGCGCTCGACTCGCCCATCCTGTGGCCGAGCAGGAAGGCGCAGAAGAGGGCGATCATCGTGCAGACCACGGCCACGATGGCCACCTCGGTGCGGACCAGAAAACCTCCGGTCTGGACGGGCGCGGGCGCCGCCGGCGGGGGCTCGAAACGGTTCGAGGTCGCCGGGGCCTGCGGCGAGAGTACTCCGGAGGGGCGGACCGAAGGCGTCAGGAGCCCGCTGGGTCTGGAGCGGAGAGTGCCCGAGGCGATGCCCCGCACCGGGGCCTGGCGCGTCGAAGGCGCGGATGGAAGCTGTTGGGTCGCCGGAGCCTGAGCGGGAGGTTCCGCAGCCGGCGGCGGCGGGGGTTGTGGCGGCGTCGGCGGTGGCGGCGCGGACTGTTCGGCCAGAGGCTGCGGAGCGGCGGCCGGCTGCGCCGGTTGTTGGCCCGGCTGGGGCCTGAAGCGGTTGCCGGAGAAGAGCGTGCCGCGCAGCACCTGTCCCGGGCTCATGGCGCCGCTGCCGGGAAGTATGCGCGCCGAGTCGGGCATGGGATACAGGCGCCGGGCGATCTCCTGGGTGTTGGGCTGGCCATCCATCCGCTGGTATTCGGGGATGTGGATGGTGGCCTCGGCCGCCGGGAACTCGGACCTGGTCGACGCGCCGCCCGCCGGGGCGGCCGGCGGAGCCTGGGGTGCGGGGGTCGGTCCGGACCTGGCCGGCTCGGCCCGCTGCGACGGCGGCCGGGCCGGGTTCTCAGCCCGGGCTGGCCGCTCCTCGCCGGGCGCGCGGAAGCGCTGCGAGCGGCCCTCGCCCTGACGTTTGAGCGCGGAGTCCATGACGTCGAAGAGGTCCTGATCGTCCTGAGGCATGCTGCCCTGTCCTCCACTCCCCTCCGGACTGTCCGGAACCGGCCGTCAACGGCCCCCGGCTGTCGAGCCGGCCGAAGTCTCCCCGGCCGGCACCAGCCTGGCCAGCTCCTCGCGGAGCTCGGCTTCCTCGGGCTCGAAGACCACCCCGACCAGCGGCCGGGACCCCGGCACCAGCTGAGACCAGAGGACCCTGGCCGGGACCTCCAGCCGCTTCCGCCGGAAGCCGCCCGTCAGGGTCACCACCAGCCGCGTACCGACCGGCTGCGGCTCCTCCAACCCCAGGGCCGCCCCCTTGGCGGAGATGTCCTTCAGGCCCGCGGCGCGCAGGGCGTCGTCGCCCGTGCCGGCCGGACGCCAGGCGACGCGCAGGTCGCCGGCGTTGACCCGTTCGGCCGAGCGGGCGTCCTCGGGTCGCCAGCACACCCGGTTGCGCCCTCCGCGCTTGGCGGCGTAGAGGGCCGAATCGGCCCTCTCGATCAGCCGCGCGCGGTCGGCGGCGTCCTCCGGAAACGTCGCCAGCCCGAGGCTTATGGTCAGCTGCCCCCCGGGCAGGACCTGTTCGTTGGGGAACTCGGTGCGCTCGACCTCGGTGCGCAGGCGCTCGGCCACGCCGCGCGCCGCCTCCTTCCCGGTCGCGCCCATCACCACGGCGAATTCCTCTCCGCCGTAGCGGGCCACCACGTCGTCGCGCTTCACCGATCGGCGCAGGATGGAGGCCATTTCGCGCAGGGCCACGTCCCCGGCGATGTGTCCGTTCAGGTCATTGTATTGTTTGAAATAGTCTATGTCAATCATCAGCAGGGACAGCGGCTGGCCGGTCTCGGTCGAGCGGACCAGGCCCCGGTCCAGCCGGTCCTGGAAGTAGCGGTGGTTGAAGAGGCCGGTGAGGCCGTCGGTCACGGCCAGCAGTTCGGTTTCGATGAAATCCGCCCCGCCGACGATGCGGACCTCGTCGAGGAGGCCCACGATGTTCTTGAAGTAGTCGAGCGCCGCCACCCGGATGCCCACGTTGCGGCCCAGCCGGTCGGACATCTCCGTCTTGTGGGCCAGGAGGTTGACCCACAACAGCCGGGCCTCGTGCTCGGCGTAGCGGATGTTGCAGAGGCTGAAGAGCAGGTCGGAGTAGAACGAGCCGCGCCGGGCGCGCTCGCGGTCGAGCAGTTCCTGGCTCTCCGGGGTGCGCTCGGCGTCGCGCGCGGCGATCTCGATGAGCTCGGCGGCGACCTCGCCGCGCTCCTCGCGCAGCATCTCGGTGACCTCGGCGACGGCCTCGGCCTCGAGCATCTTGCGCCGCTCACTGTCGGGGCCCTTGCGCTTCTTGGACATGATGCTTACCTAGCCGGTTCTGATCAGCCTGGAAATGTCGTTCCAGAAGACAAGCACGAAAAGGCTGGCGATGATCAGCAGTCCGGCGTATTGCGCGATTTCCACCACCCGTGCCGATGGAGGCTTCCTGAAGACCGCCTCGTAACCGAGGAAGACCATGTGCCCGCCGTCAAGCACCGGGATGGGCAGCAGGTTGAAGAAAGCCAGAGATACGCCCATCAGGCCAAGGAGCCAGAGGAGTTCGCCCATGCCCTCCTGGGCCTGATGATAGGCCATCTGGGCGATGCCGATAGGGCCTGACACTGCGTCCCCGGTGATCTTGCCTCCTGACAGCTTCTTCAGAATCACGGTGGTGGAGAGCAACGTCTCGCTGGTTTCAGACCATGCGGCAGACAACGAACTCGTGGCGTCCAGGCTCAGTCTCTCCTGCAGTGGCAGGCGGAGCGTGACCTCGGGGCCGTGGCCTGCGATGTCTATGCGATGCCACCCGGACATCTTCTGTCCCCAACTCCAGTTGAGGGTCACGGGTCTGTTTTTTTCGACTTTGTAGCTGATGTCTGCCAAGACCGCTCCAGCCTTGAGCCCCTTGGCCTCGGCCGATGTCCCCTCGTAGACCTTGCGGACAACCGGGAGATCTCCCCAGGGCAACGGAGCATCGTAGTTGTGGCTGCCTGCCGGGTCGGGGTACCAGGTGCTGGCCTCAGGAGTTATGGAGGCCTTGCGGCTTTGACCGTCCCTGCTGACCAGCACGACCTCGATGGGCGATCCGCTGCGCCCGGCGTCATTCACGCGGGCAATGAACGCATCTGCCTGGAGGGGTTGGCGGCGCCCGCCAGTCTCAACATAGATGCTGTCGCCAGCCATGACGCCGGCAGCTTCTGCGGGCTGGCCAGGGACGGTCCTGCCGACCTTGACTGTGTCGCCGGTGCCATCCAGTTCAATGCCCACGGTATAGCGTGGAGAGACAGGCAGAGTGACGTCTCTCTCTGCTCCAGTTGTGCTTCGGACTTTCAGGTCCAGGTCCTTGCCGCGACTCTCTTTGAAGAAGGCTTTCATCTCCTTTTCCGAAGAGCAAGGCAGGCCGTTTACGGTGACGACCTCGTCGCCGGCGTCGAAGAGTTTGTCCCAGGCGCTGAACTTCTTCCTGAGCGTCTTGGGGTCGGCTTCGATGACCAGGCGCCTCTCTGCGGTGAAGCCGAGTCGCCTCGATATCTCAGTGGAGGGTATCCCGGCCGTGGGAACAGATGCGGAAATTCCTCTGGCCCCGCCTTCAAAAGTTGTAAGTTCTATCTTCTCCCGACTTCCATCCTTGTGTTCGACTTCGAAAGTCGCTTTCGAGCCAGGGGTGATGCGTGCCACGCGCATGATCAGGCTCATCTGCGTATAGACCGGGTGCCCGTCAACCTTCAAGATCTTGTCGCCAGGACGCAGGCCTGCCGCATACGCCTCGGCGAAGCGCGGCGCCTTTTCGTCGAACTTGGCCACAACTGGTGGAATCACTTCGCGGCCCGAGTAGAACGCCGCCGCGAAGCACAGGTACCCGGCTATGAAGTTCATTGTCACGCCGGCGGCGATGATGGCCATGCGCACCAGCGGCTTCTTGGCGCCGTACTCGTGGGGCAGCGGCTTGTGGCCGGGCGGGGGCGCCAGATCCTGCTGCCCGCTCATCCGCACGTAGCCGCCCAGCGGCAGCCAGGACAGCGCGTAGACGGTGCCCTTCCAGGTCCAACTGAAGAGGAAGTGGGCGATGCCCAGCGAGAAGACCTCGACCTTCACTCCGGCGCGCTTGGCCACGAAGAAGTGGCCGAACTCGTGGATGAAGAGCAGGAAGCCCAGCCCCACCGCGGTGGCGAGGATCGACAGGGCCGAAAGCCAGTAGGGCTCTAGCCAGTTCAGCACAGGGATGCAGCCCCCTTCATGACGAAGTCTCTGGCCCAGCGGTCGGCGGCGGCCACCGTCTCCAGGCTCGCAGCCGGGCGAACCTCATGCCCGTCGAGCGCTGCCGCGACCAGGCGCGGTATCTCCCCGAAGGGAATCCGCCCCGACAGGAAGAGCTCCACGGCGGCCTCGTTGGCGCCGTTGAGCACCGCCCCGGCGGTGCCCCCGGCGCGCCCGGCGCGGTAGCCGAGCTCCAGGCCCGGGAAGCGCTCCAGGTCCGGCTCCTCGAAGGACAAACCCGCCAAATCGCCGACGGTCAGGCTTCTTCCGCCCGAGAAGGGCCGGCGCTCCGGCCAGGTGAACGCGTATTGGATGGGCACGCACATGTCCGGCGCGCCGAGGTGCGCCAGCAGCGTTCCGTCGCTGAGCTCGACCATGGCGTGAACGAGCGACTGCGGCTGGATGAGCACGCCGATGCGATCGAAGTCCGCGCCGAAGAGCCAGTGGGCCTCGATGACCTCCAGGGCCTTGTTGATCAGGGTCGCGCTGTCGACGGTGATCTTCCGGCCCATGTCCCAGGTCGGATGGTTGAGCGCGTCGGCGACCGAGGCCCGGGCGATGCGCTCGGCCGGCCAGGTCCGGAAGGGCCCGCCGGAGGCGCAGAGGACGATTCGGCTGAAGGGGACGGGGGGCAAGGGGCGAGGGGCGGAACTCGTGGCGCTCAAGCCCGTCCCCCGCCCCTCGTCCCTCGCCCCCAGCAGTTGGAAGACCGCCGAATGTTCGCTGTCGACCGGCAGGATGGTTGCGCCGCTCTTCTCCGCGGCGGCCATGACCAGCGCGCCGGCCATGACCAGCGGCTCCTTGTTGGCGATGGCCACGGTCTTGCCGGCCTCGACGGCGGCGAGCGTGGGGCCGAGCCCCTGGGCGCCGACCATGGCGGTCAGCACCACGTCGATGTCCGGATCGGAGGCGATGCGCCGTACGCCCTCCTCGCCGACCAGTACCGCGCCGGCGGCGAGGCCCAGCTCTCTTTCGAGCCTGCGCGCCGAATCGGCGTCGGCCATGGCGAGCAACCGCGGCCGGCCGGCAGTTTCGTATTGGCCGGCGAGCTTCTGCCAACTCGTGCCGGCGGCCAGGGCCTCGACCTTCACGATGTCGCGGAGCCCGCCGGCCACCTGCAGGGCGCTAGTGCCGATGGAGCCGGTCGATCCGAGGACGGCCAGACGTTTGACGCCGGCGGGCGGTCCAGCCTTCGCAGCCGAATCGGCTGCTTCGGCGGAGTAGGCTGGGCGGTGGGCGGTGGGCGGCATGGTCTTCAGTTCCCGCGGCCGGGCGGCTTCCGCCCGCTGCCAACCGCTTGCCGCCCACGGCCGCTCTTCGCCATCTTTCGGGCCTCGCGAACCAGGGCTTCGACCATGGCTCGCTCGCCCTTGATGCGGCGGAGCCGCCTGCCCCCGGCGAAGAGCACCGCTCCGTCGGGCGTGCCGGCCAGGCCGACGTCGGCGGCCGAGGCCTCGCCCGGGCCGTTGACCACGCAGCCCATCACCGCCACGGTGATGGGGGACTCGATGTCCGCGACCGCCCGGCGCACGCGCTCGACCAGCCGCACGAGGTCGATTTTGCACCGGCCGCAGGTCGGACAGCTCCAGAGCTCCGGGCCCTCGCGCCTCAGGCCCAACGCGCGAAGCAGCGTCAGCCCGGCCTCGACCTCGGGGACGGGGTCGCCGGTGAAGCTGAAACGCAACGTGTCGCCGATCCCGTCCACCAGAAGCGCGCCGAGCGCCGCGAAGCTCTTGGCCTCGGCCAGGTCCTGGGGGCCGGCGGCGGTAACGCCGATGTGCAGGGGCAGTTCGCACTTCGCTGCTGCCAGTCGGTAGGCGCGCACTGTCTCGGCGACGGTGGGCGCCTTCATGGAAAGTACGATCTGCGGCTGGCCCCAGTCCTCGAAGCGCCGGGCGGCGGCCACAGCCGCCTTGACCATGTCGGCGGCGAGGTCGCGCCCGCGGCCGGAACGGGTGTAGACCGATCCGGAGTTGACGCCGATCCGGACCGGGACTCTCCGGCGCGCGCTCTCGCGGGCGAAGTCCCGCAGCGCGTCGCTGCGCGTCGTGCCGGGGTTGACCCGGACCTTGTCGGCGCCGGCCTCGAGCGCGGCCATGGCCAGGCGGGCGTCGAAGTGGGTGTCGGCCACGAGTGGCACCGGGCTTCCGGCCCGCACGCGCTTGAAGGCCTCGGCGGCGGCGAAGCTCGGCACGGTCAGGCGCACCAACTGGGCGCCGACGGCGGCCAGGCGCCTGACCTGGGCCAGGGTGGCGCGCACGTCCTCCGGGTCGGTCTTGGTCATGCTCTGGACGGAGACGGGGGCGGATCCGCCGATAACCAGACGCCCCACGCGGATAGTCCGACTGGCACGCCGCTTGATCGCTTCTGCCAAAAAACCTCCCTGCCTGCCCCATGCAGGCAACGCCTCTTTCGACTTCCATATGATACCCGGGAGCGATAAGGTTTCAAGAATAGTTGAAAGCATGCGATGGCTGTGCGCGCTGACCGGTGTGCGATGCCCAAATGATTCCGTGCGATCACTGGCGTCCCAGAGTGATTCTATGTGCCAGCCAAGAATCCCTAACCCCCAATATGAGACGATACGGCACGCCACTTGCGTCAAAAACAAACGAAGACGCTCAAAAACCATCACGCGGGCTGCTCAAATGACTACACAACTGGGTCTTACATCCAAGAGCGCCATTTCAGATGTAGCAATTGGCGACTTAGTCTACATAAGGTGTAGCATTTGCTGCAGCAGTTGTGAGGAAGGCCGTCTGGAGGGTTCACTGATGGCCTGACGCCCCGAACTGAATTCGCGCTGGGAGCGCGCCGATGGCCGAAGCTAGCCGCAGCCCGCGTATGGCCCAGGCTTTGTCGGGGAACCCACCACCCCACACGGCGCGCTCCCTTTTCTTTTGGAAAAGTCCCCAGGCTAATCGTCAGAGGCTGCCGGACCGACCCGCGTGATCCGCCTTCGCTCGTAGGTCCCGACCAGCTCGCCCTCGGCGATGATGTGGCCTTTCATGGCTGCAAGCAATTCCTGCTTGGTCGCGCCCTGTCTTAGGTTGATGGCGGCATTCAGAGCATAGAGCCGGAAATGATAGTGGTGGACTCCGTGGCCTTCCGGAGGCATGGGGCCGGCGTATCCCACCTGGCCCCCGGTGTTGACTCCCTCGGTCGCCCCGGGGGCTGAGCCTTCGGGGAATGAAGTCCGGCTCGCGGGGATGCCGTACACCACCCAGTGTACCCAGGGATCGGGCCGCGGAGCGTCGGGATCCTCGACGATCATGGCGAACTCCCTGGTCCCGGCTGGTGCTCCGTGCCAGGCGATGGGTGGAGAGATGTCTTCTCCCTCCCCGGTGTACTTCTTCGGGATCCGCGTGCCTTGATCGAACGCGGGGCTGGCCACCTTCATGACGGGCATGGTTCCTCCGTTTCGCGGCGCGTCGCTCGCCGGGTCGTCAGCGCCGCAGCCAGTGGCTCCAGACCAGGCCAGGGCCAGCGCGCCAGCGACCCTGAGGGCCGTCGCCGACCGTTGGACCACAGGGGCTGCCAAGGCTCACGTCTCCACGATGATGGCGCCCGTGGGGCATTGGAGCATCGCGGCGAGGCAGTCGGGCTGGTCCTCAGGAGACACCGATTCGGTGCGGACCGCGGCACAATCGTCTTCCAGTCTGAAGACCTGCGGACAGATTTCCACGCAGGGCCCGCAGCCTTCGCAGAGTTCGGCGTCCACTCTGACCCGCAAGAGGCGGTCCTTCCCAGATCTTTTCCACCGGCGGCGTCGGAACTGCGGGAAGCAAGGCCTGTGCCAGCGCTTTCCCGAGTGGAGTCCGGCAGAGCGGCGTTCTGCCTCTGCATCCTACGGCTACGACCGGCCCGGAGGCACGTAGTCTCGGGCCACAGGCCGGGAAGACTGCATGTGTGTCACGGTGCGCACGGCCGTGGCTCGGCCAACTCTGTCACGACCCGCAGGCGGGCTGGTGCGCCCGATCGTTCCCTGGGCTCCATTGCCCTTCGAGCTTCTTGACGCTTCCCGTCCGCCGCCCTAGAATCGTCGTCATGGACAAGAACGCCTTCCAGCTCCGCTCCGAAGTTCTGGCCAACGAGGATGCCGGCCAGCGCTACCGCCGGATGATCCTGGCAGCCCCGGAGATCGCCGCGGCGGCCAAGCCCGGCCAGTTCGTAAACCTGCGGGTGGGTGACGGGCTCGACCCGCTCCTGGGCCGGCCGTTCGGCGTCTTCCACGCCGAGCCCGATTCCGGCAGAGTCGAGATCCTCTACCGACCGACGGGCCGGGGCACGCACATGCTCGCCGAAGTGCGTCCGGGCGAGCGGCTGGGTCTCGTCGGTCCGCTGGGGCGCGGCTTCACTCTCGAAAAGGACGTCGAAGCCCACGTGGCGGTCGGCGGCGGCACCGGCCTGGCCCCCGTCTATTTCCTGTCGGGACGCGCGGCGGCGGCCGGGTTCTCGACCTGGCTGCTCTTCGGGTTCCGGGACTGCTCCTTCGGACTGCCCGAGGCGCTCATGCGCCGGACCGGCGCGCACTTCCGCCTTTCCTCCGACGCAGGCGAGGCCGGCTGTCTGCGCGGCACGGCCGTCGACCTGCTCGACCTGGTGCTCGACCGGGAACTGGCCGGCAAGCGCGTGGCGCTCTACACCGCCGGGCCGGCCATAATGATGAAGCTGGTGGCCGAGGCGGCCGCGCGCCGGGGGCTGCCCTGCCAGGCTTCGCTCGAGGCCCACATGGCCTGCGGGCTCTCCGTGTGCCGCGGTTGCGTGGTGGCCCTCAAGGGCACCGCCCCCGACGGCGGCGTGCTCCGCAGGCCGGTCTGCACGTCCGGCCCGGTCATGAACGCGGCCGAGGTCGATTGGGACCGGTATCTGCAGGGCGGCTGACATGGCGGCGAGCGGCGGCCTTTCCGAGACCAGCCTGGGAGTCATCGCCCGCGAGAACTCCGCGCGGGAACTGGCGCTCTGGGCTCTGGCCAAGTCCTGCGCCCGCGGAGGGGCCGTCCCGGTGGTGCTCGCCGGCCGCGGAGCGCCCGGCGCGGTGGCGCTGGCCGCCGCGCGGATGCTGGTCAATTGGGAGCTCACTCCCCGGGTGTACCTGCTCGGAGTGCGGCACCGTCTGGATCCCGAGGGGCTGGCGGAACTGGCCCTTCTGGAGCGCTTCGGAGGTCGTGCCGAACAGATCCTGAACCTCGAGCAGCTTCGCGACTTGTTTGCCGCCCTCGGCGCCGACGAGCCGCTCGCCTACGGCGCTGCGGGCGATGAATCCAGCCGCAGGGCCACCGAGATGGCCGACCTGGCCAACGGCGAGGGCACGGCCCGGGGCGACCTGGCCCGCATGGCCACCTTCTCGGTGCGCTTCCGCACGGCCGTCCCCGAGCCGGGAGCGCCACGCCTGCGCGTCGAGGCCGAGCCGCGCGACGCCGAGACGGTCAGGCTGCTCGACTCCACGGCCATCCGCGAGTACGGGGTGCCGGGCCTGGCGCTGATGGAGAACGCCGGCTACTGGGCGGCGCGGGAGCTCTGGCGGCGTCTGGCCGATCCGGGCTCGGCGCGCGTCGCGGTGCTGGCCGGTCGCGGCAACAACGGCGGCGACGGCTTCGTGATCGCCCGGCACCTTGCCTGGTGGGGCGTGGGCTCGGTCAAGGTCTGGCTGGCCGGACGCGCCTCGGAGGTGCTCGACGACGCCAGGATCAACCTCGACTACCTCTCGGCTCCCGGCGTGGCCGTCGAAGAGCTCGATGGGCAGGGCGATTGCCTCCAGGTCGTCTCCGAGATCTCGCGATACGACTGGCTGGTCGACGCGCTCCTGGGCACGGGGCTCACCGGCAAAGTGCGCGGTCCGGCCGCGGAGCTGATCGGGATTGCCGGCGGCTCGCACCGGCCGGTGCTTGCCGTGGACACGCCCTCGGGGCTCGACGCCACCGATGGATCGGTTCACGGAGCGGTGCTGCCGGCGGCCGCCACCGTCACCTTCGGGGTGCCCAAGCAGGGCTTTCTCAAGGCCGAGGGCCCGGCCGCCGTCGGCGAGGTGGTCGTGGCCGAGATATCTCTCCCCCGCAAGATCACCGGCGCGCGGGTGATCGTGGAGTAACCGGCCGCCGAACGGCGGACGGGCGGCCTCTCCGGATGACTTCCGCGAACTGAAAGGATCGACACGATGGCGGCACCGCAGCTCCGGCACTTCCTGCGCTTCGACGACTTCTCCCGCGAGGAGGTCGAGCACGTCCTGGCCCGCGCGGCGGTCATCAAGGGCCGCTTCAAGCGATACGAGCTCTATCAGCCGCTCCGCGACCGCACCCTGGCCATGGTCTTCGAGAAGGCCAGCACCCGCACGCGGGTGAGCTTCGAGGCCGGCATGTACCAGATGGGCGGCTCGGTCATCCACCTGACCACCGGCGACTCGCAACTGGGCCGATCCGAGCCCATCGAGGACACCGCCCGGGTCATCTCCCGCATGGTGGACATCGTGATGATCCGGACCTTCGGGCAGGAGAAGATCGAGCGCTTCGCCGCGCATTCGCGGGTTCCGGTGATCAACGGGCTGACCAACGAGTTCCATCCCTGCCAGGTGCTGGCCGACATCCAGACCTTCCAGGAGCGCCGCGGTCCCATCGCGGGGCGCACCGTGGCCTGGATCGGCGACGCCAACAACATGGCCTACACCTGGCTGCAGGCCGCACGCCTCCTGGGCTTCAAGGTCAGGGTCTCGACGCCCCCGGGCTACGCGCTCAACCCCGAGCTGGCTCCGCCGGGCGGGCACTTCGAGGCCTGCTCCGCGCCGCGGGAGGCCGCGCGCGGCGCGGACCTGGTGACCACCGACGTCTGGGCGAGCATGGGCTTCGAGGCCGAGAACCAGGCCAGGCGGCAGGCGTTCGCCGGCTGGCAGGTCGACGCCGGGGTCATGAGCGCGGCAGGTCACGAGGCGCTCTTCATGCACTGTCTGCCGGCCCATCGCGGGGAAGAAGTCGCGCCCGAGGTGCTCGATGGGCCGCAGTCGGCGGTATGGGACGAGGCCGAGAACCGCATGCACGCCCAGAAGGCGCTCATGGAGTTCCTTCTCCTGGGGCGCGACGTGCAGTGACGCCGGTCTGCAAATGCCTGCTACGAGGCGCGTTCCGTCGCGAACGGCTGGATTTTGTCTGTTGACTGAGCCGCGGGCCTGGGCTAATCTATAGGCGACAGGAGCTCAGGGTCGAGCTCCGGGGCACTGACGGAAAGGATTCCGCGCCAGGAGAAAAAAGAAAAAGCCCCCCCTGTCGTCCGTGGCCGGTCCGCCAACCTGAAGCCACGTACGGCTTGCGCTCCACAGAGCGGGGCTTTTTTCTCCGCTGAATCCGGAGTTGCGTTCGCCCGCGATTATCGGGCGTCTTCGCAGCTCTTTCCGCAGCCACCTCCGGACTCTCGTCCCCGAGGCGCCGCTTGCTCAGGCTATCGGCCACAACCGGCCGGAGCTTGAGCGGCAAAATCAGGGATTCGGTGCGATGTCTTCGCGGCATCGCACCGGCGCGGGTCGCGAGACTGCCCCGCAGCGGAAGGGAGGCCGCCATGTTCACCGATCCCATGGCCCGCATGGGCGACGAGATGCGCACCGTCACCCGGGCGGCGTGGATCGACCTCCAGTCCTTGCGGGAAGCGCCTCCGGCGGAGCGGGACCACTCTCCCAGCGAGGCGGAGAAGGCCGAACTGCAGCGTCGCGAGGAGAATCGGGCCGAGGCCGAGGGCCAGGCGGAACGCATGAAGCAGAAGCGCCGGGAGGCGGCCCCCATGAGCTGGGAGGCCGGTCAGCGTCTCGACACCTACGCATGAGGAAACAGCGGCAGTCAAGGAGGGCTTGCCCATGGCAGATCTGATCAGAATGAGCGGCCTGGTGGCATCCAGGCCCGGGCAGGGAGCGGCGGCCGAACTCGGCGCCGCCAGTCGGGCGCGCCCGACGGACCAGCGCGAGCAGGCGGCGGAGGCCACGGCCGCGGCCAGCCTGGAGCTCGGGCCGGCCCGGCAGGGCGGCGACGAGATCCCGGCAGAGCGAATTCGCGACCGGCAGGAGAACATCCTGCGCATCGACACGCGGATTTCGGCCCTGGAGGACGCCGGGCGGATGCTGTCCGGTGTGCGCGCAGGCGACGAGACCGCGCGGGCCGACCTGGCCCAGAGGGGCCGCGACGTCGCCCGGCTGGCCGAAGCCGGTCGCAACGCCACCGAGGTGCTCACCGGCCAGGCCGGCGACGTCGATGCGGAGAAGCTCCGCAACGCCGAGTTGGAGGTCGCCGGGGCGCTGCTGATGGCGCGCGGCGACGCCGGTGCGGAGCGCTCGGCTCTGGCCCGGGACATGGTGGGCAGCGAGAACGAGGTCGCCCGGCAGGCGGACGTCGAGCGCGTCGAGCGCGCCGCCGCACCGCTGCGCGGCCAGGGGCAGCCCGAGGAACTGGCGGCGCTCTCGGAGGCGCTCTCCTCCTCGCCGATGAGCCGCGGGCGGGTCCTCGATCTGCTCTCCGGAGGCGGGACCAGGTAGCGGGGTCGGCACAGGCAGGATAGACAGGCCCTTCCAGGGAAGGACGGGGCATGGCTGCAGCGCAGGGCATTACCGCAGCGCAGATCGGGCCGCTCCTGGAGCGGGCCGTGGCCGCGCGGTTGCAGGCGCGCCCGGCGCCCGGGTCATCTTCTTCTCCCGGTTCTCCCGGATCCGGCGCGCCGGCTGACGCCCTGCTGGTCAGCAAGCCTGTGGGCGAGAGCGGATCGTCGATCGAGTCCCTCAACCTCAACAACAGCTTCCTGCGGATGTTCATGGTCGAGTCGAGCCACCGGCCCGCCCAGGTTCGCGAGGCCGGAGGCGGTCACAGGCTCCTGAGCCAGGATATCAAGCTGTCCGTGGCGGTCACGGCCAACGGCACTCCGGTGGCCGTGGGCGGCAGGACGGTCACGCAATCGCGCGGCGACGATGGCTCGCGGCGGACCATGCAGGAGCTGGCGTACGTTTCTCACCTGCGGCGCCTGGTCACCAGTTCCGCGGGCCTGCTGACGGGGGCGGGAGTCGCGACCGCTCCGCTCGTGGCGCGCAACGGCGATTCGCTCCTCGACGCGCAGCGGACCGTCGAGGACCGCAGGCTGTTGCTGGGTTCGGCGCCCACGCCTGCAACCGGTCTACTTCGTTCCCTGACGCCCGGCGCGCTCTCGGCCATGGCCGGCGAGCTCGGGCGCCTTTCCGGTGCGCTCGGGCGTCTCGATGCGGCCTTCGGAGCGCTGGGCCGGGCCGGAACGTTCTCCGCTGCGAAGGTCTCGTCCTCTTCCCCCGTCTACGTGGCCGCCGAGGTGGACGGCCATGCGGCCCCGGGAACCCATCAGGTCGAGGTGGTGCGCGTAGCGCGCGGCCACAGCATCCAGAGCGACGAGACCGCCGACGGAGCGCTGGGGCTCTCCGGCAGCTTCACGATCAACGGTTCCGTCGTGACCGTCGCCGCCGGCGATGCCCTCGTGGACCTGGCGACGAAGATCAACCGGGGCGAAGACGCCAACGGCAACGGCGCGCTCGACGCCGGGGAGGATGCCGACGGGAACTTCCGGCTCGACGGCGGCACCGCCGTCCACGGGGTGAGGGCCGGCTTCTACGCGGACCGCCTGACGTTGACCTCGATCGATTCGCTGGCGGGGAACATGGTCTTCGATGACCCCGACGGCATTCTCGAGGCCGTGGGTCTGCTCGAGCGCGACCCGGCGGGCCGGACGGTCGCCAGGAACGAGTTGAGCGCGCCCCAGGACGCCGTCGTCCGGGTCGACGGCGCCGAGTTCCGCTCGTGGGACAACCGATTTGCCGATGCCGTTCCCGGCGTCACTCTTGCGGTGGCCGGCGAGCCCGGCCGGACCGTGACCGTCACCGTGGAGCGCTCGACCGACGATGCTGCTGCGGCGCTGCGGACGGCGCTGGAGGGCTTCAACGCGGCCATTCGCGAGTTCAACGGGGCGCTGACCTCGGCCGGCGGCATACTTTCGCGGGACCCGGCTGCGACCCGCGTGCGCCAGGACCTGGTCCGGGCGTTGGTGGCTCCGGTCGGCGGCCTGGCCTCCGACCTCGACGAAGCCGGAGACGCCGGGGTGGCGCGCGCCGGGCGCTCCCGGGCCGTATTCTCCGAGGCGCAGCTGGCCTCGGCCGCGCGGAACGAGAGGGCCGGCACGTCCCGGCAGAACCCGCTCCGTCCCGCGGAGGACCCGGCCACGGTCTACAACGCGCTCGACGAGTTGGGCATCGTGGCCGAGGACGACGACACCTTCGAGCTCGACGAGGAGCGCTTCGTCGCGGTCCTGGCGGAGCGCCCCGCCGGGGTCGCCGACCTCTTCGCCCGCGCCCGGGACGGCATCGCCGCGCGGGTGCTCGGCCGGGTCGAGGCGGCCGCGGGCGAGGGCGGACTGCTGGCCATGCGCCAGGCGGCGCTCTCGGCGCTGGCCGAGTCCAGCCCGGGCCCGAGCCTGGCCGGCGCCTTCGCGCCGGACCTGCGCCGGGAGCTGTTGACTTCGCTGTCGCAGGTGGGGTGATTGCGCGGCCCCGCGGCCGCGGCGAGAGGTTCTATCTCCGGCGAAGGCCCCGCCAGATCTCGCTCAGGCCGTAGGCCGCGATGGCCGAGAGCACCACGCTTGCACCGACCGGCGGGTTTTTGAGAACCACCGACATCTCGGTGCCGACCACGGCTGAAACAACCGCTATCGCGACGGCCCACCAGAACATGCCCCCGGCGCTCCTGGCGATGTTTCTGGCTGCGGCCGCCGGCACGATGAGCAGGGCGCCTATGACCAGCACGCCCACCGTCCTGATGCTGCCCGTCACCACCAGCGCCAGAATGGCCGCAAAGATGTTCGCCCAGCGCGCGCTTCTTATCCCCCGGGTGTTGGCCAGCACCGGGTTGAGGCCTATGAGCAGCAGGCGGTTGAAGCCAACAACCTGGAAGACCACGACCACAACGGCCAGGAACATCAACATCAGCAGGTCGGACGCGGTCATGCCTTCCAGGCCGACGCCGAAGAGGTAAGGCCTCATGGTTGCAGACAGGCCCTTGTCGGAGGACAGGGCGACCATGGCCAGGCCCAGAGCCACGGCCGCGTAAAGGACTATGGCTATGAGCGTATCGGGCGTCTGGCGGGTCTTCTCGCGGAGCGCCGCCACCGTCAAGCCGACGATCACGCCGAAGAGCGCCATCGCCATGGTCACGCCCAGCGGGGCCCCGGCGCCGAAGGCCAGCACTCCCAGGGCCACGCCGGTATACGATGAATGGGCCACCGCATCGCTGAAGAAGGCCATGCGGAAGGTGACCACCTGGACGCTGAGAGCCGCGCACATCGGCGCGACCAAGAGAGCCGCCAGCAGCGCCGTCCGGGTGAAGTCGTACTCCATGCCCGGGAACGGCAACCAGCCCAGCAATTGCAGCGCCGGCTCGACCAGTCTGGCCGCGATGGACTCGAACCCGCTCACGTCCCGGCCTCCGCGGAGGAATCGTCGCGGGCGCGCCGGCCCCCGTCATGGCGGTGGCCGTGGTCGTGATTCGTTCCCGCCGGCCGCTCGCACACCCCGATGTGGTGGACGTGCACGCCGAAGAGCCTGAGCAGGTTCTCGGGGGTCAGCGCCTCCCGCGGCGGTCCCTGGCAGACCACCGTGCCTTTGAGGGCGATGACGTGCTCGGCGCGCTCGGCGACCACCGAGATGTCGTGGCTGACCATCAGCACGGTGTGCTCGCCGGAGGCGGTGATCTCCCGGACGAGCTCCAGGAAGAGCTGCTCGCCGGCCACGTCCACGCCGGATACCGGTTCGTCGAGCAGGATCACCTGGGGTTCGTCGAGGAGCACCTGGGCCAGGAGCACGCGCTGGAGCTCGCCGCCCGAGAGTTGCCCGAGCGCGCGCGAGCCGAGATGCTCGATGGCCACCCGGTTCAGGGCTGCCCGGGCCTGTCTCTCGGCCGCGCGGCGCCGCCCCAGGAAGAGCGGCCGGCGTTGGCCGGCCAGGCACAGGAAGTCGGTCACTGAGATGGGCGCGGCCCGGTCGAAGTCCAGGCGCTGGGGAACGTAGCCGATCCGGGGCACGCCGCCGCCGTGCGGCCCGCAGGCGCAGAAGCGGATGTGCCCCGAATGGGGCACCAGGCCCAGCATGGTCATGAGCAGCGTGGTCTTGCCCGCCCCGTTGGGGCCGACCAGCGCGCAGAGCTTGCCCATGGGGACGCTGGCCGTCACGTTCTCGAGGATGCTCGTGCCGTCGAGGCGCACCGAGACGCCGTCGATCTCGATGGCGTGGCCCAGCGTGCAGGCGGCGCCGCGGCTAACGACCATCGGCGGCCTTTCCGCTTCCGAGTGCCTTCCGCAGCGTCTCGAGGTTCTTCTGCATGGCCGCCAGGTAGGCGCCGGCCTCGGCCTTGCCGGTGGCGAAGGGATCGAGTTCGTAGACCGGCACGCCGGTCTCCCTCCCGAGCAGTTCGGCGGGCTTGGCCGAGTACTGGGGCTCGGAGAAGATGGCCGCGGGCTTCTCGCGCCGGACCTTCTCGATCAGATCGGCGAAGGCCCCCAGGCCCGGGGGCTGTCCCGGCTCGGTTTCGATGACCGCCACGACCTCGAGCCCCGCGTCGCGCGCCAGGTAATCGAAAACGTTGTGGAGCGTGACGATCTTCCGGTTGGAGGCGCCTTGCGCGACGGCGGCGAACTCGCCGGCCAGGGCGTCGAGCTTCGCGGCCCGGGCGGCGGCGTTGGCGCGATAGGTCGCGGCGTTGGCCGGGTCGAGCTCGGAGAACGTCCGGCCGATCGTCTCGATCATCCGCGCGGCGTTCCCGGGGCTGGCGAAGGTGTGCGGGTTGTACTCGCCGGCTTGGGCGTGCCCGTGGCCCTCGTGCTCCTCGTTCGCTTCCTGGCCCTCGTGTGCGCCATGGGCCTTTTCCTCGGCGGCCTTCGCCTCCGGAGATAGCGGGATGAGCTTCAGGCCGTCGGAGAGCCGCACCACCCGGAGCTTGAGGTTCCGGACCGGCCCGGCCAGCAGGAACTCCTCGAGGCCCGCGCCGTTGGCCAGGACCAGCTTCGCCCTGGCGAGCCTCTCCATGTCCCCGGGCGAGAGCGAATAGTCGTGCGGGCAGCCGGAGCCGGCGGGCACGAGCATGGAGAGCCCGATGCCCTTCGAGTCGCCGAGCACGTCGAGCGCCAGCGCGTAGACCGGCAGCGTGGTGGCCACGACCGGGGGCGGTCCGGAGGGTGCCCCGGGGTCGCCACCGGCGCGAGAGCCGGCGGATTGGCCTCCGTCGCCGCAGCCGGACAAGGTCGCGGCGGTCAGGACTGCCAGCGCGGCCAGAACGGTCCTTCGAAAAGTGCGGGGCATGGCGACCTCCAATTCAACATCCGGCGCAGGCCGGGCAGACGCCCTCGAGGAAGACCCTCTGTCGCTCGACCCGGTAGCCGTCGGCCCGGACCAGGTCCGGGTGCACGTCGGGCAGGCAGCTGGTCTTCCGGCAGACCCGGCAGGTGAAGTGCGGATGGCACTGCGACTCCGAGCAGCGATCGGCCAGTTCGAAGAGCCTCCCCCCCGTGCCCACCTCGATGCAGTGCACGAAGCCGGCGGCCACGAATGCGTCGAGCGCGCGGTAGACCGAGACGCGGTCCGGTCGGCGGGCCTTCAGGCGCTTCATGATCTCCTGGTGGGAGAGCGCGCCCGGCGCCCCGGCCAGCGCTTGGAGGACGGCCTCCCGGACGTCCGTCCGGCGCAGCCCGGAACTGGCCAGGAAACCTGCGGCAGCCTTCCCGCCTCTGCGGAGCCTTTCCATGGAACCTCCCTGGAAGGCATTCTAACGGACGTGCAACTGAGTTGCAACTCGGCCTATTCCCTGCCGCTCGGGCCGTCCGGTCGCAACGTGACCCCCGGCACTTCTTCAGTGGGCTGCTGGAGCCCGATCTGTGGCCTGGCAACCGCTCCGTCACACGTTAAGATAGGTGATGATGAGCTTCAAGCTGGAAAGCCAGATGACCGTCCCCGTCAGGCGTTGGCTGCACTCCCGAGGGTTGAGGACCAGGACCGAGTACGCTGCGCCCTGGGGCATCTGCGACGTCGTCGGCGTCGCGCTCGACCCCGTGCGGGTGGGCGAGCGGCTGCAACTGGGCCAGACCAGGACGATAGGGCCGCTCGAGCGGGTTGCCCTGCTCAGGCGCATCCCCGGGTCGGTGCGTCGCGCGGTGAGCCGCGAGTCGCTCCGCAGGGAGTTCGCGGGGCGACTGCCGCCGGCTGCGCTGGACCGCCACCTCGAGCGGCTCATCGCCGATCGCTTCGTGATCGCGACGCCCTCCGGAGCGCTGCGCCGGGTCGACGGCTGGGTGCCGCTGCACTCGCGGATCGTGGCCGTGGAGCTCAAGCTCGGGCGCTTCGCCGAGGTCCTGCGCCAGGCCGCGGCCAACCGGTCATTCGCGGACGAGAGCTTTGTGGCCCTGCCGGCCGAGGCCGCCCGACGCCTTGCGTCGGAGCGCGGACTCGCCCCCTTCGCCCGTCTTGGGGTGGGGGTTCTGGCCGTCTCCGGGGACGGCTGCGAAGTGCTGGTCAACCCCCGCCGCGCGCGCCGCTGGAGGAGCCGCGAGACGCAGATTCACTGCGTCGAGCAGTTCTGGAAGCACCGGCAGTAGAATGCGGTGCCGTCCGCCCGTGCGGACGGCACCTCCCACCTCCCTGCCGGTTCGCCCGCTGCTAGACTTTGCGGCCGTCTCCGTTCTTGTCCCTCAGAACCCAGGCAATGGCGATGCCGATCAGCGATATGGCGCAGAGGATCGCCAGGAACACCAGTCCGGCGTCGATGCCTGCATTGTCCGCTCCATGACCCATTCTATGGCCTGCCTTCCTCTCAAGATGCGAAAGTCCGCGGGCGTTCTTCCGTTGTCAGCGGCGTCTCGTTCCGTACAATCCGTCCCGGGCGCAGATGGCAAGCACCCACCGGGGGTGAGTAGGCACCCCCGGCAGGCTGGCCGGACAGGACCGTCGCTGCGGTTGTCCGGAGCATCGATCTCGGTGGCCAGTTCCCGCCTACTCGGGCGCACAGGATGCCCGTAGACTACACACAGGATACTCCCAAGTCAAGTCGAAAAATTGGGATATTCCTGGGTGCGGCGGGCGCCGAGGAGCGGTGATGAGTCCGGCCTCAGGTTCTTCGAAATCTCTTCCGGCCAAACTCCGCGAGTTGCGCATGGCGCGAGGCATGAGCCAGCAGGATCTGGCTGCTGCGGCCGACGTGTCCGTCAACACAATTTGGGCCGCGGAGAAGGGAGAGATCCGGCCTCAGCCCCGTACGCTCCGGCGGATGGCCGCGGCTCTGGGCCTGGCCATCGAGGACCTCCTGAGCTCCGAGCCCGCGCCCGCCGTCGGCAACGAGGAACCGCTCGACCGCTACCTGCGCACCCGCACCGGCGGCCGGTTGGGGACGGCCGAGATCGCCAGGCTCAAGCGCCTGATCGAACGGCTGGTGGAAGGGGAAATGGCTGAGCCTCGGACCTACAGCCCCATGCCCGAGGGCATCAGCAGCACGGCTGGCGGCGCGCCCAAGGCCGCCGAGCGCAAGGGGCGCTACAAGAAGAAGTGATCGGGCCGGCGTTCGCCCGATCGCAGTATCTCAGCGTTCCAGTCTTCCAATCTTCCAGATCCCGGGATTCCCAGCCGCCCGCCGCCTGTAACTCACAGGCAGTTGAGCATGTGCTGCATGGCCACCTGTTCGGGCCGGCGGGCCGGGCCCTCTCCTTCGATCTCCGGCAGTCGCCGTCCGAGCACGTAGGAGTCCGAGAGCATCCGGTAGAGCCTGAGGCCCCTCTTGTGCGCTTCGGCGGCTTCGAGCTCGCGGCACCAGCGCCGGTGGAAGCCGGCCACCTGGGTCCGGGCTGCCGCCGACGATTGGAGCAACTCCCAGTCGCGCAGGCACCCCGCCAGGCTCGAGCGGGCGCCCTCGTCCTCCTTTAGCCTCGAGAGCGATTCCTCCAGCCAGTTCCGCAGCGACGGCCCGGCCACGGCGGTCCGACGCAGCGGCTCGAGCGCGATCCGGACCTTGGGCGTGCGGATGTGGGCCAGCCCTGGCAGGTGGTACTGGTAGGAGCCGCCCAGGCCGGTGGCCACGTGACTGGCCAGCCCCTGCGACCAGAGGACCAGGCTCAGGCACCAGAACGGCCCGGTCACGACCATCTCCGGCCGCTCCGGCACCCGCCCGAGCACTTCGCGGTGCAGGTCGGCCAGCCGTGCGAAGCGCTCGGTGAAATCGCCCTGGCCCAGTTGGTCCTGGAGGCCCGAGTCGACGAACCAGAGGCCGGCGGAGCCTGAGAGCTCCAGGCCGCGGACGGCGACGTTGGCGACGTTGTCGCGGTGCTTCTTGAGCATGTACTGGCTTTTGCCGGTGAGGATGACCGGCAGGACCAGCCGGCCCCCGAATCCACCCTGCTCGGCCCACCGGCGGGCAGCCTCGGCCAGGACGTGGTTGAGCCGGTTGTGCGCGGTGCCGGTCACGTGGGGCAGTTGGGGCACGGAGACGATCGCTGGCTCGAGCGCCGCGCAGGCGTCGAGCATCCGGAAGACGAAGCTGCCGACAGTCCCCTTGTCGGGGTGTTGCACGAATCCCTCGTCCTGCAGCCGCTGGTACTCTCCGCCCCGGGCCAGGACCGCCTTGAGCGCGTCGCTCTGCTCGGATTCCTTGCGGAGCAGGCCGTCGACGCAGGGGTCCAGCCAGAGGCGGAAGCCGGCCAGGTCCTCGCGACTTAGGTTGCGCGCAGCCAGCAGGGAGACGCGCACAATCTCCACGTCGCCATGGGTCTCGCGCAGCAGCGCCAGATCCTGTCGGGAGTTTACGAAGGGGATCTCCGAAGCCATACGCACCCGCCAGCGGTCCACACCGGACTTCGGCTATTCAACCCCGAAGTCGGCGGCGGGATTCCGGGAGGGAGGGGGAGCTGGTGGAGGGTGGAGGGTGGAGGGTGGAAGGTGGAAGGTGGAGGAGCGCGGGCTGGAAGTGACGTAGTTGCAGAAGGGCGAGTGCCGATCAGTGGAGTCCGAAGCTCACTTCGCCATGCATTGACCGGCGTTTGTCCCTCTGCGGTCCGGTGCGCTCCAACCCTCCACCCTCCACCGTCCACCTTCCACCTTCAACCGCTGTTCACCTGACTTCGCATGTCTCCGACGCAGCGAAGACCTTGTCGGCCCGGACCACCCGGTGGTTGAGTCCGTCGCCGACGTAGATGTGCTCGTCGCTGGCGCCAGCGAAGATAGGCCAACCCATGGGGATGTCGGGCTTGGGTTCCTTGCTCTCCGGGCCCTGGGCGTCGAAGTTGCCGTAGCCGCCGAACTTCACGATCGGATTGTCGGCGTTGTCGATGACCGTCACGTTGAAGGTGACGCCGTTGGGGATGTACAGGCGCCCATAGGGGTCCACGTCGAACCTTGGCCGGGTGCAGTGGCAGACCGACTGGGTCGATGCCCACGAGCCGGAGATCGGCCCGCAGGGCACGGTGTAGGCGGCCACTGCGCCCTCGGCGTCCCAGCCGTCCTTGGTCTTCTTGAACTCGCCGCCCTTCTGGGTGAACTTGTAGATGCTCCCGGTGCATCGCGCGAAGGCCGGATCCTTCTCGAAGCCCTTGGGCGGGACGACGCCCTTGAGCAGGCCGAGTTCCAGGACGTAGATATTGTTGGCCGGGTCGGCGCGCAGGCTGCCGCCCTGGTCCAGGACGTAGGAGATGAAGGCCGGGCCCGTCGGCTTGCCCTTCTCGTCGCCCACCCGGGCCTTGCGCTCGTATTCTATGAGCTTGCCCTCGGCGTCGTAGGCGCGCACGTGGCAGTCGTTGAAGCCGCAGTTGACGTAGGCGTTGCCCTTGTAGTCCACGGTGATGCCCGGGGCGTTGTTGCCGCGGCCGAAGCGGCCGTAGACGTGGCCGAAGAGGTGCTTGCCGGTCGAGGCCAGCGGCGCGGGTTTGCCATCGCTGGTGTAGCGGGCGATGGGGCCCTGGTAGCTGCCCTTGTCGCTCCAGCCGTAGACCAGGCCGTCGGGACCGACGGCCACGTCGCAGGCCTGGAAGGGAGCGAGCCCGCCCTCGCCGGTCACGCCGTTGTAGCGCCAGACCGGGCCCATGCCGGTGGTTATGAAGACGAAGTCGTCGCGCTGGTCGACCGCGCCGTAGCATACGAAGGTGATGTTGTTCCGGTCGGGGTTGATCAGGCTCTTCTCCGCCGGGGCGAAGGCCGCACCGGTGTCCTCGACGCGCATGAGGGCGCCGCCGCCGCCGAGCCACAGGACCGACTTGCCTCCGGAGTCGTCCAGCGCCAGGGAGTGGCCCAGGTCGCCCTTGAGCGGCATCTCCGCGACCACCTTGGCGGCGTCGCCGCGGCCGGAGATCTTGATCAGCTTCTTGCCGACGTAGCCGTCCTTGGGACGGTCGAGGCGGCTGACCACGTAGAAGTCGCCGGTGGCGCTGTTGACCAGGACTTTCTCCGGCCAGGGCGCCTTGCTGACCGAGAGCTTCTTGCCCTCGGGGCTGACCTCGACGATGGCCTGGTTGACCAGGTCGCAGACGAAGACGTGGCCCTTGGCGTCGACGGTCACGCCGTAGGCCGCGGTGCACTTGTTCCAGGCGTCGGGCAGCCAGTACTTCTGCCGGTCGTAGTCGGGCAGTTCGAGGTCGTAGAACTTCTCGGGGTCGGAGCCGGGCTTGGTCAGGTCCTGGCGGTAGACCCGGCCCTGCGGGAAGTTCTGGTCCATCTTCGAGGGATGGACGTTCGCCGCGTAGGGCGTGTTGGCCACGTTGGAGTAATAGGCGTACTTGCCGTCCGGCGAGAAAGCCAGCTGCGGCGCGAGCCACTTGGCCCACTTGAGCTTGTCGGGCGCCGAGCGCATCGGGACGACCTTGACCGCGTTGGAGCCGTCGACCTTGAAGAAGGTCAGTTTGGCGCTGGTGCTGTCGATGAAGACCGCCTGGCCGTCGACCACCCGGTTGTAGATGTTGTCGCCGAAGCGGAAGAGGACCACATCGAGCCCGGAGGTGTGCGCCGGGGTGAGCTGTCCGTCGTCGGTCTCGATGAGCCTGAACCCGGGGGTCTTATCCGGCGGCGTGGACGGCGGGTAGGGCAGGAGGGTCCTGACGTACTTGCCGTCCTTGTCGAACTTGCGAAGCTGCCAGGGGTTGCCCTCGTGAAGCTGGGGCACGAGCGAGGCGAGCTTCACGAAGATCGCCCCGTCGGAATCCACGGCCACCCCGTCGCAGGGGCCGCCGGAACTGAGCGTTCCGGTGAAGGGGCTGCCGCCGAAGATCTTCCCGAACTTCACGGACATCCCGGCCCGCACCCGGACCTTGAAGGGTCCGCCGGCCGCGGGCTTGCCGAAGTCGTCGCGGCCGTCCCACTCGAGGCTTTGGGCGAGACCCGCCTTGAGCGGCTCGGGCGGAGGGTTCTTCCCGCCGAGGACGCCGGCGGCCAGGTGGCGCACGACCTTCCCGTCGGCGCCGAGCACCGCGACTTCCACGTCGGCGGCCGCGGACAGGGCGAAGTCGATCTTGTACTTGTCTCCCGCCTTGGCGGCGGAGGGCTTGGCGGCGAACGCCGCCTGCTTAGGCTGGGTTGTCTCTCCCGCGCGGGCCAGGCAGGCAAGCGCGGCCAACAGCAGCGAGGCGAAGAGCAGTCTCATCGGCAGATCCTCCGTTATCTGGGGGTACGCTGATGTATACCCCGGAGCGCGGCGGATATCCAGGCAAACTCCGATGGCCGCGGGGCGAGGGCGCCACCGCTGTTACTGGACGGTCTGTGTTCTCTCGTCCGAAGCCGGTTCAGTGCCCGCCGTACCTGACGCCTGCCTCGATCATCCGGATGAGGTTCTCGGCGGTGCGTCCGGGGAGCTCGGCCATCCAGGGGCTGGCCGCCTGGCTGAGGACGTACTGGCCCCCGGTGCCGCCGGCCTCGACCGCCTCGCGCACCAGCCGGTCGACCTCATCCGGGGTGGCCCGGGCCAGGGTCTCGAACTGGATGTAGCCCCAGATGAACATGCGCCCCTCGGCCTTGGCGATCATGCCGGCCAGGTCGATGTCGTTTTGCGGCGGGCTCTCCGAGCAGTCGGTGCCGTCGATGCCGATGGCCAGCATCCGCTCGATCTGGGCGGCCAGCCGCCCGTGGCAGTGCATGGCCACGTGCCGGCCGCGCGAGTGGATGAGCTTCACCACCTCGCGGTCGTAGGGGACGATGAACTCGTCGACGAAGGACGGCGGCATCATCGGCTCGACGAAGTCCTCGATGGAGTAGAGCCGGAAGACCGGCCCGGCCCCGGCGTCGAGGATCCTGGTCATGTAGGCCATGAGCCGCTCCTGGGAGCGCTCGACCATCTTCCGGAGCCGCTCGGGTTCACTGAAGCAGAACACCGTGCGAAACTCCTCGCTCATTCCGTGCGTGGCGGTGAGCAGGGCGTTGGACACGCCGTTCAGGTATGCCAAGCCGGCGTCGCCGACCCTGGCCTGGAAAGCCGGGAGCCCGGAGAGGTCCGGCGTGAACGGCTCGAAGGGCAGGCTCTCCATCTTCGCTAGGTCGTCCTCGTTCTCGATGAAGGGCTTCAGCATGCCCCAGCTGCCCACGCTGCGGTCGTGGACCCGCACCTGGGTCAACTCGCCCCGGGGAGTCCGGAGAACGGTGGTGGCCGTCTTTCTCTCGCCCTCCTCGATGGTCGTGGTCTTCATGTCCAGGATCTTCGGATCGCAGAGCGCGAAGCCCTTGTTCAGGGTGAAGCCGGCCAGGAACTCGCAGTGCCTGGCGGCCACCTCGAGCACCGGGGCGTAGCTCGGGAAGTCCGTGTGCCAGGTGAACGGACTCATGCCCACCGGACAGATGGGCAGCCGGTCGGTCTTCTGGTGCCGGAGGAGGCGCATGAGGCGTTCGCGGTGGGTGATCGTGCCGGGCATCGCGGGCTCCTAGAGTTCGAACTCGGCCAGGACCGGGCAGTGGTCGCTGGGCTTCTCGGCCAGGCGGGTGTTGACGTCGATCCAGCTGTCGGTGCACAGCCTGGCCAGCGGCGCCGTGCAGTAGATGTGGTCGACCCGCCACCCGGTCTTCTTCTTAACCGGATCCTTGGCGCGGTAGTCGTAGTAGCTGTACCAGCCGGGCTCGGGCCGGTGGCGGCGGAAGACGTCCTCGAAGCCCCAGGCGGTGACCTCGCCGAGCGCCTTCCAGACCTCGGGCCGGAAGCCGACGTGCCCGAGCAGGCCCTTGGGGTCGTGGATGTCGATGGGCGTCGGGGCGATATTCATGTCCCCGCACCACAGGACCTTCGCGTCCGGCGCGTACTCGCGTTCGAAGAAGCGGCGCAGGCGCTCGAGCCATTCCAGCTTGTAGCGGAACTTGTCGGAGTCCGGCTCGTGTCCCTGGGGCACGTAGGTGTTGACCACGGCGACGCCCCGGACGGTCGCGCGGATCAGCCGGGCCGGCTCGGACTTCTCCTTGCCGTCATCCAGTCCGCGGCGAACGTCGGCGAGCGGCCCGCGGCTGAGTATGGCCACGCCGTTATAGCTCTTCTCGCCGAAGACCGCGCATTCGTAGCCCGCCGCCTTGAAGGGTTCGAGCGGGAACTTGTCGGTCTCGACCTTGATCTCTTGCAGGCACAGGACGTCCGGCAGGTGGTTCCCGATCCAGGGCAGGAGCACGTCCAGGCGCGAGCGCACCGAGTTGACGTTGAAAGTTGCGACGGTGAACTTGCCAGAGCGCTTGGCGGTCATGCGGGATCGGCCCTCCGCGGACAGAATAGTCCGGGGGACGATCTTTGCAAGGAACTGGAGTGAGGCTACTGCTTGGGCGCGGGTGCCGGCGCCCGCGCCGGGGCCGGCGAAACGGCCTTGCCGTCGGCCAGCGCCTTCTCCAGCCAGCCTCGGTCCAGCGTCCCGGTGGCCCGAAGTTTCCTGAACGTGGCGGTCGCGCTGTAACTGTTGATGGAGAAGTTCAACAGGGTGCCGCGAAGGGGTATGGGCTCGTGAATCTGCCTGCCGCCGGCCGATGCGGAGTACGTGCCGTTGGCGCAGGCGGCCTCCAGGGAGGGCCGGTTGGCCCCCACCTGGGTGTGCCCGGCCGCGCCGGACTTCTGCCAGAGACTGACGATGTTGTCGCCTGTGCGGCAGAGCGCCACGAGGTCCGAAGGCGATCCGATGGCCAGGTCAAGATGACTGTTGGCGGCGCCCGCTCCGGCGCCGGTGCAGGTGGCGTCGCAGGTTACTTTGAGCCGCGAGGCGAAGGCCCGGGGGAAGCTCAGGCCATCCTTGTCCTTGAGAACCAGCCGCCCCTTGCCGAGGTCCGGCTTGCCGCGTGCCGAGAAGTCCCCGACCTGGGCGGGATCAGCGAAGTCCCAAGCCAGCTCTATTTCCATGGTGGCCGGGTCGAAGCGAACCACCTTGCCCTTGAAGAGCGCCTGGACCGCAGCCGGCCGCAAGGCGACCAGCGGCCGGAGCCTGGCGATGGCCTCGGTCTGTTCCCTGGCCTTGGCGAACTCGCTGTCTCCGAAGTCCTGCTGGAAGGCGTTCAGGCTGGCCAGCAAGTCCGCAGCCTCCGCATCGGTGTACCGATCCCCGGCCTTCCCCCCGATGCGTTCCTTCCAGAATGCTTCGGCCCGAAGCTCGCGGGCGGCTCTGGCCGCCTCCGCCAGGCGCGCCGCGAGTCGCGCGCCGAGGGGATGGTCGGGGACGGCCTTGAGTGCCCCGCCGGCGCCGGCGATGTCTCCCATGGACGCGCGGATCAGCGTCGCGGCGACGCGGTCGTGGTCGTTCCCGACTTCCGGCGCCGGCAGCAGCCTGGCCAACTCACCGGAGGCCATGTCGCCGAAGAGGGCTGTCTGGGAATTGTAGGCCAGGATCCCGTCGGCCTTGTAGGTCACCCGGACCTTGAACCCGGTTTCCACGGCCTCCTCCACCGTGCCTTTGAGCGTCGTGCCGTCCTTCAGGCGGATGGCGACCTCCCGGCCGACGAGCCCGTGCAGTGCGTCCTTGCGCGCGGTCTCCATGACGATCAGGCTGCGGGCCACCTGTCCGGCGGCCTCCATCTCCCCGGACATCGCGGCCCGGGCGTCCTGGTCGAGGGCCTTCTGGTCCTCGATCAGGGTTCGGGCCGCGTAGGCGCAGTCGCCTCCGACCGCGTTCTTGGCGAAGCGGTCCAGCACCTCGCAGGCGCGGGCCCGGGCCTCGGCTTCCCGCCGCTTGGCGGCGGTGGCGGCTCCTGCCCGGACCTCGCCCTCCAGACGCTGGCGGAGGGCGGCGAGCTTGTCGTTCCATGCAGCGTACTTCATGGCCTTCAGACCATCGAGCTCGGCCAGGGCCTTGTCCGGCAGGCCGTCCCTGGAGAAGGCCTCGGCCTTGTCCGCGGCGGCCTGCACCCTGGAGGCCGCATCCTTGCCCAGCCGCGTTCGAGCAGCCTTGAGCGATGGGGCGAGTTGCGCCGCCAGCTCCGCCGGCGGCGCGCCGTCGTACAGAGCCATGGCCCCGTCGTAGTCGCCCTCGAGGGCCAGCCGGTCGGCCTGTTCGCGCAGATTGGCGAGGATCTTCCCGACCGCTTCGTCGCGCGCCTCGCGGATCTCCGCGGCATCATCCGCGGCTGCTCCGGCCCGGGGCGTGTTCCGGGAAGGAGTCGGCGGCGGTTCCCCGAGCGAGGAGGAGGGGCTCTCCGCCGGTCCGGGCGATTCGTCCCGTGGCGCGCCCCTCGAAAGGAACGCCGTCGTGGCGGCGGCAGCCAGCAGGAAGACGGCGGCTCCGGCCAGCCACAGGCCCGGCCCGCCCGTGCGGCCCTCGGCCAGGCGCCGCGACGACTTGCGTCCCGGGACGACGGCCGGCATCGGCTGGCTGCCCGGCCGCCTGGCCGCAGGCATGCTGGCGCAACTGGTCCTGCGCCGGGTCAGGACCGGATCGGTCTCGACCATCGTGTTGCCGGTTTGCTGGTCGGACGGGCGTTGAGCGTAACACTTCGGGCAGAACGGCTCGCCGTCGACCAGATAGCGCTTGCCCTCGTCTGGGCCGCCGGGCGGGATCTTCTTGCCGCATTTGGCGCAGTAGATCAGTTCCACCGGCACCACCTCATCATCAAGAAATGCATCTGACGGAAATCGAGGCCAGGCCCGCTCTCCGGCGGGCCTCCCGATTCCATCGCCAGCCGTCGCACAGTATATCCCGAAATGCGCTCCGAAGGCAAGACCGTGGCGGGTTATCCCGGTTGCCGCAGGGAACCGCCGAGCGGCCCGTCGGGACCGGCGCCGGGGTAAGAGTCTGTCAGGGCGCGGGCTCGTCCTCGGGCGGCGGCTGTCCGAAGACGCCGTCGGCCTGCGGTCCGGACTTGGCTTCGGGAGCGGGGGAGGGAGCGGAACCATCGGCCTTGCCGTCCTTCTGCGGTTCCTCGCTCTTCGGAACCGCGGGATCGGCGGGCTTGGGGGCCTCGGGACGTGTCCCCTGGCGCCGGCCGCGGCCCGGCCCGGGCCGGCCCTCCGGCCCCGCGGCGGGAGCGGCGCCCAGGTCGACGGCGGCGCCGTCGATGAAGACCGCGCCGGGCTTGCCGCCGGCGAAGAGCAGCACGGCCACCTGCTTGGTGGCCTCGCGCTTCCAGAGCGCGGCGTTGTACTTCCACTTGGAGCTCTCGGTCTTGAAGTTGGAGGAGGCCAGGTCGAAGGTCAGTTCCTTCCACGCGCCCGGCTCGATGTCCCGGGCCTGGCTCTCGTAGTAGACCCAGCCGTCCGAGAACCAGAAGGCCACGGCCAGCCGGACCGGCGCGGCGCCGGGGTTGTAGGCCGTCAGGCGCATGGCGCCCTTCTCGGCCAGGGACATGTCCCGGATCATGACCAGGGCGGTCTTGCCCTTGGGCCCGCCCGCCGTGGAGAGGTGCATCATGGCGTTGCCGCCGCGGCCGATCTCGATCCGGCGGCTGGCGCCCGGGTCCTCCCAGTCGGCGAGCTTCCAGCCATCGGCGGCCTCCAGGCCTTCGCGGGCCGCGGCCGGACTGGGCGGCAGCTTGCCGACCTCCGCCACTATCCGGCGGGCGTCCTCCTGGAACTTGCTGTCGACCGGGGCGCTCGAGGGCACCGGGACCGGCGCGGCACCCTTGACCGGCTCCCCGAGCTTGCTCACGTCGACGGCGGGCGCGGCCTCCGAGCCGCCCCCGGAGGGGCCGCATCCGAAAGAGGCCATGAAACCCATCCCGAGAACCGGGACGGCCAGGAGGTGGCGGATCGCGCGCATCGGAGTTCTCCTCGCAAGAAGTCGGTCGGACTCATATGGAACCGGTGGCGGAAAGAGGCGGTCACCGCGCGGCGGGCCGGCCGCTCTCGGGAACGAGCTCGATGAGGGTGATCTCCGGCTGGCACAGGAACCGCATCCGCGGGGCGCGGCCGCCCTCCATGCCCAGGCCCTGATTGACGTAGAGCCGGCCGCCGGGCAGGTCGTGCAGGCCGGGCTCGAAGTATCCGCCCATCCGACTGAGCCGGATGAGCGCCCCGATCGCGGGGAGGCGGATCTGCCCGCCGTGGGTGTCGGCACCGAGCGCGAGCCCGGCGCCGGCCTCCAGGCCCAGGGCGGCGACCTCCGGGTAGTGATGCACGAAGACGGCCGGCCGGCCGGGAGGCACGGCGGCGAGCGCCGCGCGGGCCTGCCGCAGGCCGGCCTCGCGGCCGGGGCGGGCGCGGGGGTCGACGCCGGCCCCCGCGAGCCAGACCTCCGCGCCGCCCGCGCGGACCGGCACGGCGCGACCGTCGAGGACCTCGGCGCCGGTGCCGTCGAAAAGCCCGGCGCCGGGGAAGTACCAGACGTCCCAGTTGCCGCGCACGGCATAGGTGGGGGCGACCGCGGCCAGCCGGGCCATGAGCTTCTTGAACCGGGGCAGTCCCTCCTCGCAGTTGAGCGCGTCGCCGGCGAATACGATGGCGTCGGGGCTCAACCCCGCGATGATTTCCGGCACGCGCTCCTCCACGCCGGGACGGACGTCGCAGTGCGTGTCGGCCAGGAGCACCAGGCGCACCGGGCGTCCGCCGGCAGGCAGGCCCGGGGTCGCGACGCTGACTCGGTTCACGGTCGGCCAGAAGGGCTCGACGAACCGGGCATGGAGCGCGCAGAGGACGCCCAGCCCCGCGAGGGCCAGCACGGCGATCCTGAACGCGAACGCCGCGCGCCGCAACCGGCCCGGGCCGGCGCCCTCGGGAGTGCCCGCGCCCGGAGATAGGCGCCGCATGGCCAGGCGCCCGAGCCAGTGCACCAGCACGCCCCCGGCCGCAACGTAAATGGCCACGACCAGTATGGCGATCGCTTGCGCGCGCGAAAGGTCCAGCAAGGGGCGCTCCTCAACGCTCTGCGAACCGGGGTTGGCGATCAGGACGGGATCCGGATTTGCAGGAGTGACCGGGACCGGCGGCGGGCCGGGGTTGTCGCCGGCGTCCGGCTAGGCTAGCCGCTGCCCGGGCGTCCCAGGCGGCTGCGTTCGATCAGGGCGCGCAACAGGGTGGAGCCCAGTTCGTTCTCCAGCGCCTGAAGCTGTCTGACGGCCTCGGCGGCCTGCGCGTTACCCTGGCTCCGGCGCTTGAGGATTTGGAGGTTCCAGACGTCCTCGCGGGTGAGCTCCGGCTTCTCCATGAATCCGGCCATTTCCTCGCGGGACAGTCCGTACTGCTGCATGGTGGCCTTGAGCAGCTCCTGGTCCTTCTCGGGGATGAGCTGCGCGCAGTTGGTCTCGAAGGCCAGCAGTTCGTAGAGCTCCTCGCGGTTCAGGTCGATGGCCTGCAGCCTGCCGTCTTCCCCGCACTTGAGCCGCACGTTCGTCACTCCCCGACCGACAGGTCAATATGGCGCTGATATAAACCGCGCGCGCGCCGGCGAATTCCTGGCACATGGGCGATGGCTGCGAAAGCGTTCGCCGTTCGGATCGCCATTCCCGAGTTCCCGCCTTTCGAAGCGCAAGCCGCGGTTGCCGGGGTGGCGCGACCGCTGCCCGGCTTCGGCTTATATATCGTGCGCGACATATGCCCGCAAGGGTAGGAATGCGGAGTCAGTTGACTCGCCCCTGGCCGGCGCTAATCTACTGAGCAGTGCGCAAGTTTCTAAACCGACCAGAGGCCCTGTTCGAGGAAGGCCGGCCTGGCTACGTTTAAAAACTTCCGCACTGCTCAGTAGATGCGTCGCGCCAGCGTCCCCGGGGGCCCGAGACCCGATGCCCGAGTCGCTCTTCAACAGCAACGGAAAAGAGAGGCGGAAGCCCGCCGCCCGCAAGGGCAAGGGGCGCAGACGGGTTCCTGGCTCCAAGTTCCCGGTTCCTGGTTCGCCGGACCAGGAACCAGGAACCGGTAACCAGGAACCGGCGCTCCGTTCCGCGCCGCTCGCCGATCGCGTGCGCCCCCGCAACTTCGACGAGTTCGTGGGCCAGGAGGCCATCGTCGGCCCGGGCACGGTGCTCCGGAAGGCCGTGGAAAAGGGCGAACTGACCTCGCTCATCCTCTGGGGCCCTCCCGGGACGGGCAAGACCACGCTGGCGCGGTTGCTGGCCGCCGAGACCGGCCACCAGTTCGTGGCCTTCAGCGCGGTCACCAGCGGCGTGGCCGAGGTCCGGCACATCATCGAGGAGGCCCGGCACCGCCGGCGCTTCGAGGGCCGCGGCACGGTGCTCTTCGTCGACGAGATCCACCGCTTCAATCGCTCGCAGCAGGACGCCTTCCTGCCGCACGTCGAGGCCGGGACGGTCATCCTGGTCGGGGCCACCACCGAGAACCCCTCGTTCGAAGTGAACTCCGCGCTGCTCTCGCGCTGCCGGGTCTTCGTGCTCAGGCAACTCGCGCCCGCGGAGATCGCCGCCATCCTGCGCCGGGCGCTGGCCGACCGCGAACGGGGCCTGGGTGCGCTCGGCGCCGAGGCCGAGGAGCCGGCCCTGGAGTTCATCTCCGGGATGTCCGGCGGCGACGCCCGGGTGGCCCTGAACGCGCTCGAACTCGCCGCGTTGGCCGCCGCGCCGGACGACTCGGGGCGCCGGGCCGTAACCCTCGAGGCCGCCAAGGACGCCATGCAGCGGCGCACGCTCCTCTACGACAAGGACCGCGAGGAGCACTACAACATCATCAGCGCGCTGCACAAGTCGCTGCGCGGCTCGGACCCCCAGGCCGGGCTCTACTGGCTGGGGCGCATGATCTACGCCGGGGAGGACCCGCTCTACGTGGCGCGGCGCCTGGTGCGCTTCGCCTCGGAGGACGTGGGCATGGCCGACCCCCAGGCGCTGGTCGTGGCCATCGCCGCGCGCGACGCCTGCGACTTCATGGGCATGCCCGAGTGCGACAACGCCCTGGCCCAGGCGGTGGTGTATCTCGCCACCGCGCCGAAGAGCAACGCGCTCTACGCCGCCATGGGCGGGGTCAAGCGCGAGATCGAGAAGACCGGCGCCCTGCCCGTGCCCATGCACATCCGCAACGCGCCGACCCGGCTCATGAAGGACCTGGGCTACGGCCGCGGCTACCAGTACGACCACGACTCCTCCGACGCCTTCTCCGGCCAGGAGCACCTGCCGGAGGAGCTCGCCGGGCGGGAGTTCTACTCGCCGGGCGGCTTCGGCTTCGAGCGCGAGGTGAGAAAGCGCATGGACTACTGGGCGCGGCTCAGGGCCGAACGGAAAGGGTCTGGGGTCTCGGGTCTGGGGTCTGGGGGTAGAGAGGCAAAGAGCGCGAATTCCTTCCCCGGTCCTCAGACCCCAGACCCTAGCCCCCAGCCCCCAGACCCGGCTCCTGGCCCGCCGTCCCCCACCCCTCTTCCTCCGGAGCCAGAGCCGTGAAGGTCTCCTGCCCGCTATGCGGCGGAGAGGCCGCCTTCGAACCGGGCGACGGGCGCGCGGCGGCCTGTCGGGCGTGCGGGCACAGTTTCCATCCCAGCGTGCCGATCATGCCGGTCGCGAAGCACCGCGTCGCGGCCGCTCCCGGGGCGGGCGTCACCGGGGGGCAGCGCCTGGGCCGCTACGAGATCCTCGAGGAGATCGGCCGCGGCGGGATGGCCGTGGTCTGCAAGGCCCGCGACGTGGCCAGCGGCGAGCCGGTGGCGCTGAAGCTGCTGCCGCCCGCGCTGCACTCCTCGGAGGAGCACGTCAGCGCCTTCCTGCGCGAGGCCCGGGCGGTGAGCAAGTTCCGCCATCCGGGGGTGGCGGCCATCCGCGAGGTGGGCTGCCACCAGGGGCGCTACTTCTTCGCCATGGAGCACGTCGAGGGCCGGCAGCTCTCTTCGATCATCGCCGCCGGGCGGCTGCTGCCCGAGGAGGCCGCGCGGATCGTGGCCGAGACCGCCCGGGCGGTCGGCGCGGCCCACCGGGCCGGCGTCTTCCACCGCGACCTCAAGCCCCAGAACGTAATGGTCCGCCGCGACGGCAGCGCGGTGATCCTGGACTTCGGGCTCTCCGCGCTCCTGGGCGAGCGCCAGGAGGAGACCGGCCAGATCGTGGGCACGCCCGCCTACATGTCGCCGGAGCAGGCCCGGGGCCGGGCGCAACTCGGGCCTGCCGGCGACGTCTACAGCCTGGGCGCCATGCTCTACGAGGCGGTCACCGGCCAGCCGCCCTACGGGGGCGTCGACGCCGCGGCCATCGTGGCGCGGGTCCGCTCCGGGCCGCCGCCGCCTCCCAGGGCCTTCGCGCCGGGGCTCGCGCCGCGGCTGGAGGGTATCATCCTGAAGGCCATGGAGCGCGATCCCCGCAGGCGCTACACCGCGGCCGACGAACTCGCCGACGACCTGGATCGCTACCGCGCCGGGGACTCGGTGCGGGCCGACAAGCCCGGGGCGGCCGTGGCCCTGCGCACCGGTTATTGGAAGGCCGCCCGCCGGGTCCGCCGCTGGCTCTTCCCGGCCCTGTGCATCCTGGCCGGCCTGGCGATCGCGGCCTACGTCGCGATCATGATCGTCCTGCACCGGATGGGACGGTGACTCCGGGGGTGTGACGCGTCAGGTGGGCGTTTGATGGCCTAACAGCCAACAGCCAACAGCCAACAACCAACAACCAACAACCAACAGCCAACAGCCAACAACCAACAACCAACAGCAAAAACCTGTGCCTGCAAGCAGAGGCGAGAGCCGATCATGGTTGGGCTTGGCCGCGGCTTCCACTTGCCCCTGTTATTGCCCAGTCCCGTTCGACAGCGTTGGACGTTGGATGTTGGTTGTTGGCTGTTGATTGTTGGTCGTTCATCGCCCCTCTCCCTTCCCTCTCTCCGGTCCTTGACGGCCCCCTCTCGCCGGCTACCCTATGAGAGAGGCGGGGGCTGCGCGGGGCATTGGGCTGGTGGCCGCCGCCGGTAATTTCCTGGTGGGAGAAGAGGGCAGGCCTCCTTGGTAGACGCCAACGCAGTTCCCACGGACCGCTACCTGGCCGCCGCGCGCGAGCGGGAGGAGGGCCTGGTCAGGCTCGCCTGCGACCTGATCGCCGCGGTGAGCGTCAACCCGCCGGGCGACGAGCACCGGCCCGCGGCGGTCGTCGAGAAGTACCTGGCGGAACTGGGCGTTTCCGTCGCTCGACACGAGTCCGCTCCGGGCCGCGCCAACCTGATCGCCTCGGTGGGCCGCCCCGGCGGCCGCCGGCTCCTGGTGCCGCTCCACCTCGACACCGTCCCGGCCCCGGAGGAGTCCTTTCCGGGGGCCTTCAAGCCCCGGGCCGAGCACGGACTGATCGTCGGCCGCGGCGCCGTCGACGACAAGGGGCCGCTGGCCGCCGTGCTCGTGGCCATGGGGATGCTTCTCTCTGATGCGAAGCCGCTCGGCGGCGAACTCGTGCTGCTGGCCTGCGCCGACGAGGAGCGCGGCAACCGGTACGGCATGGACTTCCTGCTCAGGCAGGGGCTGGTCCGCGGCGATTGGGCGCTGGTGCCGGACATCGGCCACTCCATGTCGGCCGTGGACGTCGCCGAGAAGGGCCTGACCTTCCTGGAGATCGAGTGCCGCGGCCGCGCGGCCCACGGCTCGAGGCCCATGGACGGGGCCAACGCCATCCTGGCGCTGGCCGAGCTGCTGGCCGAGATCGAGGCCTGGGAGCCGTCCGAACGCCATCCGTTGCTGGGCCGGCCTACGGCCAACGTCGGCACCATCGCGGGAGGCAGCGCCCCCAACATGGTCGCGGACCGGGCCACGGCGCAGGTCGACTGCCGGTACCTGCCGGGCATGAGCGCCACCGGGCTGCTGCGCGGCTTCGAGGAACTGGCCCGCCGGGTGGCGGCGCGGCGCGAGGGCGTGTCCTTCTCCCTGCGCATCCTGGAGGAGCAGCCTCCCGTGGAGGTCGATACCGCCTCGCCGCTGGTCGCGGCGGTGCGCGAGATCGCCCCGCGGATCACCGGCCGGCCGGTGGAGCTCCTGGGCATGGGCGGCACCACCCTGTGCAAGCCCTGCGCCGCCGCGGGCATCCCGGCGGTGGGGTTCTCTCCGGGCTCGGCCGCTGCGGCGCACACCGCCGGCGAGTCCGTGGAGGTCCGGGAACTGGTCGAGTTCGCGGCTTTCGTCGCATCCCTGGCCCGGCATCTGTTGGGATAGCCCGGGGGCACTGGTGAGCCAGCCGGTCCCGATGCTGCCTCCCGGCACCGAGAACCTTGGGCTCCGTACGCAGCCGGTCTTCGACCTGGTCAACGACAACCACCGCGCCACCGGCTACATCACCCACGACGAGATGAAGGCCTACCTGGTCGTCACCAAGCAGCAGGCCGAGCTTGCGCTCGACGAGGGCGCGGTGCTCGACGCGCTCAGCGGCAACGGGGTGATCGTCGGCGTGGATCGCGAGGCGGTCCGGCAGTGCATCGCCCGGGCCGAGTCCCGGGGCGGCGTGCAGTTCATGGAGGTGGCCGCGGGGCGCGCTCCCGAGCACGGCACCGACGGGGCGCTGGAGTTCTACGTTCAGCCCTCCAGCGAGGAGGCCCGGTACTCCAAGGACGCCAGCGGCCGGATCAACTATCACGAGCTCAACCTCATCGAGAACGTCGCCGCCGGCCAGGAGGTGGCCCGGCTGCTCGAGCCCAAGCCCGGCATCCCCGGGAGCACCGTGACCGGCAAGGAGATCGCCGCGCGGGGCGGGGCCCCGGCGCGGGCCCGGTCCGGCAAGGGCGTGAAGCTCGCCGGCGCCGGCGACGTGTTCGTCGCCGACGTTCCCGGACGGCTGGTCCACTTCGACGAGACCCTGAGCATCGACCAGCAGTACGAGATCAAGGGCGACGTGGACTACTCCGTGGGCAACGTGGACTTCGTCGGCAGGGTGGTCGTCCACGGCGAGGTGCTCGACGACTTCAACGTGACCGGCAGGATGGGCATCGAGGTCCGCGGCACGGTGGGCAAGTGCCGGCTGGCCTCGGACGGGGACATCGTCCTGGGCAGCGGCATGAACGGCCGGACCGCCGGGCGCATCAAGACCGGCGGCTCCGTGAAGGCCCGGTACCTCAACGAGGTCACCGTGGAGGCCGACGGGGACTTGTCCGTCGAGCGCGAGGCCTACAACTCGGTGGTGCGCACCGCCGGGCGCTACCACAGTCCCGGCAAGGTGGTCGGCGGCGAGATCATCGCCCTCCGGGGCATCGAGCTGGGCGTGGCCGGCAGCGACCTGGGCGTGGCCACCCGGCTCATCGCCGGCGTCGACTTCCGCCGCTCCGAGCGGGTCCGGGCCATCAACGAGCAGACCGCCGCGGCCGACAAGGAGATCGACCGGGTCTCCACCGCCATCGGGCCGCTCCTCGCCGATCCCAAGCGCGTGGCGGCATTGCCCGCCGACAAGAAGAAGGTGGTGCTCGCGCTGGTCGGCCACCTGCGGGCCATGAAGGAGCAGCGCGAGGCGCTCTCCGCCCAGATGCAGCAGGTCGCCGCCGGGGACGCCGCCGCCATCCGGCAGATCAACATCCGGGACCGGATCCACCAGGGCGTGACCGTGGAGGTGGGTTCGAACCGCCTGCTGATGAAGAGCCAGGCCACCGGGCCGCTCTCGCTGGTCGAGGACCTCATCGGCGGGACGGTGCGCATCGAGTCCTATTCGGAATTGGACGCGGCTCCTCCGCAGACGGGCGCGGCGGGCGCGGGCGAACCGGGTGCCGGGCCGGCGGTCCCCGGTGGCCGGGGGCAGCCGGGGTAACCGATGGCCGGCAAGTGTCCCCACTGCTCCGCCCCCACGACGCTGGAGGGCATCCGGGCCGCCAACGGTCGCTGTCCCAGCTGCGGCGCGGCCGTCAAGGTCCGCTTCACCGGCGCGCCCCGGCCGGTCAACCGGCCATCGGTCAGGACCACCGGCGAGGGGCTGCGCAATTCCCTCGAGAACATCGGGCCCTACGAGATCCTCGCGGAGATCTCCCGCGGGGGCATGGGCATCGTCTACAAGGCCCGGGACAAGAGCCTCAAGAAGACCGTGGCCATCAAGGTGCTGCTGCGCGGCTCGGAGTCGAGCTCCGACGAGCTCAAGCGCTTCCGCCGCGAGGCCGAGGCCGCCGCCAAGCTCCAGCACTCCAACATCGTGCCCATCCACGCCGTGGGCGTCTGCCAGGGCCTGCACTACTTCGTGATGGACTTCATCGAGGGCGAGCCGCTCAGCGAGCTGGCCGCCCGCGGCGGGGTCAGCCCCCGCCAGGCACTCGACTATCTCGAGCAGCTGGCCGACGCCCTGGCCTACGCCCACGCCGCCGGGGTGGTTCACCGGGACATCAAGCCGGCCAACGTGATGATCGACCGCCACGGTCGGCCGCAGCTCATGGACTTCGGCCTGGCCAAGGACGTGACCGCCGACACCCAGCTGACCCAGGTGGGCACGACCATGGGCACGCCCACCTACATGCCCCCCGAGCAGGCCGAGGGCGACCTCGCCGGCATCGACGCCCAGAGCGACGTCTACTCGCTCGGCGCGGTGCTCTACGAGCTGCTCACCGGCAAGGCCCCCTTCGAGGGGGCGACCACCATGGCCATCCTCATGAAGGTGTTGGAGGAGGAGCCGGAGCGGCCGCGGGACCTCAACCCGCGCATCCACCCCGACGTGGAGGCCATCTGCCTCAAGGCCATGGCCAAGGACAAGCGCGACCGCTACAGGTCGGCGGCCGAGCTCCGCGACGACATCCGCCGATTCAAGGCCGGCGAGATGATCGAGGCCGCCCGCGGCAGCGCCATGCGCCAGGCGGTGCGCCTGATCCGCCGGCACGCGCAGATATTCGTCGTGCTGGTTGTGGCGGTGCTGGCCGTGGGCGCCCTGGCGGGCTGGAACGCGTGGCGCGCCGCCGAGGAGCGCGAGCAGCAGCGGGAGGCCCTGCGCCAGAAGGTCGGGCAGCTGCTCTCCAAGGCCGACGGCCTGGCCGCCTCCGGCGGCTCCGCCGACCAGGCCCAGGCCGAGGACCTCTACCGCCAGGTGCAGTCCCTGGCTCCGGGTGAGGCCCGCGCGTCCCAGGGCCTCAAGGCCCTGACCGAGGCCCGCCGCCGGCAGCAGATCGGGTTCCTGATGAGCAAGGGCCAGGCCTACCTCGACAGCGGCAGTTTCGCGGCCGCCCAGGACATGTTCGAGGAGGCGCTCAAGATCCTCGGTGAGTCCGAGCCCGAGGCGGCCCGGGCCCGCGCCGGATTGCGCCGGGCGATGGGCACCGGCACCATCACCGTCCATTCGCAGCCGGAGAAGGCCCGCATCTACATCGCCGACGGGCGGGACTTTGCGGAGCCCGAGCCGGCCGAGCGGATCGTCCCCGGCAGGCTTCTGGGCGAGACCTTGCCGGCCGGTAAGGAAGAGAAGATCGACATTCCCATGGGCCTGCACCGCATCACCCTGGTGAAGGACGGGTACGGCTGGCAGTCGATCCCGGTCAACGTGAAGCGTGGCCAGGACGTCCCGCCCATCACCGTGGAGCTCTTCAGCGCCAGGCTCGCCGACGGGGACCTGCGCCGGGTCTCCAACGTGGTCCGCGTGCCCGCCGGACCGGTCAACATCGAGGGCGCCGAGTCGCAGGTGGAGGCCTTCCTCGTCGACCGGTACGAGTATCCCAACCTGCTCGGCGCCGCCCCGCGGCGGGCGCTGGGTTTCGCCGAGGCCCAGGAGTTCGCCGCGGCGGCCGGCAAGCGCCTGCCCACCCGTGCGGAGTGGATGCTGGCGGCCGGCGGGAAAAAGGGGCTGAACTTCCCCTACGGCGACATCTTCCGGCCGGACTACGCGGTCACCGGCCGCGCCTACGACGACGGGCCGCTGCCGTGCGGCAGCCGCCCGCAGGACCGCAGCTTCTGCGGCGCCTATGACATGAGCGGCAACGTCTCCGAGTGGGTCGCGGACTCGCCGCGCGCCGAACGGCCCGCCTATGGCGAGGAGGAGGAACCGGTCCACGAGGCCTGCGGCGGCAACTGGACCAGCATCCAGCCGGAGTCCGCCTCGGTGCAGTGGGTGGTCAGCTACTCGCTCATCGAACAGCCGGAGATGGTCGGCTTCCGCTGCGCCATGTCCGTCGGCCGGGGCGCGACGCTCCCGCCGTCCGGCCCGGGGCCGTCCACGCCGGCGAAGGGGCCGGCCAAGCCCGACGGCGACGTGTTCCTGAAGCAGTGCCCGCCGGACATGGTGGTCATCCGCCCCGTCCCGGGCACGCCGGCCCACGACCTGGTTCCGTATGCTTTCTGCATCGACAGGTACGAGTACCCCAACAAGGCCGGCGGACTGCCCAAGGGCGGCTTCAGCTGGGCGGAGGCCGAGGCCCTGGCCCGCAAGCTCGGCCGGCGGCTGCCCACCGCCAACGAGTGGCGCGTGGCCTGCGGCGGCGCCGAGCTCTGGGACTACGGCTACGGAAGCGAGTACCGGCCGGGCAGCCTGCGGGTCGAACTGGCCCCGGATGCCGGCCCGGCCAGGAGCGGCGAGACCCCCGACGCCCGCAGTCCCTTCGGCGTCTTCGACTTGAACGGCAACCTATCCGAGTGGCTGGCCGACCGCATCGTCGACCAGCCCGGCAAGCGCTGGGTGGCGGGCGGCTGCTGGGTGAGCAACGCGGCCGACGCGCGCGCGTCCTCCCGGATGGCCTACGATCCGGAAGCGAAGAGCGGAACCCACGGATTCCGGTGCGCGGCGCGGCTGGCGGAGGAGCCCCGGCCGGAGTCGCCGCCGGCCAAGTGATCGCGGCCGCAAGCCGCGTAGGAGGATCCCGATGGCCAGGAGCAGGTGCGAGTTCCGGGACGGCCGGCTGATCGCCTCGGGCGATCTGTCCACTGATGTGGACACCAGCTTCGACGGCGCCTGTCAGCAGCTGCTGGCGGAGCGTTCGAAGGAGCCGGTGGCGGACCTCTCGGCGGTCAACTACCTCTCGAGCACCTACGTGGGGCTGCTCGCCGAGCTGGCCCTCAATCTCGGGCAGTCCGGCAGGAAGCTCACGGTCGTGGCCGGGCCCAAGGTCTTGGCGCTGCTGCGCGAGGCGGGGCTCGGGGCCGTCGCGATCCTGGAGGAGTCCAAGAGGTGAGGCCCCTGCGCGGCGGCGCCCTCGCCGTCGCGACGCTCCTGCTGGCCGCCGGCTGCGCCGGCCCGGGCTCGGCCGCCGGTGCCGATGCCCGGCCGCTTCCGCATCCCGCTCCCGCGCCGGCGCAGCCGCCCGGGCCGCCCGGACCCGGACCCGGACCCGAGGGACGCCCCGGACCTGTCGCTCCGGATGCCGGCAAGCCCGCCCCGCTCGTCGAAGAGAAGCTCGATCCGGCCGCGACCGTCCTGCTGCGCCACCGCACCGGGGGGGCCAGGCTGCTGGTCTACGCCGGCACCCGGGAGGAAGAGACCTCGGCGCTCTCCGACCAGGGTGCGGTCGAGCCGGTCTCGGCCCTCTCCTGGAAGCTGGTCCGCAGGCACGTGGTGGCCGGCGCCGGCGAGGGCGCTCCGGCGGAGCTCGTCTCCAATTCCATCGAGGAGCTGGCCGCGGCGACCCAGGCCGGGCGCGACGCGCTGGAGAGCCTGCGCGGTCGCCCCTCGGGCGGCAGGCGGATCTTCGCCGGCGTCCGCCGCCTCTCGGAGCGCGGCGCCGAGCCGCTGGGCTCGGACCGCTCTGCCGAGCAGCGCCTGGAGCCGTTCCTGGAGCTTCCGCGTCTGCCGCGCAAGGCGCTCTCGGCCTCGGCGCCGCTCGTGGAGGCGGCCGGGCCCTACCGCGTCGAGTGGCGGCTGGTTGGTGTCGGCGCCCTCGCCGGGCGCAAGTGCTGGCGGGCGACCAGGACGGTCGCGACGCCGGCCGACGCGCGGGTCCCGTCCGGCGAGGCGCTGGACTTCGAGGACGAATTCATCGTCGCGGCCGCCGACTCGACCGTCCTGCGCGCCAGGCGGACCTCTCGGCGCGTGGGGGGGCTGGGCCGCCTCGTCACGACGCAGCTGGAGCTCGTCGATGAGAAGCCCGAGACGGAGGCCGCCGTGCGCCGCGAGCGGGACGAGACCGGGGCCATCGCCCGGCTGCTCGCCGCGATCGCCGGGCGCCGGCCCGACGAGGCCGCCCGCGATGCGGACGAGCTCGCCCGGCAGGGGCTCGGCGGCGCAGCGGTGGAGCTCGCCCGGCGTTTCGCCGCCGGCGAGAAGGCCCTGGCCGGGCCGGCCGGGGGCGCGCGCCGCATCGACCTCGTACCCGAGGACGCCTTCGTGCTGCTCCGGGCGCCGGCCAAGGTGCCGGCCGACGCCGCGCTCGTCCCGGTGGTCTTCTTCCACGGGGCCGGCGCCGGTCCGGTGCGCTACTTCGAGGACTGGGCGGCCAGGGCCGGCGACCGGCCGCTGCTGCTCGTCTTCCCGCAGTCGCGCGGCTGGACCTGGCAGATCGACTCCGACGCCGCGGTGGTCGGCAGCCTGCTCGAGCGCCTGGGCCGGACCTACCGGCTCGACCGCGAGCGGCTGGTGCTGGCCGGTCACGGCATGGGCGCGGAACTGGCCTTCGCCCTGGCCTACGGCGCGGAGTTTCCGGGCTTCCGCGTCCGGGGAGTCGTCGCCGCCGGCGGTACCATGACGCAGAAGGACCCGAATATGAAACGCCTGCGCTCGCTGGCCTCTGACGGCAGGCACGAGGAGCTCGCCGCCCGGGTGCGCTCGACCGACGTGCTGGCCCTGGCCGGCGAGGAGGACAAGCTCTACCCGCTCAAGGACTTCCAGAACACCGACCGGTGGCTCAGGAGCTTCAACCCCAAGGGCGTGGAACTGCTCTCCTCGCCGAAGCTCGGCCAGCAGTACTCGCCGGAGTGGACGCCGGTCATCCTCGACTGGATCGGGAGGCTCAAGCCGCCATCGGCCACAAAACCTGCTTCATCGCAGTAGCCAAGCTTTTCTCAACGCAGAGTTCGCGGAGGCGCGCAGAGGTCGCGGAGGGGATGGCGCCAGTCTTCCCAGAGTGACCGAATTCGTTGGCCAAGAAGCCAGAACCGCACATGCTGCTTGTCCCCTTCATGTCTGTTGTCCTCTGCGATCTCTGCGCCTTCCTCCGCGGCCTCTGCGTTGAGAAGTTCCGCTGGAAGTGGCGGGAGATGGGTGGACTTGGCGGCTCCGGGAGGTAGAATCCCCGCCATGGCATCCCTGCTTGGACATGCCCTGGGCGGCGGCGCGGCGTTGGGACTGGCCTCGCGGCTGGGGCCCGCGGCGCTGGCTTCGAAGCGTGCCGTGTGGCTGGGTGTCTTCGTGGCCCTGGCCCCGGACCTCGACAACCCGCTGTCCATTCTCCTCGGCCATCCGGCGTGGCTCGCCCACCGCGGGCCGTCGCACTCGCTGCTGGTGATCGGCGTGCTCGCGGCCCTGGCCGCCGTCGCGGCCATCTGGGGCGCCCTGAAGCCCGAGGAGAATCCGGTCTGGGCCTGGGCGCGGGCCTTGCTCGCCTTCGCTTTCATCGGCGCCTCGCACGTCGCGCTCGACTGGCTGATGGGCCGGGGCTCGCTGCTCAACTCCCCGGCGAGCATGGAGCTGCTCTGGCCCTTCTCGGATGCGGCCCTCCGGAACTCTCCGGTCCAGCTCATCCCCACGGCCCTCTACAGCACGAGCGGCTGGGGCGCCTACCTGGCGGTCCTCCAGGAATGGCGGACCTGGGTGGGCGCGCTGCTCGAACTGGTGATCCTGGTGCCGGCGCTGCTCCTGGCCTGGGGCAAGGCCCCGGCCTCGATTCGCTGGTACCTGGCCGGGCTCTCGGCCGCGGGGATGGCGATGACGTTCATCCTGTACCAGCTGACGGGGAAGGTGTGAAACCGGCGGGTCCGACAAGTCGGACTCGTCGGACCGGTCGGACCTGTCCGACACAGGGGATTGGAAGCCAAAAGAGGAGAACGCCGGTGAAGCTCGATGAGATCAAGTCCCAGCTCAAGCCCATCGTCGCCAAGTGCGTGCTGCACGGCGACTTCACCCTGGCCAGCGGCAAGAAGAGCGACCTGTACTTCGACGGGCGGCTCGTGACCCTGTCGGCCGAGGGGCTCGGCCTGCTCGCCCAGGCGATCCTGGCCATGATCGAGGGCAAGGACGTCGCCGCGGTAGGCGGGATGGCCGTCGGCGCCGACCCCATCACCGGGGGCGTCGTGGCCACGGCCGGGGCGCGCGGCATGAGTCTCAGCGGATTCATCGTCCGCAAGGAGGCCAAGGCCCACGGGACCGGCAAGCAGGTCGAGGGCCCCAAGCCGCCGGCCGGTTCGCGCGTGGTGCTCCTCGAGGACGTGGTCACCACCGGCGGCAGTTCCTTGAAGGCCCTCGAGGCCGTCAGGCGCGAGCTCGACGTCAAGCCCGTGGCGGTCATCGCGCTCCTCGACCGCCTGGAGGGCGGCGCCGAGGCGCTCTCGGCCGCGGGCGTCGAGCTTTGGCCGGTCTTCACCCGGAAGGACTTCGACAGCAAGTAGACGGCCCGGCCGTCCCGCGCGGGGCGGCGGCGGCGGGCTCTCTTTCGATTGTCAGGGGCGGAGAGCGATGTTCTTCGAGCGCCGGCGTCACTTCAGGCAACCCGCCGACATTGCGGCGCGGGTGCGGCTGGCCGGCCCGCCTCCGTCGGCGGAGGTCCGGGCCCGGGCCACGGACCTGAGCACGTCCGGCGCGATGCTGAGCCTCGATGCGCTGCCCGGATGGGGCCTGGACCTGTCCGCCCCCAGGATGCTGGTGAGGCTGGAGCTCGACCTGCCCCGGCGCGGCATCTTCCGCTGCGAGGCGCAGCTCCGGCGGATCGTCATCGACGACGAGGGCTGCCGGCTGGGCGTGCAGTTCACGAAGATCGACGGCGACTGCGCCGGCTGGCTCCGGCGCCACCTGGACGAGACCCTCGCGCGCGAGGAGAACGCCGCCGTGCGCCGGCAGAAGCGCTCCCATTCCCGGCGGCGGCGACTGCAGGTGGCCATGGTCGTGGGTCTGTTCGTTTTCGCCGCCGTCGGCCTGAGCTCGTCCATGCTCGGCCTGATCGAGGCCTTCCCGGGATGGATTGGGAAGATCCGTGGGGCCATCCGCTCCGAATTGCGCGATGCCGCCGACCGGGCCGTCGAGAACGAGGTCCGCAGGATGCGCGAGGCCCCGCGGGACCCCGACGGCGGCCGCGACGATTCCGCCGGGCCCGGGAGTCCGCGCGACCCCGGCGCACCCGATGACTCCTCCGACGGGCGCGGCCTGACGCCCGAGGAGAAGGAGCGCATCAAGCGGTTCCTGCGCGAGAACCCGGAGCGCTCCGGGGACTGAACTGCGGGGCCGGCGCGCCGGTCGGTCAGGACCGGTGGAAGGACCACGCGCCCGTGCCGCTCGGGCCCTCCTGGCCGAAGCCGTCGACGGCCGTCACCCAGTAGCGCTGGCGCTCGCCGGTCGGCCGGCCATCGGGGTCGACGAACTCGGTCCCGGCGATCGGCGCCTCGGTGAGCCGCACGGGCGACTCGAGGCGCCAGTTGTCCATCCGGTAGACATGGTAGCCGACGACCTCGGGCCGCGGATTGCGCTCCCAGCGGACCACTGCGCTGCCGTCGGAGCGGCGCCGGGCCTCGATGCGCTTGGGGCAGTCGGGTACCGTGAGCACCCAGGCCGACGGGCCGCTCTCGATGCCCAGGCTGCTCACCGCCTTGACGAGATAGGCGCGCGGCGCCAGTACCCAGCCGCCCGTGCCGACTCCGGCCGGCTCGGGGTCGGTGAACTCCGTCGCCCGCACCGGCTCGGCGGTCAGCTTCTCGAAGTCGCCGAGGCCGTCCACCGGCTTGCCGCCGTCGAAAGGACCGGCGGTGACCGCGGCCCGGTAGACGTTGTGGCCGACGACGTCGGCCGCCTGGCTCCCCTCCCAGGTGAGGCGCGCGCGCCGGTCGGCGCCGTGGATGGCGACGAGTCCGAGCGGGATCGGCGGCCGGGTCACGGCCACGGCCGGATCGACGGACGTTCGCCCGTCGGCGGAGACGGAGCGGATCAGGTAGGTCGCCACCTTCCCGGCCGCGAGCGGCGAGCGGTCGAGGAAGCGCGTCTCCGTCACCGGCTTGCCGTCGTTGAGCGGCTCGAACCTGACTCCCCATGTCGCCTCCGCATCCGCGCGGCTGACCAGGTATCCGCCGACCCGGCCGATGGACGGCGCGCGCCACTCGACCAGCACGCCGTCCCTGGCGGCGGTCGCGCCCGCCGGCCCGGGAGGGAGCGGCGGCCGCGGCGCGCCGCTGCCCGGGCCGTACCGGTAGGTCCAGGTCTCCCTCGCGGTCGGGCTGCCCGGGGAATCGGCCACCTCTCCGCCGCAGACCACCACCACGTTGCTGCGCTCGTCGAAGACCGCGTCCCAATTGGTGTAGTCAGGGCGCATGCCCTGCGATTCCGCCGGGCTCCAGGCGTTCTTCTCCGGATCGTAGGCGTGTACGGCCGCGCCGCCGTGGCCGGGTGCGAACAGCAGCGCCGCGTCGTTGGCCGCGTCGTAGACCAGCGGTTCGCAGCCCTTGTCCGGCGTCGTCCCGGAGGGCTTGAGGTCCGTCCAGGTCCCCTCGTCCAGGCTGTAGCTCCAGAGCCCGCTCTGGCCGGCGAAGAGCATCCGGCCGCGCCGCGCGTCGTAGGCGACGGTCTGGAGCTTCTCGGGGCGCGCGCCCTCGCCCGTCGGCGCCTCGGTCCAGCGGTTGGCGCCGGTCTCGTAGGCCCAGACGCCCCCTCCCTTGCGGGCCAGGCCCAGGACGACCCCGTGCCGGCGGTCGAAGGCCACCAGGTGCGAGATGCCGAATCCCGGGGGCGTCGGCGCGCGCATCGGGATCCAGCGGTCGGCGGCCGGATCGTAGGTCCAGGGGCTGCTCTGGCGCAGGGCCTGTTCCCGGGTGAAGAGCCAGCCGTGACCTCCGCCGGAGGCGCCGCGCACGACGAGGCGGTCGGAGCGGCTGTCGAAGCAGATCTTCCGGGTCATGCAGGTGCCGGGGGGCAGTTCTCGCGCGCCGAGCTCGGCCCAGGAGTTGGCCGGCGGGTCGTAGGCCCAGGTTTCCCCGGTCTGGGGCGAGTCGTAGCGCCGGCCGTGGGCGCCCCACTGCATGACGCGTCCGCGCAGCGGATCGTAGGCGGCGGCCGACTCGTAGGTGAGCGATGACATGCTGTGGTCGTCGTAGTCCCGCGCCCAGCGGCGTAGCATCCAGGTGCCGGCGGGTTGCTCCTCGATCGGCGGGGGCGTGCCGTCGGCCCGCCAGCCGTAGAGCTCGACGAGCGCCTCGCGGACCCGCGGCTGCCAGGCCAGGTCGCGCATGCGCAGCGCCCGGCCCGCGGCGAAGCGCCCCGGATGGTTCTCGTCCCGCGCCGCGGCCAGGAGCGCGTCGGTGGCCGCCGGGTCGGCGATCATCCCGAGCGCGGTGGCCGCGGCGATCGGCTCGTGGCGCTCGGCGAGCATCCTGACGAGCGCCGCGACCGCCCGCGGGTCGCGGGAGTCCGCCAGGCTGAAGGCCGCGGCGGTCAGGGTGTGGCCGGAGCTTTCCGTGAGCCTCAGGATCGTCTCGAATACCTCGCCGCGGTCGAGGTTCTCGCGCAGCGCGCGGCCGACCTCGTAGCGGGTCATGTTCTCCCACTCCCACCAGTCCCTGGCCAGAGCCCCGGCGGCCTCGCGGGTGGCGATGCGCCCGAGGGCGTCCATGCAGTCGACGGAGAGCTTGGCTCCCGAGCGGGGCGCGCCCTTGGTCTTGCCCGGCTGGCTCCGGGCCATCACCTCGAGCAGTCCCGGCGTGAGCCGCTCGTCGGCCAGCATGGCCGCCGCGCGTCCGGCGGCGAACGGGCATTTCGGCGGGTCCTTCATGAGGTCCAAGAGCGTCGCAACGGCCACGCCGCGCGCCGCCGGCGAGCGCAGATGCCCCAGGCCGACCAGCGCGCCCTCGGCCGCGTCGCGGTCGGCCGGGGCCTCGCGGGCGAGCGCCGCGAGCTTCTCGGCCTCGGCCAGGTCGCCGAGCCAGCCGAGACCGGCCTGGGCCTCGACCCGCACCTCGCGGTCGGGGTCAGCCGAGAGCTCGTTGAGCCGGGCGAGCGCCTCGGGGCCTCCCAGGCGGCGAAGGGCGCGCGCCGCCGCCAGGCGAACGTGCGGCTCGGATTCCCTGGAGAGCTTTAGGAGCGGATGGAGAGCGGCCGGACCGGCGGCCTCCGGCAGCGCCCGGGCGACGGCCGCGGCGGACTCCGGCGAACCGGCGACTGCCTCGGCCAGCGGCCCGGCCAGCTCGAGATGGAGGCGCCGACCCCGCGCCGCCAGTCCTGCGGCCGCGGCGGCGCGGCGCCACGGCTCCGGGGCGCGCAGAGCGGACAGGAGGACCACGTCCGCCCTGGGCCGGTCGAGCCGGCCCAGGGCCTCGGCGGCCAGCGCCGCGCGCTCCGGCCCGCCAGCGGCGAAGGCCCTGGCGAGGGGCTCGATGGCCTCCTCGCGGCCGGAGAGCCCCAGCTCCTCGCAGGCCAGGCGTGCGAGCTCATCATCCGGTCCGGCGGCCAGCGCGGCGACGTTGAGCTCGCGGCCGAGGCCCGGCAGCCTGACCAGCGCCCTGAGCGCCGCTCCGCGCGCGGCCCAGTCGCGAGTGGAGCTGAGGAAGGCAACCAAGGCCGGCTCGTCCTCGGCGGTCGCGGTCTGGGCCATGGCTTCGGCGCCGATGAGTCGAACCCGCGGCTCGAGGTCGATCAGACCGGACCGGGCCAGGGGCCGGACGGCCTCGGCGCCTGCCCGCCCGAGCAGCGCGACGGAGTAACGCCAGGCGCGCCGCGCCCGGTCGTCGGAGGCGCCGGTGGCCAGAGCGGCCAGCGGCGCGGGGTCGAAGCGCGCGACCTTCATCAGGGAAACGCGTCCGGGCAGCCGGCGCACCTCGAAGTCGCCCTCCAGGGCACAGAGGGCCTCCAGGCATTGGAAGCGCACGCCATCGCTCTTGTCGGCAAGTCCGGCGACGAGCGGAGGAATGGCGGCCGGGACGGTTAGCCTGCCGAGCCCGTGCGCCGCCGCCCGGCGCTCGGCCTCATCCGGCGAATCGAGGAGCGTCTCGGCGAGCTTTGCCGCCGCGGCCTCGTCGCCCCGGCGCGAGATGACGGTCACCTCGCCGGCGGCGAGCATCTCCCAGCCGGCCCGCGCCAGGACGGGCTCGAGCTCGAACCGGTCGCCGGGCCGGGCGACGACGATCTCGATCTCCGGCAGCCTTGCGGAATAGCAGTGGCTCCGGCCGGTCTGGCTCGACCATTCGCTCAGAGCGTCGCAGAGCGCGACCCGCGAGAGGCGCGCGCGGGGGCTGCCGCCGTCCCGGCGGGCCTCCGGTCGGGGCAGGCACGATGCGGTCAAGGCAGTGACCGCCAACAGGACTGTCGCGCGACGCATGTCATTTTCCCCTCGTCTGCGGTGGCCGAGACTATTCCGACTTCTCAGGCGCGTAGCGGAAGGCCAGCATCGGCTGTCCGGCGGCCTTGTAGAAGCACAGGTCGCTGACGGGATCGTACTGCAATCCGTTGGAGACGCCACCGTAAGGCGGCACCTCGCCGGCCAACTGGAGCCGGGAGAATGAACCGTCCTTGGGGTCGAGCCGCCAGATCTCCTCGGACTGCCCCTTGGCGTAGGGGGTGGCCGAGGCCGCGATCATCAGGAAGACGTCGTGCTTCGCGACGTAGACCACCTCGCGGTCGGAGAGCGGCAGCTTGTCCCCGTCCGGGCCGGTCACTTTGACCTCCAGCTTCTGCCACTTGGGCGCCTCGGCGGCCAGGTCCAGCGCGAAGAGCTCCTGGGGCTGGCCCTTGGGGCCTCCGTAGAACATGGCCCGGTTGCGCTTGGGGTCGAAGAACCAGCTGAAGCAATGGTCGTCGTGGGCGCGCGGGAGCGTCCCGAGGTTCTTCCACTGCTTGACGCCCTCGGTGGTCGCGTAGGTGGCCTCGCCGTCCTTCTGGCCGTAGCGGGTGAAGTTGTCGATGCTCAGCATCCCCCCGGTAACGCCCGGGACGGTGACGCCGCCGCCGAAGGCCCCGCCCGCGCCGGCGCCGAGCGGCTGGAACCCGCGGGCCCAGCGGCCGGTGTCCGGGTCGTACTCCAGGACCGCGCCGGCCTCAGCGCCCTCCATCCGGCCGGACTGGCCGATGGAGCGCTGCAGCCGCTTCCGGAGCGGGTTCATGAAAAGCCCGTACTTGTAGGTGTGCACCGCCCAGGGGGCGTAGCCGAAGGAGCGCCCCCATCCGAAGTAGGTGCCCATCGGCCAGGGCGGCATGTAGTGCCGGCCGGAACGGAACCACCGCCCGGTGGAGAGGTCGTAGTGGTCGGTGTCCGCGCCGTGGTAAGAGCCGTGGCCGCCGTCGCGATAGTAGACCTGGTGGCGGTCCGGGTCGAGGACGATCGAACTCCAGGTCCGGCCGCCGTTGGGCCGGCCGGTGCCGTTGGTGGGGACCTTCACCCAGGCGTTCGCCGGCACGCCCTTGACCCACTCGTCCATGGCGGCCTTCCACTGCCGCAGGTCCGCGACCGTGGCCGCGTCACGCAGGGCCAGTTCGCCCTCGTTGGGTGTCAGCCGGACCTCCGGCCCGGGCTGGACGTCGACGGCCTTGGCGCCGACGGGATCGAGCCGCAGCAGCCAGGCTTGGTTGAGGTCCTGGTTGAGAGCCACCAGACAGCCGGCCGCGGCGTCGTGCTCCAGCCAGAATGCCTCGCCGGGCCTGGGGATTTCAAGGCAGCGCCACTCGTCCCTGGCGGCGTCGTAGGTCCAGAGCCGCTCGCTCTTGCCGCCCCAGCGCGCGGCCTGCATGTAGACGACCAGGCCGCTCGCCGCGTCGTAGGCCAGCGCCCGGGCCTCGCCGGCGGGAGGGTGCGTCCGGGGGTGCCGGCGCTCCCACCAGCGGCCCTCGCAGTGGTAGACCCAGGTGTCGCCCCAGGCCCCGCACTGCGCGTCGCCGCCGAAGCAGACGATCAGCTTGTTCTTCGGATCGCAGACCAGGCGAGAGCTCATCCGCGGCTCGGGCGCCACCGCCAGCTCCGAGACCGCCTTCTCGACGGCCTCGAGCGCCGGGACGAGGTTGCCGCGGTAGAGCGCCTCCAACTCCTCCGGACTGCCGGCTTTCAGCTTCGCGTCGGCTCCGCCGAGCTTGCCCCGCGCCTCGGCCAGGAGCTTGCCCGCCGCCGCCAGGCAGCTCTTGTGATACGGCCGCTCCGCCTTGGCCGAGTTCGCTTCGGCAGCCTTGCCGAGTTTCCCGATCTCGACAGCGAGATCCGCCGCCTCCCTGGCTAGCGCCTCGCCTCCGGAGCGCTCGTCGAGGAGCTTCTCCCGCCCGGTGGCGCGGAACTCGAGGTTCTTCCAGACCAACCAGCGCAGGTCGACGAGTCGGTCGCGGGCGGCCTCGAGCGGCAGCCGGATCGCGTCGACTTCCGTGGGCGTCTCCAGGCGCCGCCACTGCTTCTTGGACCCGTCGTAGAGCCAGGTGCCGTCCGTGCCGCCGACCGGCGAGAAGCCGCCGGTGGCGAGTATCACCTCCCTGTTCACTGGGTCGTAGCAGAGCGAAGCCGCGGTGACCACCGGCGGGGAGGAGTCGGGCTTGAAGCCCGCGGCTTTCTTGCCCGCCAGGTCGAACTCCATGGTACGGCCCCGGCCGTCCAGGTGGGTGGCGGTCAGGCCGACCAGCGCTCCCCGGTCGCCATCCCAGCAGAGCTGCATGCCGTCGAGGAACTCGGTGACCGGGTTGTTGAACTTGTCCTTGAAGGCGGCCTCGACGGGCGCCGAGCCGGATTCGGTCCACGCCCCGCTCGCCGGGTCGAGCCGGATGACGCGCGCCTTGCCGGACTTGGCCTCGTGGTCGAGCACCACGACGCCGATCTCGCCGGCCGGGCAGAACCCGGCCCAGAGCTCGGCCCCGTAGGAGGTCTTGCCCTTCCAGCCGGACAGCGGTCGCTCGATCCACTGGTTGGCGGGCAGGGCCTTGAGGTCGACGGGCTTGGGCGCGGGGACGGGCTCGGCAGCCGGAAGCGTTCCGCAGGCCAAGACCAAAACGCAGACGGTCCGCAGGCTTCTCACGTTCAATCCTCCTTCAAAAGCTCGGCGGCGTGTTGACCGACACCGCCTGGGCCGCTCCCTTGCCGACGTTCCGGACCCGGTGCGGCCGGCGGCTGTCGAAGTAGTAGGCGTCGCCGGGGCCGAGCTCCCAGCGCTCGTTGTCCACGGTGAGCTCGAGCCGCCCCTTGATGACCAGCCCGGCCTCCTCGGCCTCGTGGCGGTAGGGCTCCGGACCGGTGTCCCCGCCCTGTTCGTAGTTCTCGAGGACCAGCTGCAGAGCCCGGCCGGGCCGGCCGGACGCCACTTCGAGAAAGCGAAGGCCGCGCTTGGAGCCCGAGATCTCGGCGAGCTCCCCGCTGCGGTAGACCACCTGGGCTGGCGCCGGCGCCTGGCCGCCGAAGAACTCGCCCAGGTTGGTGCCCAGGGCCTCGAGGATGGTCTTCAGGGTGCCCACCGAGACGGAGTTCCCTCCCCGTTCGAGCGACGAGAGAAAGCTCAGCGCCACGCCCGACTGGCGCGCGAGCCCCCGCAGGGACATGTTGCGCCGCTTGCGCAGCTCCCGGACCCGTCCGCCGACCTGCAGTTCGTCCATGTGCGTGCCTCCGTTATGTCCGATATACAGGTACACCGGACCTGGAAAGAGGTTCATGGCAAAATGGGGTGGCCGGCATGTAGGGGGAAGGGACTGAGGCACTGAGGCACTGAGGCACTAAGGCACTAAGACTAAGATACAGAGGACAGCAGAGTTGTCTTCAAGTCTCCCTCAGTGCCTCAGTGCCTCAGTCCCTCAGTGCCTTAGTCCCTTAGTCCCTCTTTCATCACGGGGTCTTCGCCTCCTCGCCGATGCCGTACTCCTGCATCTTGCGGTAGAGGGTGCGGACGCCTATGCCCAACTCTCCGGCCGCGGCCTTCTTGACGCCGCCGGTGGCGGCCAGCGCCGCGACGATGGCCTGCTTCTCGAGCTCGGCGAGGTTCAGCCGGCCGCCGAGCGCCGCGAGCGTCGAGCCCGGTGCGCCGGCGCGGGGCCGGACGCCTGCGGCCTGGCGGATCTCCTCGGGCAGGTCCTCGGCGCGCACCACCCGCCGGGGCAGGATGACGGCCAGCCGTTCGACCACGTTCCTGAGCTCGCGGACGTTGCCCGGCCAGGAGTAGCGCTCCATGGCGGCCAGGGCCTCCGGAGCGAACTCCTTGACGGCGCCTTCGGGCCCGGGGAACTGCGCGGCGAAAGCCCCCACCAGGAGCGGCACGTCGCCGGCGCGCTCGCGCAGCGGGGGCAGTTCGACCGCCAGCACGTTGATCCGGAAGAAGAGGTCCTCGCGGAAGGCGCCGCGCTCGACCAGCGCCTTGAGATTCTGGTGGGTGGCGCAGACCATGCGCACGTCGACCTTGATGGGCGAGGTGCCGCCCAGCCGCTCGAACTGGCGGGTCTCGAGGACGCGCAGGAGCTTCACCTGGGTCTCGGGCGGGACCTCGGCGATCTCGTCGAGGAAGAGCGTGCCGCCGTCGGCCAGCTCGAAGCGCCCGAGCTTGCGCCGGACCGCGCCGGTGAAGGCACCCCGCTCGTAGCCGAAGAGCTCGCTCTCGATGAGCTCCCGGGGCAGCGCGCCGAGGTGCACCTTGATGAGCGGCCCCCGCGCGCGCGGACTCCAGCGGTGGATGGCGTTGGCGACGAGCTCCTTGCCGGTCCCGCTCTCGCCGGTGATGAGCGCCGTGGAGCTGGTGCGGGCGATGTTGCGGACCTTCTCGGCGAGCTCGACCATCGCCGGACTCTGGCCCAGGAGCTCGCCGAAGCCGCCGGCCTCGGCCAGCTGCCGGGAGAGCTCCTCGTTGCGGATCTCGAGGTTCCGCACCCGGAAGGCGTTCTCGAGCACCTGGCGCAGCCGCCGCAGGTCGAGCGGCTTCTCGACGTAGTCCTGGGCGCCCTTTTTGATGGCCTCGACGGCGGTATCCACCGTGCCGTGGGCGGTGAAGACCACCACCGGCCGGCCGGGGTCGGCCCGGCGCGAGCGTTCCAGCACCTCGAGCCCGCCGCGATCGCCGCCGTCGGGCAGGCGCAGGTCGGTGAGGACCACGTCGAGGTCGGCCTCGGTCAGGCGCTCGCGGGCGCCCTCGACCGAGCCGGCGGTGAGCACCTCGCAGCCCTCGCGCTCGAGGAGCTCGCGGAGCGTCTCGCGGGTGGTTTCGTGGTCGTCGACGACGAGGACGGTGTGGCGGCGGGTCACGGGAGGGCCTCCAAGGGGCTCGCGGGGCAAAGATGGCCAACGGCAACATTCAACATGCAACATGCAACACCCAACACGCAGTGAAATAGCGGAAGCGGCCGATCTTGTCGTTGCCGCCGGGCTTGTCCGCTATTCACCATCGATCTGCATCCCTGATTCGCTCTGCATGTTGTGTGTTGTATGTTGTGTGTTGCATGTTGGCGCCATCGTCGGCCTTCATCTGTGTTCATCTGTGGCTCCGAACGTCGGGCCGCCCTCGCGCTCGAACTCCAGGAAGATGCCCTTGGGCAGGCGGATCACGAAGGTCGCGCCCAGGCCCGGGCGGTTCTCGAGGAAGAGCCGGCCGCCGTGCTCCTCGACGATCCGGCGGGCGATGGCCAGGCCCAGTCCCGTGCCGTGCTCCTTGGTGCTGAAGAAGACCTCGAAGATCCGCTCCTCGTCGCCGGACTTGACCCCGCCGCCGTTGTCGGAGATCCGGATCTGGACCTCCTGCTCGAGCTCGCGGGTCGCGACGGCGATCTCGCCGTGCTCGCGGACCGCGTCGCGGGCGTTGATGAGCAGATTGAGGATCACGTTCTTGAACTGGGCCGGGTCGACCCGGACCGGGTAGAGCTCCTTGGCGAAGTCGCGCTTCACGACGATGTCCGCGCGCCGGCACTCCGGCTCGTAGAACTCGAGCAGGTCCTCGAGGTACTGGTTGAGGTCGGTGACCATCACCTCGATCTTCGGGGGCCGCGCGAAGGTCAGGAACTCGTCGAGGATGGCCTGGAGCTGGTCGGCCTCCCGGTGGATGCGCCCCAGGCGCTTCCGGAGCGCCGCCGGATCGCACTGCTCCGAGCCGGAGAGCTCGCTCTCGATGAGCTCGACGTTGAGCTTGATGGAGTTCAGGGGATTGCGGATCTCGTGGGCCAGCCCCGAGGCCAGGGTCCCGATGTAGGCCAGCCGCTCCTGGCGGCGCGACTCGGCCAGGCGTTCGGCGGACTTGCGGCTCTCGGAAGGGGTCATGCTATTCGATCCTCGCCTTGGCGCCGGCGGCCTCCAGTTTCTTCTGGAGCTCTTCGGCCTCGGCTTTGGACAGCCCGGTCTTCACCGGCTTGGGCGCATTGTCTACCAGTTCCTTGGCCTCCTTAAGGCCCAGGCCGGTCATCTCGCGTACGGCGATGATAACCGGAATCTTCCTCGTGCCGCCGTCGACCAGGATCAGCGACACCTTGGTGGCGTCGGACCCGTCGGACGCGTCGGACTTGTCGGACCCGTCCGACTTGGCCGGCTTGGCCGCCTCCCCGCCCAGGATCACCGCCTTGACGTAGATCAAATCCTCCGGCTTCTGGTCGAAGTCCTCCGGCCCCGGCTGGTTCCAGAGCAGGAAGAAGCGCCGGGCTTCGGCGTCGTCCTTCTCCTGTACGTAGATCACCGTGCCGCGCAGGTGCCCCCCGATCTTCGTGCCGTCGGCCTTCGTGGCCGCGCACTTGTAGGTGCGGTCGACCTTGGTCCGGCCGGTGTCCACCTTGACGTCCGAGCCGTTCTCCTTCCAGCGCCACTCCTTGACGGTCTCCTCCTTCTCCACGGAGATGTCCAGGCGCTCGAGGTCCTTCAGCTCCAGCTTGTTCCACTCCTGGCGCCGGGTGTCGAAGAGCTCGATCTTCTTGTCGCGGGTGAGGTAGAGCCTGCCCCGAATGTCCTTGCCGTCGGAAAGCAGGATCCTGCCCGGCAGAGCGTCGGCGCGCTCGGGCTTGACTTCCCCGAAGGGGTTGGGCGGCTTCTCTTCGGCCGGAGGCGGTTCGGCAGGTGGCTCGGCCGCGGCGGCGCCCACGGCGACTGCCGCGGCAAGCACCAGGGCCGTCAGAAGCTTCAGCTCAGACACGCGGACCCCTCCGAAACCGCCCCATTTATAGTGGGGGGCCGGCTCCCTGCAAGATGAGGAGCAGCCGCGCGGTGCCGTCTCGTGAACCTTTCACCTCGCGCCGCTTCAGCAGGTAGTTCCAACGCAGAGGACGCGGAGGGTCGCGGAGGTCGCTGAGGATGCGCTTTGGCTGCCATCAAAAGTCGACGTCGTTCTCTGCGGGCCTCTGCGCACCTCCGCGGCCTCTGCGCTGAAAGCGCGTCACCGCGAGCGGAGCACGTGGCGATTCCCGCAACCGTGCCGCATGCCATGACTACACCACCCATCCCGAGTGCGTCCGGCGGTAGGCGCTGGGCGTCATCCCCGACGCGCGGCGGAAGGTCCGGCTGAAGTGGAACTGGTTGGCGAACCCGGTGGCCTCGGCGATCTCGCCGACGGCCAGCTCGGTGGCCGAGAGCAGCCGCCGGGCCTCGGCCAGACGCAGTTCCCGGACGTAGGCCATCGGCGCGCGGCCCAGAGTCTCGCGGAAGAGTGCGTGCAGTCGCGAGCCGGAGAGGTAGGCCGCGCGGGCCAGGTCCTCGACCGAGAGCCGGTCGGCCAGGTGCGAGCGGATGTAGGCGGTGACCGGCCGGAGCCGCTCGCTGGCGCCGAGCGCCTCGAGCGCCCCGGCCCGCGCGGGGGACGCCTCGCAGAGCAGCCGCAGCGCCCGGAAAGAGAGCTCCTGCCGGCGGGCGGCGGCCGCGAGCCCCGCGCCCGGCAGCGCCAGAAGCTCCTCGATGAGGTCCCACAGAGGCTTGGTGCGCCCGGCGTCGAGGCGGAGCGGCAGCTCGAGAAGCCCGGCGAAGTCCACCGAGCCGAAGAGCGTCCAGTGGGCGTGCAGCCAGCGCGAGGCCATGGTCCCGCCGGCGCCTCCCTCGCAGTGGTGGGTGATGGCCACCTCGCGGTTGGCGTTGACCAGGAAGGCCTCGCCGGGCTCGCACATCGCGTGGCCCGAGCCGAGCCGGACCTCGTACCGGCCGACCACCGGCAGGGCGACGATCGTGAAAGGGCAGGTCTTCACGTGGACCCAGCCGTGGGTGAAAGACTCGCCCCTCCCGGGCTTGAGGAAGGTGCACTCCAGGGCCTCGGGCGGGATCGTATCCAGCAGTTCTGGCAAGGCCATCTCCAAGCTGGTCAGTAGTGCCGGATATATTTATGCGACGCCGTGGCATTGTCAAGCCAGGGCGCCGCCGGGTAAGCTTGGGTGCGTGGAGCCGCTGGGCTCGAAAGGAGATGACCATGCGCCTGGGAGGCCCCCTGTTCACGAAGCCGGTCGACCCCGAGTCGTGGGTCGAGGCCTGCCGCACCAAGGGATACCGGGCGGCCTTCTGTCCGCTGCCGCTCGATGCCTCGGAGGCCGATTGCGCCGGATGGTCGGCGGCGGCCGCTCGCGCCGATCTGACCATCGCCGAAGTCGGGGCCTGGAGCAACCCGCTCTCGTCCGACGGGGTCGAGCGGCGCGCGGCGCTCGAGAAGTGCAAGCGGGCGCTTGCACTGGCCGAGCGTGTCGGGGCGCGCTGCTGCGTGAACATCTCCGGCTCGCGCGGATCGAAGTGGGACGGCCCGCACCCGCTCAACCTCGGCGGGGAGACCTTCGATATGATCGTCGCCTGCGTGCGCGAGATCGTCGATGCCGTCCGGCCGCACCGGACCTTCTACACTCTCGAGACCATGCCGTGGATGCACCCGGACTCGGCGGAGAGCTACGAGCGACTGCTGGCCGCCATCGACCGGCCGGCCTTCGCGGTGCACTTCGACCCGGTCAACATGGTCTCGAGCCCCCAGATCTACGCCGCCAACGGCGCGATGATCCGGGACTTCGTGCAACGACTCGGTCCGCGCATCCGGAGCTGCCACGCCAAGGATGTCCGCCTCGCGGAGAAGCTCACCGTGCATCTCGACGAGGTCCGCCCCGGGACCGGAGGGCTCGACTACCGCGCGTACCTCTCGGCCGTGGCCGCGCTCGACCCGGACACGCCGGTAATGCTCGAGCATCTGCCCTCCGAGGCCGAGTACGATCTGGCCGCCGGCCACCTGCGCGAGGTGGCGAGGGCCGAAGGGCTCACCCTGTGAGCGCGGCGGGGCGGCCGGTCGATCCGACGGATCGGTCGGATTCGACGGATTCGTCGGATCGGGTCATCCGCTTCGCCGCCCCGGAGCGCGCCGAGTTCGTCGCCGAGCCAGCCGAGGAGCGGCCGCCAGGGGCCACCGAGGTCGCCGGTCGGACGCTGGTCTCGCTGGTCAGCGCCGGGACGGAACAGGCCGTCTACCGCGGGCTGCTTCCCGGCAAGTACCCCCGGGGCAGCGGTTACGCGGCGGTCTTCGAGGTCGGGGCGGTCGGCCCGGCCGTGACCGACCTCAAGCCCGGCGACCGGGCCTTCTGCATGGGCAACCATCGGCTGCTGCAGAGAGCCGAGCGGCGCGACTGCGTGCCGGTGCCGGCCGGGCTCGAGCCGGAGCGCGCGGTCTTCGCCCGGATGATGGGCATCACCATGAGCACGCTGGTGACCACGACCGCCCGGCCGCCGGACTTGGTGGCGGTGACCGGTCTCGGCGTTGTCGGGCTGCTCGGCGCGCAGGTCTTCGCGGCATCGGGCTACCGCGTGCTGGCCTGCGACCCGGTCGAGGCCCGGCGCGACGCCGCCCGGCGAGCGGGGCTCGCCGACGTCCGCGAGCGCATTCCGCTCGACGATCCCGAGGTGAAGGGCCGGATCGCGCTGGTCCTCGAATGTTCCGGCCACGAGGCGGCGGTGCTCGACGGCTGCCGCGCGGTGCGCCGCCGCGGCGAGGTGGTGCTGGTCGGCGTGCCCTGGGAGAGGCGCGCGGAGATGCCGGCCTTCGACGTGCTCCACGCCGTCTTCCACAACTACGCCGTGCTCCGCTCCGGCTGGGAGTGGGAGGTCCCCCGCCAGCCGGAGGACTTCCGGACGGGGAGCCTCTTCGCGAACTTAGCGGCGGCCATGGAGTGGATCCGGGACCGGTGCGTGAGGGTCGACGGTCTCTGGGAGGCGCGCTCCCCGCGAGACTGCCAGGCGGCCTACCAGGACCTGCTCAGAGGAAGATGCGAGCGGCTCTCGGTGCTCTTCGACTGGCGAGGGGTGTGAGCCATGGCTTTTCATCTGTAAAGGACAAAAGCAAGCACAGAACTCCGCCGGCCCCACAAA
>CALGYR010000087.1 GCA_937935355.1 uncultured bacterium | reverse complement strand
GGAATGCGGCGGAAACCGGCCCCGGAGGAACCGCCAGCCGGGCCGGAGGCCCGGACCGTCGCAAAGGGGCTGACACAAACCCCAGGCCGGCGGAGTCGCCGGCCTGGCGTGCCGTGAGCTCGAGGTGGGGCGGGGCGGGGCAGGGTGGACAAAGGCGCTCGACGCCAGGATGACCGCCGCCGGCGGTCTTCGCTATTGCCGCGACGCCGGCCCGGCCGCGCGCCCGGCCGCTACCTCATGACTGCCAGCCGCGCGACCAGCTTGATGAATCGCCAGGTGTCGCGGACCGGATTGATGTGGCTGACCTCCTCGCCGTAGATGGTCTTGATGGGCACCTCGGCCATGCGGGCCCCCTGGCGGGCGGCGCGGACCAGCATCTCGCTCTCGGCGGCGAAGTGGCCGGACTCCGGGCGGATGCGCGGCCAGACCCCGACGCGCACCAGCCGGTAGCCGGACTGGGTGTCGCTCAGCCTGCGCCCGGCCAGGAGCGACAGGGTCCAGCTGGTGAAGCGGTTGGTCATGCGCCGGAGGAAGGGCATGCGCTCGGCGTCGAGGTTGCGGCAGCCCACCACCAGGTCGGCACCTTCCCCGGCGGCGCTCAGGAAGGCCGGAAGCTCCGCCGGATCGTGCTGGCCGTCGGCGTCGAGGAAGACCACCGCCTCGTGGCCGTCGGCGGCCGCCCGGGCGAGGCCGTCGGCCATGGCCCGGCCCTTGCCCAGGTTGGTCTCGTGGACGATGACCGTGGCGCCGGCCGAGCGCGCCCGCTCGGCGGTCGCGTCGCGCGACCCGTCGTCGACCACGTAGACCGGCAGGTCCTGCGCGCGGCAGGCCGAGACCACGCCGGATATGGCCGCCTCCTCGTTGAGGGCGGGGATCACGCAGGCGCAGCGCAGCCGGGTCATGGGCCGTCCCGTCCAGCGACCAGGAGGTCGTTCGGGGCCGGCGCCGGCGAGCCGGAGGGCGGCCGGCCGGATCCCTCCCACACCGGGAAGAACGGCATCCACTGCGACGGGTTGTCGCGCACGTAGCGCTCGAGGACGCGGGCGAAGGCCTGGGTCATCTCCCTGGCCCGGTGGCGACGGGGGCACTCCGGCACGGGGATGGGCGGCTCGACGATGATCATGAAGCTGTCGTCGAAGCGGCGCAGCACGAAGGTGGGGATGAGGGCCGCGCCGTCGGCCAGGGCCAGGCGGGCCGGGCCGCTCGGGAAGACGGCCGGCCGGCCGAAGAAGTCGATGGTCAGCCCCTGTTCGCCGTAGGCCCGGTCGCCCATCACCGCGACGATGCCGTTGCGCCTGAGGTGCCGGAGGATGGGCAGCGCCGCCGCGCCGACCGGAAGGGTCTTGAAGTTGTGGCTCTCGCGCTGGCTCATGAAGAAGCGGTGCACGCGGGGGTTGGGGTGTGGCTGGATTATGGCCAGGACCTGGAAGCCCATGAAGCTCATGGCCGCGCCCCCGAGCTCCCAGTTGCCCATGTGGGCGCTGACCAGCACGGTCCCGCGGCCGGCGGCGCGCGCCGCGTGGATGTGCTCCAGGCCCTTGAAGGCCACGCAGCGGTCGATGAAGGCCGCGTTGTAGCGCCGGCTGCCGATGAACTCGGCCATGGACTTGCCGAAGCTGCGGAAGGTCCAGCGCAGCTCGTACTGGCGATGGGCCGGCGAGGCCTCCTCGCCGAGGATGACCCGCATGTTGGCGGCCACGGCCTCGCGGGCGCGGCGGAAGAAGAAGTAGTAGGCGTCGGCCATGCGCAGGGCCACCCAGTTGCCGAGCGACCTGGGCAGCAGGTTGGCGGCCAGCGACATCAGCCGGTAGAGCAGACAGGTCAGCATAGCCAATCCCCGGCCGGCCGGGCGCGCTCGGGCACATAGAGAACCCTCGGGGCGCCGGCGCGATTCCATTTCGACGGAGGAGGGGGCGTCGGCGCCGCGGCGCGGCTGACAATCGCGCTCCGGCGTGAGTGCAACTCCCGGCCGTACATCAGACGTTTGTCGTCGCTACGCAGTTGGGGCCCAAGATTCGGTTCCTCGAGATCTCTGTGCGGATTACAGGGATTCTAGGCGCAAGGCGGCGAATCGCAAGTGCGCGGAGCAAGGGTCCCAGGGCCATTGCAGGAAGCGTTTTTCACCGCCGAGGCGCGGAGACGCAGAGACAGAATGCTGTCCGCGGTCGAGGTTCTTCCTCTCAGAAATCGCCTGGCCGCGTTCGTGAGCCAGCTCTGCGGCTCCGTGCCTCTACGGTGAAACGGGCTTCTTGAAACAGCCCGGAGCGAGGGCCACGGCGGGCAGTCGCGGCGATCCGCAGGCGCGTTATGGCCAGGATGCGAGGAGAAGCGCATGGCGAGCGCAATGGGCTGGTACCCCTGTGCGGCCAATGCGGTGCGGGGAGATGGAAATACAGGAGTGATACAGATTGTGGCGTCAAAGTCTCCTTACAAAATCTCAAAAATAGGTGCGAACTGCGTTTGCATTCAGGTGTATGGTGATACAGATGTGACCTGGCGGATAACAGGATGGATGCAGGAGGTTCCATGGGATCCAGAGACAAGGTCGGAGTCGCCGAGATCGCCCGGGCGCTCGAAGGGCGCATCGGCAGCGGCTTCCTGCATGAGGGCAGCTATCTGCCGAGCGTCCGCGAGGTGAGCAGGGAGTTGGGGTGCGCTCCGCTCACGGCGCACCGGGCCATGAAGCACCTGGCCGACAGGGGGCTGATCGTCGCCGAGCCGCGCCACGGCTACCGCGTGACCACGGCCGGCGCGGCCTCCCGGGCCCAGGAGGTGCTCGTCACCCTGGAGGACACCACCGGCTACGAGGGCTACCTGGGGGACATCCACGAGACGCAGCTGGCCGTTCTGCGGCGCGGGGCGCTGAGCCGGGGGTGGGCCTCGGCATCGCTGCCGTACGCGGGGCAGCCGGTCGAGTCCCTGGCGGCGCAGTTGCACGAGATGGGGGCGACCGCGCTCGTCCTCCAGGACATCGGCGAGCGCTTCCCCGCCGGACTGCCGGCCGCGCTCGTGGGGCTGAGGCTGCCGACGGTGAGCCTGGACGTGTGCTGCGAGGCCCCGGGCCTGGATCTGGTCATGCGCGACGAGGCCCACGGGGCGGCGCTGGCCGCGGAGTACCTCGTCGGGCGCGGTCATCGGCGGATCGGCTGGTACGGTCCCCTGGAGGGCAGCAGCAACGGCCGGCGGCGCTTCGCCGGGGCGGTCGAGGCGTTGCGGGGCGCGGGGCTGATGGCCGAGGCCGGCGGGTGGCGGGAGATCGAGGACCCGACCAGCGTGGCCTCGGCCCGCGCCTATCTGCTCGAGCCGGACCGGCCGCGCGCCGTGCTCGCCCTCTGGCAGACGGCCGCGCAGGCCCTGGCGCTCGCCGCCCGGGAGCTGGGGCTGAAGCTGGGCGCCGACCTGGACCTGGTGGGCTGGGCGCTCGAGGAGCACTTCGACGAGAAGTACGCGCGGGAATGCCCGGAACTGCGCGAATCCTGCGCCGCGGTGACCTGGTCGATGGCCGAGGTCGGCCGGACGGTCCTGGCCCGCATCGCCGAGCGCCGCCGCGAGCCGGACCTGCCGTCGGCGAGGATCATGCTGCCCATGAGGCTGCGGGAGCCGGGGGGTGGGGGGGAGAGGGACTGAGGCACTGAGGCACTGAGGCAACAGCATAAGGAGACAGGACATGACTGTCATCAAGGGGAAGTCAGTCAGGCAGCCCCGAACTGAGTGCCTGAGTGCCTTAGTGCCTCAGTGCCTGATCCTGTGCCTTTGTGCCTGTGTGCCTTTGTGCCTTTCCGTTTGCCTCCCGGCACGCGCCGGCGAGGGTACGGCCGTACTGGACGACAACAGCCAGCTTCGCGGCTTCCTGGTCTATCGGACGCCGGTGATGCTCGCCGGCGGAGAGCTCAGGCCCTGCCCCGACCCGAACGCGAAGGGAGGGAAGCCTTTCACCGAGTTCCAGTCGCCGCTGCCGCCCGCCGACTGGACCGAGCCCGGGTTCGACGACTCCGGCTGGGCCCGCCAGCGCACGCCCATCGAGATGCGCTGCGGCAGCACCGGCCCGGGCGGCGGCGCCGACAGCGGCCTGCATCTGGCCACGGTCAATTCGATGATCCTGGCCCGCACGACTTTCGAGGTCACCGACCCGGCCGCGGCCGGCGGGCTCAAGCTGTGGGTCGAGTACGTCGGCGGCGTCGTGGTCCGCGTCAATGGCGAGGAAGTGGCGCGCGGCCACCTCCCCGCCGGAGAGCTCAAACCCGAGACCGTCGCCGAGAAGTACCCGGACGATCTCCATGTGGGCGCCGATGGCGCCTACCAGGGCTTGAAGCGCGGCAAGCACGCTTCCTCGGGACGCTTTTACGCCTGGCAGTTGGACAACCCCGACAGCGAGTACTGCCTCGTCGACCAGGGCAACTTCGATCGCCGCTACCGTGTCTGCGAGGCGATCGTGCCGGCCAAGGTCCTGCGCAAGGGTACGAACGTCCTGGCACTGGAAATCCACCGCGCGCCGATCGGCGAGGGCGCCATGAAGGCCAAGCGCCCGGTGGGAGCCAGCGGCTGGCGGGCCGGCTTCTGGGCCAGCGCTGGGCTGAGCAGCTTCAGTCTGACCTCGGCCTCCGGCGCAGGCATCGCATCCAACACCTCCCGTCCCAAGGGCGTCCAGGTCTGGACCGTAGGGCCGCTCGACACCCTCGACGCCTTCAGTTATGGCGACCCGGCGGAGGCGCTCCGGCCGCTGGCCATCAACGCTGCCATCAATGGTGTCTTCTCGGGGCGAATCGCCGTGGGCTCGGCCGCCGACATCAGTGGTCTGAAAGTATCGGTCAGCGAGCTCAAGCAGGCCGGTGGGACCGGCGCCATTCCCTCCTCGGCAGTCCAAATCCGCTACGCCGAGCCGGCGACTCCGGCGGACTCCTGGCTGCTGCCTGCCTACCGGTTCAACGCTCTGGCCGAGGCCATCCCGGCGAAGGTCCCCGCTCTGAAGGTCGCCGCTCCGCAGCGCCGCGCCGGCATGCTCGGGATGACCCCGGCAACCGGCCAGCCGGCCGGCGCCGTGGCCTGCATATGGCTTACGGTGCGCGTGCCGAAGACCGCCCCGGCCGGCGCCTACGAGGGCACGGTAACCGTTTCGGCCGACGGTCTCGCGCCGGTCAGGGTGCCCATGCATGTGAAGGTCAGCGGCTGGGTCGTGCCCGACCCCAGAGACTTCCGCCAGCACCACTTCGCTCTGACGTCTCCCGAATCGGTCGCCAAGCACTATGGCGTGGCCCTCTGGAGCGATCGGCACTGGGAGCTCATGGGCAAGTCGCTGGCGCTGCTCGCCGAGATCAACGCGCGCGAGCTGCCGCTGAACCTCCAGTTCAACTTCCAGGGCGGGGTGGACGGCAATCTGGACTCGATAATCCGCTGGATCAAGCAGCCGGACGGCAGCTGCAAGCATGACTTCTCGATCTTCGATAAGTACCTGGACCTGGTCGTCAAGCACTGGGGCAAGCCGCTGCCGCTGGAGCTCAACTGCTGGGGCGAGGAGTATCAGGCCGGGAAGTTCAATGCCAACGTGGTCTCGTTGCTCGATCCCGCCACGGGCAAGGTCGAGCCCCTGACGCTGCCGCAGATCGGCACCGAGGAGAGCTACAGGCTCTGGAAACCGGTCGTCGACGAGGCCCTCGCGCGCATCAAGGACCGCGGCTGGCTGGACGTCGCCGCCCTGGGCCACCGCAGCTACTGCTATCCGCAGAAGCCCTTCATGGTGGACATGGCCAGGAAGATCTGGCCGGATGGCGTCTGGACCTACTTCGCGCACAACGGGACACTGGGCGGGACCTTCCCGAGTTCGGACAAGAACGTGAGCATGCCGGTGAAGTACTCGGTGGGGGTCTGGACCGAGGGCCGCCTGTCGCCCCGTGGTTACCGGGCGTTGCTCAAGCCCCGGCCGGGCATATGGTGCAACACGGCCCGCAACCGGCACTGGGACAACTGGACGCTCCCGGCCATCCGCAACCTGCCGGAGGAGATCGTCCAGCGCGGCCAGGACGGCCTCGGCGACTTCGGCGGGGACATGTTCCCGGTGAAGAAGGACAAGGGCGAAGGCTACTACATGCTCGGCTGCGGTCGCGGCACCGGCGGCCCCAGGGACGCGACCCGCTCGATCCTCGCGCCCGGGCCGGACGGGGCCGTGGCCACCGAGCGTTTCGAGGCGCTGCGCGAAGGCACCGAGATCTGCGAAGGCCTGCTCTATCTCGAGGCCGCGATCCAGGACGGGAAGATCGGAGGGGACCTCGCCGCCCGGGTCAACCGTTACCTGGACGCGCGCGCCGGTGGCTTCATCGAACACTGGTACGAGCGAGCCCCGGGTAGCGCCATCGCCTTCGCTGGCGGCGCGGCCTTCGTCAACCGTTGGACGCCGCCGCTCCAGGCCGAGCGCGACGCGGAGCTGCTGGCGCTGTGCGGGGAAGTGGCGAAGGCGGCGGGGAAGTGAGAGAGGCACTGAGGGACTGAGGCACTAAGGCACTAAGTAAGGAGGAGGAGCAGCATGATGACAAAGTTGATGGGTCCGGCAGCGCGCGCGTGCCGGGGCGTAGCCTCAAAGCGAAGCCTGGCGAAGCGCACTAAGTGCCTCAGTGCCTTAGTCCCTCAGTGCCTCCTCCTGCTGCTGACCACCACTGCCACCGCCGGCGAGGCCGTCCCCATCCTCGACAAGTCCAGCTTCGCGCGCTGCTTCACGATGGGCGCGACGCCGCGGATCAAGCGGGACTCCGGCGAGGTCGAGCCCTACGTGACACAGAAGGAGCTGACCAAGGCGGTCAAGGTGGACTTCCGCTCCACGCCGCCGCCGCCGGAGAAATGGCGCGAGGTCGATTTCGACGACGGAGCCTGGGTGCGGGTAAGGGGCTTCGCCGGCACCGGCGCCAGCCTGGGCAGCCTTCCGGCGGCGTTGATCTGCGCGCGCAGCCGCTTCGAGGTGCGCGACCCGGCTTCTGCCGGGGAGCTCTCCCTCACGCTCGCCTTCATCGGAGGCGCGGCCGTCCATCTGAACGGCCAGGAGGTCGGCCGGGGCTTCCTGCCGGCCGGCGAGCTCAAGCCCGAAACGCCGGCCGAAGTCTACCCGGCGGAGGCCTACGTCGATCCGGACGGCTTCCTCCTGCGCCGCGGTTGGGCCGACCCGCAGAAGTACCCGGACCGATTCAGGAATCGCGTCAGGACGCTCGGCGTCAAGCTGCCGGCCAAGCTGCTGCGCAAGGGCACCAACGTCCTGGCGGTGGAGGTCCACGGCGCGCTGACCTCGGAGCTGATGTTCAAGGCCAAGGTCCGGCAGCACGAGCGGTTCTGGGCCAACTGGGGCATGTGCGCACTGGAGGCCTTCAAGGTTGAAGGCCTGGAAATGGGCTGCGGGCTGACGCTCTCCGCCCCGGCCGGCTCCTCGGCCGTCGCCAACACCGGCCGGCCGGCCGGATTCCAGGTCTGGAACCAGCCGGTCGTGCAGCAGGCCTACGCCTCGGACTACGGCGACCCCAGCGAGCCCCTGCGGCCGATCGACATTCGCGGCGCGCGTGGCGGCGTCTTCTCCGGCCAGGTGGTGGCCGGCTCGCCATCGGCGGTCTCCGGGTTGAAGGCTGCGGCCTCGGAGCTCAGGTGCGAGGGCGGCCCTTCGGCGGGCTCAGGGCAAGGCGCGAGCATCCCGGCTTCGGCGGTCGAGATCCGCTTCGCGCAGCCGGACTCGCCGTTCACAGGCGGCGGCTTCGACAGCCTGCACCCCGAGGCGCCGGCCGAGGTGCCGGTCGACAAGGCCGCCGGCGGAGCGGTTCAGCCGATCTGGATCGGCGTGCGCGTGCCGCGCGACGCCAGGCCCGGGGCCTATGCCGGCAAGGTGACGGTCAGCGCGGCGGGCTCGGCGCCCGTCGAGGTGCCGATACGCCTCAAGGTGGCCGACTGGGAGGTGCCCGATCCGAAAAGCTTCGCCACCCACGTGGGCCTCATCCAGTCGCCCGACTCGGTGGCCCTGCGCTACGGCGTGCCCATGTGGTCGGAGGAGCACTGGAAGCTCCTCGAGAAGAGCTTCGAGCTCCTCGGCCAGGTGGGCAACGACACGGTATACATCCCGCTGCTCCGGCGCACGCACTTCGGCAACGAGCACGGCATGGTGCGCTGGATCCGGAAGGAAGGGGCGGGGGCCGCGGGGCGGGGGGCGGGTGGAAACGACGGCCCTGGAGCCGACGACAAGGCGGGACCCGCCTCTAGCCCCTCGCCCCTCGGCCCATTCACGTACGACTTCAGCATCGCCGAGCGCTACCTCGACCTGGCCGTCAAGCACCTGGGCAAACCTCCGGTGGTCAGCATCTACTGCTGGGAGGTCTACACCGGCGGCACCTGGGCCTTCGGCGGCAAGGGCGACGGCAAGGGCAAGGGCCTGGGCTTCACGGTCCTCGACCCCAAGACCGGCGCGCTCGAGGAGGCCGTCGGTCCCGAGTGGGGCACGCCCGAGGTCCGGGAGTTCCTCAAGCCGGTCCTCGAAGGGTTGCGCGAGATCCTCAAGAAGCGCGGGCTCGAAAGCTCCATGATGGTGGGGTTGGGCGGCGACACCCGGCCCAGCAAGGCCTGCGTCGAGGACTTGAAGGCGCTCCTGCCCGAGGCCAAGTGGGAGGTCCACACCCACCCGTTGATCAAGGAGCTGCACGGCGTGCCCCTCGGATACCTCGCCTGCGTCTGGGGCGCGCCGCGGATCCCCGACCCGGGCGAGAAGCGGCAGTACGGCTGGAAGAACGCCTTCCTGTGGACGTCCTTCCCGCGCGAGGGCGTCGGCGGGCCCGGGCCGCTCAACGAGACCGCCAACCCGGTGCGCTACATGATCACCCCCGAGGGCATGCTCGTCAGCGGAGGCCGGGGCATCGGCCGGGTCGGAGCGGACTTCTGGCCGGCGCTCAAGGACGGACACGGCAGGTTCAGGGGCACGACCGTGGGCCGCTACCGCGATACCGGCGGCGGCGGCTCGCTCAGCATCCACTGCAGCGACGCCTCCTTCCTGGCGCCGGGGAAGTCCGGGGCGGTCTCGACCGTGAGGTTCGAGATGCTCCGCGCCGGCGCGCAGGAGTGCGAGGCGCGCATCGCCATCGAGAAGGTTCTGACCGACCCGGCCCTCAAGGCCCGGCTCGACCCCAACCTCGCCGGGCGCTGCCAGGAGCTGCTCGACGAGCGGCTGGAGGCCATGCGCATCGGCGGGTTCAACGGATGGCCATGGTTCGTCGCCTCCGGTTGGCAGGAGCGCAACGAGCGGCTCTTCGAGGCCGCCGGCGAGGTGGCGAGGGCGGTGAAGTAGGAAGGCACTGAGGGACTGAGGCACTAAGGCACTGAGTCAACAACAACGGAGGTAGACATGACTGTCATCAACGCAAAGTCGGTCAGGCAACCCCGAACTGAGTGCCTGAGTGCCTTAGTGCCTCAGTGCCTGATCCTGTGTCTCAGTGCCTTAGTCCCTCAGTGCCTCCTCCTTGTTCTCGCCGTCGCCAGCGCCTCCGAAGACGCCGGCGCGGCCCGGCCGCAGCTTCTGGAGAACACCAAGTACCGCCCGCCGGCCCCGGCCGCGCGAGGCAAACAGTACGTTTCGCCGGGCCATCCGGAATACACCGAGCGCAACCCGGTCATCTGGTCCTGGCGACTGGAACTGCCCGATGGACAGGGCCTCACCTTCGGCGGTCTGTCCCTCCGCACCGACGACCCGCGGCCGCCGACCCTGGTGAAGCGCGGCGGGGCCTGGGTCCCGGTGCGCGATGAACTCCGCAAGAAGAACCCGCTCCAGCCGAGCTGCGACGCGCTCCGCGAACTGCGTCCGGCGCTCCAGCGCGTCTCGAGCCTGGCCCGGCACATCTATTTCGAGGGCCGCGATGAGGCCGCCGAGAAGGCCTTCCTGGACAAGGAGGTCGCGCCGAAGGGGGCGGAGTTCCTCGGCAAGCTCAAGGCCCTCCGCGCGGAGGTCGCCAAGGCCGCCGGAGATTCCGACAAGTACCAGGCCGGCCAGGCGGCGCTGGCGCTCGCCCAGCTCGACAAGGTCCCGCCGGCGGTCGAGGGGCTGGGCTCCAGGACCACTCCCGAGAAACTCGCCGCGCTGCGCTCGGCGCGAACGAGCCTCGAGTGGGCCGCCGACCTGCTCGACTGCGAGCCGCCGGGCCGGGCGCTGGCCATGCCGGCCTGGGACGCGAAGAGCGGCCTCTTCGTGGTCTTCGGCGGCGACCACCTCGACTACCTTTCGAACGAGCTCTGGACCTTCGACCCCAGGGAGATCGTCTGGCGCCAGCGCCACCCGAAGAACCCGCCCGAGCCGCGCGGCGACCACGTCTTCGAGAGCGCCGGCGACGGCAAGCTCAAGATGCGCGGCGGCTACGTCTATCGCCAGCCCCAGCCGGGCTGGGACAGCTACCCCTGGGTCCATGCCGGCCCGGGCGATTGGGTCTACGACCTGGCCGCCGACAGCTGGACCGGCCCGGCCGGCGCGCAGCCTGCAGCCGGCGATGAACGCTTCTACCGCCCGGGCGGTGGCGGTCCCGACAACTACACCGCCGGGCCGCGCCCCGACGCCGCCGGGTTCGGCAAGACGCTCGCGGGGCTCCCGGCCAACACCTGGGTGGACCTGAAGCCCCCGCAGCGCCCGCGGGGCCGCGACTGGGGCACCATGGCGCTCGACCCCGACCGCGACATGATCTACTGGTACAGCGGCGGCCACTGCGTCTACTCCGGCGCCGACGCCGTCCACTTCCACCTGGCCACCGGCCGCTGGGACCAGCTGGTCGAAACCGAGCACGGTCCGGGCTACATGGGCGGCGGCGAGTCCATCCCGGGCTGGACCTTCCAGCGCCGCGCCTGGATTTGCGGGCACTCCTGGAACTCATACGGCTACGACCCGGAGTTGAAGCGCATGGTCGTCAACGGCCGGCAGGGGCTCAACAACAAGCACCACGACCCGCACACCTACATCTACGATCCGGACCTGGGCGACTGGGAGCGGCGCGGACGCACGGGCCGGGCCTTCGATGTCTATGGCACCCAGGTCCGCTTCGTGCCCGGACTGGGGACGATCACCTGGTACGGCGACGGCCTCTGGAAGCTCGACGGCAAGACGCTCGACTGGACGCACCTGGAGGTGAAGGGCAAGCTCCCCGGCCCGCGCCTCGACTTCTCCGGGCTGGTTTTCGATCCGGTGCGAAAGCGCGAGCTGTTCTTCAGCGGCGGGAACTACAACGGCGATCCGTTCTCGGGCGAGATCTTCGCCCTGGCCGTGCCGTCGCTCGAGGCCACTTCCTTCAAGCCCGAGGGTTCCGAGCACATCAAGGCGCTCTACGCCGGGAAGGAGAACTCGCTGTCGGTCATGACGCTCCGCGAGATCGCCCATCATCCCGGGATGGATATCTTCCTCTTCGCATCGAAGCTGCCCGGCGGCTACATGCTGGCGCTCGACGCCAAGGCCAACCGCTGGGTGGGGCTCAGGCTCCCCGGGCCCTACTCCTGGAACGTGGGCTCCGGGGGCCTGGCCTACGACGCCAGGCGCGACATCTTCTTCTCGCTGGGCGCCAACGGCGAGGCCTCGGCCATGAAGCTCGACCCCAAGACGGTGGAGGTCAGGACCCTCGCGGAGCTGGTGGGCGGAGCCGGCGGCGCCAATCCGGCGGGGAAGTGACTGAATGCATCCGGTGCGTGCGTAGGCATGTTAGGCCGTGCAAGTGGGTGAGGCGCAGGGCTCACCCACATCATTTATAGCAGATCGATGGCAGGCCATGGCTGTCGCCTAACCGCCATTATAACGCATGTTATGTAATAGTTGATTTCCAGGCCAACAACGCGCATGCGACGGTGTAGTAAGGCACATGATGACTCAGATAAAGCAGACATCTACCAGACGAAACGCGATGGATCCGCACCCGGGCATGGGCGCCGAAGGCGTGGCCAAGTCCATCGAGGGCCGCATCGCAAACGGCCTCTTCAAGGCCGGCGATTACCTGCCCACCCTTCGCGCGCTCAGCAAGGAGCTAGGCTGCGCCGCGCTCACCGCGCAGCGCGCCATGCGCCAGCTGGTGGATAAGGGGCTGGTGGTGGCCGAGCCGCGGATGGGCTACCGGGTGGCCGCCGGAGGGCCGCCGCTGCCGCGGACCGAGATGGTCGCCTTCCTGGAGGAGGCCGATAACTACCAGCCGTACCTCGGCGACATCTACCAGACCCAGATGGTCGCCCTGCAGCGTGAGGCCATGGGCCGTGGCTGGACGGTGGCGCTCGTTCCCTACCGGAAGCAGTCCGTCGAGGAGCTGGCCGGGCAGCTCTCCGCGATGGGCGCCACGGCCGTCATCCTGCAAGAAATGCTCAGCAACAGTTTCCCGAGGGTCCTGCTGGAAGGCGTGGGGCGGCTCGGCCTGCCGGCCATCAAGCTGGACGCGCCCGACTATGTCCCGGGCATCGACTACGTGCTCCGCGACGAGGCCCACGGCGCCGCGCTGGCCACCGAGTGGCTCGTCCGCCGGGGCCACCGGCGCATCGGCTGGTACGGGCCGCTCGAGGACCTGCCCCCCGGCCGGCGCCGGTTCTCCGGAGCCGCCGAGGTCCTGCTCTGCGAGAGGATCCCGATCGACGCCCAGGGCTGGAGCGGCACTCCGAACGCGGCGGACATCGAGGCGGCCCGTGAGTATCTCAAGGCCAAGGACCGGCCCAAGGCGGTCCTGGCCCTCTGGCACTCGGCGGCGCTCGCCCTGGCCCGCGCGGCGCTCGAGCAGGGGCTCAAGCTGGGCGAGGACCTCGTGATCGCCGGCTGGTGCCTCGAGGAGCACTACGAGTCCGGGTACGCGGCCGCCTGCCCCGAGCTTGCCCGGACCGGCGCGGCGGCCACCTGGTCGATGGCCGACGTGGGGCGGACGGTGCTCGACCGGATCGAGGAGCGTCGTCGGAAGCCGACTCTGCCGACAGTCAGGATCACCTTGCCCATGAATCTGCGCGAGCCGGGGAAGTGAGAGAGGCCCTGAATCCGGAGGAGCCAGAATGCTGACGCTGAGAGGAAGACTGACTTTCTGGATGGTTGCGCCGGCCGCGCTTGCTGCGCTGACCTGCCGGGCTGACCCCATGGCTGGTGAGCCCGGATCGGAGCCGGCCTCGGGGACCGTCCTCTTGAGCGGCAGCAGCTACTTGCGCCTCTACACGATGCGGTTCACTGCCCAGGTGCAGCGGGAGAACGGGGCGGTAGAGCACTTCGCTCTCAACACAGAGCGCACCAGGGAAGTCAAGCCCGTGCTCTACTCCTCGGCTCCTCCTCCGGAGGATTGGCGGGATGCGGACTTCGACGATGGAGAATGGCCGAGGCTGAGGGACTTGAGTCTCGGCGCGGGCGACGCCCCCATCGGGCTAGTGTGCGCCCGCGGCAAATTCGAGGTTCGCGATCCGGCCCGGGCCGGCGAGCTTACTCTGTCGGTTGCCTTCAAGGGCGGCCTGGTAGTCAGCCTTAACGGCCGCGAGATCGCCCGGGCCTCGATGCCGGCCGGCGAGATCGGGCCCGAGACGCCGGCGGAGGTGTATCCCTCCGAGGCCTATCTGGACTCCGGCGGGGAACTGGTCAGAAACGAGTGGGGCGATCCCCAGCGGTTTCCCGAGGTCTTCAAGCGGCGGGTCCGGAATCTCTCCGTGAAACTGCCGGGCGAACTTCTCCGAAAGGGCACCAACGTCCTGGCGATCGAGGTGCACCGCTCGCCCCTGGCGGCACTGTGGTTTACGGCCAAGGAGAAGAAATGGGGCCGTCCCGCCTCTCTCTGGCTGGCCTGTTCCCTGGATCGCCTGGAACTCAGGGCGGGTGCCGGCTCGTCGGCTGTGCCCAACGTGGGTCGCCCGCGCGGCTTCCAGGTCTGGAACCAACCCGTGGCCCAGAGGGTCTGTCCAGCGGATTACGGCGACCCCAACGAGCCCCTGCGTCCCGTCAAGATCCAGGGCGCTAGGAACGGGGCCTTCAGCGGGCAGGTGGTCCTGGGCTCTCCGGCACCGATCCGGGGCCTCAAGGTGTCGGCCGGCGAGCTCGAGTCCGAAGCCGGCGGGGCCATTCCCTCCTCGGCGATCACGGTCCGTTTCGCGCAGATCGACCAGCCGGGGCAAGGCTGGTTCGACGGGCTGCATCCGGAGACTCCCGCCGAGGTCGCGGTCGCGCCGGGAGGCGACGCGGCGGTCCAGCCGCTCTGGATTGCGGTGCGGGTCCCGCGGGAGGCGAAAAGCGGCGCCTACGCTGGGAAGCTGACGGTCGGCGCCGACGGCGTTGCCCCGCTGGAGATACCGGTCCGGCTGCAGGTGGCCGACTGGGAGCTGCCCGACTCGCAGAGCTTCCGGGTCCACGTGGGCGCTGTCCAGTCTGCCGATTCGGTGGCCATGAGGTACGACGTGCCCATGTGGTCGGAGAAGCACTGGGCGCTCCTGGAGAAAAGCTTCGCGCTGCTGGGCCAGGTGGGAAACGACACCGTTCACCTGCAGCTCATCCGGAGGACCAACTTTGGCAACGAGCATTCCATGCTTCGCTGGATCAAGCAGGAGGACGGTTCCTGGAAGCACGACTACGGCATAATCGAGAGATACCTGGACCTCGCCGTCAGGCACCTGGGCAAGCCCAGGGTGGTCTGCCTGCAATGCTGGGACTCCTACTGCGGCGGGATGTGGATGTTCGCCAAGGCCGATAGCAAGGGCAAGGGCGTCGGCTTCACCATCCTGGACCCCAAGACCGGCAGGCTGGAGGAGGGCGTGGGACCGGAGTACGGCACTCCCGAGCTGCGGGAGTTCTGGAAGCCGGTCTTCGCGGGATTGCGCGAGGTGCTCAGGAAGCGCGGCCTGGAGGGTGCCATGATGGTGGGCATCGCCCACGACAGCCGCCCCAGCAAGGCCACCGTGGAGGATCTGGCCGCGCTGCTGCCCGGGGTGCCGTGGGAAATGCGCAGCCATCCGGACATCCGGGAGCTGCACGGCCAGCCGGTCGGGTACCTCTCCACCGTGTGGGGGACGCCCCCGGTGACCCCGACGCTACTGGCCCAGCCGCGCAAGCACGGCTGGAACAACCCCTACCTGATCAACAGCTACTGGCGCAAGCGCAATGCCAGCCCGCTGCCGAAGTATCGGAACCTGCCGGATGAGATGCTGACCGTGGGCTTCCGCGGCGTGGGCGATCTGGGTGCCGACTTCTGGCCGGTGCTCAAGGACGGCCATGGCCGTCTGCGCACGCCGCTGTTCGGGCGGTTCCCCGAATCACGCTGGCAGGCGGCCCTGGAAATGCACAATACCGACCCGGCGCTCCTGGCGCCCGGCAGAGACGGGGCGGTGCCCACGGTCCGTTTCGAGATGCTCCGCGCCGGGCTGCAGGAGAGCGAGGCACGCATCGCCGTCGAGAAGGTTCTGGTCGACCCCAAGCTCAAGAGCCAGATCGACCGCAAGCTGGTCGAGCGCGCATTCGCCCTCCTGGACGAGCGCAATTGGATGCTGGCCGCCGTGGGCGACAACGGCCCGGGCTGGCCGTGGTTCCTGCCGGGCGCGCAGGAGCGCAGCGGCCGGCTCTACGAGCTGGCTGCGGAGGTGGCCAGGGCGGCGGGGAAATGACGGAACGAACGGGGAGCGTGTGGACGCGTGGGTCTGTGGGCGTGTGAGCAGAGGAGGCCGGCACCCATGTGCTCACACGCCCGGTTCTCGACGGGAGGCAGGCTGATGCGCAGCGCAATGATCGTGATGGCCGCCCTGATCCTGGGAGTCATGGCCAGGGCCGGCGAGACCAGGGCCGTCCTGCTTGAGGATGCCAACTACCGCCCTCCAGAGCCGACTGAGCGCGGCGGGAAGTACGTCGTACCGGGGTCCGCGGTTGTCGCCGCGAGAAACCCGGTGATCTGGCGTTGGCAGATCGAACAGCCTGACGGGAGCGGCCTGGCCTTCGGCGGGCTTGCGTTCCGGGAGGACGATCCGCGGCCGCCGACAGCGATACGGAAGGGTGGGGCCTGGGTCCCGATCCGCGATGATCTGCGGAAGAGGAACCCTCTGCAGGCGCAGCATGATCGCCTGGCCGTGCTGCTCCCCGACTACAAGAGGATGACCAGCCTCGCCCGCTACATCTACCTGGAGGGGCGCGACGAGGCAGCTGAGCGGGCGTACATCGAGAAGAACGTCGCGCCGCTTGCGACTCAGGTGCTCAAGGGCCTGAAGTCGCTGCGCACCGAACTTGGGTCCCTCAAGGGCGATGACCGCTACGCTAAGGGGCAGTCCGACTCGGCCGGGAGCCGCGTTGACAAGGTGCTGCCCGCCATAGAGGGTCTGGGCCTGCGCGTTTCCCACGAGAAGCTGGTGGCCCTGCGTCTGGCCCGGATCGATCTGGAGCGGGCCATCGATGCCCTGGACGCGGAGCCGCCAGCCAGGGTCCTGTCCATGCTCGCCTTCGACGCCAAGACCGGACTCTACGCCGTGTTCGGCGGAGATCACTTCGATTACCTGTCCAACGACCTCTGGGTTTTCGACCCCAGGCTGGAGCGCTGGGAAGAGCGCCATCCCAGGCTTGCCCCCGAACCCCGCGGCAACCACCATCTGGTCGGCAGCGGAGACGGCGTCTTGCGCCTGCGGGGCGGGTACATCTACATGCCGACCCCGCGCCCCAAGGGATGGCAGGGCTACAACTACGCCGATGCCGGGGTCGGCGAGTGGGGCTACGATCTGGCCATGAACGCGTGGACCGGGCCAGCCGAGCCGCCCATGTGCCCGCCTGACGCGCGGAGCTTCCGGACGGGGCCCAACCTGCCTGACCACTTCACGGCCGGGCCGCGACCGGATGCAGCGGAACACGCGAGGCTGCTTGCTGCGGTGCCGGCAAATACCTGGGTGGACCTCAAGCCGCCGCTGACTTACAACGGGGAGCGCTGCTGGGGCACCATGGCCTTCGATCCCGACCGGGACATGATCTACTGGTTCAACGGCGGGCATTCGGTCTGGCCCGGCGCCGACGTGGTCAGGTATCATCTCTCATCCAACCGCTGGGATCAGCCGGTGGAGACGGAGATGTCGCTCGGCTTCATCGGCACCGGTTACCTGCCGGGATGGAACTTCAATCGTCGTGCCTGGATCTGCGGACACAGCTACAACACCTATGCCTATCACCCCGGACTGAAGAAGATGGTCCTCAATGGCAGGGTGACGTGGGCGTCTGGGGCCCCCGACGCGAACACGTACGTCTACGACCCTGACTACGGCGACTGGAGTCAGCGTGCCCCCACGCCGCGGCCCTTTGACTATCACGCCACGATGGTCAGATATGCGCCGGGGCTGGGGCTGATCACGTGGTCGGGCAGCGAACTATGGAAACTCGACGATGCCTCGTTGAAGTGGGAGCGGCTGGCCCTGAAGGGAAACCTGGCCAAGGCAATAATGGACCACGCTGGACTGGCCTATGACCCGAAGCGAAAGCGCATGCTCTTCTTCACCGGGGGCGGGTACAACGGCCCGGCCTACTCGGGCGAGGTCTGCGCCGTGGCCATTCCGTCGCTGGAGGTCACCTCGTTCAAACCGGAGGGGTCCGAGCACATCGGCGGGCTGACTCCCAAGGGCAAGAATCCCGACACGGAGACCGTGTGGGGGAAGCAGGACGTCGCCTACCACCCGGGAACGGACCTGTTCATCTTCAAGTCCAAGCTCCCAGGGGAACACACGGCCGCCTTTGACGCCGGGAACAACCGCTGGGTCGGCCTGAAGTTGCCCGGGCCGTGGAGTTGGGGGAAGACCTGGGGGGCGCTCGCATACGATCCCAAGCGCGATCTCATCTACTCCCTGGGGGCCAGGGGAGAGGTGTCCGTCCTGCGCCTGGACGCCAAGACTCTAGAGATCAGGACGCTCAAAGAGGTCGCCGGCGAGCGCAGGTAAGAGTCCTTCGTGGGAAGTCAAGGGTAAGCACATTGTTGTCCTGTCAAGGAGGAACGCCATGCGACAAGTTCTGGCCGTGGTAATCATGGGTAGTCTGGCCACCGCCGCCTCCGCCGGCGAAGCCTCGTTCCGCGCCAAGCCCACGGTGGCGAAGGACGGCGATAAGACGAAGATCACCTTCACCGTCTCCGCGCCGACCGACGTGGAGGTGGCGGTGCTCGACTCGGCCGGCAAGGTGGTTCGCCACCTGGCCGCCGGCGTCCTCGGCGGGAAGAACCCGCCGCCCGAGCCGCTGGTGGCGGGGCTGGCCCAGTCGCTCCTCTGGGACGGCAGGGACGACGCCGGCAAGCCCCCGCCCTCCGTAGCCTCTGGCCGAGGAGGGTTCAGGGTCCGCGTCCGGGCCGGCATGTCCGTGAAGTTCGGCCGGATCATCGGCACGAGCCCCTACAGCGCCGGCCCGGCTTCGGGCCTGGACAACGTGGCCGTGGCTCCCGACGGGACGCTCTACGTCAAGCTGGCCTCGCACGTGGGCTTCAGCTGCGAGTATCCCTGGCAGCTGCGGCAGTTCGACAGGACCGGCAAGTACCGGAAGACCCTGCTGCCCTATCCACCCTCGACTCCGCCGGACAGAACGCACGGCTTCGAACTGATAGACGCCGGGGACGGGCTGCTGACCCCGGGGAACCGGTCGGGGCTCTATCCGGTTCTCTACAGCCTCGGCGCCAACATCTACTGCCGGCTGGTCGACGGCAGCGTCATCTTCATCGACAACGGTTCGGCCCGCCTGACCCTCTTCAAGGTGGACGGCACCAACGCGGTCAAGACCGTGGCCATGCGCTCGGCACCGGACAAGCTCAAGTGGGCCGGCTGGTTGGTCCCGCAGCTGGCCTTCTCGCCGGACGGGAAGTACGCCTACTACTCCAATGTGGCCAACACGCCGTACAACAAGGATGTACATCCCTCGAAGATGGACCAGCAGTTCCCCCAGGGCAGGGTCTACCGCCAAGACCTGACCAAGCCCGGCTCGAACCCAGAGAAGTTCTACGACTTGGAACTGCCCGACTACGACAAGCAGAAGCACTGGCTGCCCAACGCCTGGAACAAGAAGACCGCCGCGGCGGGCATCGACGTCGACGCCAAGGGCAACCTGTTCGTCTGCGACCTGGTCAACCAGGCGGTGATCGAGATCAGCCCGGATGGCAAGAAACTCGGCGCCACCAAGGTCCCCTGGCCGGACAAGGTGCTGGTCGACTCGAAGGCCGGGACGCTCTACGTGGTGTCCCGGGCAGTGTCCGAGGGCTATCCGCCGAACGGTGAACTGCTCAAGATCTCCGGACGGGGTGAGGCCGCCAAGGTGATCGCCAGAATGCCGCTGAAGGGCGGGATGGGGCGCGTCCAGGGGCAGTGCCTGGCCCTGGACGAGTCCGGCGAGAAGCCCGCCCTGTGGCTCGGCGGCGACGAGGTCGTCCGGGTCGAGGACCAGGGGACGGCGCTGGTCCCGGCCGGCGGCAGCATCCTGAACACCGACAGGAACGCCATCGGCTTCTTCTGCTACGGGGACGTGGATACGGCCGAGGAGCTGCTCTACGTCACCGACTCGGGCAGGATCTGGCGCTATAACGGCGAGACCGGCGAGGGCGGCCTGGCCCCGATAGGCGGCACGGACCTGGCCGTTGCTCCCGACGGGACATTCTGTGTCTGGAGCGGCTGGACGGCGCCACTCAAGCGCTATACCCGGGACTTCAAGCCCGCTCCGCTGGCCGGCACCGGCAAGGATGCCTACGTCGACGGCATGGGGCGCAGGGGCCGCGGCAACTCGGTGGCTGGCCTGGACTACGCGCCGGACGGGCGACTCTTCGTGACCAACGGCTGCAACAGCTGCCTGGTGCAGGTCTTCGAACCGGACGGCAAGCCGGTCGGGTACGAGCGCAAAGGGATCCCAGGCCAGTCGGGACACGGCTTGGACATCAAGACGCCCGTCCCGGCGCTGATCACCGGCATGGTGGACATGAGCGGCTCGGTACGCGCCGACGCCGCCGGCAACGCGTACGTTCTCCAGATCGGCCTGCCCAAGGGCCACGTCTTCCCCAAGGGCTTCGAGAAGAGCCCCGGCTACCTGGGCGCGTCCGGCACCATCTACAAGTTCGGCCCCAAGGGCGGCGAGTTTCAGAAGGGTGCGCCGGTCGGCGCCCTGCACGCCTACGCGACCGCCTGCGGCCCGATCTCCGGCCAGTGGGCCTCGACCGGCTCGGTCTGTCGCTGCACCAAGCCGCGCTTCGACGTCGACCCCTACGGCCGGCTCTACATCCCCAACGGGATGACCTTCAAGGTGACGCTGGTGGACAACACCGACAACCCGATTCTGACCTTCGGCGGCTACGGCAACTGGGACGCCCAGGGGCCCAAGAGCTCCGAGCCCAAGCCGGAGATCCCGCTCGGCTGGCCGGTCTTCGCGGGGGCCAGCGACAAGTACGTCTACGTCGGCGATGCCCTCAATCACCGGGTGGTGCGGGCCGACAAGGTCTTCGCGGCGGAAGAAACCGTCGAGACCAAGTAGTTCTCAGCCGAAACTCTAAAAGGGCGAGCAAATGCGCACTTCAATTTTCCTGCTGGCGATGGCCATCATGGGCAGCGCGGCGCTGGCCGGCGAGTCCGGTTTCGCAGCCAAGCTGACCGCCGCCAAGGACGGCGACAAGGCCAAGATCACCTTCACCGTCTCCGCGCCGACCGACGTGGAGGTGGCGGTGCTCGACTCGGCCGGCAAGGTGGTTCGCCACCTGGCCGCCGGCGTCCTCGGCGGGAAGAACCCGCCGCCCGAGCCGCTCAAGGCCGGGCTGGCCCAGTCGCTCCTTTGGGACTGGAGGGACGACGCCGGCAATCCTCCACCCTCCACCATCCACCCTCCACCGTTCCGCGTCCGCGTCCGCGCCGGCATGTCCGTGAAGTTCGGCCGGGTCATCGGCACGAATCCCAACACCGGCGAGCTCGGCTACGGCTGCAACGGCGCCGCGGTGGCCCCGGACGGGACGCTCTACCTCAAGCTGGCCGCGAACACCGGCTTCCACACCGAGTATCCCTGGCAGTTGCGCCGGTTCGACAGCGCCGGCAAGTACCAGAAGACGCTATTGCCCTACGCGCCGTCGACCCCGGCCGACAAGGCGCCCGGCTTCCGGCCGATCGACGCCGGTGACGGGCTGCTGACCCCGGCGCAGCGCTCCGGGCTCTACCCGGTGTTCTACAGCTTCGGCGACAGCATCCACAACCGGGCCGTGGACGGCAGCGTGATCTTCGTCAACAACCGCACCGCCCAGATGACCTTCTTCAAGGCCGACGGCACGAACGTGGTCAAGACCGTGGCCATGCGCTCGGCTCCGGACAAACTGGTCTGGAAGGACTGGCTCACTCCGCAGTTGGCCTTTTCGCCGGACGGCAGGTACGCCTACTACTCGAACGTGGCCAACCCGCCCTACCCGAAGGCCAAGCAGCCCTCGGACGTCGACCCGAAGTTCCCCCAGGGCCGGGTCTACCGGCAGGACCTCTCCAAGCCGGGCTCCGACCCCGAGAGATTCTTCGACCTCGAACTGCCCGACTGGGAGAAGACCAAGTACTGGATGCCCAGCAACCACAACGCCCGGACAGCCGCGGCGGGCATCGACGTGGACGCCAAGGGCAACCTCTTCGTCTGCGACCTGGTGAATCAGGAGGTGGTCGAGGTCAGTCCCGAGGGCAAGAAGCTCAGCGCCACCAGGGTCCCCTGGCCGGACAAGGTGCTGGTGAGCTCGAAGACCGGGGCGCTCTACGTGCTGTCCTGCTCGGTCTCCGAGTCCGCGCCGTCCTTCCGTCCCGGTGCGGCCTCGGTCCTCAAGGTGACCGGCCGCGGGGCGGACGCCAAGGTGGCGGCCAAGCTGCAGCTCAAGGGCATCCCGCCCGACTCCATGGCCCTGGACGACTCCGGCGCGGCGCCGGCCCTGTGGCTCGGCGGCGGCGCCCAGTTGGTGCGGGTCGAGGACCGCGGCGCGGAGTTCGTCGACGCCGGCGGGAGCATCCTCAACCCCGACAAGGACGCCATCGACTTCGTCTGCTACGGCGACGTGGATACCGAGACCGAGCAGGTGTACATCACCTCGGGCACCGGCAAGGTCTGGCGCTACAGCGGCGACTCCGGCGAGGGCGCCCGGGCGCCGATCGGCGGCGTGGACCTGGCCATCGGGCCCGGCGGGAACATCTACAGTTGGAGCAGCTGGCACGGCCATCTTGTGCGCTACACCCGGGACTTCAGACCCCTGCCGGTGGCCTCCACCGGGAAGAACACCTACGAGAAGAGCTTCGTGGAGGGCCGGATGGGCCGCGGTCAGACGGTCCCGGGCATGGATGTCGACGCTCGCGGCTACGCCTTTGCCATGATCGACCGCGACGGCCCCTCCCACGTGATCGTCCACGATACCGACGGAAACCTGGTCGAGTCCGGGCGGAAGGTCGTCCAGGAGAAAGGCAAGCCGCAGACGTTTCCCGGCGCCGACTCCATCCCGGTGCTCATCGATGGCCTGCGCCGGATCGACTCCTGCGTGCGACTCGATCCGGCCGGCAACGTCTACCTGATGCGCTACGGCGTTGCCAGGGACCACGTGCCGCCCAAGGGGTTCGAGAAGGAGCCGTCCTACCACGGCGCCACCGGCACGGTCTACAAGTTCGGACCCCAGGGCGGCGCTTTCCCGAAGGGGGACTACAACGCGCCGCTCTCGCCGCCCGCCGCGGCCGGGGCTCTCCGGATGTACAACAGCGCCGTCTGCGGGCCGATCTCCGGCAACTGGGCTTCGACCGGCTCGTGCTGCACCTGCTGCCGGCCGCGCTTCGACGTCGATCCCTACGGGCGCCTGTACATTCCCAACGGGACGACTTTCAAAGTGGCGATTCTCGACAACGCCGACAACCCGATTCTGACCTTCGGCGGCTACGGCAACTGGGACGCCCAGGGGCCCAAGAGCTCCGAGCCCAAGCCGGAGATCCCGCTCGGCTGGCCGGTCTTCGCGGGCGCCAGCGACAAGTACATCTACGTCGGCGACACCCTCAACCACCGCGTCGTCCGGGCCGACAAGGTCTTCGCAGTCGAGGAGAGCTGCGTTCTGCAGTGACTGGCAAAGAGCCGCATGCGGCGAGATACTGTTGAGATCCGTAGTGCGCCGATCATCGAGTGCAGTGCCGAGACCGGATTGCCGAGAGCCCTCGGGCCGCAGGAAGATCTTGAGGAGGACGAAATCAGCATGGGAATGTCCAGGAGCGCGGGGCCGCAAACGGCCGGCGCGCCCTTCGTCCGGCGAAGAAAGATGAAGGTCCGCATGTCCAGACGACCGGGAGCCGGCTGATGAGCAGCGGCGACGCCCCCGTCCTGCGCGGCGTGATCCTCGACCTCGACGGCGTGCTGGTCTCCACCGACGGCTTCCACTTCCGCGCCTGGAAGGAGCTGGCCGATGGGCTGGGCCTCGACTTCGACGAGGCGGTGAACCACCGGCTTCGCGGCGTCTCGCGCTCGGAGAGCCTGCGGCTCATATTCGAGCACAACCGCCGGCCGCCGCCGCCTTCGGAGGAGTTCGAGGAGCTCTGCGCGCGCAAGAACCTGAGCTACGTCGAGCTTGTCGGGAGGATGACCCCGGCCGACGTCCTGCCGGGGGCGGTCGGGCTGCTCGACGAATTGCGCGGCGCCGGCATCCAGAGCGCGGTGGCCTCGGCCAGCCGGAACACGCCGCTGGTCCTCGAGCGCACCGGCCTTCGGGCGCACCTCGACGCCGTGGCCGGCGGCAACGACGTCAGCCGCTCCAAGCCCGACCCGGAGGTCTTCCTGGTCGCGGCCGGGCGCCTGGGCCTGCGGCCGGAGGAATGCGTCGGCGTGGAGGACGCCGCCGCCGGAATCGAGGCCATCCACCGTGCGGGGATGGCCGCGGCGGGCATCGGCGCCGGCGCGCTCGGAGCCGAGCGGGTCTTCGCGTCCGTGGGCGATCTGAGCGTCGCGGCGCTGACCGAGGTCTTCGAGGCGGGCGGGGGAGGGCGGCGGTGACGATGCGGTCGGCCGCGAAGACCGGCACGAAGCACCTGCGCTCCTGGCGCATAGTGGCCGAGGACCCTCCCTGGTCACAGCTCATGTACTTCGAGAGCCTGATGACCCTGGGCAACGGTCTGCTCGGCGTGCGCGGAGCGCGCGAGGAGGCGGTCCCCGGCGCGCGCGAGAGGCCCATGACGCTGATGGCCGAGGTCTACGACCGGCCCAGGCGCCCGGCGAGGACGCCGCGCGACTATCGCAGCACCGCACGGCTCGCCGCGCTGCCCAACCCGCTCTTCATCGACTTCGACGACGGCGGGGGATGGCTCTCGGACCGTCCGCGCGCCATCCTCTCCGACAGGCGGACGCTGGACCTGAGGCGCGGCGTGCTCGAGAGGGTCGTGCGCCTTCGCGGCCCCGACGGACGAATCACCCGGATCGCATCGCGCAGGCTGGTGAGCCAGGCCCGGCCGCACCTGGTGGCCATACGCTACGCGGTGACGCCGGAGAACTACTCCGGGCCGGTGCGGCTCGCCTCGGCCATCGACGGGGCCGCGACCTATCCCGACGGCGTGGAACAGGTCCGCGAGCTCTCCCGGGGGCGCTCCGGCGGGGACTGCTGGGTGCTGGTCGGCACCCGGCAGTCCGGCCTGCGTATCGCCGAGGCCGCGAGGAGCAGGCTCTCCTGCCGGGGCCGGGCGGTCGTCGCGGAGGCCTCGACGGTCGATCGGGCCGGCCGGACGGGAGCGTCCTTCCGGCTCGAGGCGCGGCGTGGCGCGCCGGTGGTGCTTGAGAAGGTCGTGGCCATCCACAACTCGGTGCGCGAGGCCGACCCGCTGGCCGGCGCCCAGGCCGAGATCGCCGCGGCGCCGGGCTTCGCCGAACTCGAGCGCGAGCATGCCGCAGCCTGGGCGGGCTACTGGGCGGACTGCGACGTCGAAGTCCGCGGCGACCGCTTCGTCCAGACCATGGCGCGCTTCTGGGTCTTCCAGCTGCTGCAGGCCGCTTCGCACAACAACGTGCGCCTGGGCCTCGGCGCCAGCATTCCGGCCAAGACCCTCTCCGGCTGGGGCTATGGCGGGCGGATCTTCTGGGACACCGAGATGTACATGCTGCCCTTCTTCTCGCAGCAGTACCCGGAGATCGCCAGGTCGCTCCTGGCCTACCGGCACGACCGGATGGGGGCCGCGCGCCGGCTGGCCGTGCGAAGCGGCAGCGCCGGGATCAAGTTTCCCTGGGAGAGCGCCGCTACCGGCCTTGAGGAATGCCCGAACTGGACGCCGCTGAAGTCCGCTCCGGGCCGGTGGGAGCGCTGGCGCGGAGGAGAGGAGCAGATCCACGTCAACGCCGACGTGGCCTACGGTTTCCGGCGGCACTGCCTGACGACCGGCGACCGCGCGCTCGAGGCCGGGGCCGGCCTCGAGGTTCTGGTCGGCACCGCCCGCTACTGGGCTAGCCGGGTCCGGACCGTGCGCTCCGGCGGCGAGGTCCGCCATGAGATCCGCCGGGTGATCGGCCCGGACGAGGGCCATCAGTCCGTCGACAACAACCTCTACACCAACGCCATGGCTGCCTGGAACCTGCGCGCCGCCGCGGAACTGGTCGAGTCGCTGCGGGGTAGCCGCTCCGGATCGCGCGGGCGGACGCTCCGCCGGCTCCGCGTCGGCGCCGGCGAGCCGCGGCGCTGGCGCGGGATCGCCGATGGGATGAAGCTCAACTTCGATCCGGTCACCGGGCTATACGAGCAGTTCGACGGCTACTTTCGGCATCCGGACCAGGCGGTGAAGCAGGCCGACGTCCTGCTGGCGCTCCACCTGCTGCCGGAGCTCCGGCCGGGTGAGGTCTTCCGGCGGAACTTCGAGCGCTACGCGCCGGTGACGGAGCACGGCTCGTCGCTCTCGCCCTGCATGCACGCGCTCTTCGCGCTCGAGCTCGGCGACGGGCGGAGGGCGCTGGAGTATGCGCTGCAGTCCTGCGCGGTGGACGGCGTCTACCGGCCGGGCGGCAGCGACAAGGGCCTGCACGCCGCGGCGCTGGGCGGCGGCTGGAGCATGCTGGTCTCGGGCTTCGGCGGCGTCCGGGTGATGCCGGACTGCCTGGAGGTCGCGCCCCGGCTGCCGGCCGGCTGGCGGCGACTGGCCTTCAGCGTGCGCTATCGAGGGCTGCGGCTTCGCTTCGCGATCGAGCCGCGGCGGTTGGTAATCCAGACTGATCGTGTCGGGCCGGCGGTCAGGCTCCGGGTGCTGGGCCGTTCGCTGAGGATCGGGCCCGGCCGGAGGATCGAGATGCGTTTGCCTGTCGGTCGCACTTGATGGGGGTGGGGCACGTGACGCGATGGGCGACACGGTGCCGGGGCCACAACGGCGGTGCTCGCACCAAGTCGCCAAGGACGCCAAGAACGGAACAGGTGCGAGTCCGCGAGCATCCGCCCCGGCCAGACGACAGCCTGTCGCCGCGAACAGAATTCCCTGTGGTTAATGCTGTTGTTGTTCTTGGCGACCTTTGCGCCTTGGCGCGAGAGTACAGTCCTCCAAAGAACGCTTGGTATGTCGCGCATCCGGATAACGCGCCGAATGCCATCCTGCCCTTTCCCCCGGCGCCATCTTCACTATGATGTCTGCCTCAACCCGTTAGGCGACTGAATAGGGAGAGCGAACGACCATGTCAGGGCAGAGCGCGAATCCTCACGAGCCCCAGCAGCAGAAGCAGAAGCAACAGCAGAAGCCCCTCCAGGGCCAGAAGGGCGGCGGCGCGGCCGACGAGAAGCGGATCACCAGCCGCTCGGAGGACTACTCGCGCTGGTACCTCGACGTCGTCAAGATTGCCGGATTGGCCGACCACAGCGCGGTGCGCGGGTGCATGGTCATCAAGCCGAACGGCTACGCCATCTGGGAGAAGATGCAGCGCGAGCTCGACGACCGCTTCAAGGCCACCGGGCACGTGAACGCGTATTTCCCGGTCTTCATCCCGGTCAGCTTCCTCTCGAAGGAGGCCAAGCACGTCGAGGGCTTCGCCAAGGAGTGCGCGGTGGTGACCCACTACCGCCTGCGCGCCAGCGCGGACAAGTCCGGCGTCGAGGTCGATCCCGAGAGCCGGCTGGAGGAGCCGCTGATCGTCCGGCCCACCAGCGAAACCATCATCTGGAGCACCTACAAGGAATGGATCCAGAGCTACCGGGACCTGCCGCTGCTCATCAACCAGTGGGCCAACGTGGTCCGCTGGGAGATGCGGACGCGGCTCTTCCTCCGCACCGCGGAGTTCCTCTGGCAGGAGGGCCACACCGCCCACGCCAGCGAGGCCGAGGCGCTCGAAGAGACCATGCGGATGCTGGAGGTCTACCGCGACTTCGCCGAGAACGTGATGGCCATGCCGGTGGTCCGGGGGGCGAAGACTCCGGCCGAGCGGTTCGCCGGGGCGGTCGAGACCTTCTCGATCGAGGCGATGATGCAGGACGGCAAGGCGCTGCAGGCCGGCACCAGCCATTATCTCGGCCAGAACTTCGCCCGGGCCTTCGACGTCACCTTCCAGAACAAGCAGGGCCAGCGCGAGCTGGTCTACGCCACGAGCTGGGGCGTGTCGACGAGGTTGATCGGCGCCCTGATCATGACCCACTCCGACGACGTCGGGCTCGTCCTGCCGCCGAGGCTGGCGGCCACCCACGTCGTGGTCGTGCCGATCTACAAGTCCGACGACGAGAAGGCCCGGGTCCTCGAGGAGGCCGGCCGCGTCGAAGCCGAGCTCAAGGCCCAGGGACTGGGCGTGGTCGTCGACCGCCGCGAGGGCATGGCTCCGGGCGCCAAGTACTACGAGTGGGAGTCCAAGGGCGTGCCGCTGCGCATCGAGATCGGGCCGAAGGACCTCGAAAAGGGCAGCCTGTGCCTGGCCCGGCGCTTCACGACCGAGGTCCCCGGCGAGGACGAGAAGGCCGCGCGCGCGCGCAAGAAGAGCTTCCTGCCGCGCTCCGAGGCGCTGGCCAGGGTCAGGCCGCTCATGGACGAGATGCAGCGGGAGCTCCTCCAGCGGGCGCTCGACGGCCGCGCCCGGCGCACGCGCGTGATCGACGCGCTGCCGGAGTTCGAGAAATTCTTCAACGAGGAGGGCGGCGGCTTCGCCTGGGTGCACTGGGCCGGCTCGGCCGAGGACGAGGACGCCATGGCGAAGAAGTACGCCACCAGCATCCGCAACGTCCCGCTGGACGGCCAGGCCCCGGCCGGCGCGGAGGGCCCCGGCAAGTGCATCTGGACGGGGAAGCCCTCCGCGCGGCGGGTGCTCGTGGCGCAGTCGTACTGAACGGCGTCGGAAGCCGTCTTCGGGAGGAACCGGCTTGGGCAATGACCGCATCCTGGTGATCGACGACGACCGCGACCTGCGCGCCATGGTCGCGATGCGCTTCGGCGCGGCCGGCTTCGAGGTCCTTCAGGCCGGAACCGGCGAAGAGGGCATCGACGTCGCCCGCTCCAAGCGTCCGCTGGCCATCATTCTCGACGTGAACATGCCCGGCATCGACGGCTACGAGACCTGCCGGCGGCTGCGCGCCGACAGGAAGACCGCGCTCATCCCGGTGATCATGCTCACCACCTGCTCGCGGGTCGGCGAGCTCGAGGAGGGCCTGAAGTCCGGGGTGGACACCTACCTGACCAAGCCCTTCGACGGCCCGGAGCTGGTCAAGGAGGTCAGGGAGATCGTGGCCGTCCGCCAGGGGAGGGGCGGGGGCAAGCCGCCGCCCGATCCGCGGGTCCGGGCCATCACCGCCATCACCGAGGCCCTGAAGCGCGCGCCGCGCCGGCTCGGCGAGGTGGCCAGGGCCGCGCCGGGCATGCTGCTGGCGCGGCAGGACGACCGGTTGTTATCGGACTCGCGGCTCAGCGACCAGCACCGCCCCATGCTTTTCGAGGACGACGTCGAGCCGCTCGTGGCCCGGCCGGCCTCCAGGTTTCTGCGCTACAGCCCGTCCGTGGCGCAATCCCTGGCGCCCGACCCGGCCATCTTCGAAGCGCCGGCCAAGGTGCTGCTCCGGCGCACCGCGCCGCCCTTCGTGGCCGCGCTCGACACCGACGGGCGGATCGCCGACAAGGCGGTCATCTGCATCGCGCCGCGGGTGAGCACGCTCCGAGCCGAGTTCCTGCTGGGTGTGCTCTCCAGCCGGTTGGCCGAGTTTGCCTTCGAGAAGGTCATCCCCCGGGCCAGGGGCGGCGCGCTGCCCTGGGCCGGCGCGGCCGAGATCGAGCGGCTGCCCGTGCCCGGAGCCCCCGGCGCCGCCGCCCGGGAGGTCGAGAACGCCGTGGCCTCGGTGGCCGCGGAACTCGTCCGTCGCGCCCGGCTCGGGCCGGGGTGGCGCGAGGGCTCCGGCGAGCTGCTCCGCGAGCTCGACTATCAGGTGGCGCGCGGGTTCGGCCTCGATCCCGAGCTCATGAAAATTGTGTCTTTGCCCTGATCTGGGCGGTTATATCAATTCGATAATCGGGATCCGCCATCGTCCGCCGGCGCATCCCTCAGAGGAGAAGACCATGACGACGATTCGCCTCGGACTGTCCGCCGCTTTGCTGGCAGTTCTGGGATTGGCCGGCCTGGACGCGACCGCGCTTTGCGGCGAGCCCCAGCCCGCGCCGGCCGACGGCCTGATCGAGGAGCTCGAGCCGCCGGCCAAGCCCGCGGCCGGGACTTCGCCCGCCCCCGCCCCGGCTCCGGCCCCGGCCCCCGCCGGAGAGAAGCCGGCCGCCAAACTCAGCCCGATGACGCCGGAGGAGGCGGCCCGGATGCGCGAGGAGCTCAAGGCCGCCACCGATCCGGTGATGGCCGACGCGCGCGCGTTCTTCAAGGCGGGCGAGTATGACCGGTGCATCGAGCGGTGCGACCAGGTGCTCAAGCTCGACGCCTCGAGCCTGGAGGCCCAGAAGCTCAAGCACCGGGCCGAGAAGGCCAAGATCGACTTCCGCCTGAAGATGCTGGAGCAGGAGAGCACCACCAAGGACAAGCAGGCCATCGCCGACCTGGACGAGGCTTCGAACTATCCCGACCGGCACGCGCCGCTGCCCCGGCCGGTGAGCGCGCCCAAGGCCGTGCCGCTGCCGCTGCGGACCGCCTGGACCGCGTCCAAGAGCGAGAAGATGCTGGCCATGGAGCAGAAGCTCAACCAGCGGGTGGACATCAACTTCGTGGACGCGGACCTGGACTTCGTGATGGCCACGCTCTTCCGGGTCACCGGCGTCAACATCATCGCCGACCAGAACGCGCTCAAGGACAAGCGCCTGACCCTGCACGTCGAGAACATGCCGCTCAAGGAGATCCTGCGCTTCATCGTCAGGAACAACAGCGGCATCAATTACACGGTGACCGAGGACGCCGTGTGGGTCTCGGCCGGCGGCGACAACCCGGGGCTCGAGCCGCGGGTCCACGCGCTCAACGTGGGGCTGGTCCGGTCCAACCCCATCCAGCAGATGCAGCAGCAGCGGCCCAATGGCGGCGGCAACCGCGGTGGCGGGGCCGTCCCGGGCGGGCTTCCGGGCGGCGGCAATCCGGCGGGCGGCGGCGGCGCCAACGGCGCGCAGCAGGAGACCACCTACCTGGAGGACGTCATCGCCTGGATGGAGAAGTGGAAGGAGTGGCCCGCCGGCTCGCAGTGGTCCATCGACAAGATGAGCAGCGGGCTGATGGTCTACACCACGCCGGAGATGCACGAGAAGATCGCCGAGATGCTCGAGACCATGGACCGCCCGCCCATCCAGGTGCTGATCAGCACGCGGTTCATCACCATCAGCGACGAAAGCCTGCTGGATCTGGGCGTGGACTTCGGCCTCAACAACAAGCCGGGCCAGGACGTGGAGCTGTCCAACGGTTCGGGCACGGTGCTGGGGACCAACGCTATCACCGGCGGTCTGTCCGCGATCGTCAAGGGGGCCAACACCGACCCGCTCTTCACCGCCACGCTGAGGGCGCTGGAGACCAAGGGCAAGGGCAAGTTGCTCTCCGCGCCGCAGATCATCACCCTCAACAACCAGATGGGCCAGTTCCACCAGAACACCACCTTCGAGGCCCAGACCGACTGGAAGGAGATCTCCGTCACCGACGCCACCGGCAACGGCTCGATCACCTCGAACATCAAGTACCTGGTCCCGGTGACCAGTCCGTACACGGTGGGCTTCGACCTCTACGTCACCCCCAGTGTGGGCCGGGACCTCAAGCACATCATCCTCGAGCTGCAGCCGGTCATCTCCGAGGTGGCGGGCGGCATCCAGCGGTTCGAGACCCTGCAGATCCTGCAGGTGGACTCGGACGAGCCGCCGCCCCCGGTGCAGAAGCCGGTGACCGAGACCAAGACCCTGGCGACGCGCATGGTGGTGACCGACGGGGACCTCCTCGTCATCGGCGGTCTGATGAGCCAGGACACCACCAAGACGGTCACCCAGGTGCCCATCCTGGGCGACATTCCGCTGCTCGGCAACCTCTTCAAGCACACCAAGAACGACGTGTCGAAGACCCACCTGGTCGTGGTCATCAAGGCTCAGATAATGGACCCGTCGGGCCGCGGCTACACCGACTCCAATGGCGCCAACGGCACGGACGCGGTCCAGGCCCGGAAGGAGCCGTCGCAGGGACCGTGGTACGTGCCTGCCGAGCCGGCCGGCCCGGTGGTGACGCCCTGACGGATAGGCGTCGGCTAGCGGAGATCCTGGACTGATGCGCACGGCGACCGGCGTCAACCTCGGTGTCACGGCCGTCAGGGCCGTGCGCCTGGCGCTCAACGCCGACCAGCTGGAATTGGTCGCCGCGGCCTGCAAGGACTTCCAGCCCGCCGGAGCGGCCAACGGTTCGCCGGTGGTCGTGGTGTCGGGAGACGCGGCGGCCGGAGCCGGCGCCGATGCCGCAGCCGACGTGCAGGGGGAGGCCGGGGCCGCATCCGCGCCCCAGCCCCAGCCCCAGCGACAGGCGTCGGCGCGGACGGCGGGCCGGCAGGAGCCCGAGCTCGACCCGGAGCGCGAGCGCGAACTGCGCGCCGATCTGGCCTCGCTGCTGCGCCGCAGCGGCATCCGCTCGAGCCAGATGGTGCTGGGACTGGGCGGCGCCAGCGCCCTGATCCGTTATCTGCAGATACCTCCGGTCCCTCCCTGGAAGCTCGAGATGATGATGAAGTTCGAGGTCCAGGAGCAGGGGGCCTCCGGCGAACCCTCGGCCTTCGACTACCGGATCCTCGACCTCCCGGACGTGGGCGGGCAGGTCACGGTCATGCTCAGCCAGGTCCAGGAGAAGAGGCTGTTGGCCCGCCTGGAGCTGGCCCGGCGTGCGGGCATGGGCCGGCCGGACGTGGACCTGAACTGCCTGGGGCTCTTCAACGCCTACCTGTACGGGCACGGCGCCGACGACGACCGGACCGTCATGGTGGTGGACATCGGCGCCGAGAACATCGACATGGTGGTGGTCAGGGGGCCGGCGCTGTGCTTCGCCCGGAGCGTCTCGGGCGGCGGCTCGCGCTTCACCGCCTCGGTCTCCGAGGCGCTGGGCCTGCCCTTCGACGAGGCCGAGGATCTCAAGTGCGCCAAGGGTGCCATCCTGCCGGCCGATGCCGCCGGGAACGACGACCTGCCCGACGTCCAGAAGCGGCTCTCGGCGGCGCTGGAGCGCGAGATCGGCGCGCTGGCCGGGGTGATCGACAGCTCGCTGATGTACTGCCGCGCCCAGACCAAGCAGGCCAAGATGCGGCCCGACGAGATCCTGATCTCGGGCGGCGGCTCGATGCTGCCGGGTCTGAGCGAGGCCCTGGCCAGGCGCCTGCGCATGCGCGTCAGCCGCCTGGAGCCCTTCCGGAAGATCAGCATGGGCGCGCTCTCCGGCCGGGAGCTCGAGGAGGTCAGCGCCCAGGCTCCGCGCTACGCCGTGGCCGTGGGCCTGGCCGCCTCCCGGCTCGTCGGCGAGGCGGTGCGCTTCTCGCTGATGCTCGAGTCGGCCAAGGCCCGTCGGCGGTTCCTGGAGGGCGGCATCTACGTGTGGTACGCCGCCGCCATGGTCTGGCTGGCGGCGGCGGCGGTGATCTTCGCCTCCTGGCGGAACCGGGACATACTCGCTGCCGAGAAAGTCAACCGCGAGGAGCTGACCCGCCGGGCCGAGGATGACGATACGCTCTTCGAGCGCAGCTACGCGGCCGCCGAGCAGCGCCGCGACGAGGTCAAGGCCCTCGAGGAGCGGGTCTACTCCGGGCGGGACATCGTCAAGCTGCTCAGCTATCTCAAGAAGCGCACCGGCGGGCGCTTCGAGCGGGACATCCTGGTGCTCGAGGCCAGCAACACCGTGCCGACCATCGTTCCGGACCCGCGTCCCGAGGAGAAGACCCAGAGCTTCCAGAAGGCCCGGTGCGTCTACCTGCGCGGCGTGGCCACCGCCCGCAGGCGCGGCAGCACCCAGGCCGCCCAGGACCAGGCCGAGGCCGCGATCGCCGAGCTCATCGAGAACTACCGCCGGGAGCTGGAGAAGCAGGGTCCGGACAACGACATCGTCAAGGAGGTCGTGCCCCGCTACCAGAAGGTCGAGGACAACGCGGACAAGAGCTCGCCGGTGGTACGGGGGAACTTCGTCTTCCAGGCCATCCTGAAGCCGGTCGAGTTGGAGACGATCAAGCCGGGCGGTTCCTCGAAGGCGGAGGCCGTTCCCGCAGCAGACGGAACCTGGTCCGGCAAGGACCGGGAGCGCGTGAGATGACCTTCTGGGACCAGCATAAGAACGCGCTGAGCATAGCCGCCCTGGGGATCTTCGTCCTGCTGGTCGGCTACTTCGCCTTCATTCGCGGGGCGGATGGAGAGGCGGAGGAGCACCGTCAGGCCATCGATGGCAACATGCCCAAGCTGGCCAAGTACTATCCGGAGCTCGAGAACCCCAACAACGTTTACCGGCCGACCATCGGCAAGGTCCGGCAGGAATGCGACGCGCGCTACAAGGAGTACACCGAGCAACTCAAGGAGCTCAAGGCCCGGCTGCGCTTCCCGTTTGAGGAGTTCAAGTACACCAAGGTGCCCGACGGCGAGATCCCGGGCGTGTATCTCATCCACCGTTCGAGCATCGTGGCGGCCAACGTCGAGACGCTCAGCCTGCAGGCCGGGGTCCGCGGACTGCCGGCCCAGCTCGACCAGGACTGGCTGGGCTTCACCCCCTCGGAGACCCCCGACAAGGTGACCCGGGATAAGGCCGAGGAGGAGCTGCGCAAGCTCTGCCTGGCCGAGAAGGTCACGCTCCTGGCTATCGAGGCGGGCATCAGCCGGGTCATCAAAGTCAAGCCCCTGGGCAAGAGCGAGGAGGCCGGCACGCACCTGGAGCGCAATCCCAAGTACCGCCCGGGCGGCAAGGAGCCCGAGAAGGTGGCCGTGGAGTACCCGGACCGCTTCATCGTCAACTATCCGGTGAGCATCCAGATGATCGGCTCCATCGATTCGGTCATGCGCTTCATCCACAGCGTCCGGCAGGAGAAGCGCTTCCTGGTCATCCGCTCGTTCCGGATCGTGAGCCGGGAGGACCGGGACATGTCCGGGGAGACCGCCGACAGGATGCGTCCTGGAGAGGTGTACGTGACCATCTCCGCGGCCTGCATGGACTTCAAGGAGATGCAGGCCAGACCGGTGGCGGTCCCCGTCCAGAAGACCGAGCCGCCCAAGGGCCCGGTGGGAGCGTGAGGACCATGACGGTTCTGTGCGGCGCACGGCTCAACCGCGAGAAGGCGCTCTTCCTGGCCGGCGCTGCATTTCTGGCCTGTGCCGGCTGGTACCTGGTTTCCAGCCGGCCGGAAAACAGGTGGCCGGGTGAACACCGGGTGGCTCGCGAGGCGCCGGCGGGCCTGTCGGTGTCGCTCGATGCCCCCGGCGACGTCGGAGCGTTTCTCGGCGGCGCCCGGGCCAATCCTTTCTCAGGCCGTGCGGAGGCCGCTCCGGCCGACACCGCATCTCAAGCGATCCACAAGAAGAATGAAGGGGCGGGACTCGGGCAGTTGGGCGGAGTGACCGGGCCGATCGGAGGCTCGGGGGGCAAGGTCAAAGAGAAGAACGATGGCGGGGCGGGCAGGCCGACCGAGCTTCCCCTGCCGGTGAGCTTCGTCGGAGTGCTGCGCGCCGATGACGGAGCGTTCTTCGTGGGGCTCAGGGACAGGATGACCGGCGAGACCCGTCGGCTCGTGGAGGGTGACGTCTGGCCCGAGCTCGGGCTGCGCATTCTGAAGATCAGCATGTCCGGCGTGCTCCTGGAGAACGAGGGTCACGCGCGCTTCGTGATGCGCGACTTCTACGGGCGCCGGACGTCCGGCGGGAGGGAGTAGCCGGTGGCGCGCAAGGGATCGTGGCTCAACCGCGAGAAGGTGGCCTTCCTGGCCAGCGCGGTGGCGCTTTCCGCGGCCGGCTTCCACTTGGTGGCCAGCATGCCGGAGGTGGTCGATCCCGGGGCGCACCGGGTGGCGCGCAGCGCTCCCGGCGAGCTCAACATCGGGCTGGACAAGCTGGCCCGCACCGATGATATCAACAGCTTCCTGGGCGGGCCGCGCGCCAACCCGTTCAGCTACGCCAGCAACGTCATCGCGATGCCGACGCCGCCGAGGGTCACCAACCCGCCGATCGTGCCGGTGCGGCCGCCCCCGCCACCGCCGCCACCGCCTCCCCCTCCGCCACCGCCGACCACGCCGAAGCCCCCGAACACGGCGCCGCCCAAACCCTATCAGGTGCCGGTAGACTTCAGGGGCATCTTCGCCACGCACGACGGGCAGCTCAACGTGCTTCTGAAGATCAAGCAGACTGGCGAGAACCGCCGGCTGGTCGAGGGGGACATCTGGCCCGAGACCGGGCTGCGGATACTGAAGATCACCCAGTCGAGCGTTCTGCTCGAGAACGACAAGGGCGAGCGCTTCCTGATGCGCGACCTCTACGGGCGCAAGACCGCCGCGGAAGAGGGCAGCTGAGCGCCGCAGCAACCGTTGACCCGTCGCGGCATCTAAGGGTTTGAACCTCCCGATTCGCCGGCTCCGGGGCCTGGCATGCGAGCCGGCTGGCACCCGCACGGAGGCGTGATGGCGGTCAGAAGACTCCTTCTTCTCGTTTCACTTTCTTTCCCGATCCTCGCCGTCTCTGCGGTCCGGGCCGCCGAGCCGCCCGTCGATGCCGACGGATTGGCCGCCGCGGCCCGCGCCGCGCTCGACTCCTGGAAGTACGAGGCGGCCTCGGAGGCCCTGGCCAAGCTGGCCGGGGTCGCTCCCGAAGACCAGCGGCTCGCGGCGCTCAAGATCGAGTTCCTGGCCAGGATCGGGCGCTGCGAGGAGGCCGCGGGACTGGCCAAGTCGGCCGACGTCGCTCTGGCCGAGAAGCTTCCGCTGGAGGTCGTTTTGCGGGTGGGGCGGGGCCTGGCCGCGGGCGGAGAGCCCAGGGCGGCGCGCCGATGGGTGCTGGCCGCCGCGCGCCGGGCCGGCCCGGACCAGGCCGGGCGCATGGCAGGCGCGCTCTCGGCGGCGCTCTGTCCGCGGGGGTGCCCGGGGTTGGTGACCGAGACCTTCGCCGCCGAACTGTCCTCTCCCGAGGGGGAGCGCGCCGAGGCGGTCAAGGCCTGCAAGGCGGCGGCCGGGGCCCTGCGGGGCGAGCCGGAGACGGGGCCGGCCGGCCCCTACCTGCAGCTCGCCCGCCGGGTCCTCCTCTGGCGCCTCGAGCAGTTGCTCGGCGAGGGCGGGTCCGCGGAGCCGCCGGTCGAGGGGCTCAAGTCTCTCTCCAGAATGCTGTGGCAGGTGCCCGTGGGCATCGACGAGCAGCCCGAGAGCGCGGCGCTGGCCGGTGGCGTGGCGCTGGTCGCCTGCCGGATGAACGGGCAGGCTCTGCCGGGCATGCCGCTGGCCGACCGGCTGCGGGCCTTCGACCTCAAGACCGGCGAGCAGCGCTGGAGCCTGGAGCTCGCCCCAAAGACGGACGAGGCGGGCGGCGGCGAGGCGCCGGGCGCGCCAGGTGCGCCCGCCGCACAGGGGCCGTCGGTCTCCTACTGCGGGCGGGCCGCGGGGCTGGCCGCCGGGGGAGACCGGGCCTACGTCCTGGTCAAGACCGATAAGTTCGAACGCCGCGGGGCGAGCCGCACCGGTTCGACTTCCGGGGCGCGGCTCGTCGCCGTGGATGCCGCCGACGGCCGGCAGCTCTGGGCCCGCGACGTCCCGCAGAGCGCCGAGCGTCTGCACCTCGTCGGCGACAAGCTGGTGGTCTCGGGCTTCCGCAAGCTCACCGGCCTGGCCGCGGCGGACGGCCGGCAGCTCTGGGACCAGGAACTGGAGCGCGCCCTGAGTGGCGAGGGGGCGGTCTCGGCCGGCGGCCTGGTGCTGCCCGGCTGGCGGGAGATGGCCTGCATCGACCCGGCCACCGGCAACGTCCGGTGGACCTCGCCCCGGGCCGGGGGGACGGCGGCCGTGACCAAGCGCTGCGTCTCGGACGGAACGCTCGTGGCCGTGGGGGAGAGCGAGCCGGGCGCGGACAGCATCCGCATCCTCGACGGCGCCGGCGGCAAGCAGCTCTGGGTGAAGCGGTTCTCCGTGCCCCGCGGCGAGCGCAGCGAGATGGAGTTGGCGCTCTCCGGGGGCATGCTCGTGGCCTCGCGCGGTCCGGCCTTGCGCGGCGCGCTCGCCAGGGACGGTGGGGCGGCCTGGCGCATGGTGCTGCCGCCTCCCGGCGGTGGCGACCCCGGGCTGGCCCGCGCCGGCGGGGTTGTCGTCTGGTGCGGCGGCGGGATGCTCGCGGCCCTCGACCCTCGGACCGGCAAGCCGGTCTGGTGGTGTCCGGCGCCGCTCGCCGATATGCGCCTGCTCGATGCCGGGGGAGAGCCGGCCGGTCTGCTGCTGACCGCCTCGGCCTCCTCCGGCGGCATGCTCTCGGCCTGGCGGACCTCGCCCGACGATGCGGCAGTCGCCGCCGCGGTCGCGGTCGCGGCGGGCAGGCTCACGGCCATCGCCGGGAAGCTCGCGGCCGAAGGGGAAGTCCGGGCCGCCGAGTGCCTTCTGGAGGCGGCCCGCAGCGTCGCGCTCCCCGGGAACTTCGAGGTGGCGCTGGCCGGTTTCCGTCCGGGCTCTCGGCCCGCCGACGGGGTCGCCGCGGCCTTCGCCGGGCGCGGCCTCTTCCTCTGCGCCCTGGCCGCGGCTGCCGGCGGTCCTGACTGCGACGCGGCCGCCGCCGTGGCGCGCGGGCTGCTCGACAAGGCCGGGGCGGACGAAGGGGTCGCGTGTCTCGCGGCCGCCGCGCTGGTCCTGCTGGGCGACGAGGCCGGCCTCAAGCACCTGGCCGGCCATCCGGCGGCGTGGGCGGCGCGCCCCGAGCGGCTGGCGGCGGTGCTCATGGCCTGCCGGGAGGCCGGGGACCGGGCCGCGCCGGCGCTCGTCGCGGGGCTCGCCAGCGCCGATGCCGCGGCCCGCGCCGCGATTGCCGAGTACCTGGCCGGGTGCAAGCCGGCGGACGTGCGCGCCGCGCTCGAGAAGCTCATGGCCGACCCGGACCGCGCCGCGCGGATGGCCGCGGCGGCGAGTCTGGCGGCGGTGGCCGGAGAGGAGTCGGTCGCGGCCCTCGAGGCGGCCTTCAAGCGCGAGGAGGACTTCGTGGCCCGCGAGCGCCTGCGCGAGCTGCTCGTCGCCCTCGGCCACCGGCCGGCATCCGAGGTCAGGCGGCCGCCCGGTCCGCCCGACGTGCCGACGGTGACGCCGCTCCCGACCGCCCCGAAGCTCACCAGGGAGCAGGCCGTCGAGAAGCTCGCCGCCGAGGGCCGGGTGCTCTGGACGAAGGCCGACGGCGCCGCGCCGGCGCTGGCCTGGATCGCGGTCGAGAAGAAGTTCGTCTTCGTGCACGACTCCGAGGACGGCAGCCTGCGGGGCTTCGGCGACTTCATCAAGCTGGTCGGCCGGATCGACGTGACCGTCGCGGAGCTGGCCTTCGGCCCCGACTCGGTCTGGGCGGCCACCGACCGCGGGGCCTTCTGCTACGACCGGCGCACCCGGGCCTGGAGCCAGATCGTCGTCAACCTGGACATGGACCTGGTCGAGGCGCCGGTCGAGAAGGTCGAGCTCACCGAGGCCGGCGTGGCGTTCACGGTCAAGGGCCGCGGGCGGTTCGAGTTCAACGCGAAGACGCGGAAGTGGACGAAGATCCAGGGGCTGCAGAACCCTTAGCTCGACTTCTGCCCTTTTTGGGCCGCTACGCGGCCGGGGCCAGAGAGGC
>CALGYR010000086.1 GCA_937935355.1 uncultured bacterium | reverse complement strand
GTGGGGCCGGCGGAGTTCTGTGCTTGCTTTTGTCCTTTACAGATGAAAAGCCCTGTTCAAGAAAAACCGGGCCCCTTCGGCCCGGCCGCCAGCCGCGGGGTGCGGTCAGCCGCCGCCGCCCCGCCAGGCCCCCAGCATGGCCAGCGCCCAGAGGTGCTCGCCCAGGTCCGCCCGGCCGGCGCCGTGGCGCTCGAGGAGCTCCCGGACGCCGTCGGGGCGAACCAGGTCCCGCAACCCGCCGGCGGCGCAGAGATCCTCCAGACGCCGTCGCCCTCCCCCGCCGGGTCCGAACCAGGGCTGCAGCGCCAGGGCGAAGCCGTGCTTGGGCCTCCGCAGCACCCCGGCGGGAAGGACCTTCGCGGCGAAGCGCCGCAGGAGGTACTTGCCGGTCGCGCCCCGCAACCGCCACTCGACGGGCAGGGAGAGCATGAACTCGACCACCCGGTGGTCGAGCAGCGGCGCGCGGGCCTCGAGGCTCACGTTCATGCTGGTACGGTCGACCTTGACCAGGATGTCGTCGGGCAGGTAGTCGACGAGGTCCCGGCGCATGGCCGCGTCGACCGGGTCGAGCGCCGTCGTCTGCGGGAGAGGCTCCTCGTCGGAGGCCGGATGCAGCCGCTCCAGGACCTCCGGGCGAAGCAGGCCGGCGAGCATCCGCGGCGTGAAGAAGTCGAGCCGGGTACGGTCGGGCGCCCGCTCCACCTGCCGGGCGTAGGCGACGAAGCGGCTCAGCCTGGTCCGGAACCCTCCTCCATAGACGTGGCCGGACTCGCCGAGGCGCCCGGCCAGGGTTCCGGCCGCGCGACGCAGCGGTCGGGGCAGGCGGTTGAAGCCGGCCGCCCAGCGCCGGGCCAGGTACCGCCGGTAGCCGCCGAAGGCCTCGTCGCCGCCGTCGCCGGAGAGGGCCACGGTGACCTCCTGGCGCGCCATCCGGCAGACGTGCCAGGTGGGCACCGCCGAGGAGTCGGCGTAGGGCTCGTCGAACATCCCGGGCAGGCGATCGAAGACGCCGTCGAGGTCATCGGCTCCGCCGGCCAGGCGGAACTCGCGGTGCTCGGTGCCCAGATGCCGGGCGAACTCCCGGGCCGCCGGGGACTCGTCGTAATCGGAGCGCTCGAAGCCGACCGTGAAGGTCTTGAGCCTTCCCGTCGCCTCGCAGGCCAGCGCCGCGACCAGCGACGAGTCGATCCCGCCCGAAAGGAAGCAGCCCAGGGGCACGTCGGAGCGGAGGCGCAGCCGCACCGCCTCGCGAAGCAGCGCGCCGAGTTCATCGACGAGCGCCTCCTCGCGGAACGGCCCGGCGCGTCGGGGCACGCTCCAGGGGTCCCAGTAACGGGAGGAACGGATCCCGCCGCGGTCGGCCACGAGCAGGTGCCCCGGCCGGACCTGGCGGACGTCGCGGTAGACGGTGGCCTCGCCGCCGATGTAGAGCTTGGCGAAGTACCCGCCGAGCGCCGCCCAGTCGATCTCCCGGGAGACCCGGCCGGAGGCCGCCAGCGCCTTGATCTCCGAGCCGAAGAGCAGGCCGTCTCCCGCCCGGGACCAGTAGAGCGGCTTCTTGCCGAGCCGGTCGCGCGCCAGGACCAGCCTGCCGTTGCGCCCGTCCCAGATCGCGATCGCGAACATGCCCGCCAGCGGCCGGACGAAGTCCTCGCCGCGCTCCTCGTAGAGGTGGACCAGCACCTCGGTGTCGCACCTGGTGCGGAAGCGGTGCCCGCGCGCCTCCAGCTCGGCCCGGAGCTCGACGTGGTTGTATATCTCGCCGTTCTGGACGACCCAGACGGTCTCGTCCTCGTTGGCCACGGGCTGATGGCCGGTCTGGAGGTCGATGATCGCCAGACGGCGGGCGCCGAGCGCCGCCGCTCCGGCCAGGTGCGCGCCCTCGTCGTCGGGACCGCGGTGGACGAGCGTCCGGAGCATCCGCCCGAGAGTTTCGGCGTCGAGCGGCCGCTCCCATGAAAGGCCGCCGCAGATGCCGCACATCAGGAGGGATTCCCGTCCGCCCGGGCGGCGGCCGGCTCGGTCGCCGGCTCGGCCTCGGCCGAACCCATGAACTCCGGCATGGTCTCGTGGCCCTCGGCGCTGATGCCCTCGCGGCGGAGAACCTTGCCGATGGACAGGAGCATGATCCGGACGTCGAGCCACAGGCTCAGGTGGTCGACGTACCAGACGTCGTGCCGGAAGCGCTCCTCCCAGCTCTGGGCGTTGCGGCCGTTGATCTGAGCCCAGCCGGTGATGCCCGGGCGGACCTCGTGGCGGCGGGCCTGCTCCGGGGTGTAGCGCTCCAGGTACCTGACCAGCAGCGGCCGGGGGCCGATGAAGCTCATCTCGCCCTTCAGGATGTTGAAGAGCTGCGGGAGCTCGTCGAGCGTCCAGCGGCGGATGAGGCGCCCGACCGGCGTGAGCCGCTCGCCGTCTGAGAGCAGCCTGCCGTCCGGGCCGCGCTCGTCGGTCATGGTCCGGAACTTCCAGATCCGGAAGATCCGGCCGCCGAGGCCCGGGCGCTCCTGTCGGAAGAAGACCGGACCGGGGCTGCCGAGCTTGACGGCCAGCGCGATCGCGGCCATCACCGGCCAGAGCACGAGCAGCCAGAAGACCGCCCCGGCCAGGTCCATCAAGCGCTTGATGATCGGGTACACTTCTCGTTTCAACTCCCGCGCCCATTAAACCACAAAGTCACGAAGACACAAAGAAAACACGAAGAAGAGCCCCTCTTCGTGTTCGCTTCGTGTCTTTGTGTCTTAGTGGTTGGGCACACTCTGCAGCAGCTCCCGGTAGCACCCGGCCACCCTGCGGAAGACCTCGCGTTCGTCGAACTCGGCCAGGGCCAGCTCCCGGGAGGCCGCGCCCATCCCGGCGCGGAGCTCCGGCGAGGCGGCGATCTCCAGCGCCCGGCGCGCGAAGCCGGCGGCGTCGCCGACCGGCACCAGGAAGCCGTTGCCGCCCTCGCGCACGCAGCGCCGGCAGCCAGAGACGTCGCTGGCCACCAGGGGCAGGCCCATGGCCGCGGCCTCCATCAGGGCGCGCGGGAAGGCCTCGCGGTGCGAGGGGAAGACCAGGACGTCCATCGCGGCGTAGACCCGCTCGACGTCCTCGCGCATCCCGAGCATGGCCCCCCGGCCGGCCAGGCCCAGCCGTTCGGCGAGGTCCGGGGGCAGCACGCCCCGCTCCCCGGGCATGGCGTCGCCGGCGGCCAGGAAGCGCACGTCCTGCCGCTCCGCGAGCATCATGGCCACCGCCCTCAGGAACTCCTCGTAGCCCTTCCCGCGGGTCGGCCGGCCGACCATCCCGACCACGAAGGCGCCGGCCGGGATGCCGGCCTCGCGGCGGACCTCGTCCCGCGCGGCGGCGCCGACCCTCGCCGGGTCGAAGCGCGCCAGGTCGATGCCGTTGCCCAGCGGCCGGAGCTTCTCCGGCGGGCAGATGCCCAGGCGCACGTAGCGCCCGATGTCGTCGGGGTTCTGGGCCAGCAGCGTCGTGCACCGCCGGGCGGTGAAGCGGTCGACGGCCATGAGCGCCCGGCGCTGGACGCCGCCCATGTGGTCCTGGAGGACCGGCCTCAGGGTGTTGACCACGATGGGCGCGCGGGCCAGCCGCGCCGCGACCGTGCCGAGCAGCGTGGCCTTGGGGAAGTGCACGTGGACGATGTCGAAGCGCTCGCGCCGGAAGAGCCTGTAGAGGTCCCAGAGCGCGACCAGGTCGGCCGGCGGGTTCATCCGCCGCGAGATCCGCACCGGGTGGAGCGGGATGCCCAGTTCGTCCCGGACGTGGCCGGCGTGGATTCCCGGCCGGCACGCGGCGTGGACCTCGAAGCCCGCCTCGCGCAGCGCCAGGAGCTGGCGGCCCAGCAGGTAGCGGAAGGAGTCGTCGACGGCGGCCAGGTGCAGGACCCGCGGAGGCCGTCCGGCCGGAACGCGCGCCTCCGGCCCGCCCCGGCCGTCTTCGCCACCGGACGGCATCGCGTTACCCGCCGGCAAGTCAGCTGCCCGCGGCGGCGGCGCCGGCGTCTCCGGCCTCGGAGGTGATCCGCAGGAAGGTCTCCTCGAGGCTCCCTCCGCCGGCCAGCTTCTTGATCTCCTCGGGAGTGGAGCAGGCCAGCAGCCGCCCGTGGTCCATGATGCCGATGCGGTCGGCGATCATCTCGGCGACCGGCAGCACGTGGGTGGACAGGAAGACCGCCGCGCCGTTCTCGCTGGCCATCCTGCGGATCAGCTCGCGCATGTGCCGGGAGCTGCGCGGGTCCAGGCCCACCGTCGGCTCGTCGACCACCATGGCCTTGGGACGGTGCAGGAGCGCCGCGGCCACCACCACGCGCTGCTTCATGCCGTGGGAGTAGCTCTCGGAGAGTTCGTCCAGGAAGGAACCCAGGTCGAAGGCCGCCGAGAGCTCCTCGGTGCGCGCGGCGATGTCCCGGCGGTCCATGCCGTAGAGGTCGCCCACGAAGTAGAGGAACTCCCGGCCGGTGAGCTTGTCGTAGAGGTAGGGCTCGTCCGGCACGTAGGCCAGCAGGCGCTTGGCCTCGAGCGGCTGGGCGACCACGTCGAAGCCGCCGATCGAGGCCGTGCCGCTGGTGGGATGGAGCAGCCCGGCCAGCACCTTCATGGTGGTGGTCTTGCCGGCGCCGTTGGGCCCGAGGACCGCGAAGATCTGTCCCGGCTCGATGTGCAGGGACAGGTCGTCGACGGCCACCTTGCGGCCGTAGCGCTTGGTGAGGTTCCTGATCTCGATCACCGGCGGCGTCCCTCGTCCCCCATGGCGGCCATTATGCGCGGCCCGGCGCCCAAGGCAAGCTCCTCCGCCGAGCTCGTCAGCCACAGATGCACACAGATGAACACAGATGGCAACGAGCAGGACCAGAAGCCTCGATGCCGTCCTCGCTATCGGTGTTTATCCGTGTTCATCTGTGGCTGATAGGGTGTTCTCGACGCGGAGGCGCGGGAGGGCCGAGGGCCGGCTGCGCTGCAGGAAGGCCAGGAGCTTCTCGCGGACCTCGCAGCGCAGGTTCCAGGCGTCGCCGGCCGAGGCCGCGCTGACCACCGCCCGGAGCTCGATGGTCCGCTCGGTGGCGTCCGTGACCTGCAGCCCCCAGACCCGGCGATCCCAGAGCGGCGACGCCTCCAGGATGCGTCGGAGTTCGCCGCGCACGGCCTCGACGTCCGCGGAATAGTCGACGTGGAGCAGCACTACGCCCAGCAGGTTCGCCGAGGACCTGGTCCAGTTCTGGAAGGGCCTCTCCACGAAGTAGGCGATGGGCAGCACCAGCCGCCGCAGGTCCCAGATGCGCACCACCACGTAGGTGAGGGTGATCTCCTCGATCCAGCCCCACTCGCCCTCGACCAGGACCGAGTCCTCCAGGCGGATGGGCTGGGTCACGGCGATCTGGATGCCGGCGGCCAGGTTGGCGAGCGTCCGCTGGGCGGCGATGCCGGCGACGATCCCGGCGATGCCCGCGGAGGCCAGGATGCTCGCGCCCAACTGGCGGACCGGCTCGAAGGTCATGAGCGCGGCCCCGACCGCCAGCACCACGACCACGGCCACGACCACCCGGACGAGCACCCGCACCTGGGTGCGCACCTGGCGGGAGCGGATGTCGCCGGCCGCGTCGAGCGGGTAGCGCAGGGCCACGAACTCCCGGAAGGCGGCGACGGCGCGGAGCAGGAGCCACGCCACCGCCGCCACCAGGAAGAGGGCCAGGGCATGCCGGAGGAGGGCGAGCGCCCCCTCCTCCAGCCCGGCCAGCGGCAGGGCCAGGAGGCACGCCGAGCCCGCGGCCGCCAGCGCCGCCGGCCACCGGCAGCGTCCGGCCAACAGGTCGTCGAGGCGGCTCTCGGTGTGGCGGACCATCCGGGCGAGAACGAGCATGGCCGCGAGCCCGGCGAGCAGCCCGGCGGCGGCCGCCGCCGCCAGGATGACGACCGACCATCCGGCGGACTGCGGTATCGCGGAGCTCAGGCGGGCGAAGCTTTCCATGGCGGCGCCGTTCCAGGGGGTCTAACCCGGCGGGCCCCTCCCGCGCTTCCCGCAAAGAGAACGTCCCGGCGCGTGGCGATCCTTGCGGAAATGCGCGTTCCGTGTGCCGGGTTGATTACTGCGGTCGCGCCGGCCGGGAAGGCCCGCGCAGGTCTGGAAACAGACCGGAGGGACGCAGCTATGGACGTCTGGCCCGGCAAACCCTATCCCCTCGGCGCCACTTACGACGGCATGGGCACCAACTTCTCGCTCTTCTCGGAGATCGCCGAGCGCGTGGAGCTGTGCCTCTTCGACGGGCGCGGCGGGCAGAATTCGGTGGACCTCCGGGAGGTCACCGGCTTCTGCTGGCACGGCTACGTCCCGAACATCGGCCCGGGACAGCGCTACGGCTACCGCGTGCACGGTCCCTGGAGGCCCGCCGAAGGCCTGCGCTGCAACCCGGCCAAGCTGCTCATCGATCCCTACGCCCGGGCGGTGGAGGGCGAGGTCCGGTGGAGCCCGGCCATCTTCGGCCACCGGCTGGACTCCGGGGACGACGAGGTCAACACGGAGGACAGCGCGCCGCACGTGCCCAAGAGCGTGGTGGTCAACCCCTTCTTCGATTGGGGCACGAGCGACGTCCGTCGCCGGCCGCTCAACGAGACGGTGATCTACGAGCTGCACGTCAAGGGCTTCACCATGCGGCATCCGGACGTGCCTCCGCGGCTCAGGGGCACCTACGCCGGACTGGCCCACCCGGCGGCCATCGGGCACCTCCGGCGGCTGGGGGTCACCGCCGTGGAGCTGCTGCCCGTGCACCAGTTCGTCCACGACGGACATCTCCTCGAGAAGGGCCTGAGGAACTACTGGGGCTACAACACCGTCGCGTTCTTCGCGCCGCACAACGGCTACGCCAGCGACGGGCAGCTCGGCGAGCAGGTCCAGGAGTTCCGGCACATGGTCCGGGCCCTGCACGAGGCCGGCATCGAGGTGATCCTCGACGTGGTCTACAACCACACCGCCGAGGGGAGCCACCTGGGGCCGACGCTCTCATTCCGGGGGATCGACAACGCCGCCTATTACCACCTGGTCGCGAAGGACCGGCGCTACTACATGGACTACACCGGCACGGGCAACAGCCTGAACATGGCCCATCCGCACGTGCTCCAGCTGCTCATGGACTCGCTGCGCTACTGGGCCGTGGAGATGCGGGTGGACGGCTTCCGTTTCGACCTGGCCTCGACGCTGGCCCGCGAGCTCCACGAGGTCGACCGCCTGTCGGCCTTCTTCGACCTGATCCAGCAGGACCCGGTCGTCAGCCAGCTCAAGCTCATAGCCGAGCCCTGGGACCTGGGCGAGGGCGGCTACATGGTCGGCAACTTCCCGCCGAACTGGTCGGAGTGGAACGGCCGCTACCGGGACTGCGTCCGCGATTTCTGGCGCGGGGCCGACGCCAAGCTCTCCGAGTTCGCCGGGCGCATCGCCGGCAGCTCCGACCTCTACGAGATGACCGGCCGCCGGCCGTTCGCCAGCATAAACTTCGTGACCGCCCACGACGGCTTCACGCTGCGCGATCTGGTGTCCTACGACCGCAAGCACAACGAGGCCAACGGGGAGGACAACCGCGACGGCGACCCGGACGGCGCCTCCTGGAACTGCGGCACCGAGGGGCCGACCGACGACCCGGAGGTGCTCGCGCTCCGCGCGCGCCAGCAGCGCAACTTCCTGACGACGCTGCTGTTCTCCCAGGGCGTGCCCATGATCCTGGGCGGCGACGAGTTCGGCCGGAGCCAGCTCGGCAACAACAACGCCTACTGCCAGGACAACGAGATCACCTGGTTCGACTGGTCCGCCATTGACCGGGACCTGGTCGGGTTCGTCCGGCGCCTGATCGCATTCCGCGCCGAGCACATCGTGTTCCGGCGCTGCCGCTGGTTCACGGGCACGCCGGTGCGGGGCACCAGCCTGCACGAGATCGCCTGGTTCAACCCGGCCGGCAGGCCCATGTCCGACGAGGACTGGGAGGCGGGCTTCGCCAAGAGCCTGGGCGTCTTCCTGAACGGCGAGGGCATCCCCTGCCCCGACCCCTACGGCTACCCGGTGAAGGATGACAGCTTCTACGTGGTCTTCAACGCCCATGACGAAGCGGTGGAATTCGCTCTGCCTCCGTCCGACTGGGGGCGGCGCTGGATGCGGATACTGGATACGTCCGTGGGGTGGATCGACCTCGATGCGCCGGCCGGCGTCGCCGGGGAGACGGTCCGGGCGGTCGGCAGGTCCGTGGCGCTGCTCAAGCGCGTGGAGTGAACGCGGCGGGGCGCATCGAGCGCCGAATCGCGAAATCGCGAGCCGCCGATGCGGGTTGATTGTACGAGGCCTTCGAAGGCGCCGACTTTTCGAAGGCGCGAGTATCGAACCCGGTGCTCTGCGAAGTGCAAGCCATGAGTCGCAACAAACGGCAGTTCATCGTCCCTTCGGTCGCGACGGCGGTCATCCTGGGCCTGCTCCTGGGCGGGCTGTTCATGAGCCGCGGCGAGGATCGCCCGGCAGTGCCCGGGGCCGCCCGCCCCCCGGCAGCGTCCCCGGCATCCCCCTGGGCGCCCGTACCGGAATACGCGGCGGCGCCGCTGGAGGCTCACGGGACCGAACCGTCCCCGGCCCTGTCCGGTGGACCGGCCTCCGGCCCGGGCGAGACGGCGGTCGGGCCCGCCGAGCGGCTGCGGCTCATCCGTCAGGCCGGCCGGTCGCGAGACGCAAGCTGCCGGGATTCCGTCGTCGAGGCCCTCAAGGACGAGAACGCCCTGCTGCGGGGAGAGGCCGCCGAGGCTCTCGGCCTCATCGGCGGCGCCGGCGCGGTCGGGATCCTGTGCGAAGTCCTGGCCGATGCCGACCCCACGGTCCGCCAGCGCGCGGCGCTGGCCCTGGGCCTGCTCGGCCGGCGCGAGGCCGCCCCCGGGCTTATCGCGGCCCTGGAGGCCAACCGCGACCGCCCGGACGGCTACGGTCCGGTCATCTGCCGGGAGATCGTCCGCTCCCTCGGCCGCCTCGAGGACCGCCGTGCCGTGGACGCGCTGATCGCCGAGATGGGCCGACAGCGGGACCTCTCCTACCTGAACGACGTGGTCCGCTCGCTGGGCAGCATCGGCGATCCCCGGGCGGCCGGGATCATCGGCGAGCACCTGGCCTGGCTGGAGGGCCACAAACCGGACGAGCCGATCGCCCGGTTTCCCTGGCAGGAGGCGGTGGACGCCGCCCGGGAAGCGCTGCGCCTGTTGACGAAGGACCCCATTCGAGAGGGGCTTTGAGGAGGAACGGATATGAATCGTTCGAACAGGAAGGCGCTGGCGGCCGGCCGTCTGTGGTTCGGGGCCGTGCTGCTGTCCGCGGTGCTGGCCCAGAGCGGCCGGGCCGGCGAAGCCGTCGCGGTGGTGGTCAACAGCAACCTCAAGCCGCTGATCCAGACCGCGCTGGGCCGGTACGTGGCCGACATGCAGGGGGCCGGGTACGCGGTGACGGTGCGATCCTGGTCGCTGGCCGCCGAGTCCACTCCGGAGGAACTCAAGGCCTACCTGCGGGGGATTGCCGGCCTCGGGGGCGCGGTCTTCATCGGCGATCTGCCCATCAAATGGTTCGAGACCGGCAACGACCACAGCACCTACGGCTACGCCACCTGGCCATGCGACCTGTACTACATGGACCTCGGCAGCGCCTGGTCGGACACGGACGCCAACGGGGTCCTCGACACGGTCTCGCCGGACCCCGCTCCGGAGATATGGGTGTCGCGCATCAAGGCCTCGAACATGGCCAGGTGCTTCCCGGGGCTGACCGAGGCCGACCTGGTTAGCCGGTATCTGGACAAGAACCACGCCTTCCGCACCGGCGCGCTCCGCGTCGAGGACCGAGCCATGACCTACATCGACGACGACTGGTCCGGCTGGACGGACTGCGGCCTGGCGCAGGTCTACGGTTCGGTGACGGTGGTCAACGACCGGACGACGACCACCGCCGTGGACTACATGAGCCGCTGGTCGGCCGGCTACGAGCACCTCCTGGTCTGCGCCCACGCCAACTCCCAGGGCTGCGTCTTCCGGAGCGGCTCGGCAGGTTCAGTCACCAACACCCAGATCGCCGCCGGCGAGCCCCGGGTGCTCTTCTGGAACCTGTTCAACTGCTCGGCGGCGCGATTCACCGACGGCAACTACCTGGCCGGCGCCTATACCCTGGGGCCCGACAGCGGCCTGCTGGCCGTGGGCAGCACCAAGACCGGCAGCATGCTCGGCTTCTCGAACTACTACTCTCCGATAAGCCGGCAGCAGAGCCATGGCGAGGCCTTCCGCTCCTGGTTCCGGAACACGGGCTGCTTCTTCTCCGCCTACAACGTCTCCTGGTACTACGGCATGAGCATGTTCGGCGACGGCACGCTCAAGCTCGGACGGTTCATGGGCGGCGCGACCAACACCGCCCCGACGATCTCCCCCATCCTCGATCAGGCGACAGACCAGGACGTGCCCAGGATCGTCTCTTTCACGGTGGGCGACGCGGAGACGCCGGCGGAGAGCCTGAGGCTGGCCGGCTACACGCCCGACAACCCCGACCTGGTTCCGCCCGGAGCCATCGTCTTCGGGGGAGCGGGCGCCAGCCGCACGGTCAGGATCGCGCCGGCGGCCGGAAAGAGCGGTACGGCCACCGTCGTGGTGCAGGCCGCCGACGGCGGCCACATGACGACCGCGACCGCTTTCACGCTCTTCGTCAAGCCGGCCAACCGTGCGCCGGTGGCCGTCGACCAGGGCGTCACGGTGGCCCGGAACACGGCCCACAGCATCGTCCTGTCGGCGACGGACGCGGACGGCGACGCGCTGAGCTACGCGGTGCTGTCGGAGCCGGCCCACGGGACACTCTCCGGGACGGCGCCGAACCTGGTCTATGCGCCGGCGCCCGACTACCTGGGGACCGACGGCTTCACCTTCAGGGCCAGCGACGGCAGGCTGGACTCGAACGTGGCTGAGGTGTCGATCTCGGTGCTGCCGGCGGGCAACGGGACCGGCCTTCGGGCCGAGTACTACGACAACATGGACCTCACCGGGACGAAGATCACGCGCGTCGACGGCCCGGTGGACTTCGACTGGGGCACGGGCTCGCCGGACGCCTCCATCGGCGCCGACACGTTCAGCGCGCGCTGGACCGGACAGGTCGAGGCCCAGTGCACGGAGACCTACACGTTCCACACGATCACGGACGACGGGGTGCGTCTGTGGGTCGACGGACGGCTGCTGGTGGACAGCTGGGTGGACCAGAGCGCGACGGAGCACAGCGGCTCGATCGCGCTCGCGGCCGGGCGGAAGTACGACATCAAGATGGAGTACTACGAGAACGGCGTCGACGCGGTGGCCAGGCTGTGGTGGAGCAGCGCCTCGACGTTCAAGCAGCCGGTGCCGCGTAGCCAGCTGTATCCGGCCGGCGGCAACCACTCCCCGGTGATCTCGTCCTTCAGCCCGGCCGATCCGGTCACGGTGCCGGCGGGGACGACCCAGGCCTTCAGCGTGCACTCCTGGGACCCCGACGGGGACGAGCTCTCCTACGTCTGGAAGCTCGACGGCTCCACGGCGCCGGCGAACGGGGACCTCATGGTCTACAGTCCGATCGCCGCCGACGCCGGACAACACGCCGTCGTCGTGACGATCTCCGACGGCAAGGGCGGGATCGTCAGCCGGGCCTGGAGCGTCACGGTGACGGAGGTCAATCGCCCACCGGTGGCCAAGCCCCAGAGCGTGACCACGGCCGAGGACACGGCCAGGGCCATCGTCCTGACCGGCTGCGACCCCGACGGCGACGCCCTGACTTTCACGGTGGTGACCGGCCCGGGCCACGGGACGCTCTCCGGGACGGCCCCGAACGTGACCTACGCTCCGGCGGCGGACTACAACGGCCCGGACGGCTTCACCTTCAAGGTAAGCGACGGCCGGACGTGCTCGCCGGTCGCGACGGTTTCGATCACGGTGACTGCGGTCAACGACGCCCCGGTGGCCGAGCCGCAGTCCGTGAGCGTCAAGAAGAACACCCCCAAAGCCATCGTGCTCACGGCCGCCGACGCCGACGGCGACGCCCTGACCTTCACGGTGATGACCGGCCCGGGCCACGGGACGCTCTCCGGAACAGCGCCGAACGTGACCTACGCTCCGGCCGTGAACTATAGCGGGGCGGACAGCTTCACCTTCAAGGTGAGCGACGGCAGGACGTGCTCGCCGGTCGCGACGGTCTCGATCGCCGTAAGCAAGAAGGCCCCGGGCTCCGCGGACAGCGGCGGCGATGCCGGCTGCTCGCTGGCCGCGGCTCCGGTTTCGGCCGGCGGCGCTCTGGGCTGGCTGGCGCCTTACCTGGCCGTGGCCGCGCTCTACTCTCTGTCGCGCCGGGCGCGGAGGCGCTCCCGGGCGTAGGACCGGGACGCCCGGACGGTCCGCGCATCGAAAGGGGGAAATGGCGCGCCGCGGGCCCGGGTTGAGTACTGGGCATTCGAAGCCTTCGGAGGCGCTGCTATGGAAGTCCGGGGCCCGGCTCCGCGGGCCACCTACCGGGTCCAGTTCAACGCCGGCTTCACGTTCGCCGACGGCGCGGAGCTGGCCGACTACCTCGCCGGGCTGGGCGTGAGCCACCTCTATGCCTCGCCGGCGCTCGCCGCCGCCCCGGGGAGCGCCCACGGCTACGACCTGGTGGACCCCTCGCGGGCCAATCCGGAGCTCGGCGGCGAGACCGGCTTCGAGGCGCTCGCCGGGGCGCTCGGGAGGCGCGGGCTGGGCATCGTCCTCGACGTGGTCGTCAACCACATGGACATCTCCACGCCCGGGAACGCCTGGTGGCGCGACGTCCTCGAGAACGGCCGGGCCAGCCGCTACGCCGGCTACTTCGACGTGGACTGGGACCCGCCCGAGGCCCGGCTCGGCGACAAGATCCTGCTGCCGGTGCTCGGCGACCACTACGGCCGGGTCCTGGAGGCCGGCGAGATCTCGGTGGTCCGGCGCGGCGGCGGCTTCAGCGTCCGCTACGGCGACCGCACGCTGCCCGTGGCCCCCGAGTCGCTCGACGGACTGCTCGCCCGCGCCGCGACCCTGGCGGGCTCCGACCAGCTGGCCTTCATCGCCGGCGCGATGGGCGCGCTCCCCCGGCCGGGCACCACCGATCCGGAGGAGTTGCGGCGGCGCCACCGCGACAAGGAGGTGCTGCGCGCCGCCCTCGAGCGGCTGCTCGCCGAGCGGCCGTCGGCCGCCGCGGCGGTCGGGGCCGCGCTGGCCGAGCTCAACGCCCAGCCGGACCGGCTGCACGAACTGCTCGAGCGCCAGCATTACCGGCTGGCCTTCTGGCGCGCGGCCCAGCGCGACCTGGGCTACCGCCGCTTCTTCGACAACGCGGCGCTCGTCGGCATCCGCGCCGAGAGCGAGGCGGTCTTCAACGACACCCACCGGGTGGTGCTCGGGTGGGTCCGCTCCGGGGCCGTTTCGGGGCTGCGCATCGACCACCCCGACGGCCTGCGCGACCCGGAGCGCTACTTCCTCCGGCTGCGCGAGGCCGCCCCCGCGACCTGGGTCGTGGCCGAGAAGATCCTCCAGCCGGGCGAGCGCCTGCCCGGGAGCTGGCCGGTAGAGGGCACCACCGGCTACGACTTCCTCAACCTGGCGGCACGGCTCTTCGTCGATCCGGCCGGCGAGGAGCCGCTCTCGGCCCTCTACGTCGGGTTCACGGGATGCGCCCAGCAGTACCGGGCGGTGGTCCGCGAGAGCAAGCGCCTGGTGGCCGACGAGATCTTCGGCAGCGAGCTCACCCGCCTGGCGGAGCTCGCCCTGCGGGTCTGCGAGCGCCACCGCCGCTTCCGCGACTACACCCGCAACGAGGTCCGGGAGGCCCTGTGCGAGATCGCCGTGTGCTTCCCGGTCTATCGCAGCTACGTGCGCGCCGAGTCGGGGCAGGTCGCCGAAGCCGACCGCCGGGTTGTCGAGGCGGCGGTCTCCGAGGCCCGCGAGCGCCGGCCGGGCCTGGACGGCGCGCTCTTCGATTTCCTGCTCGACGTCCTGCTGCTCCGGACCCGGGGCGAGCTCGAATCCGAGCTGGTCATGCGCCTGCAGCAGCTGACCGGACCGCTCATGGCCAAGGGCGTCGAGGACACGGCTTTCTACCGCTACAACCGGCTCATGGCCCTGAACGAGGTCGGCGGCGATCCGGGCGGCTTCGCGATCTCCCCGGCGGACTTCCACGCGGAGATGGCCCGGGCCGCCGTCGAGCGGCCGCATTCCATGCTCGCGACCTCGACGCACGACACCAAGCGCAGCGCCGACGTGCGCGCCAGGCTGGCGCTGCTCTCGGAGATCCCGGAGGACTGGGCCGGGGCCGTCCGCCGCTGGTCGGAGCGCAACGCCGCCCACCGCCGGGGCGAGTTCCCCGACCGCAACGCCGAGTACCTGCTCTACCAGACGCTCCTCGGCGCCTGGCCGCTCGAGAGGGAGCGCGCCCGGGCCTACATGGAGAAGGCCGCGCGCGAGGCCAAGGTCCACACCTCCTGGCTCCGGAGGAACGAGGAGTACGAGGGGGCGCTCGGCGCCTTTCTGGACGCCCTGTACGCCGACGGGGGCTTTCAGGCGGAGCTCGCGGCCTTCGCCGGGCCGCTCGTTGCCCCGGGCCGCATCAACTCGCTGGCCCAGACGCTGCTGGAGCTCGCCGCGCCGGGCGTGCCGGACGTCTACCAGGGCTCGGAGCTCTGGGACCTCAGCCTGGTGGACCCCGACAACCGCCGGCCGGTGGACTACCGGCTCCGCCGCCGGCTGCTCGCGGAGCTGGACGGACTCGGCCCCGAGGGAATCCTGGCCCGCGCCGACGAGGGCCTGCCCAAGCTGTGGGTGGTGCGCCAGGCGCTTCGCCTGCGCGCGCGGCTTCCCAAGGCGCTCGACGGCGCCGCGACTTACCGGGCGCTGCCGGCCTCGGGGGCCCGGGCCGCCCACGCCGTGGCCTTCGTCCGGGACGAGGCGGTCGTCGCCGTCGTGCCGCGGCTGGTCGTGGGCCTCGGCGGCGACTGGGGCGACGCGGCGGTCGAGCTGCCGCCGGGGGAGTGGCGCAACGAGCTGACCGGCGAGGAAGCAGCCGGAGGTCGCTCCCCGCTCGCCGGGCTCCTCGGCAGGTTTCCGGTGGCGCTGCTTTCGAAGAGGAGTGCGGATGCTTAGAGCCTCACAAAGAATGATCCCGGGGCCGCGACGCCCGGGATTTTGGCTTC
>CALGYR010000085.1 GCA_937935355.1 uncultured bacterium | reverse complement strand
CGGCGATAGCACCGCCGGCCCCAATTGTAGGCCCGCCGACGAGAACTGAAAAGCCGTGACGGGGGCTCCGGCCGTCTTGCACCCGTACGGAGTCTGGCTACCATGGGTACCGGTCGCGCGCCGCCGATGGCGCCCGACCAGAGGAAGGAGAGGCATTGTGAACGGAAGACTCAGGCTTATCCCGGCACTGATGGCGACTGCGATCCTGTCCTGGACCACGGGCGGCTTGGCCGGCGAAGCCGCGCCGGACCCCGCCCCGGTCCCGGCTTCCAAGGCGGTCCGCCCGGCGGGCGTGCCCGCCGAGGCCGCGGTCTGGGTGGTCGCGACCTCGCCCAAGGCGACCCTGGAGCGCCTCAAGAAGCTGGTCGACTCCTTCCAGCCCGGCACCGGCGGCATGCTCGAGATGCTCATCCGCCAGGGCAGCCCCTGGTACTTCGAAGAGGCCGACGAGACCAAGCCGGTCGTGGCCATCTGCCAGCTGCCCAAGGCCGATGACGATGAGCCCGTGTGGGCCATCGTCGGCAGCCTCAAGGAGGGCTCGGACGGCGCCGTGGCGCTCGAGAAGCGCTTCGGAGGCAAGCCCGCCAAGGTCGAGGACGGCCTGAGCGTCTTCCTGCAGGTCCAGGAGGGGGCGCTGCCCGACAAGGAGGTCTTCGCGGCGGTCAAGGACGGCCGGGTGACCGTGGGCGGCAGCAAGGAGCTGGTCAGGATGCTCTCCGCCTGCCCCGCTCCGGCCGAGGGCGCCTATCCGGCCGGCGTCGACATGCTCGGCGGCGCGGACGTCAAGGCCCTGGCGGCCCAGTACAAGGACGACATCGAAGAGGCGCTTAAGGAGTTCGAGGAGGAGCTCGCCGGGGAGGCCGGCCCGGAACTGGCCACGGAGCTCGGGCTGGAAGCGAACGGCGAGAAGCTGGGCGCGGCCATGGCCGGACTGTTCGTCGGCCCGGCGCGCGCCGCGCTCCGGGAAGTCGAGCTGGCCGGCTGCCAGATCCGGCTGGGCGATTCCGTGTCGGTGGCCCTGGCGTTCAAGGCCGCGCCGGGCGGCGCCTTCGCCGCGTGGCTGGCCGAGGCCGAAAAGGGCCGGCTGCCGAACGCCAAGGAGCTGCCCGAGGGCGGGATCATGTCCATGGCTGCCGCCATTCCTCCCGAGCGCCTGGCCAGGCTGTTCGAAGAAGCCGGCAAGCCGTTCGGCGAGGCCCTGGCCGGCGACGAGAAGCTCAAGAAGTCCTTCGACGACATCTTCCTGCCGATGAACGCCTACTTCAAGGCGACCGACGGCACGGGGGTCATGACCCTGGCGCGCCGCGCCGGCGGGCTCTGCCAGGCCAGCTGCGGCGGCATGAAGGATCCGGCCGCCGCCCGCGAGTCCATGGTCAGGATGATGAAGTTCGTCGAGTCCGGCCCCCTGGCCGATCTCCTGACCAAAGCCGGCCTCAAGTACGTCCTCGCCGAGAAGGTCCGCGAGGTCGAGGGACTGCCCGTCGATCGCCTCACCATGGACATGAAGCCGCCGGCCGATCCGAACATGCCCGTCGAGCTGCAAGACATGCAGAGGAAGATGTTTGACAAGCTCTACGGCATGCCCATGGTGCAGGAGTGGGCTTTCTCCAAGGACCGGGTCATGATGGCCGGCGGCAAGGAATCCGGCAAGGTCCTCGACGAGCTCGCCGCGCGCGCCGCCGGCAAGGCCCCCGGCACGGCGGCCATGGCCGGGACCGTCGCGGCCGCCCCCAAGGGCACCTTCGTGGCCGGCGAGATGTACGTGGTCGGGTACGCCAAGCTGATCATGGACATGACCTCCGAGGCCGTGGGCGCCATGATGCCCATGCCCAAGCTGGAGATTCCCGCGGACGCCGAGAAGACGCCGGTCACCGGCTACTTCACCGCCGCGGGCGGCGAGCTCGGCGCCGAGCTGCGCGTGCCGGTCGAGCCCATCAAGAAGCTGGTCGACGCCTTCAAGAAGATGCAGCAGGACATGATGCAGAACCTCCAGAACCAGCCGGCCGTGCCGTTGATCGAGCCGGACGTGGACGACGTGGAGGTCGAGTGACAGCCGGGCGGGAGCCGTCTTGATGACCGCTCGCTGGCCGCACGCCGCCTTCCTGGCCGGCCTTCTGGCCCTGGCCGCGGCCGCCTCCGGCTGCCCGGACCCGTTCCGGAACGTCGAGGCCTACACCGTCCGCGGCTACCTGGCCGCCGACGTCCTGCCGGCCGACCGGGAGGTCGGTTCCTGGCGACGGAACGGGAAGGAAGGCGAGGCCCGGCGCCTGACCGCGCGCGACCTCAGGGCCAGCCTCGGCGAGGAGGCTCTGAAGCGCGCCAGGCACTGGGGTCCGGGCGAGGGCGCCTCGGCCGTCTACCGGCTCGGCGAGACCGGCCGGACGGTGACCGTCGAGGTTTACGACCTCGGCAAGGCCAGTGGCGCCTTCGACGTCTACAGTCTTGTGCGGGAGCAGGCTCTGACATCGACGACAGCCCCCCAGCCGCCGATCGCCTTCCCCGGGTTGGCTGAAGACATGAAGATGGCGCTGGAGCCGATTCCTCCGCGCGTAACCAAGGCGGGAGTCCAGGGGCTTCTGCTGCCCCCCGTCTGGGAAGGCACGGAACCGGGCGGTTCGCACGTTGTCGCATCCCGCTCGCTGGTATTCTGGGCCGAGCGCTTTGTGACAAGGGCCACCGCGCTGGGCGGTTCGCTCAACGAAGCCGAGGCCGCCCTGCTGGCCTTCGCCGCCGCAGTGACGGCGAAGCTCCAACAGCCCTTCGACCTGCCCGAGGTCTACGCCCTGCAAATCCCCGGCGAACTCGCCAACTCCGAGCGCTACGAGCCGGGCCGGCTCTTCCGGCGCCCCGAGCTCTCCGGGGCGGTCACCGCGAAGTGGAAGGGCCGGACCGGCGAGGGCACGCTCTTCATCGCCGTCGCCGACTCGCCGGGCGAGGCCGCCGGCCGCTTCGAGCGCCTGCGCCGCGCCGCCGACGGCGTCTCCACCCCCAACTTCGCCGGGGGGCTCTTCAGCGGCAGCCTCCCGGGCGCCGGCCCGGTGATCTGCTTCCTGCACGGCAAGGCGGTGGTGGGCCTGGCCGGCGCGGCCGAGGCCGAGGAGCGCATGGCCGCCGTCGAGGCCGTCCGCCGGCGCTGCGCCGGCGAGGCCCGGCCCGCTTCGGGCAAGACGGAGGGCGCTGGGAAATGAACCGCACCGCACGCTTCGCCGCGATGCTTGTCGGCGCCCTGGCATTGACGCTGACGCTGCCGTTCGCTCCGGACGCGGCGCGCGGCGCCGAGGAAACCGAGTGGGAGGTCTCGGAGCGCTCCCGCCGCTCGGAGGAACTGCTCCAGCACGCCATGGACGGCCAGGAGCCCACGCCCGAGGAGCAGCGCCTGGCCCAGCAGCTCCTGCGCGACTGGCGGCTCTCCGAGCGGCACCGGCCCAGCGGCGACCAGCGCACCGGGGCCATGCTCCAGACCCTGGCCGAGGGCCGGCCGCTCCCGAACGAATTGGCCCGCAAGGCCGAGGAGATGCACCGGCAGTACTTCACCGAGCAGGGCCGCCAGGCCCGGCAGCGCGGAGCATCCGGCTCATCGGGATACGGGCCGGCGGCCGGGGCGAAGACCGCAGCCGGCGACTGGTTCATGCTCGTCGTCTCGCTGCTGATCCTGGTCGGCGGCGTGGCCGTCTCGGCCCTGGCCCGCTACCGGAAACGCCCGGACCGCGACGCGTACTATCAGTGAGGCGCGTCGACTCTCCCGCCGGACTGACCTGGTTCGAATCGGAGCTGCTGACCGCCGCGGGCGCGCGCGCGGCCTTCTCGTCGCGGACGGGCGGCGCGAGCTCCGCGCCCTTCGACGCGCTCAACCTCGGCCCCGGTGCCGGGGACGACCCCGCGGCCGTCGCCGGCAACCGCCGGAGCTGGTTCGCGGCGCTGGGCCTCGACCCGGCGGCCCCGGCCTGCGGCCGGCAGACCCACGGCGCCAACGTGGTCGAGGTCCGCGCCGGCGACCGCGGCCGGGGAACGCTCGAGGGCTCCGCGGCCTTCCCGGACTGCGACGGCCTCCTGACCGTCGAGCGGGGGCAGCCGCTCTTCTGCCTCTCGGCGGACTGCGCCCTGGTGGCCATGGCCGCGCCCGGCGGCTCCGGCTGCGCGGTGGTCCACGCCGGCTGGCGGGGCCTGGCCGCCGGCATCGTCGAGCGCGGCGCCGGGCTGCTGGCCGCCGCCGCCGGCTGCCGCCCCGGCGAGCTCCGGGCCTTCGTCGGAGCCATGCTCGGCGGGGAGTGCTTCGCGGTCCGGGAGGACTTCGTCGAGGCTTTGCGCTCCGCCTGGGGCCGGGAGGAGGCCGGGCGCTTCCTGCTCCGCGGCGAATCGGGCGGGACCCGCTTCCGTTATCAATCGGCCGTGGAGCGCCGTCTTGACATCGCCGGGATCGCCCGGCAGAATGTCGAAGGGATCGGCCTGTGCACCGCCTGCCGTCCGGAGCTCTTCTACTCGCACCGGGCCTCGGGCGGGCGCACCGGCCGCATGGCCATGACCGTGTGGCTCCCCGCGACGCAGTGACCGCTTCGACGCAGGCCTCCAGGAGGACGCAGCCATGTCTGACTCCAACGCACTTCTGCCCCAGGTGAAGCAGCTCATCGTGGAGCGCCTCTTCCTGGACGTCGCCCCGGAGAGCATCGGCGACGACGACAACCTGCTCGAGAAGTTCGGAGTCGACTCGGTTCGGCTCTTCGAGATCGTCGTCGGCCTCGAGGAGGCTTTCGGCGTCACCTTCGCCGACCAGGACTTCTCGGTGGACCGCTTCGCGACCGCCCGCAGCATCGCCGGGGTGGTGGCCGAAAAGTCGGGCGCGTAACGCGCCCGACATGACAACGAGATGACACGGGGACACGGCGACACGGGGACACGGGGACGTGATGACGCAGCAGGCGTCTCGCAGCCGACCGAGACTTCCTGGCCTGCCTCTCGTCTCCGCGTCTCCGCGACTCCGCGTCACCTTGTCGCCTGGTCCCCGCGTCCCCGTGTCGCCGTGTCTCCATGTCGCCGTGTCTCCGTGTCGCCGTGTCTCCGTGTCGCCCGGGCCACCCCCCATGCCTGAAACCCCGCTCTACATTCCGGCGACGGACGGGGCGCTCTTCGGGGTGCTCCACGAGCCCGACCCGCCGGGGCCGGCCCGGGCGGCCGCGCTCTTGCTCGGCCCCGGGCTCGACGAGAAGCGCGCGGCCTACGGGACGCTCGCCCGGCTGGCCCGAACGCTCGCGGCCGGAGGCTGCCGGGCGCTCCGCTTCGACTGCCGCGGCACCGGCGATTCGGCCGGCGACTCGGTCGAGACCTCGCTGAGCTCCATGGAGCGCGACGCGGCCGACGCCGCCGCCTTCCTCCGCGCCCGGGCGGGCGACGGCGCGCCGCTGGCGCTCGTCGGCTTCCGCCTGGGCGCGAGCCTGGCCCTGCGCCTCGGCGCGGCGCTCGGCGCGGCGCGGGTCGCCGCCGTCGCGCCGGTGGCCGGCGGCTCCGGCTGGCTGCGGCAGGAGCGCGGCCGAAGCGCGCTGCGCCGCAGCATGATCGCCCGGGAGCTCGCCGCCGCGGCCGCGACGTCCGGCGCCGGGGCCCTCTCGAGCCCGTCCACGGGGGAGCCCGCCGCGGCGTTGCCGGACGGCGCCGCCGAGGACCTGGGCGGGCTGGCGGTCGGGGCCCGGCTCGTCGAGGAGCTCTCCGCGCTCGACCTGTCCGCCGGGTCGCCGGCCGCGGACGGACCGGAGACGCTGATCGTCCAGGTCTCGCCGCGGCGGAGCCCGCTGCCCGAGGTCGCGCGGCTGGCCGACAGGTTCCGCGCGCGCGTCGAGTGCCTGAACATCGAGCCCTTCTGGCAGCCGCTCGAGAACCCGGACCCCGGGCCGCTGGCCGAACTGCTCCGGACCTTCGTCTGCGGGGGATGAGAGATGAGCGGCGCTTTGACCGACTTCATCGGCCAGGTCGTGGTAGTCGACATCGACGGGCCGATGGTCTACCTCGGCACTCTGGCGGCCGTCGGCGGCGAGTTCCTCGCCCTGGAGAACGTCGACGTCCACAACCTGGGCGACTCGACCACCACCCGCGAGCGCTACGTCATCGACGCGAAGAAGCTCGGCGTGCGGCCCAACCGCAAGCGCGCCGAGGTGCGCATCGCGCGCGTGGTGGGCATCTCGCGGCTGGAGGACGTGATCGAGTTCTGAGGGGCCTGCCTCGGGGGTTCGTTCCGACGGATCGGTCGGATCCGACGGATCCGTCGGATCGAAGCCGCGCCCCGCGTCGCCGCTTCTACTTCTTCTTGTCCGCCTCGTAGAGCTTCGCGATCTCCTCGAGGCGTTCGACTATGGGGATGTGCTGGGTGCACTCCGCCTGGCAGCGGCCGCAGCGGGTGCACCGGGCCAGCGTCGCGGGCACGTCCTCCACGCCCCAGTGCCACTGCAGCTGGCCCTTGAGATTCTTGACCCCCTTCTCGGCGCCCTCGAGCGCCAGGTGGTTGTAGGCGTTCATCAGCATGAAGACGGGCACGTCCTGCTCGCAGACGTCGCAATAGCGGCACAGGGTGCAGAGCCGGTCGAACTTCTCCTCGACGCCCCGGCGGATGGCGTCCATGTCGGCGGCGGCCAGCGGCCTGAAGGGCCCGGCGGCGGCGACCGCCTCGTCGACCTGTTCGGGCGTCGAGCAGCCCACCAGCGCGGTGGTGACGCCCGGGGTGGAGAGCACGAAGCGCAGCGCCGAGACCGCCGCGGAGGGGTCCTCCGGGCGGCGGATGAAGCCGAAGCGCTCGTGCTTGGGGATGAGCCCGCCGCCCAGCGGGTTCATGACCGCCACGCCCAGCCCCAGTCGGCGCGCGGCCTCGATGCCCGCGCCCCGGTAGGGGAAGTTGATGGCGCTGTAGCCGAGGGTCACGCCCTCGAACTGCCCCTCCTCGAGCACCCGGCCGATGTCCTCGCCGGCCAGGTGCGTGGAGATGACCGCGTGGCGCACCAGGCCCTCCTCCTTCGCCTTGAGGATGGCCGCGACCGCGCCGCCGGACTTGCGCGCGGCCCAGTCGTCCATGGTCATCACGCACCAGCAGTGGTAGAAGTCGACGGCCTCGACGCCCAGCCGCTCGAGCGACCTCTCCAGTTCGGCGCGGACCTTGGCGCCGTTCTCCTCGCCGGACTTGGTGGAGACGTGGAACGCGCCGCCGCGGCGCTTCATCTCGGCGATGGCCAGGCCGAAGATCTCCTCGCTCTTGTCCTTGCAGTAGCCCGGGGCGGTGTCGAAGTAGTTGACGCCCTTCTCGAAGGCCCGGAGCACCAGGGCAGCCATGCCCTCCCGGTCGTCGACGTCGGGGAAGCGCATGCCCCCGAAGGAGATGGCCGAGATTTTCATGCCGGTGTTGCCGTAATCGCGGTAGAGCATCGCTCAGAGTCCTCCTGTGAGAGCCATTCTGGCGGCGGACCAGCGGCTTTGCAAGGTGGCGGCGGAGAATCACTGCTTTTCAGTTCCCGTCGGCGGGCCTACAATTGGGGCCGGCGGTGCCACCGCCGCCGGCCCCAATTCCCTCTATGAGGCTCTCTCGCACTCGGATGCTGCAAACCGGTGGAAGCGGAATGCACCTGTGCAGTCCGCCAGTTTGACGCCCCGGCACTTCGTGCGCCGCATGGTGCAGAATGCCGGAAGTCGAATTATTGACGAGCCATAAAGAATAGGATAGACTACTTGGCCTGTTTGCACGTTGTGCAGAGCCCTCAGGAGGAGCGCACCAGCGCCCCATGCCCAGCAACGAGGACCTCCAGTTCGGCCGGCTGGCCCTGTCGCGCAACCTCGTCACCCGCGAGGAGTTGTCCGCTGCACTACAGGAGCAGGACCGCCGTCGCCAGTCCGGGGCCGAGGCCCCGACGCTCGGCGGCGTGCTGGTCGACATGGGTCTGATCACCCAGGCCCAGGTCGACCAGATCCTGGCGGAGCAGAGCGGCGCGGCTAGTTCGGGCGGGATGGCCGGTCCGGCCGGCGGCGGCAAGATGCTCGGCGGCTACGAACTGCTGTCCAAGATCGGCTCCGGCGGCATGGGCACCGTCTACCGCGCCCGGCAGGTGACCCTCAACCGCATCGTGGCCCTCAAGGTCCTGCCTCAGAAGCTGGCCAAGGACAAGGACTTCATCGCCCGCTTCTACCGCGAGGCGCGCTCGGTGGCCAGGCTCAACCATCCCAACATCGTCGGCGGCTTCGACGTGGGCGAGGCCGACGGCTACCACTACCTGGCCATGGAGTTCGTGGACGGCAGCAGCGCCACGGCCATGCTCGCGGAGAAGCCCTCCGGCCTGCCCGTCAGGCAGGTGCTGGACATCGCCATCCAGACCGCCAAAGCGCTGGAGCACGCCCACGGGCACGGCGTCATCCACCGGGACATCAAGCCCGAGAACATCCTGATCTCCAAGTCCGGCGAGATCAAGCTCTGCGACCTGGGCCTGGCGCGCTCCACCGCCAAGGACGACCTGTCCATCACCCAGACCGGCATCGCCGTGGGCACGCCGCACTACATCTCTCCGGAGCAGGCCCGCGGCGAACAGGAGCTGGACCCGCGCACCGACATCTACTCTCTGGGGGCGGCGCTCTTCCATTTGCTGGCGGGCCGGCCGGTGTTCACCGGCGACAACGCCATGCAGATCATGCTCAAGCACCTCCACGACCGGCCGCCGGCGCTGTCCGAGGCGAACAAGTCCGTGCCGGCGGAGGTCTCCGCGGTCATCGCCAAGTGTCTGGCCAAGCGCCCGGAGGACCGCTACCCCTCGGCCCGCGCCCTCATCGAGGACCTCGAAGAGGTCGCCGCCGGCCGCCGGCCGGCCCACGCCCCCATGACCGGCCCGGGCGCCGGCTCTGGCGGCCCCTCGGCCACCCGCCGGCATCCGACCGGCAAGGTGAGTACCGCGATGATGCGGGCGGTGGCCGAACGCCGCCGGCGGCCGATGCGGATGGCGGTGGCCGCCGTGGCGGCGGCGGTCCTGGGCATGGGGCTGGTCTTCGTGCTCACCGGCGGGTGGAAGGGCTCCGGCCCGGAGGGCGACGGCACGGACAAAACGCACACGGAGAACGGTCCGGCGCAGCCGGATCCGATCCCGGTCGTGCCCATCGCCCCGCGCGACAAGGCCAAGGATCTTTTCGAAACCGCCTTCCAGTATGCCCAGGAGCACCCCCGGGAGTACCGGCAGCAAATGAAGCTCTTCGCCAGGGCCGCGGACGCCGGGGGCTCCGAGAACTCCCAGAACCTGTGGGTCCGCCGGGCGCGCGTGCGCCTGGCCGAGGCCGAGGACGCCCTCCGGAAGTCGGTGGAGCAGGCCCTCGAGCCCGTACGGCGGGAGGCCGCGGAGCTGCGTGATCGGAAGCAGTTCGCCGCCGCCGCCGGGCGCATGACCGCCCTGCCCGAGGAGCTCCGCGGCGAGCCGCTGGCCGTCGAGGCCGCGGCGCGCGCCGCCGATGAGATGCGCGCGGCCGGCGCCGCCGAGTGGGAGAAGTGCCTGGCCGGCGCCCGCAAGCTCATCTCCTCCAAGGACTTCGACGGCGCCCGCCGGGCCCTGGAACCGGCGCGCGGGTTCGGGCTTGCCGCGGTGACCGCCGCGCTCGAACGCGAGCTGGCCGCGCTGTCCGATGCCGAGAAGACCGAGGCCGTGAGCCAGCGGGCCAGGGAGGAGGCCGATCTGGCCGCCTTCCACGGCAGCTTCCTCAAGCTCATGGCGGACCGCAAGTACGCCGAGGCGGCGGCCGCCGCCGGGAAGACGGCCAAGGAGCTGCCTCAGGACCTGCAGGCCAGGATCTCAGCCGACCTCGCCGACCTGGCCGTGGTCCGCGGCGTGTGGGAGGCGGCCCGCAAGCGCCTCGAGGAGGCCAGGGAGGGGCAGTCGTTCACCCTGACCAACAACGAGGGCCAGGTGGTGACCGGCCGCCTGAACCTCATGGGTCGGCGCAAGTTCGACGGCGAAAACTTCCAGCTGATGCGCATGGTCAGCTCCGTCGGGGAAGAGGGCAAGCCCTTCCGGTTCTCGGAGCTCAGCACAGCCGACATCCTGACTCTGGCCGGGCTGGGCGACGGGGGCAGGAGCGCCGCCGAAGCGGAGAAGGTTCTATTCTTCATCGTCTTCGACGGCAAGCCCGATGTCGAGACCCTCAAGCGGGCGCTGGGCAACGCGCGGATGCGCGGCGTGGACACCTCCCGCTTCGACGGGCTGGCCTCCGGCCTGCAATCCGACGCCCGCAACCGCGAGGCGGCCGGGGAGCTCAAGCGCCTGGAGGGGCTCTTCGCCGAGAAGCGCTGGACTGACGTGCTGGCCCTGGGCCAGAGGCTGGCCGAGGCGTACGCCGACACCGCGGCCATCAAGGCCGCCTCCCCGAGGATCGACGGCTGGATGAAGCAGGCCCGCGAGGAGCTCGCCGCGCGGGACCGCGTGGAACTGGTCTTCCAGGACGGCGAGCCGGTTGCGGCCCTGGGCATCGGCTGCTACGACGGCACGCGCGACACCTCGCTGCTGGGCACCTCGGGCGCCGTCGACAGGATGGTCGGCAAGGCCCTGAGGCTGCAGACCTTCGGCGGCACGACCACCGAGCGCGCGCTGGTGCGCTTCGATCTCTCCGCACTGCCCCGGAACCTGAACGTATCGTCGGCGCGCCTGGAGCTCTTCTGCCGGAAGCACACCTACGCGGGCGCCCGAACCAGGCTGCTCGTCCGCCGGGTCACGTCCGACTGGGAGGAGGGCTCGCGCCTCTGGGCCGCCGGCGCGGAGGCCGACGGGGCCACCTGGAACCAGCGCGGACGCGACGGCGGCGGCGCCTCCACCCCCTGGGTCACCCGGGGAGGAGACTTCGACTCCGCCACCGATCTCGGCAAGGGCCCCGGCGTGCTCGACTCCGCCGACGCGCCGGCCGCGCAGCAGTGGCTCAGACTCGACGTGACCCCGGCCGTGCGCGACTTCGTCTCCGGCCGCGCGCCCAACTTCGGCTTCATGCTCGCCTGCGAACCCAAGGCCGCGCGCGAGGGCGGCGGGGTGTTCTTCGCCTCCCGCGAGGCCATGCTCGGGAGCGCCGACAAGCGCCCACGGCTCGTCGTCGTCGTCAACGGCGTCAAAGTCGCGCAGCCGGCGGCGCCCGCGGCGGAGAGGGTGGTCGAGTCGAGCTACACGTTCACGTCGGCCCAGAAGCTGGGCATCTTCAAGGCCGCGGTGAGCACCTCCCGGGGGATCCGGCAGCCGCAGCCGGCCACGCCGGAGTTCCACGCCGGGACCATGGAGCTGGCCTCCGGCCAGCGCTCCTGGGTAATCGAGACCAGGAAGCCCTGGGGCCGCGACCTGGAGGTGGCCGTGACCGCGACCCTGCCGGCCGAGGCCCGGGTGTCGGTCGACCTGGGCGAGAAACTGTCCGACACCGGCACCCGCTACGTGCGCCTGCTCCACTCGCCAGGCAACAAGATGGTCGCGGCCGGGTGCTTCGCGACCAACGACCTGTCCGGCAGCAGCTCGATGGTGCCCGGGACCCGGGGCGTCGGCATGTACCTGGTCCCGGCGGCCGTGCTCCAGTCCCTGCTGGCGGCCGACGGCCGCTATGAGCTGCGCTTCATCAAGCAGGGCCCGCGGCTGCGCCTGGAGTGCCAGGGACAGGTCCTGGCCGAGATGGCGCTTTCCGAACGCGCGGAGCAGGAGCTCGCCGCACGACCGGTCAAGCTGGTGGTCAGCCTCGGGAACTGCCCCGCCGACGCCGGTCCGGCGAAGGTCGAGGAATTGCGCCTGGGGCCGGTGCGTCCGCGCCCCGCCGCCACCAACCTGCCGGAGGACGAAAACTGATGGCCGACCCGCAAGATCTTCTGCTCGGCCAGCTGGCCGTCAAGAAGGGGCTGATCAGCAGCCAGCAACTGGCCGCGGCGCTCGGCAAGCAGGAGGAGCTCCGCGCCGTGGGCCGCAAGCAGCCGCTCGGCGAAATCCTCGAGGCCGAGGGGCTGGTCGACCGCCCGGCGATCCAGGAGCTGCTCCGCAGCCAGGCCAAGTCGGCGGTGCGCGAGCTCGGCGGCTTCGAGCTCATCAGCCGGCTGGGCGCCGGCGGCATGGGCACGGTCTACAAGGCCCGGCAGAAGTCCATGGACCGGATCGTGGCCCTCAAGGTCCTCCCCCCGCGCCTGGCCAGGGACCGGATCTTCATCGAGCGCTTCTTCCGCGAGGCCCGGGCGGTCGCCAGGCTCAACCACTCCAACATCGTGCAGGGCATCGACGTCGGCGAGGCCTCCGGTTACTACTACTTCGCGATGGAGTTCGTCGAGGGGCGCTCCCTGCGCGACCTGCTCGAGCAGAAGGGGCGCTTCTCCGAGCAGGAGGCGCTGGACTTCGTCGAGCAGATGGCCAGGGCGCTCGACCACGCCCACAAGAACGGCCTGATCCACCGCGACGTCAAGCCCGACAACGTGCTCGTCGACAAGACCGGCGTGGCCAAGCTCTGCGACCTGGGCCTGTCGCGCTCCAGCCAGGAGGACGCCTCGCTCACCCAGACCGGCGTGGCCATGGGCACGCCGCACTACATCGCCCCGGAGCAGGCCCGCGCCGAGAAGGACGTAGACGGGCGGGCCGACCTCTACTCGCTGGGGGCCACCTGGTTCCACCTCCTGGCCGGCGCGCCGCCCTTCACCGCCGACAGCGCCATGGCCATCGTCGCCAAGCACCTGACCGAGGCGGCCCCCTCGGTCCGGACGGTGCGGCCGGACGTCTCCGCGGCCACCGCGTCGGCCGTCTCGCGGCTCATGGCCAAGGAGCGCGCCGAGCGGTACCAGTCGGCCGAGGAGCTGCTCAAGGACATCGCCGATCTCAGGGCCGGACGCATGCCGGCGGTCGCCGCCTCGGGGTTCTCCGGGGAGATCACCGTCGCGGCCCCTCCCAAGCCGGCCGCCCCGCCGCGGGTCCGCGACACCCGGGCCTATCCGCCGGTGGACCTGCCGGAGGTCGTGCCCGTCGCCCGGGGAGGACGCACGGCGCCGACGCTGCCCGTATCCGCGCCTGGCGCCGGCGCGGGTGGCGGGGCGGTCAAGCTGGCCCTGGCCGCGGGAGTGCTCCTCGCGGCCGTGCTGGTGGGCTGGGTCATCAAGCGCAATATCGCCGGGCCGGCAGAGGACCCTGGCAGCAGGCCACCGATCTCCGAGACCGGCCCCGCCACGACTCAGAACCCGACCGCGAACCCCGGAACCGGCCCCGCAACGGGCGCGAAGCCCACTCCTGACCGTATGGGCCAGCTGGAGGACATGCATCAGTACGTGCTCAAGACCACCGGAGAGAAGCCCGACGACCTGGCGCTGCTCACCAGCCAGTGGGAGCAGCTCCGCGACGCCGGCAAGGGCACCAAGTACCAACTCATGGCCGACGAGGAGCTCCGCAAGCTCGCCGTCCGTCGGGAGGAGCTCGACCGCCGCCGGTTCGAGCCGGTCCGTGCGAAGCTCGACGACCTCGAGCGCCGCGTGGACGGCCATCTCGCCGCGCGCCGGTTCGGCGAGGCCCGGGACGCGCTCAAGGAATTCGCGCTCGATCCCGGGGCGCCCGGGGACCTCGTCCGGCGCCTGGCAGACCTGAACGCCAGGTCCGACTCGGCCGGAAACACGGCCGTCAAGACCGTCGCGGACGACGCCCTGCGGTTCGCCGAGGGCGGCCGCTTCCCGGAGGCCCGCAAGACGCTCGACGCCCTGACCGCCTTCGGGCTGCCGGCCGCCGCCGAGGCCCACCGGTCGACGAGCGTCCGCATCGGCGAGCTCGAGCGCGACGCCGCGCGCCGCCGGGACGAGGAGGCCCGCCGGCGCTGCGAACAGGTGCTCTCCCGCGTCGGTCCGCGCGTCGAGAGCCGCGATTTCGCCGGCGCCCTGGCCGAGATCGACAAGGTCTCCAAGGGGCTGCCCGACGACGTCGCCGGCCAGGTCCGGGCCGAGCGCGCCATCGTGGCCGCCGCGGCCGGCTTCATGGAGCGCTGCCGCGAGCGGGCCGCGGCCCAGCCCGTCGGAGTGCGCCTGGTCTACAAGGGCATCTCGGCGCCGCTCAAGAGCTACGATCCGGGAACGGAAACGCTCACCCTCGGGGAGGGCGGGGCCAGCTTCCCGGCCAGGCTGGCCGAGCTCGAGCCCGAGCAGTTGCTCGTGCTCGCCGGCTCCCGCGAGCCGGCCAAGCTCCCGGCGGCCGAGGCCCTGGCCGCGGGCTGCTTCCTGGCGAGCCAGAAGCGCGGGGCCCAGGCCGAGCCCTACCTGGCCGCGGCCCGCAAGGGCGGGGCGGTCGGGCCGGAGCTCGAGCGCGCCCTGGAGGCCCGGGTCAAGGGCGCGGCCGAGGCCCGCGCCGAGGAGGACTTCCGCAAGTTCGAGGCCGCCCGGGCGGCGCGCCGCTGGCAGGAAGCCCGCGACGCGGGAGCGCGGCTGCTGGCCGAGTCCTCCGAGACCGCCTTCCTGAAGCCCCGCCTGGCCACGGTCCGGCAGATGGCCTGGGACGCCGAGGACCAGCTCTTCCCGGCGGACACGAGCCTGCCCCGCGATGCCCGGATCTACACCCTCGCCGGCGAGGAGGAGGCCCGGGCGCTCCGCGAAGACTTCGACTTCCGGCCGGTCGCCAGGCGCCCGGTGGAGAAGGGCTATCCGCTGACCTTCGCCGACGGGGTGCTCTCCTGCCCTCTGGAGGACGGTCAGTCCCTGGGGATGATCGCGCGCAACGCGACCTACGGCCAGTCCCGATCCTTCAGCTTCGACGTGGACTGCTCGGAGAAGCGCTTCCTCAGCCGCGGTCGCGTGGTCTTCGGCTTCGTGCTCGCCAACAAGGGCGACGAGCGCCGGTTGGCCCTGCTCCTGTCTACCGCGCCCGGCGGCGAGGAGCTCTCCAGCCAGCTCCAGGAGGAACAGGGCGGCGCCGGCCGCCTGCTCAGCGAGGGGCGCAAGGCGGTGGCCGCGCCCAACGCCTTCTTCAAGTGGCGCCTGCGGATCAGCTGGAAGGAGCCCTTCCTGGTCTGGTTCGTCAACGGCCAGCGGGTGGGGATGGCCCGGCTCCCGGCCGAACAGTGCCGGATCATCGGCGCCAGCCGCGTCGTGGCCGTCGCCGGCCTGGCCGACAACGAGGTGCCCGAGGACAGCCTCCGCCTGCGGGTCAGGCGTCTTAGCCTCGGCGCCCCGCAGCCCCGGGACTTCGAGGGCACCGAGGGCATCCCCGACCCGAACATGAAGCCCAGGCCCCCGGAGCACCAGCCGCAACCGCAGCCGCAGCCCCAGCATCAGCCCAGGCCGCCGCAACCCGGCCCCTGGCCGCAGCCCCAACCCCGGCCGGAGCCGCAGCTCCGGTAGGAATGGCGCAAGGAGAACGACCATGGCCGTCAGCCAGAAGGACATCGCCGAATATCTGGGCATGGACCGCAGCACGGTCACCAAGGTGCTCAACCGCGACCCGCGCTACTCGGCCAGCGAGAAGACCCGTGACCTGATCTTCCGCACCGCCGAGCGGCTGGGCTACGACTTCACCGCCATTCGCCGGCCGTACAAACGAGAGTACGGGCGCATCGAGATCAACGCCCGCGGCATCCTCACCCTGCGCACCGAGGGCGACGCGCTCTTCGACGAGGGCCAGGCCACGGTCCGGAACCTGTCCATCGGCGGCGCGCTCCTGACCGGCATCCGCACCTCGAAGATGGTGCTGCCGCTGACGCCCTTCCGGATCACGTTGCGCATCGCCGACGTGCCGGAGCTGGCCGACCTCGACGGCGAGTGCGAGCTGGTGCGCATCTCCGAGCGCGACGCCCGGGGCGAGCCACAGCTCGGCGTGCGCTTCGTGGACGTCAAGCTCCGCGACCGCCGGAGGATCCGCGAGTTCGTCGACGAGAAGCTCCGGCATGAGCGCGAGAGCTCGGGCCTGGCCGCCGACCCGGAGGCCGCGCTCGCCGCCGGGCGCGAGCCGCGGGACGCCGCGCAGTCCAACCGGTCCGGGGCGTGAACGCCGCCACCGGCGCGCCCCAGTCCGGCTGCCGCCCCTCCGAGGAGTTGGTCGCGGTGGTCGACATGGGCCTCTACGGCCGGGCGCTGGCCGTCGGCTCGCGGCTGCTCGGCGACATCCTGCAGTGGTACGACGGCGCGGAGCTGCACCTGGTCCGCGGCCGGGTCATCCCCGAGACCGTCCGGCGCCGCTCCTTCGAGTTCGAGCGGGTTAACGACCGCCGCCTGCTCAAGTTCACGGAGCTCGACGGCGAGGCCTTCGAGGCCGGGTTTCGCGAGAAGTTCCCCGATGCGCCCCAGGGCGCCTCGGGCGCGGAGATCCGCGCGTGGCTCGTGGCCAATCATGGGCTATGGAAATCGCCGGCTCGCACGGAGCCGGATCCGGATAAGCCACAGATTAACACAGATGAACACTGATAGGGGCGGGATGGAGCGACGGGATCAACGCGCGGCATAGGCGCTCTGTAGACACGTAAGGAAGGCGTCCGAGCGCTCTGCAATGCTCTCAGGCTAATGACTTAAAGCGCCATATTATAGCATGATGCGCTTCGTATGGCGCTGAAATCAGCCGCTAGCTCCACTAACCGGCTGGATTTCAGCGAATCATCGGCTCGCTCTGGTGTATGTGACACCAGGAGCACACCGCATGAAAACGACAGATACACCCAAGAAGACAAAGATGGGCCGCGGCTCCGGGTCGCTGGCGGCCGCGCTGCGCCAGCAGATCCTCTCGGGGCGGATCGCCCCGGGCGAGTTCGCGCCCACGGTCCGCACGCTCAGCGAGGAGCACGGCACCTCGGCCGGCACCGCCTGGCGGGCGCTGAAGGCGCTCGAGGCCGAGGGTCTCGTCGCGGCATGCTCGCGCCACGGCTACCGGGTGCTCTCCCGCGCCAACGACCCGGACCGGGGCTGCCCGATCGCCTACGCGCTCTCCGCGCAGGAGCCGGGCGCGGAGTGGACCGGCTTCAACCGGCTGCTCCTGGCCTCGCTGCAGTCCGCGGCCGCGGCGCGCGGCTGGTCGCTGCTGGGCGTGGGCGCCATGGGCGTGAGCCCCGCGGCGATCATCGAGCAGAGCCGTAGCGCCCGCGCCTGGGGCGTGATCGTCGACGTGCACAGCCCGGAGCTCGTGGCGACGGTCCGCAAGGCGGGCCTGGCCGCGGTGATGGTGGACGCCTGGCACCCGGAGGCCGGCTGCGACGCCGTGCTTCAGGACAACGCGCTCGGCGGGATGCTCGCGGCCGGGCACCTTGCGGAGACCGGCTGCCGCCGGATCGGTTGGGTGGGGCCCGTCACCGAGAGCGTCCACAGCATGGACCGCTTCTCGGGCGCGAGCATGGCGCTGCGCAAGGCGGGCCTGGGGCTCCGCGACGAGGACGTCGTCGAGGTCGCGGAGTCCGGCGCTCGGGAGGCCGCCCGGCGGCTGCTCTCCCGGTCCGACCGGCCCGACGGCATTCTCGTCCTCTGGCGCGGGGCCGCCCTGGAGGTCGCCGCCGCGGCGCGGGAGCTGGGCCTCGAGCCCGGCCGCGACCTGAAGCTCGTCGGCTGGTGCGCCGAGGAGCAGTACGCCGAGGGCTGGGTGCCGCACTTCAGGCCCGGGGCCGCGCCGCCGGTCGTGAGCTGGAGCATGGCGGCGCTCGCCGGGGCCGCGGTGGCCAGGCTCGCCGAGCGACGGACGCACCCGGGAATGACCCCGCTGCGAATGAGCATTCCCGCCGGCCTGCGGCTCCAGGGCCCCGTGGGGAACTGATCAGAGAGGAGAACGCACCATGAGGAAGTCGGTTGCCATGGTTCCGGTACTCCTGACCCTGGGAGCGGCCCTGGCCGCTGAGCAGCCGCTGCCCGTCAACAAGTGGACGCAGGTGACCGAGAGCGACCCCGGCGTCCGCAGCCAGGCGGCGGTCGTGTGGCTGCAGAAGGATGGGAAGTTCCTGGTGCTGTGCGGCCTGGGCAAGTCGAAAGGGGCCAACGGCGTCCCCTATGAGATCCAGACGTTCGACCCCTCCAAGCTCGAGTGGGGAAACTGCTTCCCGCCGGACAAGGCGGCCCAGTGGGGGGACGCCTCGGGCTTCTCGAAGGCCCCGGGGTTCACCGGCCCCAACAACTCGGACTCCTACGTCTCCGCGAAGGACAAGGAGGGCAACCTGCGGCTGGAGCCGGCCACCGCGGTGTCCGACTTCTTCGCGTACGATCCGGAGGGCCGGAAGATTTACGTCTGCCTGTCGGGCCACAGCTTCGATAACGATCTCAAAGGCAAGAGGATGCCGCTGCTCAGCTTCGACGTCCAGACCAGCGCCTGGAAGTACCTGGGAGACGAGCCCCCGCCGGCGCAGGACGGGGCGATATACGGCGGCGTGAAGATGGCCCGGACCAAGATCGCCTTCGATCCGGTGAACAAGGAGATGCTCTTCCTGGGAGGCCACTGCCCGGGGGCTCCGCGCGGCAGCATCGGCAACTGGGCGCTGTCTCCCGAAACGGGCGCCTGGCGCCTCCTGGATTCGGAGTCGAAGACGCTCGCTCCCCTGAACGACAAGGTCCTGGCCGCCAGGTCGAAGACGCGCGACGCGATGGCCTTCGCCCGCAACGTATTCTACCGGTCGCTCCCGCCGGCCGAGGAATCGGCGGCGATGAAGGAGCAGCCGGCCAGGACCGCCGGGGAGGCGGTCGGGCTGATCAAGGCCGCCCTCCAGGCGCTTCAGGGAGCGAAGGCCGATGGATGGGAGGCCCAGGCCGTCCGCAAGGCGACCGGGCGTCTGGAGTCCGCCGCGTCCAAGGCGTCCGCGGCCGCCGACGCGTTCGGGGCGGGCAAGGTCGACGCCGAGTCGCTGAAGGCGGCCTTCGAGGCCTCGTGGGCGCTCGACGAGACGGCCGATTTCCTGCGCAGTTCGCCGGGCGCGCGCGTCGGCGCCGCGGCCGTCTACGACGCGAAGAACCGGAGCGTGGTGCTCTTCGGGGGCGACCACGGCGACTACCTCTGCGCCGACACCTGGGTCTACCGATGCGAGCAGCGCGCCTGGCAGCGCCTCTTCTGCGAGGCCGGTCCGCAGGCCCGGGTGGAGGCCCGGATGGTCTGGCTGCCCAAACGCGAGGCGGTCTGCATGCTGGGCGGCGGGACCTACGCTCCGCGATTCATCTACCACCACCGCGGCTATCAGCCCCTGCAGGACTGCTGGCTCCTCGACGTCGGTGCGGGCAAGTGGTCTGCCGTCGCCGAATTGGAATTCGACACGGCCAAGGACAAGCGCTTCGCCCCCGAATCGGCGCTGGCCGCGGACGATCAGGATCGGATCATGGCCGTCGCCGCGAAGGACTTCGGGTACCTGAAGGGATCGCTCGGCAGCACCTGGTTGCTCAAGCCCGGCGACGCGGACGCCGCTCTTACCGCAAAGCTCGCGACCCCCGGCGACGAGCGCACCTACATGACGGTCGTCAAGGAGTACGACCCCACCTGGTACGACGCCGCGCCGCGCGGCGACCACGAGACGCCGGCGGCCTTCCTGGCCGGTCTGCAGCCCAACCTCTGGACCGACGTGCCCCGGGCTCCGCGGCCCTGTCCGCAGCGCGACTGGGGCACGGCCCTCTTCGACGCCAAGCGGGATCAGTTCTACCACTGGACCGGCGGACACATGGCCGACCCGTCGACCATCGTCAGCACCTATCACCCGGCGATAGGCCGCTGGAGCATCCCCTACGTCGCCGAGTATCTGGAAAAGGGCATCAGCTTCAACGGCCGCCCCGACTGCCAGAACCACACCTACCTCAACTACGCCTTCGACCTGAAGACCGGCAAGATGGTCTGTCTCAACTCGGGGGGCACGACCGTATACGACCCGGACCGGCGGGAGTTCGAGGCCCACGTCCCGGCACCCTTCCAGTTCGCGCAGTACACCACCAAGGCGGTGGGCACGTCCGAGGGCGTGGTCGCGTGGGAGAGCGGCTTCCTGGGCCTCTTCGACGCCGGGAAGCACGAGTGGAAGAAGCTGCCCGTCGAAGGCAAGATCCCCCCGGTGATCCACGGCGACTGCAACAGCATGACCTGGGACCCCAAGCGCAAATGCATCTGGATGGGGGCCACCAAGAGCTTCAGCGAGGGGTCCGGCCAGCTTTGGAAGTACGAGATGGACAGCGGCAAGCTCACCGCGGCCGATCCCAAGGGCATCGACCGGCTCGGCTGGATGAGCCGCATCCGCGAGTCCTGCTACCTGCCCAAGCTGGACCTGGTGCTCTTCAACGTCTTCAACGGCGACAAAGAGATCGCCTACGATCCCGCCGGGAATCGCTGGGTCACCCTGAGCATCCCCCAGAACATCAAGACCCTCGGGGGCGTGGGCATAGCCCTGATGTACGACCCCAAGCGCGACCTGGTCTGGGCCATGGACAATGCCCAGCGCATGCACGTGCTCAGGATCGACGCGAAGACGCTGAAGATCACCGAGGACCTGGATCGCGGGGGAAAGAAGCCATGAAGCGCACGCTGCCGACCGCAGTCGTCTGCCTGGCCATGAGCACGGCCTTTGGACCCGCGTCCGCCGGGGAAGGGGCGGTTTTCGCCGCCAAGCCCACGGCCGGAAAGATCGGCGACAAAGTAAAGATCGCCTTCGCTGTAGCCGCGCCGACCGACGTTGAGGTCGCGGTGCTCGACGCCAACGGCAAGGTGGTCCGCCACCTCGCCGCGGGCGTCCTCGGTGGCGAGAAGGCGCCGCCCGCGCCGCTCAAGGCGGGCCTGGCCCAGGATATCCTCTGGGATGGCAAGGACGACTTCGGCAAGCTTCCACCTTCCACCATCCACCCTCCACCGTTCAAGGTTCGCGTCCGCGCCGGCACCGGCGTGAAGCTCGGCGCGGTCTTCGGCGGCGACCCCTTCAACTTCGGGAGCATCGACGCCATCGCCACCGACGAGGACGGCAACGTCTACGTCGAGGCCAACAACGCGGCCTCGCAGGGCGTGAACTCCGTGAGGGTCTTCAATCCCGACGGCACCTACCGGCGCACGGCCATGCCCTTCCCGGCCGACCTTTCGGCCGGCAGCATGAAGGACGTGGCCCGCTGGGACGAGGCCGCCGGGACGTGGCGGCCGCGCAACCTCACCGACCTCGACCCGGAGTTCTACTACATAACCAGCGGCAAGCATCCCAACGACTACACCATGATTTCGGCCTCGACCAAGGAGGGCCTCTACCTGCTCAGCTCCAGGTTCCTGCACCGCATCGGTCCGCGCGGCGAAGTGATCGGCGACAAATTCGCTGGCCGGGAGCTCTGGAGCAAGGACTGGCTCGGCCAGTGGGGCGGCATCCCCAACTCCGGCCGGGGCCCCATCCACGGTGCAGTCTCGCCCGATGGCCGCTACCTGTACCTCAGCGGGCCGTTCTCCAAGAACGAGAAGCCCGACAACGGCTTCAAGAAGGTCATGGCTCTGGGCGCGGTCTACCGTATGAAGCTCGACGACCCGGCCTCCACCCTTGAGCCCTTCGTCACCCTGCCGGCCACCCGCGGGGGCCCCTGGACCAAGGGCGGCGTGGACAGCGGCAAGACCCACGGCCCGGTCCACGGGCTGGCCGTAGATGCCAAGGGCAACGTCTACGTCGCCGACCGCGAGAAGGACCGGGTGGCGGTCTTCGGCGAGGACGGCAAGGAGGCCGGCGAGATCGCCGTCTCCAACCCCGACCTGGTGGCGGTCCACCCGAAGACCGGGGCGGTCTACGTGCTGCGCCGGCTGCGCACCGGCTACTACCGGTACGACCTCAGCCTGCTCAAGTTCAAGGACTTCTCCAAGGGCGCCAGGCCCGTGGCCGAGCAGAAGCTGGAGATGGACAAGGGCGCGACCAACGCCCGCATGGCCCTGTCCGTCTCGACGGAGCGCACGCTGGTGTGGCTCGCCGGGGTCAAGGGCTCGGTGGCGGCCTTGGAGGACAAGGGCGCGGCCTTCGAGCCGGTGGCCACCGCCTTCGTCCCAGACCCCGAGAAGCAGGAGGCCTTCTCGCGCATCGCCGTCAATCCCGAGAACGACGACGTCTACATCAGCGACGGCTACAACCTGGTCTGGCGCTACGACGGCCGCACCGGCGAAGGCGGGATGCTCAAGCGCGGCGGCAAGCCCTTCAACGCCGTGGACCTGACCGTCGGCCACGACGGCCTGCTCTACGTGCGCTCCGGAGACGGCTACTCCGGGCCGCTCGAGCGTCTGAACCGCGACCTGGCGCCCGCGCCCTACGCGGCGACCGGCACGCACGTGCTGTCCAAGTACATCTACGGCCGCTTCGGCACCGGCTTCTGCGAGAAGGGCGTGGGCACGGCGCCGGACGGCAAGGTCTACGATCTGTCCATGTACGGCTGGTGCAAGTACTTCGTCTGCGCTTTCGACGCCGATGGCAAGCCGCTCAACGGCCGGTACATCAAGGGCAAGATCTCCGAGGCCAACTACAAGGCCGGCTTCCCGCGCGAGCTCGACAGCGCGGTCATCGCCCCGGTGCCGGCGGCCTGCGGCGGGGTGCGCGTCGACCTCGCCGGGAACTTCTACGTGGGCATCCACGTCCTGCCCAAGGGCTTCGTCCCGCCGGCCGGCTTCGAGGGCGACGCCTCCTACAGGAAGTTGACCGGCTCGGTGGTCAAGTTCGGCAGGGAGGGCGGGGCGGTCCTCGGACTGGATGACTCCGAGAGCAAGATGCCCGACGCGCCCAAGCTCGCCACCGACCGCAAGTTCACCGTCGAGAACGGCCTGGCCATCTATCCGGGCGTCTCGCCCTTCAGCGGCGCCACCGCCAGCTGCGTCTGCCGGGTCTCGCGCTTCGACCTGGACCGTTACGGACGCCTGGCCCTGCCCGGTGCCATGAGCTGCTCGGTGATCCTGGTGGACAACGCCGGCAACCGCATCCTGGAGTTCGGCAAGTACGGCAACTACGACTCGCAGTTCGTGCCGCCGCACCTCAAAGCTGCCAGGGATGCCGGTTCGACAGGCTCGCCGCGAGGCAAGCCGGTGCTGGCCGTCCCGGAGATTCCCATGGCCTGGCCCACGGGCGTGGGCTTCAGCGAGAAGTCCATCTACGTCTGCGACACCGCCAACCGCCGGGTGGTCCGGGCGGACAAGACCTGGGTGCTCGACGAGACGACGGACATCAAATAGGAGAGCGATCATGAAACTGGTCAGCACGACGGCCTTGCTTGTCGTCTTCGGTTGCCCGCTTGCCATCTGCGCGGAGGGCAAGCCAGCCAACGGAGCCAGATTCGCGAACGGCCCGAGCGCGGCCAGGACCGGCGACGCGGTGAAGATCACCTTCGCCGCCTCCGCACCGACCGACGTGGAGGTCGCCATCCTCGACGCTCGGAGCAAGGTCGTCCGGCACCTGGCCGCCGGCGCGCTCGGCGGCGAGCTGCCCCCGCCCGAACCGCTCAAGGCGGGGCTGTCGCAGAGCATCGAGTGGGACGGCAAGGACGACGCCGGCAGGCCGGCGAGCGGCGGCCCTTTCAAGGTCCGGGTCGGCCTGGGCATGGAGGCCGCGCTCGGCCGGCTGATCGGCGGAGATCCCTACGCCATCGAGTCCGTCCAGGGCATCGCCACCGACAAGGAGGGCCGGCTCTACGTCCTGCACAAGGCTTACAGGAAGGGCGACGGTCCTATGTACCTGCAGGTCTACGACGGCACCGGCAAGTATCTCAAGACCATCCTGCCGGCACCGCCGGACATGCCCTTCGAGAAGGTCGCGGCCTTCGGCGCGGCGAAGATGGAGGACGGCTCCTGGCTCTTTCAGAACCACTGGGGCCGCTGGCCGCACCTCTATCCGGTGGGCAGCGGCAAGAGCACCGTGCTGATGCTCGCGCCGCGGGCCACCGACGACGGCCGGCTGATGCTCCACACCGCCGGCGAGATCTTCTTCCTGGCCACCGACGGGAGCGCGCCCGACGGGAAGTTCGAGGGCACGCGTCTGTGGCCTCCGGGGCCGTGGGGCGGGGGTGTGACCAATCGCTGCGGACCGCTCAACGTCTGCCCCTCGCCGGACGGCAAGTACATCTACATCTCCGGGCCCTGCTCGGGCTACATCCCCGGCTGCGGCAACTCCAAGCCCAGCGCCGAGTGGCCCGACGGGCGGATCTACCGCGTGGAGCTCAAAGGCGGCGACGACAAGGGGTCCAAGCCCTTCGTGGACCTCAAGGTCCCCGAGGATCGCGCCAAGGAGCACCTCAAGTACGTCGCCCATCCCGGCCTCGTCGGAGGATGGAGCTCGGCGGGCGGCGTCGCGGTGGATGCGTCCGGCAACGTGCTGGTCTGCGACCGGGCCAACAACCAGGTGGCAGTCTTCGACGAGTCCGGCAAGCCGGTCGGGAGCCTGGCGGTGACCGACCCCTGGAAGGTGATGGTCCACCCCGCCACCGGCGAGCTCTACGTCACGGTCAAGGAGAAGCCCAAGGCCAGCAATGCACCGCACAAGACCGAGGTGCTCAAGTACTCCGGCTGGAAGCCGGGGAGCAAGGTGCTGGCCCGGCTGGACCTCGGCCCCCAGGCCGGAGTTCCCTTCATGGCCATCGACACCTCCGGCAAGCAATCGGTGCTGTGGATCGCCGGCGGCGGCAAACTGCTCCGGATCGCCGACGAGGGCGCGGCGCTGACGGTCAAGGAGGACATCATGGAGCGCCGGAAGAACATGCTGCCCGGCGCCGACCGGATGGGCATCGACCGGGAGCGCAACGAGATCTACGTCAACGACGCCTGGGCGGACCTGTACCGCTACGACGGCCTGACCGGCGAGGGCGGCAAGTGCCCCTTCGGCGGCATCGACATCGACGTCGGGCCGGACGGCAATCTCTACATCCTCGGAGCGGTGGGCGGCACCAGCGAGTGGATGGGCTTCAAGCGCCTGACCCGCGAGGGCAAGCCCGCGCCCTTCCCTGCCTGGGGCGGCAAGCACGAGGACAAGGAGGCCCAGTACGGCCGCTTCGGCGCCGGCTACAGCACCAAGGGCCTGTGCGTCGCCCCGGACGGAAAGACCTACATGCTGGACATGTACGCCTGGAACCAATACTGGGTGACGGTCTACGACCAGGACGGCAAGTTCCTGGGCGGCCCGCGCGCCAAGGGCGTCAACAAGACCCGCCCGGACGGCGCGCTGATCGACAAAATCTCCAACGCCTGCGGAGGCGTCAAGGTCGACCGGGCCGGCAACATCTACATCGGAATGATCGGCACGCCGGAGGGCTTCAAGTGGCCCGACGGCATGAAGACCCCGGTCAACGTGCAGCTCATGGGCAGCATCATCAAGTTTCCGCCGGCCGGCGGCACGGTCTGGGCCCCGGGCAAGGACAGCGGCCCCAAGCCGGAGGGGCCGGGCGTGCAGCTCTTCAAGGACGGCAAGCCCAGCCACTTCATGGCCGGCGCGACCCGGGCCTTCGGGGGCGCCGCGCCCTGCACGGTCTTCGGCAGCTGCGCCTGCCGCTCCCCGCGCTTCGAGCTCGACGAGTACGGCCGCCTCTTCGTGGCCGACGTGGTGACCTTCCAGGTGCGGGTCTACGACGCGGCCGGGAATCTGGTGCGCACCATCGGCTCCTACGGCAACCCGGACACGTCCGGGCCGGGGAGCCTGGTTCCCAAGCCCGAACTCGGCTTCGGCTGGCCGATCTCGGCGTGCCTGGCCGGACGCAGCCTCTACGTTTCAGACGTGGTCAATCGACGGGTGACGAGGGTGGACCTGTCCTGCGCCGCCGAGGAGACGGTGGCGATCAAGTAGGGAAGGGAAGGTTGGAAGAGTGGAAGGATGAAGGGCCGCCGGGCCGCGTCATTCGGGTGAGCCCGGTCACGCCATCATCCCACTCTTCCACCCATCCAATCTTCCAGTCTTCCATCCCGCCCGCCGCGTTCAGCCCCGGCCGGCGACGAGCACCGTGATCTCGCCCTTGGGCGGCGCGGCCTCGAAGCGCGCGGCGAGCTCCCCGAGCGTCCCCCGGGCGTACTCCTCGTGGAGCTTGCTGAGCTCGCGGGCCACCACGGCGCAGCGCTCCGGACCGAAGGCCCGGGCGGCCTCGGAGAGCGTCCGGGCCAGGCGCTCGGCGCTCTCGAAGAAGATCACGGTCTCTGAGCGCGCGGCGGCGTCGGCGAGGAACTTCTCCCGCGCGCCGGGCTTCTTCGGCGCGAAGCCCAGAAAGGCGAAGCGGTCCACGGCCAGGCCCGAGGCGGCCAGCGCCGTCGGCACGACCGAGGGCCCGGGCAGGGCCACGACGCGGGCGCCGGCCTCGAGCGCGGCGGCCACGAGGCGATAGCCGGGGTCGGAGATGGAGGGCATGCCCGCGTTCGTGGCCAGGGCCACGGACCTGCCGGCGGCGAGTTCCTGGCTGAGCTCCGCGGCGCGCTCGCGCTCGTTATGCTCGTGGAAGCTGGCCATCCGCCCGGTACGCGCCACATTGTGGCAGGCGAGCAGGTTGCCCGTCCGGCGGGTGTCCTCGCAGGCCAGTACGTCGGCCGAGCCGAGGATGTCGAGCGCGCGGAGCGTGATGTCCCGGAGGTTGCCGAGCGGCGTGGGCACGAGGTAGAGCACGCCGCCCACCGCGCGCTCCGGCTGGCCAGCGTTCTCGTTCATCGCAGACGCAAGCTCACCGCAGAGCGCCACAATGACAGCTCAGCCACAGATGAACACAGATGGACACAGATGGACACAGATCGACTGTAGGGTTCAGCCACGAATGAACGCCGATGGACGCGGATGGGGTTGGCAGCCATCCCTCTTGTCCCCAGCTTCTTTCCAACATCTGTGTGCATCCGTGTTCATCTGTGGCTAGCTCTTGGCCGCGACGACCGCGTTCTTGAAGAGCCTGAGCCCGTCGCCCCACTCGGGCGCGGCCTCCTGGCGGGTCCAGTCGGGTCCCTGGCGGCCGAAGATGAAGCGCTCGGGGTGGGGCATGAGGCCCAGCACCTGGCCGGTCTCGTCCGAGACCCCGGCGATGGACAGCACCGCGCCGTTGGGGTTCATCGGAAAGTCCTCGGCGGCCTTGCCGGCCGCGTCGCAGTACTGGAGCGCGACCTGGCCGCCGGTGGTGATCCGGTCGAGCGTCTCCTTGTCACGCACCGCGAACTTGCCCTCGCCGTGGGCCACGGGCAGCCGGATGATCTGGCCGGTGCCCACGGTCCAGAGGCTCTTCGAGGGCAGGAGCTTCAACGAGACCCAGTTGTCGTAGAAGCGCCGGCAGTCGTTGTCGGTGAGCGTGGCCGCGCCGGGCTCGCAGCTCGGACCCGGGAGCAGCCCGGTCTTCACCAGCACCTGGAAGCCGTTGCAGATGCCGATGACCAACCCGCCGCGCTCCACGAACTTGCGCACCGCCTCGCCGAGGCGCGCGATGATCTCGACGGCCAGGATCTTCCCGGCGGCCACGTCGTCGCCGTAGGAGAAGCCTCCGGGGATGGCCAGGATCCGGTAGTCGTCGAGCCTGACCGAGCCCTCGGCCAGGCGATTGACGTGCACGCGCTCGGCGACCGCCCCGGCGGTCTCGAGGGCGTAGGCCGTCTCGTAATCGCAGTTGGTGCCGGCGGTCCTGAGGACCAGCGACTTGATGGCGCTCACTCGGTGTTCTCCTTATGCGGGTCGAGAGACAGGCGCAGAGCGGTGCCGGAGTCCAGGGTCACTTGCCTGAGTACCTTGGCAGTCTCCTCGGCCATGCCCGCGCCTTCTGCCAGCTCGACAATCAACTGCAGCATGCGACCGGACTTGCCCGCTACCGCGGCAAGATCCTTGATCTTGGCAATCAGTGCAGCGTCGCCGTCGATGGCATCTCTATCGACGGCGTACTTGCCTGCTGCGCTCATCGCGATCCTCACGTATTGCAGAGGCGGCGGCTCCCTCCGGACCGCATTGACGGTCACGCGGGCTCGTTCGATTTGCCCCTCGGTGGCGGTGATCCCCGGTTTCGCCTCCACGGCAAGCTTGATCGAGAGGAAGTAGCCTTCAGTGTTCTCCTGGCCCTTGTGCGAATCGGCGAACACATTTTCGAGCGCCACAGTCAGCGCCCTCTCGCCGTCGACCGTTCGCTCGCCCAGCAGATAGCGGTTGCCATCCTCGACCGGGGCGACAATGGTGACCCTGACGAAGGTAACGACCGGGAAGGTCCAGCCCCTTGAACGCTTCCCCAAGATGACCTTGCGCCCGCCCCCGTCGCGGAAGCCGAAAAACCCCGCGGTGTTGGGAGTGGCGCTCTCGATGGCGCTCCATACGGCTTCTTCCTGCCCGGGACTGACCTCCAGTTCGGGGACCTTCTGCCAGCCCGGAGTGATCAGGGTGAAACCGCCCTTTTCTTTTTCGATCTCCCTGATTCGCTGCTGCAGCACCCGGGCAAGCGCGGCTTCGCCCTCGACCAACCTATCGTCCACGCGGAACTGCAGGATGCCATCCCGGACGCCGACGCCTTTGACGGCAATGTCGGCATGGCGCCCCTCGGCCCGCATGTAGGACCGCACGGTCGGGTCGATCTTCGGAAGGTCAGGCAACTTCTCAACCTTGGCGCCGGCGGCCACACAGGCCGCTTTGGCCGCGGCCAACTCTTTGTCAGTCAGATTCGTGAAGTCCGTGCTCTCGATGGCTATATAGACATCACCGAGCTTGCTCTTCTCCACCAGAGGTTTGATTGCCGCAGCGAGTTCCGCCTCCCCTTCCAGGAGTTGGGCGCCAAGCAGATACTTCACCTTGCCCTGATCGGTGCCCATCCAAACGGTGTGGATCGCATCTATGACAGCCCTTTCGCCCTTGCGAAGCCGTCCCATAGGCGCCGTGGCCACTTCGCCGCCTGCATCGCGACATGCCTTCTCGGCGGCCTTCACCGTGTCCTTGGTGAGATTGGCGAACTCCAGGACAACCAGGCGCACGCTGACGCAATCCGCAACTTTCTTGAGCTCCTCCATCCTCTTCTTGAGAATCCCGACCAGGGCAGCTTCGCCCCGGCAAGTGACCTTGTCCAGCTCGTATTCGGTATCACCAGCTTTGTTGACTTTCAAGAACACGACCAGGGTTCTCTCCGCAGTAACTGTGATCTCCGGTTCCTTGACGGCTGGGGAATTCGGCTGTCCGGCCTTGGCACTGTCGACGTCCACTAGCGTGGCGCCAATCATGATCAACACTGCCGCATGTCTTGCGAGGGCAATCCGGACCAGGCACCTCCACGATAAGGTCACCGGCTCTTCTCCTCGTCGGATGCTGGTGCCGGCGGTTGTCCTTCCTTGCTTATCTCCGGCGGCCGCAGCACCGCGGCGCCGGCCGCCCAGCAGGCTTTGACGGCCGCGTCCACCTCGGCCTGGGTGATGCCCGAGGCGGTGGCCACGTCGAGGTCCACGATCAGGGGCAGGTCGTCGTCCGGGTCGGCCTCTTCCCAGACCGAGAGATTCTTGAGCGCCGCGATCAGCGCGGCATCGCCCACGACCTCGTCCTGGCGATCGATCACGTAGCGGACCTCGCCGGCGTCGGAGCGGCCGGCGAGCTTGACGAGCACCGGCAGGGCGCAGACCACGTCGTCCTCGTCATCCCCGTCCTCGTCCCCGTACCCGTCCCCGTCCCCGGCCTCGGCGGCGTCATCGCCTCCGGCGCCGTCGTCCGCCATGGACGGGGCGGCCGGCGGATAAGGCAGCACCATGGCCTCCGACTCGGCGCGCTGCCTGAGGTACACGAGCACGCCGATCCCCAGCCCGGCCAGCAGTACGAAGAGCAGGATCGCCCCGGCTATCGCCCCTATGAGGCAGCCGGTGCCGGACCCGCCGCCCGGCCTGGGCTCGTCGCTCAAGGTTTGGCTTCCTCAACGACGCTGGCCCCGGCGGCCTCGGCCGCCTTGCGGGCGGCCGCTACCTGCCCGGCGCCGATGCCGGTTTCGGCCGTGACCTGGAGGCGCACCGGATAGCTGTAGTCCGCCGGGTTGCCTCTGGCGGCCTTGTCGCGGGCGATGCGGTCCTGGATGGCGGCGGTCAGGGCCTCGTCGCCCTCGCAGATGTCCTCGTCGATCATGTACCAGGTGCCGTTGTCGCCCAGCGCGGTGAGCTTGACGACCACCGGCTTGCCGCCGGGCGCGGACATGATCTGCGGCTTCACGACGGGCGGCGGGGGAACCGGCGTCGACTGCGGCCCGTCGCCCCGGGGCTTATCCGCCCCTGCCGTCTGCCCGGGTGCGGCGGCCCCTCCCTGCGTCGGCGGCCCCGACGGCGGCGTCGCGACCGTGGCGGTCTTGACCAGAATGAACCCCGCGACGGCCAGCAGCGCCACGACCAGCACCACCGCGACGACGGTGCCGGCGCCCACGCCGGACTTGGTCTGCCCCGAATCGCCCATGGTCACTTCTCTCCCGGCTCGGTCACGCCCGAGTCCTCGACGGTCTTCCGGGCCAGCTCGATCTGCTCCCTGGTGGCGGTGACGCCCGGCTTGACCTCGACCCTGATGTCCACGCGTAGAGTGTACCTGCCGGGCTCGTCCTTGCCAGCGCGATGGGCCTCGAGCAGCGCGGCAAGCCCGGCCCTGAGGGCCTCCTCGCCGTCGAACGTCCGGCCCTCGCAGCTGTAACGGCTGCCCGGGCCGTGGGGGCCGAGGATGGTCACCGCGACGCTCCTGGCGAGAGGGTCGGCCTCGGAGGTCTCCCGGGGCCACTTCCGCTGGGGCGGGATCTCCGGACTCCCCGGCTGGGCGGCCTGGGCGGCCTTGCGCACGGCCAGCTCCGGATCGCGCTCGCCGAAGTCGAGCTCCGGGGTCGACCACAGGACGGGGCGGACCTGGGGCATGCCGCCGGGGCCCGGCTTGAGCCTGGCGGCCAGCGGACGGAAGTATTCGGCGAGGGCCTTCTCGCCCTCCAGGAGCACCTGATCGCCACCGACCCGATACTGGACGACGCCGTCGCGCACTCCCTCGGCGCGAACGTGGACGTACAGGTGCTTGGGCTCGCCGTCGAAGACGCTGCCGAACGTCCTCCGGACCAGCTCCAGCTGTTCCTCCGTGGCGGTCACGCCGGGCTTGACCCTGGCCCGGAACTGCAGATCCAGAGCGTGATCGCCGGGGTTCTTCTTTTCCGCCCGGAAGCCGGCCAGCTCCTTCTCGAGCGCCTTCCAGAGGGCTTCCTCGCCGTCGAGAGCCCGTCCGTCGAGCGCGTAGCGGCTGCCGGACTTGAACGGCGCGAGGATGTCGATCCAGACGCGCTTAAGGATGAAAGAGCTCTCCGAGCCGCCGGTTCCGGCCCACCAGCCTGAACGGAGCTGCCAGCCCGCGGCACCGATCGCACCCTTGCAGGCCTGCGTCAGGGCGGCGTCGATCTCCAGTTCGGGCACGGGGAACCAGGCCGGATAGATGCGCGTGAAGCCGCCCTCTTCCGCCTCGATCTCGGCGATCCTGGCCCGGACGGCCGCAGTCAGCGTCTCCGGGCCGCCCTCGACCAGCTTGCCGTCAACGCGGATCTGAAGCGCTCCTTCACGAGTGCCGACCGGCTTGACCTCCATGCGGGCTTCGCGGCCCGCCGCCCGGGCCTTCACGGTCCCGGCATCGGCAACGACGGGCGGCGTTGCCGCCACGACGCCACCGGCTGCCTCGCAGGCGGAGCGCGCCGCGGCGACCTCCTCGGGAAAGACCAGGCCGTGATGGAAGCCGAGGACCACCAGGACCACCCTGTGGAGCTTCCGGAGCACGGCGACCTCGCGGCCCAGTTCTCCGTCGCTGGCCAGGACCTTGCCGGAGTCAAGCCGATACTCGAGCCGGCCCTGCCGGTTGGGAACCAACTTGACCTCCACGGCGGCGGCCCCGGACGCCTGCGCGGCGACCTCTGCCGGCGCGGGGGCCGGGGCGGCCGCGGCCGGGAAGGGCCCGCCGGCGAAGTCGCGCGGGAAGGTCCTCCGGACCACCGCCAGCTGCTCCTCGGTCGCGGTCACGCCCTTCCTGATCTCCGCCACGAACGTCAGGCGGAGGACGCAGGCCCGGGGGTTGTCCCTGCCTTCGCGGACGCCGGCCAGCTCCCTTTGGAGCTCGCCCCAGAGCGCCTCCTCGCCGTCGACAACCCGGTCGCGGTGAAGATAGCGGTTGCCCGACCGGAACGGCCCCGCCACCTGCACGACGACCTCCCTGGCCAGGGGCGACTCGACCGGCTCCGTCCGCCAGTCGCGCATCTCGTTGACGATGATCAGTCTGGGAGCCGCCGCGTCGATGGCCAGCGACAGCTCGCGCAGCCGGTCGCCGTCCAGGCCGAGCTCCGGAGCGTGGCGCCAGAATACGCGGATCAGCGTGAAGCCGTCCTGCCGGGCCACGAATTCCTTGATCGCCTTGCCGAGCGCACCGGTCAGCGCGTCCTCGTCGCCCTCCATGAGGCGGTCGCCGACGAGGAACTGCAGGGCGCCGTCGCGGGTGCCGACCGCCTGCACGGGCAGGTTGAAGACGCGGCTGCCGGCCCGGGCCGTGAGGGCTTCGGCACGTTCGGAAGCCAGCGGCATTTCCAGGACCACGCCCCCGGCGGCCTCGCAGGCCTCCCGGACGGCGGACAACTCCTCGGAAAGGGCGTTGGAGTCTCTGGCGTCGACGACCAGCAGGACCGGCTGGCTGCGCTTCCCGAGCGCGGCAACCTCGCGGCCGAGCTCTTCGACGGTCTTGAGGGCCTTGCCGGAGCCCAGCCGATACTCGATCCAGCCGCGGTCGTTGCAGACGAGTCTGACGGTCACGTTCACCGGCTTGGCGCCGGAGCCTTCGGCCTTAGGCCTGGCGCAGCCGGGGGTTGCCAGGCCGAGCGCGAGGAGAGCGAGGACCGAGGCGACTGCAAACCGGCGGCGGCCGTTTGGGGCTCCGTTCCGATAGTGGCGCACGGCCATCACTCCTTCTCTGGCTCTTTCGGCGCGCTCGACTCTTTGGACCGCTCCACCCCCGCGGCCTCGATGGTCCTATGGGCCAGGGCGATCTGCTCCTCCGTGGCGGTGACGCCGGGCTTGACCTCGACCTTGAGCGCCACCTTCAGGGTGTAGAGCTCCGGCTTCTTCCGGCCGGAGCGGTGGTCGGCCAGCGCCTTGGCCAGCGCCGCCTTGAGCGCCGCCTCGCCATCGGCGGGTTGTCCGTCGAGGAGGTAGCGGTTGCCTTCGGCGCTGGGGCCGACAACGTTGACCACCACCTTCTTTATGGGCTCGGCCGTGCCCGCAGCGATGGTCTTGCAGGCGCGCGCCAGCTGATCTTCGGTGGGGGCCTTGCCATCCTTGGGATTGTCGCAAAGGGTGACGCGCAGCACATGACGCTCTTGCTCGGGTTGCTCAGCGGCCAACTTGGCGACCATCTGGGCCAGTTCCGCTTCCAGTGCGTCCTCACCTTCCACGGGCCTGTTCCCAAGCAGATACCGATTGCCGCCCGCGCAGGTGCCCACGATCTCAAGCCACGTCGCTGCTCTCGTTCGGCCATCGCCCTTGCGATACCCATACACGCCGAAAACCGGAAAATAGATCTCCGGTCCGGCCGCGAAGATGGCGGCACGGGTGGCTTTGCTTTGGTCCTCGGACAGGACCAGTTCTTCTGCCTCGCTGTAGGTCATGGCAATGGGCAGCACGCCGCCGGCCTTCTCCTCCTCATCGTTGGCCGCTTTCCGCAGGGCTTCCGTAAGCCCGGCGTTTCCTTCGGCCAGCTGCGCGCCGCTCCCGACGCGGAAGAAGAGGGCCCCGTCACGGACGCCCACGGCCCGCACCGCGATGCTGCGGCCTTCGGGCACGGCGATGCCCGACTGCGCCAGTTCCTGGAGAGACTCGAGCCTGCCTCCGGGGTCGGTCCGTTTGACCTTGGCGCCGGCGGCCTCGCAGGCGGCCTTGACGGCCTCCAGATGCTTCTCGGTAACCCCTCCCAGGAACGAGAGGTAGAGCCCATCCAGGTCCACCACCACCTCGCCATACATCTTGTGGAGTTCGGCGATCTGCCTGCCGAGCTCGCGCTCGCCGATGGCGTCGATGTGCCTGCCGTCCCGGTAGTGGCCCATGCCGCTCTCGTGGAGAGATACCTGCAGCGTGACCCGTCTGGATGGAGGCTTCTCCAGACCCTTGACGCCGGCCCCGGCTGCATGGCAGGCGGCCTTGGCCCGCTCGTAATGCTCGCGGGTCAGGCCGTCGTATTGATCGGCGCGTATGATGTAAGGCAGGATGACGAATTCCGCCACCAGTCCGTCCCTGGTCCAGTTAGCTCTGCTGGCGCGCAGCTTCCGGAGCTCGCTGGTGAGCTCCGCTTCGGTGCTCACTTCCCGGCCGTTGACGTGGTAGACGACCTTGCCGTCGTCGTACTCCAGCAAGACGAGCTCATGCCACGGCCCGCGCGGCGCAGCAGGAGTCCGGGGGCTCCAATACCGGAAGCCGGCTATGCCCAGCCCGGCCAGGAGCAGGAAGGCGAGGAGCAGCGCTCCGACGACGATGGCTACGATCGTGCCGGCCCTGGGTCCCGGCCTGCCCTCGGCGTCGCTCATCTGTGGAGGCTCACCACCCCTTGAACGTCCCCTGCCAGGCCTTCTTGAGGTCCTGCCACGGGGCGCGCACAACCTCCTTGCCGCCGGCGCCCTTGATGACGAGCTCCGGCGCGGAGGTCACCTCGCCGAGCCGGGCCACGGGCATGCCGGCCATCCACTTCTCGAAGCGCGCCACCTTGTCGGGCGCGACCTCGACCAGGAAGCGAGTGTTGCTCTCGGAGAAAAGCACCCGCGCGTCCTCCATCGAGTGCCGGGCCAGCAGCGGCGCCTTGGCCGCGTCGAGCTCCATGCCCAGCTCCCCGCCGATGCACATCTCGGCGGCGGCGGCGGCCAGGCCGCCCTCGGAGAGGTCGTGGCAGGCGCGCGCGAGCCCCGCGAGGATCGCCCCGTGGAGCTTCTTGAAAATCTGCGGGGCGAGCTTCTTATCCACGCGCGGGACGGTGCCGCCGCGCTGGCCGAGAAGCGCCGCGTAGTGGCTGCCGCCCAGCTCGTCGGCGGTCACGCCCACGATGAAGACGGCGTCGCCGGCCTTCTTGGCGTCGGAGGTGGTCGCCCGGATCAGCTCCGGGACGATGCCCATGGCCGAGACCAGCAGCGTGTGCGGGATGCAGATGTTCTTCCCGCCGGCCGTGTACTCGTTGTTGAGGCTGTCCTTGCCGCTGATGAAGGGCGCCCCGAAGGCCAGCGCGAAGTCGCGGCAGGCCTCGGCCGCGCGCACCAGCGCCCCGAGCCGGTCGGGCTTGTCGGTGTTGCCCCACGAGAAGTTGTCGAGGAGCGCGGTGCGCTCCGGGTCGGCGCCGACCGCCACCACGTTGCGCAGGGCCTCGTCGATCGCCGAGGCGGCCATCCAGTAGGGGTCGAGGTCGCCGTAGCGCGGGTTGCAGCCGCACCCGACGGCCAGGCCCTTGCGCGCGGCGGCGAGCGGGGCGAGCACCGCGGCGTCGCCCGGGCCGGCCCGGCCGGGGCCGACCAGCGGCTTGAGGACCGTCCCGCCCTGGACCTCGTGGTCGTACTGCCGGACGATCCATTCCTTGCTGGCCACGTTGGGCATGGCCAGCACCTTGAGCAGCTCGGCGGTGTAGCTCTCCTTCGCCGGGACGGCGAAGTCCTTGAAGGCCGGGCGCTCGAGCTTCGCCTGGCGCACCACCCGGGGCATGCCGCCGTGGAGGAACTTCATGTCCAGGTCGGCGACCTCTTTCCCCTGGTAGCGCAGCGAGAGCCGGCCCGTGCCCGCGAAACGGCCAATGACCGTGGCCTCGACGTCCTCCGCGGCGAAGACCGCCAGGAAGCGCTCGATCTTGTCGGGGGAGACCGCGAAGACCATGCGCTCCTGGGCCTCGCTGATCCAGATCTCGGTGTAGGACAGGCCGTGGTACTTGAGCGGGACCTTCTCGAGGTCCACCTCGGCGCCGAGCTCCTCGCCCATCTCGCCGACCGCCGAGGAGAGCCCGCCGGCGCCGCAGTCGGTGACGGCGTTATAGAGCCCCTGGTCGCGCGCGGCCAGCTGCACGTCGAGCAGCCGCTTCTCCTCGATGGCGTTGCCGATCTGCACGGCGCCGGAGCTGACCATCTCGGACTTCTCGTCGAGCTCGCCCGAGGAGAAGGTCGCGCCGTGGATGCCGTCGCGCCCGGTGCGCCCGCCGGCCACGACCACCAGGTCGCCCTTCTTCGCGGCCTTCTCGACGTGCTTCTTCTGGATTAGGCCGACCGTCCCGCAGTAGACCAGCGGGTTCCCCGTATAGCGCTCGTCGAAGTAGACGGCGCCGTTGACCGTGGGGATGCCCATGCGGTTGCCGTAGTCGCGCACGCCGGAGACCACCCCGCGCATGATCCGCGCCGGATGGAGCGCGCCGGACGGAACGTCCTCGGGCTTCGCCTCGGGCAGGCCGAAGCAGAAGACGTCGGTGTTGGCGATGGGCTTGGCCCCCAGCCCCGTGCCCATGATGTCGCGGATCACGCCGCCGATGCCGGTGCCGGCGCCGCCGTAGGGCTCGATGGCCGAGGGGTGGTTGTGGGTCTCCACTTTGAACGCCACGCCCCAGTCGCCGTCGAACTCCATGACCCCGGCGTTGTCCTTGAAGACCGACCAGCACCAGGGCTTGTTCAAGGCGTAGGTCGAGGCGGCGATGGTGCTTTTAAGCAGGTTTTCGATCCGCTTGCCCTCGAAGTCGATCAGGCCCCGGAAGGTCTTGTGCTGGCAGTGCTCCGACCAGGTCTGGGCCAGGGTCTCGAGCTCGACGTCGCGCGGGTCGCGCCCGAGGCGGCGGAACTCGTCGCGGATGGCCTGCATCTCGGAGAGGTTCAGGAAGAGCTGCATCTTCTTGCAGAGCGCCATGAGCGCCTCGTCGCCGAGCTCACGGATCGGGACCAGGCGCTCCTTGAACTCGAAGCTCACCTGGGCCGGCGCGGCCGACGGCGGCGTGCCGAAGACGGTCTCCTCGATGACCGCGTTGGCCAGGAGCTTCTCGGCGAGCTGCCTGAGCTCGCGCTCGCCGGCCGAGCCGCGGAAGACGAACTTCCGGGCGGTGCGGACGGACTTCGCCGGGAGCTTGAGGAGCCCCAGGCCCTTGGCGATCGAGGCCGCGGCCGGGTCCATCACGCCGGGCCGGCGCTGGACCTCGACGACCCTGGCGCCGCCCTCGTCGAGCACCTGGCCGTCGACCGCGAAGGCGTCGACCACCGGGTCGGCAAGCAACTCGGCCGCCGCGCGCCGGGCCTCGGCCGCGCCCCAGTCGGCCTCGAGCACGAAGACCCGGACTGTGCGGCAGCCGTCGACCCCCGAGATGCCCAGGTGCCGGGCGTCGGCGACGACCGCGTCGCCGGCCCCGTCCGCGAGGCCGGGCTTGAGCGCCACTTCAATGCGATGGAACATGCTTCCTCCGGTAGGCAGTAGGCAGTTGGCCGTGGGCAGGGGCAGCAGTCGGTTGCTCACAGCAGGCTGCCCTCCGCACACTGAGGGTATGTTAGCCGTGTGCGCGGGCGGCTTCAACGGGAAAAGGGGGAGACGGGGTGGAGGGTGGAAGGTGGAGGGTTGAAGGTTGAAGGTTGAGGACGGGAGGGGCCGGGGGAGCGGCCTGGGCCTTTCGACCTTCCTGCCTGCAGCCGGTTTCTGGCAAAGGCCCGGCCTGTGCCGGCTTGCCGCGCCAAACTTGACAGTCCGGGTTTTGGCCTTAGAATCACGCCCCTCAAAGGGGAGATACCCAAGCGGCCAAAGGGGAGGGATTGTAAATCCCTTGGCTTCGGTCTTCGCAGGTTCGAATCCTGCTCTCCCCACCACTCAAACATAAGCAGCGCAGGTCAAGGACTTGCGCTGCTTTCTTTTGCCGGAATGGTGGATCGGGCCAGGATCGGGGCAAGCAGCATCCTCTCTGGGCGTCTCGGCAGTGAGCATCGTTTTCTGCAATGGCCGCACGACAGCCCGGCCAGCACTTCGCGATTCCCTGGTGTCTTCGTGCCTCGACGGTTGCACAGGCCGCTCTAGGGCGCTCAGAGCCCCCGCCACATGATCCACACCTCGTCCGGCTGGCGGCCGCGGGGCGCCAGGCGCGGCGCCGGGTGGGCGGCGAGCCGGGCGAAGCCGTGTTTCGCGAAGAAGGCCTTGCCGCCGTCGGTGCCCACCGAGATGGCGATGCCGGCGGCGCCGCGGGAGCGCGCGAGCCCTTCGAAGGCCTCGAGCAGCCGGGTGCCGGCGCCCTGCCCGCGGGCGCGCTCGTCGAGGTCCACGTGGAGCGTCCCGACGATACCCCGGCGGCGCGCGGCGGCCGCCGCCCGCCGGCGCGCGGGCATGATCCGGGCGCCGGCCAGGAAGAGCCGCCAGAATGAGGGACGCAGCCAGTGCAGCCGGACGAGCACCAGGAAGGCGACGCGCGGCAACGTGCGCCGCAGGAAGCAGCGCCACTCCCGAGCGGAATCGACCGCGCCGACCAGGTAGCCGAGCACCTCGCCGGCGTCGTCCGCGACCACGAAGCAGGACCCGGGTTCGCAGGCCAGGAAGCTCGCCAGGAGCGAGTCGGCCACCAGCCCGCGGTCGGCGAAGACCGGGTCGATCGGCCGGCCGAAGAACGCGGTGTCGGCGCAGATCCGCCGCAGCGCGGCGCGGTCGGAGGGCCGGTAGGGACGAACGGTCAGCATGGGCTTCTACCGCAGAGGACGCAGAGAAGCGCAGAGGACAACGACGGCTGCGACACGGTTCTTCTCGCGGAAGAAGGCCTTGTGTCCGGCCGTTGACCACGGCATTCTGCCGCTCCCGTGACCATCAAGTGCGAACATCGCCTCTGCGTTCCTCTGCGTCCTCTGCGGTTGGCGGTCAGGGCTTCTCCCGATCCCTGACGCGCTCCAGCAGCCGCCAGCCCGATTGGGCCGCGGACACCTCTCCCGAGGAACCGCCGACCTGCACGAAGACCCGCTCGGGATCGCCGAGCTCCGCCCAGGGGATGACCAGCGTCACCGACCCCAGCCCTTCGAACGCCCTGACGCCCGTCCGCGGCAGGCGCGTCCCCTGATCGCAGACCTTCAGCCAGCCCGGCGCCCAGGAGACGGCCAGCCTGGGGCTCGCGGCGAAGGGCCGGTCGGAGCGGAAGCCGAAGGCCTGCACGAAGACCCCGCCCGCCGAGGCGCCCCGAGGCAGCGGCACCTCGACGACCAGCGCCGCTCCGGAGTCGCGCCAGGCCGGGCCGCCGGCAGGCTCCTCCTCCGCGAGCTCCTCCTCGAGCTCGTCGCTCTCCTCGTCCCCGCGGCCTCCGTCGCTCCCGCCGCCGTGGCCACCTCCCGGTTCTCCGCCGAAGGTCCAGGCCGGATCGTCCCGTTTCGGCTGGCGGTCGTCGTCGGGCGGCGCCGGAGGGCTGCTCCGGCCGGCCGGCTCGGGCACCTCGGCGGGCACGAGCCGCACCGCCGGGATCCTGGCAAAAAGCTCGTTCCTCCGGGCGAAGGACAGCAGGTAGTCCTCGCCGATGGTGGTCTGGCTCTCGTAGAGGCCGATGGCCTCGGCCTTGGCGTGGACCTCCTCGTCCGAGAGCTCGAGGACCGCCCAGGACCCCGGCGCTCCGGCGAGCTTGTGAGGGGTCCCGAGCCAGCCGTCGCGGCGCTCGGCGCGCGGGCGCGGCCACCGTCCGGCGTGCACCGGACAGGCCAGCACCTCGGGATGCGGGATGCGCCCGGCGGTCTCGAGCAGCGCCGCCTGGAGGAAGAGCCAGGAGGCCCGGTGGTCCGGATGGTCGTCGGCCGGGTGGCCGACCACGATGCGCGTGGGCCGGAAGGCGAGCAGTTCGGCGGCCAGGTCGGCGACCACGTTCTCGCCCTTGTGGGCCCGGCCGAAGGAGGCCGCGTCGCGGTAGGGCACGGCGCTCGCGTTGGTCAGGATGGAATGCAGGGCCGGGGACTCGCCCCAATGCTCCTTCCAGATGCGGAGCATCCCGCCATCGGGGTAGCCGAGGAAGACGAGCGATTCCGGCGCGAGCCCCAGCCGGCCGGTCCCGGCGACGGCCTCGCGGCGGCGGACCTCGCCCATGTTGCGGTTGATGGTCGGGCTCACCCACGGCCGGCGCCGATAGACCATGAACTGGAACTCGCTGTGGTCGCCGTAGGTCAGGTAGACCACGCGCACCGCCGCGCCGGCGGCGACCGCCTGCTGGATGAGGCCGCCGGCCATCAGGGCCTCGTCGTCCTCGTGGGGGGCGACGATCATGATCCGGTCGGCGGCGGCGACCGGCGCGAGCGCCGGCAGCTCCGGCCGGACCAGCGCGGTCTCGTCCCGCCCGCAGCAGGCCCAGGCGAGGAGGATCGCACCCGTCATCAGACCGACGACGGCCGCGGTCCGGAGCCGGCGGACCGGGCTCCGCCCCGGACGGGTCGACGGACGCAGCCCGGCGCCCGCGGGAGCCGGGCCTGTTCGGACAGCCTGCGCGCTCATAGGCACTCCGTTAACGCCCCTCACGCGCTCCATTTTCCAGCCGGACCGGCAAATCGGCAAGCAACCCGAGCGGCTCAATCAGCCACGGATGAACACCGATGAACACCGATATACACCTTGGGGTGGGAGGAACCATGCATCGAAGATGCCTGACGCCCCCGACCTCTGACATCGTGTCGTTCTTCCATCTGTGTTCATCTGTGTGTATCTGTGGCTCACTGTTGCTTGAGAGAGACCAGCAGGCCGTCGACCCGGCCCTCGCCGCGGAAGACCGGGATCATCATCGACGCGAGCTCCGGGCTCGCGGCGGCCGCGGCGTTGTAGCGGGCGATGCCCGTCCGGGAGCCGGGCGTCACGGCGTCGGGCCGCAGGGCGTTGTCCGCGAGGATCATCCCGCCGGGCCGGACCATCGGCAGGACCTGCCGCAGGTAGCCCTCGTAGCCGTCCTTGTCGGCGTCGATGAAGACTAGGTCGAAGGGCTCATCCGCCCCCATGCGCGCGAGCGTCTCGGCCGCGGGCCCCAGGCGCACCTCGACCCGGTCGGCCAGCCCCGCGCGGCGCAGGCTCTCCCGGGCCACCTCGGCGTGGTGCGGGTCGATCTCGAGCGATACGAGCCGCCCGTCGGCGGGCAGCGCCCGGCAGAACCAAGCCGCGCTGTAGCCCCCGAGCGTCCCGATCTCGAGCACCCGCCGGGCGCCGATAGCGCGCGCCAGGAGCTCGAGCATCCGGCCCTCGCTCGGCGAGACGTTGATCTCCGGAAGGCCCTCGGCGAGCGCGTGATCGCGGATCGCCCGGAGCGCGTCGGGCTCGGCGGCGAAGAGGCGCTCGATGTAGGAGTCGTACTGCGACAGGAGCTGGGCTTCGTCGTTCATGAGGGCATTATCCGCGTGGGCCGGACCGATCGCAAGCCCGCCGGCCCCGGCCGTCATCCTGAGCGGAGCGAAGGATCTTCCCGGGCCTGCGAGGAAGATTCTTCGCTCCGCTCAGAATGACCGGCCGTGCCCTAGTGCCTCAGTGCCTCTGTGCCTATGTGCCTCCCCGTCATCCCGCCCCCGGCCGGTACCGATTGGTGATCGGTATCCGCCGGTCGCGCCCGAAGGCCTTGGGCGTGATCTTGACGCCCGGCGCGGCCTGGCGGCGCTTGTACTCGCTCAGGTCCACGAGCCGCGCGACCTCGGCGACGACCTTGGCGTCGAAACCCAGCGCGACGATCTCCTCGAGCGAACAGTCCTCCTCGACGTAGGCCTTCAAGATGGGATCGAGCAGCCGGTAGGGCGGCAGCGTGTCCTCGTCCTTCTGGTCGGGGCGGAGCTCGGCGGTCGGCGGGCGGTCGAAGATGCTCCGGGGGATGAGTTCCTTCCCCGCGCGGCGGTTGGCGAGCTCCGAGAGATCGTAGACCACCCGCTTCGTGACGTCCTTGATGGGCGCGAAGCCGCCGGCCATGTCGCCGTAGAGCGTGCAGTAGCCGGCGGCCACCTCGCTCTTGTTGCCGGTGGTCAGCACCAGCCACCCGAACTTATTTGATAAGGCCATGAGCAGGTTGCCGCGGATCCGCGCCTGGAGGTTCTCGCCGGCCAGCCCTGGCTCGCCGCCGCCGAAGGCCGGGGCGAGGTCGGCGAGATACCGCCCGTACACGCCGCCAATGGGGATCTCGAGGAACCTGATGCCCAGATTCGTGGCGAGCGCCTCGGCGTCCGAGCGCGTGCCGCCCGAGGTGAACTGCGAGGGCATGGTCACGCCGACGACGTTCTCGACGCCCAGCGCCTCGACCGCCACGCAGGCCACGAGCGACGAGTCGATCCCGCCGGAGAGGCCGAGCACCGCCTTCCTGAAGCCATTCTTGTGCAGGTAGTCGCGGGTGCCGAGGACGAGGGCGGAGTAGACCTCTTCGAGAGGGTGGAGGGTGGAGGGTGGAGGGTGGAGGGGCGGCTCAGCAGAGCACTGACACCTGACACCGGACACCAGACACCGGCCGCCGGCGAGCTCGACGTCCAGGACCAGGAAGTCCTCGTCGAAGCGCCGTGCGGCGGCCAGCACCTCGCCGGCCGGCGAGACGGCCAGGCCCCCGCCGTCGAAGACGAGCTCGTCCTGGCCGCCGACCAGGTTGTTGTAGAGGACAGTCGCGCCGGTGGCGCGGGCGTAGCGCGCCAGGGTCGCGCCGCGCTCGGCGAGCTTCCCCGCGTGGAAGGGCGAGGCCGAAAGGTTGACGACGAGCCTCGCCCCGGCCTCGGCCGGCCAACGCTCGACCGGCGAGCCCGGCACCCACAGGTCCTCGCAGACGGTGACGGCGATCTTCGCGCCCTTCACGTCCAGGATGAAGGGCCGGTCGCCCGGCGTGAAGTAGCGCTTCTCGTCGAAGACCCCGTAGTTGGGAAGCTCCACCTTGCGGTAAAAGCCGGCCAGGCGCCCGTCCTCGAGGACCGCCGCCGAGTTGTAGAGCCTCCCCGCCTCGGCCTCGGGGACGCCGACCACGGCGACGAGCCCGGCGGTCGCGGGGGCGAGCGCCTCGAGCTCGCGGCGGCAGTCGCGCAGGAAGCCGGGGCGCAGGAGCAGGTCCTCCGGCGGGTAGCCGGCCAGACTCAACTCCGGGAAGGTGACCAGGTCGGCGCCGGCCGCGCGGGCGCGCTCGCAGGCCGCGGCGAGCTTCAGGCGGTTGCCGGAAAGGTCGCCGACGGTGACGTTCACCTGGGCCAGGGCGATTCGCAGGGTGCTCATGGCCGGATAGCTTACCCGCCGGCCCGCGTCGGTCAACACGGCTCTTAGCCACAGATGGACACAGATAAACACAGATACAACTAACGAGGCAACGTCAGGGTCTCGGATGTTGCGGTTCCCGATGTTGCGCCGTCTCGAACTTCGATCTCTCATCTGTGTTCATCTGTGTGCATCTGTGGCTGATAGTTGACGTGGCCGGGGCTCCCGGGATAAACTGTCGGCCGCAGCGGGGCTGCAGCCGCTCTCCGGCCCCTCAAGGAGGCATCCATCGTGAACACGCCAGCGCTCCGCAAGCTCGGCGGCGCCTATCACCTGGTGGTCGAGAAGCCCGAGGACCTGGAGCACATCCAGGGCCTCGACGACGCGCTGTGGATAGCCACGTCGCTGCCCGTCGACGGCCTGCAGTGCGATGCGGCCTTCCTGAAGTACCTGGACCTCGACGGCAACAAGCGCATCCGCAGCTTCGAGATCCGCGAGGCCCAGCGCTGGCTCTTCCGGATGCTCCGCGATCGGAACCGCCTGGCCGAGAAGTCGCCGACGCTGCGCCTGGAGGCCATCGACACCAGCCACGAGGAGGGCCGGGCGCTGCGGGCGGCGGCCGAGCTGGTCCTCTCCAACCTGGACCTGCCCGACGCCCCGGAGATCTCGCTCGGGCAGGTCCGCGACCGCCAGAGAATCATGGACGTCACCGCCGCCAACGGCGACGGGGTCATCCCCCCGGAGGCCGCCGACGGTCCGGAGACCGCCGGGCTCATCGCCGACATCATGGCCACGGTGGGAAGCGTCAAGGACGTGGCCGGCAAGCCCGGCGTCAACATGGAACTGCTCGGCGCCTTCCGCAAGCAGGCCGGGGACTACCTCCAGTGGCTCGAGCGCCGCGGAGAACCCGGCCTGATGGTCTGGGGCGAGGACACCGCCGAGGCCTACTGCGCGGTGGCGCCACTCTGGGGCAAGCTCGACGAGTACTTCGCGCTCTCGGCGCTGGTGCGCTTCGACCCGCGCGCCGCCGACCGCTACGGGCTGAGCGACGAGGAGCTCAAGAACCTCCCGGCCACGCCGGGCCCGGCCGTCGAGGAGCGCCTCCGAGCCGCGCCGCTGGCCCGGCCCTCGGCCGAAGAGGCGCTGCCCTTGGACGGCGGCGCCAACCCCTGCTACCGGGAGGCGCTCGAGGGCCTGGCCTGCAAGGTGCTCCCGCGCCTGGAGGGCGCAGGTGCCGACCAGGCAGGCGACGACGGCGGCAACGGCGGCCGGGCCGCGCGCCTGGCCCGACCGGAGTGGCGGCGCATCCGCAAGCTGCTCGCTCCCTACCGCGAGTGGCAGGAGGCCAAGGGCGGCTTCGCGGTCGAGAAGCTCGGCGCCGAGAAGCTCCGCGCGTATCTCGCCGGAGCGCTACTCGCCGACCTGGAGCGGCTGATCCGCGAGGACCTGGCCGTCGCCGGCGACGTCGCCCAGATGCAGGGGCTCGAGAAGCTTCTGCTCTACCACCAGTGGTTCTTCGAGTTCGTCAACAACTCGGCGAGCTTCCCGCGGCTCTACGACCCGTCGCGGCGCTCCATGGCCGAGGCCGGGACGCTGGTAATGGACGGCCGGGCCTTCACGCTGACCGTCAGGGTGTTCGACCGCGCCGCCCACCGCAAGGTCGCGGAGCAGAGCCAGATCTGCATGCTCTACCTCGAGGTCACCGGCAAGGAGACCGCCGAGCGCTTCGAGGCCGCCGCGGCGGTGACCTCGGGCAGCATGGTCCGGCTCTACGTCGGCAAGCTGGGCGTCTTCTACACGCCCGACGGCCGCGAGTGGGACGCCCGGGTGGTGGACATGATCCAGAACCCGGTGGACCTGTGGGAGGCCATCAAGCAGCCCTTTGTGCGCCTCGGCGAGTTCGTCAGCCGCCAGCTCGACAAGGTGACCTCCACCTACTACTCCGACGTGGAGTCGAAGGTCGGCAAGGGCTTCTCGGCGCTGCAGCAGTCGCCCCCGCCGGGCGCTCCCGGCGCGCCGGCCGCTCCCGCGGCGCCGGCGGCCGCGAACCAGCAGGCCGCGGCGGCCAGCAAGACCGGGGCGGTCCGCGACCTGCTGCTCGGCGGCTCGGTGGCCGTGGCCGCGCTCGGCGGCACCTTCGCCTTCATCACCGCGGCGCTGTCCAAGGCCACGGTCTGGAACGTGCTCGCGGTGATCGGCATCGTCGTGCTGATCCTGGCCGTGCCCGCGGCGATCATGGGCGCGGTCAAGCTCCGCCGCCGGAACATCGGGGCGATGCTCGAGGCCTGCGGCTGGGCGGTCAACGCCCGAATGCGCCTGACCGGGCGGCTCGGCCGGCTCTTCACCCGCGTGCCGCCGGCGCCCGAGGGCACCGTCCGGCAGCACCACGACATGGCCGGGGTCTTCCTGAAGAGCGTCCCGGGCGCCGGCCGGCGCTGGTTCGGCTGGGCACTGGGCGTCGTGCTGGCCGCGGCGATCGGCGTCGGCACGGGCCTGGCCATCTACCGCTACGCGATCCAGCCGCGGCTGGACCCGGACCTTTCGGCCGGAGCTCCGGCCGCCGGTCCCAAGAGTAAGAAGCCGGCGACCTCCAAACCGGCCCAGTCCGGCGCACCATCAAAGCCGGCGCCGACGACGACTCCGGTGGGAGCTTAAGAGCCTCACAAAGAATGAGCCCGGGGTCGCGTTGGGGCTCTTATCTACCTCGACCGGATCAGCATCCCGTCGACGATCCCCAGCCTCTCGCGGTGGGGCCGCGCGGCCTCGAGGAAGGGCCCGGCGTCGGCGTGGTAGCCGGTGGTCGCCGGCAGCGCCGCGTCCACCTCGCGCCACCAGGCGTTGAACCGGCGCATGCACAGTTCGCGCAGGTACTTGCCGACCATGGAGGCCAGCGCCGCCGGGAAGCAATCGCGGTCGGCCTTGATCCGGAACTTCACGAAGGTTGGGCCGGCCAGGCCGTCGACGCGGTAGGCCTGCTCCTCGACAGTCGAGCCGAGCCTCCAGACGAAGCCACCCGGGAAGGCCGCGGAGAGCAGCGGCGCGTAGTCGGTCCGGCCGCCGAGCCGGTCGACGTGGATCACCAGAAGCTCGCTGCCGGCCGCCTTGCGCACGCCGGCGAGCAACTCGGTCACCAGTTCGAGGAGCGCCGTGGCCTTGTTGTTCAGGCGATCCACGCGGCGGTTGTACTCCCCTTCGGCCAACATCCGGCTCGCGAGCCAGACCGCGCGCGTGCCAGTCTCCCGGCAGCCGGCGGAGAGCGCCCCGGCAGCGTCGGCCAGCTCCGCGCGACCGGCGTCGATGGGCAGCGCCTCGCCGCGGCCGGCGTACCAGGGATGCTCGGCGAGCGAGGCCCGGCAGCGGTCGGAGAGCAGCCGCTCGAAGAGCCCCTCCGGGCTCCGGGGCAGCCCGGCGTCATCGCCCAGCGCGGCGAAGGCCAGGGCCGCGCGCTCCAGGCCCGCGAGCGTCCCGCCCGAGGAGTAGACCGCCTTGCTGTCGCCCACCGCCAGGCGCCGTCCGCAGGAGCGGCCCGGCCGGGCCGCGCAGTTCGACAGGCGCGACCATAGACAAGGCGGATCGTCGGGGTTCCCGAGGGGCTCGTCGACGCCCAGCGCCGCGCAGGTCGTGACCAGCGGACCGAGCCGCGGCCCGTAGCCGGCCTCGTCGATGCCGGCCAATACTGTCATGCGGCGCGCCCCGAACACGAGGCGGAGGACGTCGAACGCGTCTCACCGGTGGAGTAGAGGGGGCGGGCCTTTCGGCCCGCGCCCCTCCCTCGTCGCA
>CALGYR010000084.1 GCA_937935355.1 uncultured bacterium | reverse complement strand
GAGGTCACAATCTCAAGCGTCGCGACCCCGGGGTCATTATTTGTGAGGCTCTAAGGAAACGCCGCTCGCGCCTCAGCCCACGATCTTCCAGCCTTCCAGCCTTCCAGCCCTCGGACATGGCGGATGCCGCTCGTGGAGCACGAATGGCCCACTTCTCCGGCTTGTGACCGTTTCGGCTCGGGCTAGAATGCCCGCCAGTCCGGCCGCCGGAGCGGCCCTGGCCCGCGCGCACGTGGGGAGCCTGAAACATGCCCGCCGGAGATTGCTGGTCCATCGTCGAGGAGTCGTTCAGCCCCAGGACCTCGCGGGCCTACGAGGGCCTCTTCACGCTCGGGAGCGGATATCTCCACGTGCGCGGCTCGCTGGAGGAGCCCCTCCGGGACTGCCCGCAGAACGTCAGCTACGCGCGGATGCCCGCCAACGTCACCGCCGAGAAGTTTCCGGAGACCAAGAGCAAGTGGGGCACCTTCGTGCCCGGCGTCTACGGGCCCCACCCGCTGCTCAACAGCGAGCTGATCAACCTGCCCTTCTTCCTGGAGATGGCCCCCTCCGCGGACGGCGAACGCCTCGACCCCGAGGCCGGAGGCGTCGCCGGCTGGCGGCGCGAGCTCCGGCTCGACAGCGCGGAGCTCCTGCGCTCGCTCGAGTGGACGACCGGCTCGGGCAAGCGGCTCTCGCTCCGCTTCGAGCGCTTCGTCAGCGCCGCCCGCCCGGGGCTGTGCCTGCAGCGCCTGACCGTCTCGGCCCGCGAGGCCGTGCGGCTGGAGCTCGCGGCGGGTATCGACGCCGACGTCCGCACCAACGGGTTCGACCACTTCACCGCCTGGAGCCTCTCCGGCGTGGGCGGCGACGGCGTGTCCTGCCGGGTGCGCACCAACGGCGGCGACGAGGTGACCATGCTCTCGCGCCTGGTCGCCCCGGCCGGCGGCTGGACCCTCGAGCGGGAGGAGCGCCGCGCCCGGCTTTGCGGCGGGTTCGACGTCCCGGCCGGCGGCCGGCTGGTCTTCGAGAAGCGGACCGCGGTGGCCACCAGCCGGGACCTCCGGCCCGGCGACCCGGGGGCGGCGCTCGCGGCCGCCGCGGGCCTGGCCTACGACCGGCTCCGCGAGGAGCACGTCGCGGCCTGGGCCGGCCGCTGGGCCCGTTCGGACGTGCGCATCGACGGCGACGACCAGTCGCAGCTGGCCATGCGCGCCGCGATCCACCACCTGCTGCGCGCCCACGTGCCCGGCGACTCCCGCGTGGCCATCGACGCCAAGGGCTACGCCGGAGAGGGCTACTTCGGGCGCTTCTTCTGGGACACGGAGATGTGCCTGCTGCCCTTCTACCTCTACACCGCTCCGGAGGCGGCCCGGACGCTGGTCGACTTCCGTCTGAACACGCTGGACGGGGCGCGGCGGAAGGCCGCCGCCGGCGGCTATCCCGGCGCGCAGTACGCGTGGGAGTCGGACGTCTCCGGACGCGAGTGCTGCCCCAACTGGCAGTACGGCGACCACGAGGTCCACGTCACCGCCGACGTGGCCTACGGCCTGGCCCACTATGCCCGGGCCGCCGGTGGGCCGGAATACCTGCACGGGCCGGCCGCCGGGGTGCTGGTGGAGACGGCCCGCTACTGGCTCGCGCGCTGCGACCGCCGCCCGGGCGAGAGCCGCTCCAGCCTGCTGGGGGTCATGGGCCCCGACGAATACACCCCGATCAGCGACAACAACTGCTGGACGAACCGCATGGTCTCCCTGGCGCTGGGGCTCGCCGCCGAGACCGGAGCGCACGGCGGAGCCTCGGAGGCCGAGCGCCGGGACTTCGCCCGCGTCGCCGGCGAGCTGCCGGTCCTCCGGCGCCCGGACGGGCTGGTCCTGCAGTGCGAGGGCTTCGACCGGCTGGCCGACCCGCGCTTCGCGGAGCTCTGGCGCGACCGCTCGCGGCCCTTCGCCGCGCAGGTGCCGCAGGAGCGCATCTACCGGTCGCGGTGCCTCAAGCAGGCCGACGTGCTCATGACCATGGCGGTCTTCCCGGACGACTTCAGCGACGCGGAGGTCGCCCGGGCCTGGGAGTACTACCTGCCGCTGACCACCCACGATTCGTCGCTGTCTCCCGCGGCCCACGCGCTGGTCGCCGCGCAGCTGGGCCGGCGCGAGGAGGCCTGGGACTTCTGGCGGCGCGGCTCGGCCCTGGACCTGGACGCGGCCGGAGGCGGCGCCGCCGAGGGCCTGCACATCGCCGCGGCCGGAGGAGCGTGGCAGATGGCCGTGCTGGGCTTCGCCGGCATGCGCACCGCCATGCAGTCGGAGCGCCCGACCTTCCGGCCGTGCCTGCCGGCCGCCTGGAAGCGCCTGGCCTTCCCCCTGGTCTGGAAGGGCTGCCCCCTCGAGGTCGAGGTCGCACCGGGCTCGGTGCGGGTGGCCAATCGCGGGCCGCGCGAGCTGGAGGTCGAGGTCGCCGGCCGCGTGCAGAGCGTGGCCGCCGGCGCCGAGGCGGTCTTCGAGACGAAGTCCTGATCCGGCGACGGGCTGCTGCTCCTGATCCTCCAGATCGGACGGCGACAGCCAACAACCAACAGCCAACAACCAGCAACCAACAGAATGGCGGATGCCGCGGCTCTTCGCGGCATGTTCATTGAGCCGGGAACATGACAACCGCCGCCGGGCGGCCGCGGCATCCTCTGCCTTATTGGCTGTTGGTTGTTGGATGTTGGTTGTTGGTTGTTGGCCGGCAGTTGTTGGTTGCTGGACCCTGCTCTAGCGCGAGGCGCCCCAGACGGCGAGCGCGATCAGTCCCACCACGAGAAGGATCTGGCTGCCGCGGGTGATCCCCTCGCCGACGCTCTCCGCGGCCTCGGCGAACTTGGACTTGGCCGGGGGCAATTCCGCCAGAACGTCCGGATCGTCGGCCGGTATGCCGGCCGCGCTTCCCTTGAAGTAGAGCACGCGCTTGTAGGCGCCTCCGTGGTTGACGGTGACCGGCATGTCGGTCTCGAGCGCCAGGCGGAGCTGCCCGGGGTCCATCTCGAAGACCACCTCGCGCGCGCTGCGGGGCAGGACCAGCTGCCCCCGGACGCCCTGGGCCCGGGCCGGCCGCTCGAGCGAGGCGAGCAGCTTCGCGGACGGCCTCACCTCGAGGGGCAGGGCCCTGCCGCGGTCCAGCCCGGCCTCGAACGGGATGGTGCCCAGCCGGCGGCCATCAAGCAGCACCGTGGCTCCGGCCGGGGCCTCAAAGCAGACGCGCTGGGCACAGCCGGAAGCGAGGATCGACAGGGCGGCCAGAACGGCGACGGGCAGGCGCGGGATACCGGAGACCATCGTCCACCTCCGGCGGCGGATTCTCCACGTGGCCGACGGGAGCGCAAGAGCGGCGGCCGAACAGCCAACAACCAACATCCAACAACCAGCAACCAACAGAATGGCTGATGCCGCGGATGATCGCGGCATGTTCATAGAGCCGGGAGCGTAACAACCGCCGCCGCGCCACCGCGGCGGCACAATGGGAACATGTCCCAACCGCGACCCATGCCGCGGGCACCCGCGGCATCCTCAGCCCTGTTGGTTGCTGGTTGTTGGATGTTGGATGTTGGTTGTTGGATGTTCGTTGCAGGCTCCAGCCAGGGGGTGAAAGAATGGAAGGGTGGATGAATGGGGCGAGAGACGGGCGCCTCGCGGCCCCAGTTTCCCCCAATCTTCCCGTCTTCCGACCTTCCAGTCAAGGTCGTGACCATGCTCTTCAACCGCAAGCGCCGCGCGCTGCACGACTTCATCGGCGGGACGGTGGTGGTGGTCGGGAGGGGGCAGACGAGAGGAAATCAGTAAACTTCCCCCGGGAATGCCCGATCTATTACCGGAAACAAGTGCGTGGCCTTGACAGCGGGATGATTCTGGCATACAGTTTGGTTGAGGTGAATAGGTAAATACAGGGCCCACCTCATAAGTCCGCAAATGGCTGAGGTGGGCCCTCTCTTTTTTGGGAGCGCCGGCCATGTCGAACAAGCATTTGGTTGCAGTCTTGATGGATGGTGGATTCATTTCTCGACACGTGAAGAAGGCCTTGCGGCCGACTGGATACCCTGAAGCCCAACACTTCCTGGCACTGGCCAAAGCGTGCATCAACCCGGTGGACGAGGAACTGTTTCGAATCTACTTCTACGACTCTCCACCGTTCGGTGAGAAGACGCAACATCCGCTGACGAAGGAGCAGGTCACCTTCAAGAACAGGTACTACGACTATCGGATGCAGCTGCTGAAACAGCTCGCAGAGAGCGATAACGTTGCTCTGCGCAAAGGAGACCTTAACTTCGTAGGCTGGCGGTTGACCAAGAAAGCTGTAAAAGCATTCATAGAGGGGCGGAAGACTCAACTGGCTCCGGACGACGTTGAGCCCGATTTTCGCCAGAAATGCGTGGACATGATGATCGGTCTCGACGTCGCCTGGCTCTCGAACAAGTCCATAGTCGAGAAGATTGTGCTAATCGCGAACGACAGGGATTTCGTTCCTCCCATGAAGCATGCGCGCAGAGAAGGCGTCAGAATTGTGATCGTGGAATGGCCGGGGCAGTACCGCGTGCTCTCGGAGCTGCGCATCCATGCGGATGAAGTGCGTCGGCTGCCCGAGGGCACCGCCTGTCTTGGCATGACAACGGCTCCAGCACCAGACCGCTGAGTTCCAGTGCCAAAAAGTCGGTCGAATTCGAGATCGGCAAGCCCCGGCCGTTGTCGTTCTCTGCGTCTTCGCGGCTCCGCGTGAGAAACCGCCGTTGTTGTCGCTCTTGCGGCCCCGTCAGCCCCGGCCGATAATGCCCGCATGGCCTTCAAAGACTATCCGGGCACGGGAGCGTGGGTGTACCGGTATGAGAGCGAGATCCGCCGCAGGCATCGGTTGGAAAGGGAGATCCGCCGGCCGAGCGCCATGCCGGCGAACCCGGGGCGCGCCAGGGCCATCGCGCAGCTCGGCAGGCGGTTGGCGAGGGCGGGGCGGTGACGTTAAGCGCTGGTCACGACTAGACCTCGGTAGAGTCTGCCGGCTTGCCAGCAGTTGCGCCAGCCGCACTGTCAGGGACAATGCCTCGGAAACTGGTTCCAGGCAATGCGTTCATGGTCGTGTTGGAAGGGAAGCGCGCAAATGGGCCTGAGAGTTCCGATCGGGTTCTGCTCCGTGGTCCTGACGGTCGTCCTCGGAATGCTGATGACGATGGCCGCTCTTGGCGGCGAGAGGCCCAGGGACGACTACGATCCCCCGATCAGGGACCCATGGGCCGGCTTCCCGCTCGGATCGTCCGTTACCTTGAAGTCCACCGTGAACCAGGGCGAGCGATCCACCTCCACCGTCACCAGATGTCAGATCAGCCAGCTCGAAGGCCCAGAACATCCGCGAGTTTCCCGCCACATCCTTGACGAGAACGGCAAGGTCAAGTCGACCTCCAGAGAATCCCATATTCATGGGGGCACGCCGGCTCAACTGGGCCTGAAGCTCGTCAGCCTGGAACATTCCACAACGACGATAGACGGCAAGAAGTACCCCTGCACCGTCGGCGTGTATGAAAACGATCCGGAGGGAGCGCGAGCCGACGTCCTGGTCAGGCCCATGCCGCAGATCTGGAAGGACGGCGGGCCCAGGAAGCCGGTCGACACGCGAATCCGGCTGGTGTTGACCCAGGTCCGAGGGCTGAAGGTGCCCTATAGAGAGCTGGCCACGCCGGGGCTCGACATCGCCCTGGGGCCGGAAGTGGTCAAGGCCGAATGGACGCTCGGCGAGAAGGGCCGCACCACCTCTTTCACGAAGAGGGTGGTCAGGCTCAGCGACCCGGTGGTCGTCGGGAAGGAGACGGTCGACTGCGTCTGCGAGGAGACGTCGGGGCAGGAGGGGGAAGGGATGGTCACCTGCCGCGAATGGCTCAGCGACGCGATCCCCGGCAGGAGCGTTCGGGAGGTGGTCGAAGGGGCGGCCGGGACCGAGAAAGTGCGCAGCGAGCAGGTGGCCGTGGACTTCCACGTGGCTCAACCCATGAAGCTCGATACTGATTGGCGGAAGATCCCTCTGGTCGGGCGCCCGGCGGTGCGGTCGACCCAGTGGGGCGGAATGCACGCGGGATGCTGGATCGTCTCCTGCAGACTGATCGTGAACCCCAACCAGTACGTGCCGATGGCGGATCTCGTCAGCGTGCCCGCGTCTCTGGCCGACGGGCAGTTCGTGACTAGGAGCGAGGGGCTGGTCGGCTGGGGCCGCAGTTCGGCGCCGGGCTTCGAGATCCAGCCGCCGTCTTCCGACGACGACGGCGCCGAGGGAGCGGGAAGGACGCTGCTGGCCATCCGCGAAGAGACCATCCGGGTCGCGGGCATCGACATGCCCTGCAAGGCGACCTCGTACCGGGCGAACTCCGAATTCCCGGGGTCGACCACGACGTACACCTTCTTCCATCCCATGAAGGAGGAGCACCGGAAGCTGTTGGCGGTCCCCGGCCTGGCAGTGCGGCGCACGGAGGAGCACGCCTACAAGACGAGCTACCAGGATGTCCGCTCGACGGAAGTGAGCGAGGTCGTCGGGTTGAGCGAAACCTTCCGCGTCGGCTCGCGCGAACTGAAGTGCTGTCGGGTAAGGACCGTATCGCAGGAGATCTCGGAGGGCACCACCTACCCGCCGGATACGACGATATCGCTGGTGTCGGCCGATTGCCCCCGGGGCACGGTGGCCTCCTACCGTTGCGGAACCTCCAACGGCCCCCATCACGATTGGAACCTGGTCGTCGATTGGGGCGAAGCCGACCGGGAGCCGCCGCGCGAGGTGTCCGGATCGGTCCTCGCCGCCCTTCGCCAGATCGGGCACGCGCCCTTCGAGGATCATCGCTTCTCGGGAGTGCCCCTGGGCACCACCCTCACCGAGAACGTCCAGGTGTTTCAGGGCGGCAAGCTGGCCGCCGAGGCGACGACGACGGCGGGCGTCACCGGACACAACTGGTTCGGATGCCCGGAGGTGACGGAAGGACGCCTGTCCGTCGATGGCAAGGAGATGCTCCTCGACCGGAAGAAGGGCACGCCAGCATGGAGCGTAGGCAGCCTGTGCCTTTCCTGCCAGGACGAAACCAAGGAGACGCTCCGGATCGGAGAGCAGGATGTGGAGTGTCTCAAGGCCTCCTTTGCGGGCAAGCTGACGGAGGCAGAGAAGATATCGGTCACCGTCTGGCGATGGCCGGGCCATTCCGAGCTGCCCTATCGCGAACACCTCATGGGGCAGTTGCGCTTTGCCATGGGTCGCGACGTCCTACGCATGGACATCGCCGTATCTTCCCCGAAGGGGACCGTGACGAGCACGCGCGCCGTGGCATCGCTCTCGGAAACCGCTAGGGTCGGCGAACGGGCTTACGCCAAATGCGTCAAAGAGAAGTGGCAGACCGACGCAGTCATGGGCGATGCCAAGGTCGCGATGAAGGGCGAGGAGCTGTCGCACCCCGAGATTCCCGGATCACGCCTGTCGTGCGAGCAGACGGTCCTGCGAGGAGAAGAGCCCGAGACCGTGAAGGTGAACCTTGCGGGATGGAAGACCGCAGAGGTCCAGACATCGGGCCCGGGCGCAGGCGGAAGTCCTTACGACGGGTTCGCGCCGGGCTGCACCTTGACGATCCGCAAGAGGCCCGACAGGAACTGGCAGAAGGAAGACTACGTCATCACCAAGCGGCTAGTCGGTTGGCTGCAAGGCGGCGGCGCGATCGAACGCAGCGAGTCCGGCGAGTACGACAGCCTGGGAATGCCTTTCACCGGCGTCGCCAGAATGGTCAGGCTCGACGACCTGGCTCTGAAAGAGTCGGCTGTCGGCGAGGAGGAGACCATCGAGATTCGCAACCAGCAGGTTGCCTGCACGCGCCGGGTTGTGGACCTGATCGGCCAGCCCGTCCGACTGACCCTGTGGACCAAGGCCGGCGCCGGCGGAGAGGCGCCAGCGGTCGAACTGGCTCCGTACGGCCTGGTGCTGATGCCGAAGGGGACCCTGAAGTACAAGCTCAGCCGGCGCTCCGGGAACGTCCGCCTTACCGCCGTACGAACCATTGCAGACGACCTGGTGCGCTTGAAGATTGGCGGTAAGGAGTACGAGTGCAGCCGGGAGATCATCGAGCAATCCACATCGACCGGCGGCGCGCGGGCGGACGGGAAGCTGACCATCAGCCGCTGGTACGGCAGGAGCATTCCCGGGTACTTCGCCAAGGTGCAGGGCCTGGAGCCTGAGTCCACATCAGCCGTCTCCTGGGAGGTGACGGAGATTCGCGAGTAGCGCGGGGCGCCCGGCCGATCCCCTCTCCACCAGTCAGCGACTCCCGGCTGCAAGGTCCACGCAGGAAAGAGGCCGGATGCAGGGGAGTCCACACTGTCCGCGTCCAGCTCCCCGGAGGACGGTGAGGACGCCTGGCTGCTGGCGCTCGAGGGGTTCTGGCTGGATCGCGTGGCCATAAGCCGGAAGTCCACGGGCGAGCGAGTGGCGGTCCTCGAGCGCGACTTCTGGAAGCACGGCGGCGAGATCCGGTTCGCCGGCGGCCCGGAGTTCCGGCTGGATACGCCGCCTTTCTGGCGCCGGGAGGATGGCTGGCGGTTGTCGGACGCCGCCGGGCAGACGATGTTCACCCTGCGGCCGGGGGCCCTCTTCCTGCCCGTCAGCTCCACCGTCCTCGTGGAGCCGCAGTTCGCGGCCGCGCCGGAGCTGCCGCTCCTGATCTGCCTCGGGCAGTACATGAGGATACTGGCCCAGAGATCGCGTGTGGGGTGATGGGTCTGATCCGCTGACGTCATGCGCTCTGGTCGCAATTCACGACGTGATTCCGACCGGTTGCTCTGGATCCCCTATTCGTTGTTCGAGACTTGACCCCAATGGGTTCTGACCCCGATAGGTTGCTCTGTGTTCCTTGCCATCAGCCACACTGCTGTTTAGCGTTGGCCACTGCGCTCGGAGCATGTTTTTGGGCAAATGCAATCATTGACGCACACGCCTTGATGAGGTTCTTGGACTTCATGTCTTTCTCCCAGGCGGCCGCTAAGATATCCGATATGAACAGAGCATTCTTCTCCAAGTCGCCTATCTGGCCATAGTTAACTTCGACTTCGCCACGTATGGCGGCCCATTCCTTACTATCGAAATCCTCCGCCACGACCTTGCCGATCTCTGTATTCCACATAACAACGTCATCTGCCCAGAAGGTCTCTGATGGGAACGCCTGAGGTTCTGCAGTTCCAGTAAGTGCGAGTAGGCAAGTGTTGTCTACTTCGTGCTTCTCCTTTGCCTTCGGCCTTTCTTCATGTCCATCAGCATCAAACATCACGAAGACGGGAATCTGTAGCCGCTTGGCAATGGCCAGAGGTTGTGCTATATGGCTTTTGCCATTACAGGGCACGATGTGACACCCCAGACGTCGCAGGCTATCCGACTTGCCTGTAAGCTGCATGTATGAAGTCAGGTAGGCAACATCTTCGATCCCTTCGACGAGCACAAGTACATTGGTGAAGAACATCTCGTTAATGGCCGCCTGAAGCTCTTGATGTATCTTGGCCACAGTGCCAGAGTTCTTCCTCGCGGCTGGCTTGCCCTTAACCCTCTGGATGTCGTCCCAGACCTCCTTGGCCGTTGTCATGCTTACCTTGGCGCAGCAAGTATCTAGCTCCTTGCGTACCATTCTTACGCCTTCGAAGTCAGTCCCCGAAACGAAGACAGGGTTATGTGTCGCGATCATAATCTGGGCGTTACTCGTGCTCAGCTGCCTGAAGACATTCGCAAGATGTCTCGCCTGGGGCGGATGCTGGTAGAGTTCCGGCTCCTCACAGGCGAGAAGCAGACGAGGCCCACTCGGATCATCACAACCGGCCAGCTCATGCAGAAGAGCAAGTAGGTATGAGCGCTGCAGTCCATGCCCGAACCGCGATAAGGTGCCCGAGTATAAGCCCTCGCCGGCAATGGTCTGCGCAAATGGCTCAGCGATAGATACACCCTTGTCCGGGTGCTGCTGCCAAGCAAGCCTCAGGTGAGCTCCCGGATGTGACCACTCACCAAGCCGCTTGTGTAAAGCCTGCGATACCTCATCAAGCACACTCTGATTGGCGGTTAGGATCTCTTCATACCTTCGCAGCGTGTCCTTCCGCAGGTCTTCCACAGGCTGTGCGAAATTCACCTTTGCTCGGACCGTCCTGGCGAGAAGCTTGCCCAGTGCGGAGTTCCTCCCTTCGCTCTGTTCCTCTCTGGCATCTTTCACCGCCGGGACAAAGACCCATTGGACATACTTGCCAAGTCGATTTGCCCCTCGAGTGAAACCATAGAATTCGTCTTCACTCGGGATCAACTCGCACTCGGCCGGGTGCGCAGCCTCATACGCCTGAAGCGCCTCGCTCATCTGCTCTTTCGTCTTCGCGTCCGGAAGATCGGCTTGCACCTTCCTGAGTTCAGCGTAGATCGCCTTTAGTTCTGAGACTCTAGCGCCATCCCCAACAGCCTTGAAATAAGGGGCGAATGCTTTCATGGCCAATCTCTGCCCGAACTGCTTGACAGTGGCTTGCCCTCGCGACGAATCGAAGTCGGCCCGAGCACTGATCACTAGCTTTCCCTGTCGATAGTACTCTCTTAGGTCTTCTTGCGCCTCGGAGCTCAGGTTTGTGAATGTCGCCGTGATCTCAACCGGTTCGGATGTGTTCCTGTGATGGAAGTCATCTTCAGTCAAGCAGGGACCATCCAATCCCGAGTACTCGGTCTCCCGGAAGAAGATGTTGAGCGCACACAGGACCGTCGACTTACCAGAGCCATTTGGCCCCACTAAGCAGGTGTAGTTGCTTAGATGAACAGTCTCATCCTTGAAGGATCGCAGGTTCTTGATGCGAATCGTGTCAAGCTTCATGCGCATCCCTTTCACCCGTCCAGTGCTTGGGGCGGCATCTGCTGCTATCGCAGATGCTTACTCGCTATCTACTCATACTTTGGGCTCGCATCCACACAGCATCATTGGAAGCACAGTGCACACGCCTCCTCACCTGACGCTCCTTCGACAAAGACGAGTCCTCGCTACTGTGGACATGAGCACTTTTGCCGCGGCTCACGCAGCCGCGGCCAGAGTGGTTTCGA
>CALGYR010000083.1 GCA_937935355.1 uncultured bacterium | reverse complement strand
GCCTCTCTGGCCCCGGCCGCGTAGCGGCCCAAAAAGGGCAGAAGTCGAGCTAAGGCACTGAGAAGAGACGAAGGCTGTCCCTTCGCATCCACTCAGTGCCTCAGTGCCTTAGTGCCTCAGTCCCTTTCCATTTCCGCCTCTGTGCCTCCCAGTATGCCCTTGACTGCCGGCGCCGGCAATCTAGAATCTCGGGCAGACGGTTGTCGGCGGCTTCGTACGACTCCGCAACGGTGGGAACATGGCCAAGGACCTGCGCAGCATAGTCCGGAAGATCACCGAGCTGCCCACCCTCCCGCAGGTGGTCACGGTCATCCTCTCGCTCATCGACAGCCCGGACTCCTCGGCCGAGGACATCAACAAGGTCATGGAGAAGGACCCGGCGCTCGTCGGGAAGATCCTCAAGCTGGTCAACTCGGCATACTACGGCCTGCCCAACAAGGTCAACTCGGTGCGCCAGTCGATAGTCATCCTGGGCTTCAGCACCGTCAAAAGCCTGGCCATCTCGGCGTCGGTCTTCGACCTGTTCGACTCCAAGCGCAGCCAGGCCTTCAGCCGGGAGGCCTTCTGGGGCCACTCCATCGGCTGCGCCTGCGTCTCGCGCCTGGTCGGCCACCGCGAGGCCGGCGTCGACGAGGAGACCGCCTTCGTGGTCGGCCTGCTCCACGACATCGGCAAGCTGGTCATCGACCAGTACGCCCCCGCCGAGTTCGACGCGGTGGTCAACCTCGCCCAGGAGAAGCAGATCAGCTTCTACGAGGCGGAGCAGGTCGTGCTGGTCGACACCAACCACGCCGAGGTGGGCGCCTGGGTGGCCGAGCAGTGGGCGCTCTCGCCCGACCTGATCAACGCCATCCGCAACCACCACGCGGTCAGCACGGTAGAGGACCGGCCCAGCAAGCTGCTGGCGGCCATCTGCCGCTTCGCCAACTTCATCTGCCACAAGCGCGGGGTGGGAGCCAGCGGCAACTTCAACGTGCCCCAGCTCGACCCCGAGGCCTGGGCGACCATGTCCATCAAGAAGGAAGACCTGCCCAAGATGATCGAGGCCATCAACGCGGAGCTGGCGCGCACCGATGCGTTCTTCTCGATGGCCATGTCCAAGTAGAACGGCAGTTGCGAGTCCTCAGTTGCCAGTTGCCAGTTGCCAGTCGCCAGCAGACGAGGGCGTAGCAGGCCCGGGGCAGGTTCGCCCCCGCAGAGCATCTCTTCCAATCTGCGTGCATCTGCGTGCATCTGCGGTTTCATCTTCGTGCTGACCTCCGACTTCGATTACCATCTTCCCCCCGGGCTCATCGCCCAGGAACCCCTGGAGCGCCGGGACGACTCGCGGCTCATGGTCGTCGAGCGCCGCACCGGCAGCATCACCCACCGGAGCTTCCGCGACCTGCCGGAGCTGCTCTCGGCCGGCGACCTGCTGGTGCTCAACGACACCCGAGTGTTCCCGGCCCGGCTGCACGGGGTCCGCGCGCTGACCGGGGGCCGCGTCGAGGCGCTCCTCCTGCGCGAGGAGTCGCCCGGCCGCTGGCTGGCGCTGACCCGCTCGGGCGGATCGCTGCGCCCCGCAGAGGAGCTCGTCCTGGCGGGCGGCCTGCTGCGGGTCAGGGTCGTCGAGCGCCGCGGCCCGGCCGGGGACCTGCTCGAGGTGCCCGCCGGAACTGACCTGGCGGCCTTCCTCGACCGGCACGGCGAGGTGCCCCTGCCGCCTTACATCCGGCGCTCCGACCCTGCCGGGCTGCCGGACTCCGACCGCGAGCGCTATCAGACGATCTACGCCCGCAGCACCGGTGCGGTGGCGGCCCCGACCGCCGGGCTGCACTTCACGCCGGAGGTCATGGCCGCTCTGGAGCGGCGCGGCGTGCGAAGGACGGCGCTGACCCTGCACGTCGGCCCGGGCACCTTCCAGCCCGTCAAGGCCGAGCGCGTCGAGGACCACCGCCTGCTGGCCGAGCACTACGATCTGGGTGAGGAAGCCGAGCGCCTGATCGGCGAGACCCGCTCGGCCGGCCGTCGCGTGGCGGCCGTGGGCACCACCGTGACCCGCACCCTCGAGGCCGTGGCCGGCGCCGACTGCCGCGTGCGCGCCGGCTCGGGCTGGACCGGGCTCTTCATCCACCCGCCCTACGACTTCAGGGCGGTCGACGTGCTGATCACGAATTTCCACCTGCCCCGCTCCACGCTGCTGATGCTCGTCTCGGCCTTTGCGGGCACCGAGCTGACGCTCGAGGCCTACCGGCAGGCGGTCTCGGCCGGGTATCGCTTCTACAGCTACGGCGACTGCTGCATCTTCTTGTAATCGCGCCACTTACACAGTAAGCCGCAAGCCCTCGTGGAAAAGTAGAGTGTCCCCTTTTCCGTCGTGCAAAAGTGACTTTTCCTGTGAACCTTTTCAAGGGATTGCGTTGATATACTCGGATTCAACGCCCGGTTTTTCCTGGGCTTACGCATCTCGGGGGAGAGGAGACACCATGGCTACCTCAACAGATCTGCGTTCCGCCATCGAGGAGGTCCAGGGCCAACTGCCGGCCGACCAGGCCGCCGACGAGGCGCTTGGGCTCGAGGGCGAGCAGAGCCCCATCGACCGTCTGGCGCGCCGGGTCGGCGCCCTCCCCTGGTGGGTGATCTCGGCGGCCACGCACGCGGTCATCTTCCTGATGATCGCGCTCCTGGCCACGGCCGTGGCTCCGACCGTGACCGACGAGGTGGTCATCGCCACCGATGTCGTCAAGCAGAAGCCCCCCGAGTACGATCCCCAGAAGAAGCGCGACCTCTTCAAGAACCCCAAGGACGTCCAGTCCGACACGGTCGTCGAGAACCCGGTGGTCACCCAGGAGAAGGTCGAGGAGACCGACCACTTCGAGACCGCCAACAACATGGACGCGAACACGGCCCGCGGCAACGAGGACGCCATCTCGGACGTGCCGCTCGGCGGCACCGGCACGATCGGCTCCATCGGCGTGGGCGGCGGCGGCGCCGCCGGGGTCTTCGGCTACCGCGAGGGCGGCGGCCGCAAGAAAGCCGTCGGGCGCTTCGGCGGCTCGGAGGCCACCGAGAGCGCGGTGGAGGCCGCCCTGCGCTGGCTGGCCCGCCACCAGGAGAAGGACGGCCGCTGGGCGGCCGAGAAGTGGGACGCCAAGAATGACAAGCGCGCCAGCATATCCATGACCGGCCTGTCGGTCCTGGCATTCCTCGGCGCCGGCTACACCCACAAGTCCGGGCGCTACGCCGACACGGTCAAGCGCGGCGTCGAGTGGCTGATGAGCCAGCAACTCGATACCGGCGCCGTCACCGGCAAGAGTGGGTTCGACTACAGCCACTATCATGGTTACTGCCACGCCATGGGCGCCCTGGCTCTGGCCGAGGCCTACGGGATGACCGAGGCCAACCGCCGCGACCAGTTCGACCTGAAGCTCGGCGAAGCGGCCCAGAAGGCCGTGGACTATTCCACCAAGATCCACCAGAAGCCGTACTCCGGCTGGCGCTACCGGGCCGGAGAAGAGGGCGACATCAGCCACACCGGCTGGTTCGTGATGCAGTTGAAGTCCGCCAAGATCGCCGGCCTCAAGGTCGACGGCACCGCCTTCCAGGGCGGCATGAACTTCGTCAACAGCGTCCTGGGCTCCAAGACCGGCAAGAGCGTCTACGAGAAGTCCCAGATCAGTTCCGCGAACTACATGGGCGCCGGGCCCAAGGGCGGGGACCTCAACTCCGCCCGGCGCACGGCCATCAGCATGGTCTGCCGGCTCTTCATGGGCGTCTCCCGCGACGACGAGCTCATGAAGAAGAGCGCACCCTGGGTGCTCGGCTACAAGCCGGAATGGGAGAAGCAGGACTTCTACCACTGGTACTACGGCACGCTGGCCATGTTCCAGACCGGCGGCGACAGTTGGAAAGAGTGGAACGATCCTCTGAAGAAGACCCTGGTCGACAACCAGCGCAAGGGCGGCCCCCTGGACGGCACGGCCCAGGACACTGATGGCTCCTGGGATCCGAAGGGCAGCATCGAGGAGAAGTGCGGCCGGATCTACACCACGGCCATCGGCGCGCTGTGCCTGGAGGTCTACTACCGCTACCTGCCGATGTACAGCAAATAGCGATGATGACTCGCAGGGGCGGGCCGGCGGCCCGCCCCTGCGGCTAGAAGGAGACATCCGGATGGCCACCTCAACCGATCTCCGCTCAGCCATTGAGGAAGTCCAGGGCCAGCTTCCCGAGGAGCAGCTCGCAGCGGAAGGCGCGCAGCCGCTCGGCGACGCCGACTGGGCGACCAAGATAGAGCGCCGCGTCGGCGCCCTGCCCTGGTGGGTCATCTCGGCGGCCACCCACGCGGTGGTCTTCCTGCTCATCGCATTGCTCGCCACCGCGGTGGCCCCGACGGTCACCGACGAGGTGGTCATCGCCACCGACGTCGTCAAGCAGAAGCCCCCGGAGTACGACCCCAACAAGAAGCGCGACGTCTTCAAGAACCCCAAGGACGTCGTCGCCGACACCATGGTCGAGAACCCGGTCGTCACCCACGAGAAGATGGAGGAGACCGACCACTTCGAGACCGACAACAACATGGACAAGAACACCGCCCGCGGCAACGAGGACGCCATCAGCGACATCCCGCTCGGCGGCACCGGCACGGTCGGCTCCATCGGCGTCGGCGGCGGCGGGGCCGCCGGCGTCTTCGGCTACCGCGACGGCGGCGGCCGGAAGAAGGCCGTGGGCCGCTTCGGCGGCTCGGCCGCCACCGAGAGCGCCGTCGAGGCGGCGCTGCGCTGGCTCGCCCGCCACCAGGAGCCCGACGGACACTGGGACTGCGGCAAGTACGGCGGCACCGAGAAGCAGAAGGGCGATGTCGGCGTCACCGGACTGTCGCTGCTCGCCTTCCTAGGCGCCGGCTACACCGAGAAGTCCGGACAGTTCGCCGACACCGTCAGGCGAGCCGAACTGTGGCTCATGAAGCAGCAACAGGCCAACGGCTCGATCTCCTGCCTGCCGGGCCGGGACGGCCGGCTGGGCTACAACCACGCCATCGCCGGGTTGGCCCTGGCCGAGGCCTACGGCATGGGCAAGAGCCCGGAGATCGGCCAGGTGGCCCAGAAGGCCGTGGACTACTCGATCAAACAGCACCAGCACCCCTACTCGGGCTGGCGCTACAGCGCCAAGGAGGCGCCGGACACCTCGGTCACCGGCTGGTTCGTGATGCAGCTGAAGTCCGCCAAGATCGCCGGGCTGCAGGTGGACGGAGTGGGCTTCCAGGGCGCCTCCGCCTGGCTCGACAAGGCCACCAACAAGGAAGGCCGCGCCGGCTACACCTCGCCGTCGGCCAACGATGCGGCCATGACCGCGGTGGGCATGGTCTGCCGCCAGTTCATGGGCACGCCCAACGCCGACCCCCTGCTGGTCGGCGGGGCCAAGCAGCTGGCCGCGGCCACCCCCGCGTGGGAGGACAAGCGCCCCATTGGCCGCGAGCGCGGCTTCTACTACTGGTACTACGGCACGCTGGCCATGTTCCAGATGGGCGGCGACGGCTGGAACAAGTGGAACGAGGCCCTCAAGCCCACCCTGATCAACAACCAGTGCAAGGGCCCCATGCCGCTCAGCGGCGGAATGGAGGACAAGGACGGCTCCTGGGACCCCAAGAGCTGGATCGATCCCTACGGCGGCCGGGTCATGACCACCGCCATGGGCGCCCTGACCCTGGAGGTCTACTACCGGTACCTGCCGATGTACGCCAAATAGCGACCGGACGCGGGCGCGGGACACCGGCGGGCGGGCCTTCGGGTCCGCCCGCTTCATTTGCGCTTGACCTTTGCCCCCGCTGGCGGTGTAATAGGCTCCGCGCCGCCGGAACGCGGCGCCTTACCATGTGCGGGGCAAGATGAAAGCGGTCCTCTCGGACATCCACGGCAATCTCGAGGCCCTCGAGGCGGTCCTGGCCGACATCGACGCCAAGGGCATCAAGGAGATCGTCTGCCTCGGGGACATCATCGGCTACGGGCCGGACCCCCGCGAATGCCTGGAGCGCACCAAGGGCGTCGACACGCTCATCATGGGCAACCACGAGCACGCCACGCTCTTCCCGGAGACCGCCGAGCAGTTCAACCTCAGGGCGCGCAAGGCCATCGACTGGACCCGCGGCCAGGTGCTCAACGACCCCAACGAGCCCGACGCCATCCGCGAGGCCCGCAAGCAGCTGATCTCCGACTTCAAGATCAAGGCCAACATCGAGGGCATCCAGTACGTCCACGGCTCGCCGCGCAACCCGATCCGCGAGTACATCACCCCCCGGGACGCCCAGGACCGCACGAAGATGAAGGCCATCTTCGAGCACACCGAGGCCATCTACTTCATCGGCCACAGCCACATCCCCGGGGTCTTCTCGCCGGACGGGTTCAGCCACCCCTCGGAGATGATGGACGTCTACATCCTCGGCCAGGAGAAGGTGCTCATCAACGTCGGCTCGGTCGGCCAGCCGCGCGACGGCGACCCGCGGGCCTGCTACGCGACCTTCGACGTGGACACGGTGGTCTTCCGCCGCGTCGAGTACGACGTCGAGACCGCCGTGCGCAAGATCTACGCCATCGGCGAGCTCGACAACTTCTTCGGCGACCGCCTCCGCAAGGGACGCTGATCGGGCGACACGGTGACACGGTGACGCGGTGACGCGGTGACGCGGTGACGCGGAGACGCGGCGACGCGGCGACAGTAAAGCCGAGACACGGCCATCCGTAAGGGTTTCAAACACATCGAGCGTTCGCGCAAGTTCAACGGCCCCAATGTTTTCCCCGCGTCCCCGTGTCCCCGCGTCCCCGCGTCCCCGCATCACTTGGTTGTGTCTGGACACAACGAGGCCTCCCGCGTAGAATCCCCGCCATGGGCGCCCCCAAGGCCATCATCTCCGACGTCCACGGGAACCTCGCCGCCTTCATGGCCGTCCTGGGCGACGTCGCCGCCCAGGAGATCGCCGACATCGTCTGCCTGGGCGACGTGGTCGGCTACGGGCCGGAGCCGGCCGAGTGCGTGGAAGTGGCCGCGGCCCGCTGCCGGGTGACCCTCTGCGGCAACCACGACGCCGCGGTCACGGGCATGGCCTTCGGCTTCAACCGCTACGCCCGCGAGGCCATCGACTGGACCCGCCGGCAGCTCAAGCCCGGGGTGCTGGCGTTGCCCACCACGCGAAAGCGCTGGGAGTTCCTCACCAACCTTCCCCACCGCTTCGAGGAGGACGGGGTTCTCTACGTCCACGGCTCGCCGCGCGACCCGGTGATGGAGTACATCGAGGAGGGCGACACCGTCGACCTGGGCTTCGGGCCGTCCGACAAGATCGTCAAGATCTTCGAGGCGCTCTCCGGCCCCTGCTTCGTGGGCCACACCCACCGTCCCGGGGTGATCACCGCCGAGCACAAGTGGGTGGGCCTGGCCGACCTGCCGGGCGGCGAGTTCGTCATCGAGCCGGGCACCAAGGCCATCGTCAACGTCGGCTCGGTGGGCCAGCCCCGCGACGAGGACCGCCGGGCCTGCTACGCGGTCTTCGACGGCCGGACCGTCCGCTACCGCCGGGTGGAGTACGACTACAACCGCACCCGAGAGAAGATGCTGGCCATCCCCGAGCTCGACCCGCGCCTGGGCGACCGGCTCGGCGAGGGGCGATAGCAGCGCGGCCACGGAGCGACGCGGAGACGCGGTGACGCGGTGACGCGGCGACATGGCGACATGGCGACATGGCGACATGGTGACAGCAATAGGCTGAAGTGCCACAGGCTATCACCGGCCCTCGATCATCGAGCGTTCCTTCACGTCATCTTTCCCCGTGTCCCCGCGTCCCCGTGTCTCCGTGTCTCCGCGTCTCCGCGTCCCCTTGTCCCCGCGTCCCCGCGTCCCCGTGTCCACGCGGCAGTTCAAGCCGCCGGCAGGCTCAGCGAAAAGACCAGCTCCTTGTTCCGGCCACCGCGGATATCGATCCTGCTGCCGAGCTTCTCCACGGCCTGCTCGGCAATGAACAGGCCCAAGCCGGTTCCCGGCCGCTTGGCCAGGAGCCGAAACAGGGCCTTCGAGGCATTGTCGAGGTCCCGGTCGCCCAACATGTCCGAGCGGGTCTTGACTTCGAGCCCGATGCGGCCGTCGTGGACATGGCCCTTGATCTGGACCACCGCGCCGGAGACGCTGCAGGCCACGGCGTTCTGAACGACGTTGGCCAGCGCGGCGGTGAGCAACTGCCGGTCGGCCCTGAGTTCTATCTCCCGATCTATGGCCACGCCGAGCAGCACGCCCTGCGCGTTGACTTCGTTCTCCAGGCAGGAGACGATCTCGTCGACCACGTGCGCCAGGCGGAGCGCCTCCGGATGCAGCGGAGTCTCCAGGCGCAGCCGCAGATCCACCAGGACACGGTCGGCCAGATCCCGAATCCGCCCCAGGGACCGCTCATGGACCGCCCCGGTGCTGCCGCCGGAGCCCACCACGCCAGCCCTAACAAGCGTTCATTAACCACGAAGGCACAAAGACACAAAGAAGTCACAAAGACGGCCTTCTTTGTGTTCCCTTCGTGTCTTCGTGTCTTCGTGTCTTCGTGTCTTTGTGGTTAGCTGCCGTCCAGAACCTCGCGGACCTTCCTCGCCAGACCCTCGGGAGTGAAGGGCTTCTCGATGAACTGCACGCCGGGAGGCAGCCCGCCGTGCTGGGCGACGAGCTTCTCGCCGTAGCCGGACATGAAGAGCACCTTGAGGTCCGGGCGCTTCTGACGCACGAGGCCAACGATGGTCTGACCGCTCATGCCGGGCAGCACCACGTCGCTGAGCACGAGATCCAGCCGTTCGGTCTCGCGGGCGAGGCGCAGGGCGTCGCCGGCGTCGGCGGCCTCCAGGACCGTGTAGCCCAGATCCTGGAGCTCGAGGACGGTCAGGCCCCGGACCATGTCCTCGTCCTCGACGATGAGGATGGTCTCGGTGCCGCCCGATGGCTCCGCAGCCGGCTCCTCCGCCGGCTTGCGCTCCCCGGACGCGGCGGCCGCCGGCCGTCCCTGGCAGGGAAAGAGGAGATCGAAGCTCGCGCCCTGCCCGGGCGCACTCCGGACCCGGATGTCCCCGCCGCTCTGCTTGACGATGCCGTAAACGGTCGACAAGCCCAGCCCGGTACCCTCCCCCACCCCTTTCGTCGTGAAGAAGGGTTCGAACAGGTGGCCCAGAACCTCCTCGTTCATGCCCTCGCCGGTGTCGACGACCGAGAGCCGCACGTAGGGGCCGGGCGCGATGTCCTGCCAGCCGGCGGCGGCCGCGGCGTCGAGGTCCTCGTTCGCCGTGGCGATGGCGAGCGTCCCGCCCCGGGGCATGGCGTCGCGGGCGTTGACCGCCAGGTTCATGATCACCTGCTCGAGCTGGCTGCGGTCGGCCTCGACCGTCCCCAGGGACGGAATGAGCGAGGTCTCCAGGCGGATGTCCTCGCCGAGCAGCCGCGCGAGCATGGGCGAGAGGTTCTCGATCACCGAGTTGAGGCAGAGCTTCTCGGGGCGGAGCACCTGCTTGCGCCCGAAGGCGAGCAGCTGCCTGGTCAGCCGCGCGGCGCGCTCGCCGGCCCTCTCGATCTCCTCGACTTCCGCACGCCGGGGATCGTCTTCGGACAGTTTGTCGAGGAGCCGCGAGGCGTAGCCCAGCACCGCGGTCATCATGTTGTTGAAGTCGTGGGCCACTCCTCCAGCCAGCCGCCCGATGGCCTCGATCTTCTGCGACTGGCGGAGCTGCTCCTCGGTCGAGCGCAGGGCATCCTGGGAGCGGCGCAGCGCGCTCAGGTCGTGGAGCACCCACCGCAGGGAAACCGGCCGCCCGTCGGCCTCGCGGCCGACGGCCACGTTGACCAGCGCGGACAGAGGCGGCTTCTCGCGCGGCCGGATGGCCATCTCCCAGTCGTAGACTCGAGCGGCGGCGCCGCCCTCCAACGCGGCCAGCTTGCGCAAGAAGTCACGATGGTCGTGGTCGGACACGAAAGCCAGCAGCGGTTTTCCGATCAACGATGCGGCATCGACCCCCAGCATGGTCGCCGCGGCGCAGTTGGCCTCCTCGATGTTGCCCTTCGGGTCCGTGACCAGGTAACCGTCCGGCGCCATCTGGAAGAGGTCCTGGTAGCGCTGGCGCTGCTTCTCCATTGCCTGGCGGGTCGAAAGCAGCTCGTCGTTCTGCGACTTGAGCTCCTCGCCCAGGACGTTCACCTCCTCCAGGTTGGAGGAGATCTCCTGGACGACCTCGGCCAGAAACGCGCGATCCTCCAGGCTGACGTTGGCCAGCCTGACCATGAGGGCCTCGAGCCAGCTGCGGGAGGCCTCGATCACGTCGAAGACCCTGTCGCTTTTCAAGGGCCCCCCCCCCACCGGTGACTTTCTGGGCTCATGGCCGTCGTTCCCTGTTGCCCGTCATCTGGAGCCGAGCGGCCGTGTCCGCGTTCCGTCATCCTGAGCGCAGCGAAGGATCTTCCCCGCCGTGAGACGAGGTAGACCCTTCGCTACGCTCAGGGTGACAACCGGGCGAGGCCGCCTCACCCCTGCGCCTCCGACGGCTGCTCCTCCATGGTCAGGACGCCGCCCAGGCTCTTGCCCGCCTCGTCGAGCCGCATGGTGCAGCTCACCCGGCAGAGGATGGACCGGCCCTTGCGGTTGGTGGCTTTCAGGGTCACCTCCGGCCGGTCGGAGGTGCCGGCGAAGAGCGCCTCGATCGGCGCCTTGAGCTCCGCGACCGGCAGGCCGATGTCCAGCTCCATGAGGCTCTTGCCCACGGCCTCGTCGGAGCGCACGCCCCAGAGGTCCTCGGCCCGGTCGTTCCAGAGCACCACCCTGAGATCGTGGTCGACGACCACCACGCCCAGGCGCATGCTCTCCAGGGTGGAGCGCAGGAAGGCGTTGAGCGAGTCCGCTTCCCGGGTCTTGTCGATCAGCGAGCGGTTTACCGAGCGCATCTCGTCGTTCGAGGACTGGAGCTCCTCGTTCATGGTCTCCATTTCCTCGTTGGTGGACTGCAGTTCCTCGTTGGTGGTCTGGAGCTCCTCGATGGTCGACTGCAGCTCCTCGTTGGTGGTCTCCAGCTCCTCGTTGGCCGACTGCAGCTCCTCGTTGGCGGTCTCGCGCTCCTGGTTGGAGCGGTTGAGCTCCTCCTGGAGCCGGAAGTTCTCGCTGATGTCCTCGTAGAGGACGGCGAAGCCCATGGTCCGGCCGGTGGCGTCGAAGAGCGGCCGCACCCGGACGTCGAAGTGCTGGCTGCCTCCGGCCGGCAACGCGCGGACCACGTCGCTGACCCGGACCTCGTTGCGCTTCTTGCCGGCGTCCTCGATGAGCGAGCGCAGCTCCACCGGCCGGTAGGAGATTTCGAGGTCCTTGAGCGGCCGGCCGATGTCCTGGTTGTTCAGGCCGAAGGCCGCCCGGGCGCGCCCGTTGGCGTTGATCATGTTGCCATCGGCGTCCACCACGACCGCCGCCTGGGCCGAGGCGGCGAAGGCCGCCTCCAGGAGCGGCCGGCCCCGGTCGGCCGCCGGCTCGACTATGCGGCCCGGGACGATGGGGATGCGCCCGTTATCGACCTCGCCCTCCTTCCGGGGGACCTTGACGAACATCCGGTGCTTGAGGTCCACGGGCATGAAGATCCCGCTGTGGGTGAGCAGCATCTCGGCGCGCCCCAGGAAGAGGTAGCCCGAGTCGTTCAGGGCGTAGCGGAACTGGGCCAGGATCCGCGACTGGGCCTGGGCGTTGAAGTACATCAGGGTGTTGCGGCAGACCAAGAGGTCGAGCCGCGAGATGGGCGCGTCCTGGAGCAGGTCGTGCCGGCCGAAGATCACCTGCTTGCGGAGCTCCGGGACGAAGATGAAGGAGCTACCGGCCTTCTCGAAGTACTTCTGGCGCAGTGACTCCGGGACGGGCTCGATCTGCTTGGCGGTGTAGGTGGCGTGGCGCGCGCCGCGCAGGGCGTCGTCGTCGATGTCCGTGGCGTAGATCTTGACCCGCCGGCAGAAGGCCTCGTCGCCCAGGGCCTCGGCCAGGACTATGGCCAGGGTGTAGGCCTCCTCGCCCGAAGCGCAGCCGGCGCTCCAGACCCGGACGCTGCCGTCGCCGGCCTTGTCGGCCAGGATCCGCGGGACGATGTCGCCGGCCAGGTACTCCCAGGCCTGCGAGTCCCGGAAGAAGGAGGTCACGTTGATGAGGATGGTGTTGAAGAGCTGGATGAACTCGTCGGGGTGGACCTCCAGGTAGTCGATGTACTCGCCGTAGCCCCGGCTGTCGACCTCGGCCATGCGCTTGTTGATCCGGCGCTTGAGGCTGGTCGGCTTGTAGCCGTCCAGGTCGAAGCCGCGCTGGAGGCGCAGGTACTCCAGCAGGGCCTCGAACTGGGCGCCGTTCCCCTGTTCGGGCTCTTCCGGATGCTCCGGCTGATCCACGTTCCCCCTGGCTTCTTCCGGCGTTTCAGGCATCGTTCGTCTCTCCCATGACCATCCGGACCAGCGCCGGGGCGATCGCCTCCAACGGCAGGACCATGTCCACCTGCCGCGTGCGGATGGCGGCATCCGGCATTCCGAAGAACTCCGAGGTGGCCTCGTCCTGGACGACGACCACCCCGCCCATCTTCTTGACGGCCACGATCCCGATGCTGGCGTCGCTGCCCGTGCCGGTCAGGACCACGGCGATGGCCCGGTCCTTGAAGCCGGCGGCCACCGACTCGAAGAGCAGGTCGGCCGAGGGCCGCACGAAGTGCACCAGCTCCGAGTGCGAGAGGCTGAGCGACCCGTCGCCGCTGACCAGCAGGTGCTCGTCGGGCGGGGCGACGTGGACGGTCCCCGGCGCCAGGCGGTCGCCGGCCCGGGCCTGGGTCACCCTCAGCTTGGTGCGCTTGCCGAGAATCTCGGCGAGCAGGCTCTCGTGATGGGGCGCCAGGTGCTGAACCAGGACCACCGCCGCAGGGAAGTTCCCGGGCAGCCCGGCGAGCACCGAGCCCAGGGCCGAGAGCCCCCCGGCCGAGGCGGCCATGGCCACGATTTCGAATTTTCGCCTGGGACCGGCGGGGTCGTTCATTTACACGCTTCCGCTCGTCAACCGGTGTTCGCCCGACTTCGATGCCCGTTCCGCCACTGGAAAACCGCTCAAACTATAACGCCACGGGCCGCATTCTCCAGCCCTTATTCCGGAGGCAAACGTCCGGGGGTGCGTGACGCATTCTGCTGACGGAGGTTCTCCGGGCGGTCAGCCGGTCTTCCCCGCCTCCAGCCGCTCCAGGCGGGCGGTCAGATCGCGCAGTTGTTTCCGCATCTCGGGAAGCTCGGCCATGGTCGCGTAGGCGCGCCGGGCCTTGCCCAGCGGCATGAGCGGCAGGCCCCAGTAGACGCCGGGCTTGTCGACGTCGCCGGAGACGCCGCTCTGCGCGGCCACGATCACGTCGGGGGCGATCTTGAGATGCCCGGCCACGCCCACCTGGCCGGCCAGCACCGCGCGGTCGCCCACCGTGGAGCTCCCGGAGATGCCCATCTGCCCGACCAGGCGCACGTCCTCGCCGACCTGGCAGTTGTGGGCCACCAGCACCAGGGCGTCGAGCTTGCTGCCGCGGCCGATGCGCGTGGGACCGATCGCTCCGCGGTGGATCGTGCAGCACGGCCCCACCTCGACGTCGTCGCCGATCCGGCAGTCGTCGCCCACGCAGGCGCCGGGGTGGAGCGTGACCTTCCGGCCGAGCATGGCGCGCTCGCCCACGGAAGCGCCGGGGTATATCGAGCAGCCGGCGCCGATCACGGCGCTGTCGGCGACGCGGGCGCCGGCCGCAACGCCGATCGTCGCGCGCGGGAAGAGCCCCTCGGCGACGACCCCGGCGGCCCGGGCGTAGGCCAGATGCGGATCGTCGACGACGATGGCGGCGAAGCGCGCGCCGGGCGGCTCCTTCCGGAGGATCACCGCGCCGGCGCGGGTATCCGCCAGGTGCCGCTCCCACCGGGGGTCGGCCAGAAAGGACAGGTCCTCCGGCCCGGCCTCGTCCAGCGGCGCGACGCCCGCGATCCGCCGGGAGGCGTCGCCAACGACCCGCCCCCCGCAGGCCGCGGCCAGCTCCGCCACGCTCCAGGACTTCCGTTCATTGGCAGCCATCGCTCGCGCCCTCCTCCGGATCGCACTTCCGTTGCCCGTCGTCCTCGATTCGAAGCTCTTCCTCTATTTCGCCGCGTGTTGCATGTTGCATGTCGGATGTCGCGCGCTCGTCCCTTCGCCCTCGAACGACATCGACACGAGGGCTTCCCCGGGGCATCTCTCCGCCGGCGGCGCGGGAGGGGGTCGGTTCCCGAACCGGCGCTGGAAGTCCGCGTAGGCCCGGCAGTCCCGGCGGAAGTTGCTCCGGTACGACAGGTTGCCCACCAGGCCGATCACCGGCGCGTGGCGCCGCCACAGGCTGCTCCAGGTCCGGCGCAGGATGCGCGACAGGGCGTAGAAGCGCCGGTTGCAATCGACCATCTCCCGGATGACGCCCTCCATCGACAGGTGCTTGTAGTCGGCCACCGGGAAGGTCAGGGTGTAGTAGTCCCAGTCCTCCGGGAAGCGGTCGAGGGCGAGGCGGCCGTCGGCCCGCATCCGGTCCCAGAGCCGGGTGCCGGGCAGGGGCGTCAGGAAGAGCGTGTTGAGGTTGTCCACGCCGTAGCGGCTGGCCGTTTCGGCGATGAGCCTGCCGATGCCGGGCTTGTCCACGTCCAGGCCGATGATGAACGACCCCACCACCATGATGTTGTGGCGCTGGATGCGCCGCACCGAGGCGCGGAAGTCGCGGTCCCTGACGATGTTGAACTTCTTGCCGATCTCGCGAAGCCCTTCCGACGAAGGCGACTCGAACCCGATGAACACGCCCCGGCAACCGGCCGCGGAGGCCAGGGCCATGAGTTCCTCGTCGTCGGCGAAGTTGATGGTGGTCTGGGCGACCCACCGGTGGCGGATCCCGGCCCGGGCCATGGCACGGAACAGGTCCTTGGCGCGCGCGATATGCGCGGCGCTGGTGCCGATGAGATTATCGTCCACCACCAGGACGTGCTTCTCGCGGATCGTCCGGAACTCGCGCACCACCTCGTCGATGGGCCGCTGCCGGTAGCGGGCCCCGTTGAACGCCGTCACGCTGCAGAAGCTGCAGTTCAACGGACAGCCGCGCGTGGTCTGAATGGCGCCGAAGGCGTAGCCCCCGGCGGTCAGGTCGTGCCGGGCGGGCGGGACGGCTTCCATGTCGGCCAGCCCCCCGTCATAGCGGCGCCGCAGGCGCCCGTGGCGCGCATCGTCCAGGACCCGGGGCCAGACGCCCTCGGCCTCTCCCGTGACCACCGCGTCAACGTGGGCGGAGACCTCCTCCAGGCACATCGTGGCGTGGATGCCGCCCATGACCACGGGCACGCCCAGGCCCCGGAAGTGCCGGGCCACCTCGTAGGCCCGGCTGGCCTGCGAGGTGAAGGCGGTGATGCCCACCAGGTCGGGCCGGGGCATGGCCGCGTAATCCGGCCGCCCCAGGTTCTCGTCGACGATGTCGACATCCCAATCGGGCGGAGTCATCCCGGCCAGCACCATCAGGCTCAGCGGCTTCCAGACCCGGTAGCGGTTCCAGCGGCTCTCCTTGATGTGGACCATGCTGACCAGGGGGTTGGATGGGTTGATCAGACAGACGCGCATTGTGCCATTCCTCCGAGACATCCGATTTCGCCGTCTCACCCGACGGGCGAGAGCGTCGCTCATATCCTGTGATCGCCGGAGATTCGCGAGGCGCTCACGCCGCTCCCCAGCGGGCCTCGCGCAGTTTCCGGAGCCTCGCCATGAACGCATCCAGCCGGTCGGCGAGACGGTCGCTGCCGATCACACGGAGCAGGCCGGCGGCGCGCTCCAGGCGAAAGAGGGCCAGGGCGTACTCCGGCTTCTCCCCCGCGGAGCTGCCTCCGTTCTTGATGGCCCCCACCGGCCCGGCGGCCCGGAGGAGCCAGTCCTGCGCGCTTCGCTTGCCGTCCTGCGACGCCGGCGCCACTCGGGACCGCTCCACCAAGGCGATTATCTCCCAGAACGTCTCCTGAACGCCGTCCGCCCTGGAAAACCTCCGGGCTTTGTATGGCGTCGCCAAGCTTCTCCCTTCTGGCCGCCCGCGCATTGCGCGCGCAGCGCTATCCCCCGTTCGAAGAGGCGAACTGCCGGTCGAGCGCCCCTCTGATTTCGGCCTCCACGCTGGCCCTGGTGGGGGTTACCTGGCCGACCAGCACCATGCTTACGCTGATCCTGTCCTTGTGGGCGGTGATGCTGCCGCGCATGACCTTCCCGGACAGGTCGGCCCGGTTCCTCTTCCTGGTCATCTCCAGGCGGCACCGCGAGCAGATGGCCTGCGCCGCAGTCGCGACCGCGGCCGCGGCCTCGGACAGACCGACCGAGTGCGGGTAGTCGAATTTAACCCAGTCCAAAGGCGTTGACCTCCTGACGGGAATCGGCGCTGCAAAACCCCGGCGTTTCCAAGCCGCCCTTCGAGAGCGGCCGCGTGCGGCTGGCCCAGCCCCGGAATGCGCGCGGTCGGCGAATTGCGGCCGTTCGAGCCCGACGTCCCCAGGCAGCCTGCGTCAACGGGAGGCGCCCGACGGCCGCTGCCCGGCCGGACGTCCTCCGGGAACGTCCGCGGCCGTAGCCGGGCCGGAGGCGCGCTCCAGCTTCTGCTGGAAGGTGCCCCGGTCGAACTGCCGGCGCCAGCTCCGCATGATGAAGTAGCCGCCCGTGCCGATCACGTCGTTGCGCCAGCGGCGGTACCAGCGGCGGAAGCGCTCGCGCAGGTTGACCAGCGGCAGCATGGCGATCGGGAAGCGCAGGGTGTGCATGGCCAGCCCCGGCATGCGCCGGAAGTGGTAGAACTTGCCCATGATCCCGAGGATCGCCGCGTGCAGGTTCCCGCAGGTGAGCGGCGGGTCCGGCGTGAAGAGCGGGAAGTTCCCGTCGTAGTACTCCCAGCCGATCTCCCGGCCGGAGAAGACCCGGCCCTGG
>CALGYR010000082.1 GCA_937935355.1 uncultured bacterium | reverse complement strand
GTTGGCTGTTGGCTGTTGGCTGTTGGCTGTTGGCTGTTGGCTGTTGGCCGTTGGCTGTTGGCCGTTGGCTGTTGGCTGTTGGCCGTTGCGCCCCCGTCACCAAGGCCTTAACATCCACCCCGCCCCAACGGTGTATCCCCAACCGAGGAGGTGCGCGAGATGAGAAGTGTTCTGGTGCTCACGGGTTTCTTCCTGATCGGCGCGGTCGCGGCCCGGCAATCCGTCCCGGCCGGCGAGCCCGCGGCCCCCGCCGCCGCGGCGGCTCCCGCCCCGACCTTCGTCAGGAAGCCGGCGGTCCGGAAGGACGGCGGCAAGGTCGTCGTCGACTTCGAGCTCGACCGCGAGGCCGACGTGGCCGTCTACGTGGAGAACGCCGCCGGCGACGTCGTCCGGCACCTGGCCGCAGGGGTGCTCGGCAGGAACGCCCCGGAGCCGCTCAAAGCCGGCGCGCTCGCCCAGTCCCTCGTCTGGGACGGCAGGGACGACGCGGGGAAGGAGGCGTCCGGCGGACCCTTCAAGGTGCGGGTCGCCGCGGGGCTCTCCGTCGCCTACGACGGCACGGCCTTCGGCTCGGAGGCCACGCCCAACGACCTGACCAACGTCATCGGCCTGGCCACGGGTCCGGACGGGCGCGCCTACGTCCTCTCCGAGCGCTGGAACTGGGCCTGGTGGAAGCAGACCTCCATCCACGTCTTCCGCCGGAGCGGCGAGTACGAGAAGACCATCAAGCCCTTCCCGTCGAGCCTCGCGCCCGAGAGGGTCGCCAAGCTCACGCCCTTCGCGACCGACGACGGCCGGCCCATGCCGGTGATCTACCACGTGCTCTACATGAACTACTACCCCTACCAGGACATGCCCTGCCAGATGGCGGTCACCCCCGACGGCAACCTCCACCAGGTGGTCAACCGCAACGCCTACCACAAGGAGACCGAGAAGTGGGTGGCCAGCCTCGCCCTCGACGGCGGGGTGGACTACGAGTCCTACGCCGGAGGCCAGATGCCCTCGGCGACCTTCGCGGGCGCCCCGCATCTCGCCGCCTCGAGCGATGGCAAGAGCCTCTACGTCACGGGCTTCGAGCGACTCTCGGCCGGCGGCGATTCCAAGGAGCGGCCCAACGCGCCGGCGGTCTATCGCGTCGGGCTGCCCGAGCGCAAGGAGGCGAAGCTCCTCTTCGGCGACGCCAAGGAGGCCGGCGCCGGCGAGAACCGGCTCAAGGACCCGCGGGGTCTGTCGGCCGACGGCAAGGGCACCCTCTACATCGCCGACCGCGGCAACGACCGGGTGGTGGCCGTCGACGAGAAGGACGGGAAGTTCCGCTTCGCCTTCGACGTGCCCGCGCCCACGTGGGTCGGCGCGCACCAGAAGACCGGCGCGGTCTACGTGGCGTCCAACGGCGAGGTGATCAAGTTCGCCGCGGACAAGGACGGCAAGACGGCGGAGAAGGCGCGGCTCAAGCTCCCGGCGCTGCCCGGCAGGGAGGCGGCCAGCGCCCGCTGGTCCTTCGCGCTCGACTGCTCGGCGGAGCCGGCGGTGCTCTGGGTGGGACTCTCGCGCGGCGGCGAGGCGCTGATGCGCGCCGAGGAACAGGGCGACAGGTTCGGCGACCTCCGGAAGGCCGGCTACCGCCCGGCGCGGACCTACTGGAACCTGGCCGACGGCCAGGACGGCCGCACCGTGGCCTGCAAGGCCGGCCACTACGGCCTGCGCATCCTCGACGAGCGGACCGGCCAGACCCGCGACCTGCGCCTGGAAGGCGATTCCGGCCAGACCTACCGGCTGGGCCCGAACGACCAGATCTACGGCATGGACCACTGGAAGTGGGGCATCCGCCGCTGGAACAAGGACGGCAAGCCCCTGCCCTACGCAGCCACCAAGGACCTGAACGATGGCGGCAAGGGCCGCACACCCAGCCAGGCCTCGGGCACCACCGCGTGGGAGCGCGACTTCGACGTGGACCGCGCGGGCAATGTCTACGTCAAGCAGCGCGGCAAGATCTATCACGGCCGGATGACCGTGGACAAGTACGACCCGGACGGCAACAAGGTCGGGACGCTCATCTGGGTGCTCTCCGACGGGGCGCTCGGGCCGCAGCTCGACGCCGCCGGCAACCTGTACATCGCCGACATCGTCAAGCCGGTCGGCGAGCCGTTCCCGAAGTACTTCGAGGGCCGGCTGCCCAAGGCCTGGATCGAGAAGGACCAGAACGTCGAGCAGCAGTACCGCTGGATGTACGGCAGCGTCATGAAGTTCGGTCCCGAGGGCGGGGCCATCTGGTTCCCCAAGCCCAAAGACGCCAACGACAGCTTCGTCTACGCCTTCGAGGGCGAGGCCAAGCTGCCGGCCGACCAGCCCCGCCTCAAGATGGAGACGGTCTTCGGCGACCGCTGCCCGATGACGCCGGGCGAGGTCCAGGGCGCGAAGTGGATGCACTACGGCGTCTCCTACGTCCTGGACATGGTCCCGAGCCACAACCGCCGCTGCCACTGCACCGCTACCGAGCTCAAGGTCGACCCCTTCGGGCGGGTCTTCTACACCGACCAGGGCCGCTTCCGGGTGGTGGTGCTCGACACGGGCGGCAACGAAATCCTCTCCTTCGGGCAGTACGGCAATCAGGACGCCTGCAACTCGCAGAGCTACGTGATGGACCCGGCCGGCAAGTTCCTCCGGCCGCGCCGGGAGGGCGACCCCGCCGGCCTGGCCAGCCCGGACGCCGCGCCGGCCATCGCCTTCAACTGGTTCACCGGCCTGGGCGTCTCCGACCGGTGGATCTACGTGGCCGACGGCTCCAACCGCCGGGTGGTGCGGGTGAAGATGAACTACGGGGCCGACGAGACCGTGAAGGTCGAGTAGGATCCGCAGCGTGGCGAAAAGGTTCCTCTGGCTGGCCGCGGTCGTCCCGGCCCTGCTCCTGGCCCCGGCCGCCAGGTCGGGCGCCGCCGCCGGCGAGGTGGGCGACGACTTCCTGCGCGACGAGGGGCTGGTGTCGGCGGCCGATGCCGGTGCCGAGAAGACCCCGCCCAACCCCACGGCCTCCGAGGGGCTCGAGGCGCGGGAGGGCTGGTGCCTGGCCGCCTGGGAGGACCCGGGGGCGCTGGCCAAGCTGCCCGACCCCAACAAGGCCGGCAACACCCTGCTGCGCCTGGCCACGGGCGGCGGCAGGATGGGCAAGAGCGGCGCGGTCCTGGGCAACACCATGCTCCCGGCCGACTCCGGGGCGATGACCGTCGAAGCCTTCAATCCCGGGGCCGGGCCGGTGAAGGTCGCCCTGGGCTTCTTCCTCTTCGACGAACGCTACTTCGAGACCTCGCCGCAGGTCCTGCCTCCCGGCCAGTGGCGGACGCTGCGCTTCGACCTGGGCGCGCCGGACTTCAAGTGCGCGGCCAGCAAGTGGCTGCACACGACGAAGCTCCCGGCGCGCATGCCCATGCGCCGGACCTGCCTGCTGCTCTTCGGCGAGGGCCGCAAGGCCGCGGTCTTCTACGACGGCGTCAGGATGGACTGCCTGCAGGTGCCGGAGCTCAAGGCCGGGGCGGTCGTGCAGCTCGGCGGGGACCAGGCCCGCGGGGCCCTGGCCGGCACGATCGTCTCCGCCTCTTCGCAGGAGCTCGCGGTGCTCGACGCCGCTCCGACCGGGGCGGCCGGCCGCGAAGTGACGCTGCGCGCCCGCCACGGCGGCTCCGGCGAGGACCACTGGCGCCAGGAATTCTTCGATCGCGCGGTCTTCCGGCAGCTCATGCCCGGCGACCAGGTCCAGGTGGGCTGGATCGACTTAAAGGGCGAACGCCGCGTGGCCTGGCTGGGGCTCGTCCGGCAGTTCCCTCGCACCGGCCGGATCGCCGGCAAGGTCGCCAGGGCCGACGCGGCCCGCGGCTCTCTGGAGGTCGAGCTCGCCGCGGCGCCGGCCGGTTTCGAGCCCGTGGCCGGCAGGAAGCTGGCGCTGGTCCTGCCGCCCGCCGAGGGGACCGAAGCCAAGGCAGAACTGGCCGGGGCGCTCAAGCGGCTCCGCCCCGGCGCGCAGGTCGAGGTCGAGTACGAGCACTCGGCCGAATACGGCGTGCTGATCCGGTCGCTCAAGGCCGCCGGGGCGGAGCCCGCACCGCCCGCCGCCAAGGCCCCGGAACCGCCGAAGCCGCCCAGGGCCAAACCTCATCCCGAGCCCCCAAAGCCCCCGCCGCCCGACGACGACTACTGAGGAACCGAACAGCTCCAACCAGCCACAGATGCACACAGATGCACACAGATGACAACCACATAAGAATCTGGTTCTCCATCTGTGTTCATCGGTGTCTATCTGTGGCTGAAGAGCCATGGGAATATGTCGCTTGACCGGCGGCCGGCCGGGCTTACACTTGCATCCGCAATCGAAACCGCGGGCCTGTAACCCCCGGAAAAGATTACGCCGGTCAGGAGATTCCCGATGATGTTGCGCATCCTCTGCGTCTTGGCACCGGTCATGTCGCTGGCTTTCATGGGCTGCTCCGAAGCCCAGGGCGACGGGAAGTCCGGCGCCACGCACCAGTCCAAGGCCAAGTCCGAAGCCAAGGCTCCCGCCGAGGCGCCCAAGGCCGAGACCAAGGCTGAACTCAAAGCCGAGCCCAAGGCCGAGCCCAAGGCCGAGCCCAAGGCCGAGCCGAAGGACGAGCCCAAGCCGGTTTCCAAGGACGAGCCCAAGGCCAAGGATCCCAAGGCCGAGGTCGTGGCCGTGGTCGACGGCGAGAACGTGACCCGCGCCGAGCTCGACGCCCTGACCGACAAGCTCACCGGCGGCCAGCCGATTCCGGCCGAGCAGAAGGCCCAGGCCGACCGCGAGATCCTGGACATGCTCGTCGACCAGAAACTGCTCAAAAAGTTTATCGACGGGCAGAAGGTCGAGATCGACCCCGAGGCGCTCTTCCAGGCCAAGCTGCAGACCTACGTCCAGAACATGCCCGTGCCGGAGAACCTGCACGCCCGGCACATCCTCATCAAGGTCGCCGAGGGCGAGGAGACCGGGCCCAAGACCGACGCCGAGGCCCTGGCGCTGGCCAAGTCCATCCGCAAGGAGCTCGCCGGCGGCGCCGACTTCGCCCAGCTGGCCCTGAAGAGCTCGGCCTGCCCGTCGAAGGACAAGGGCGGCGACCTGGGCGAGTTCACGCCCGAGCGCATGGTCCCGGCCTTCAGCGCGGCGGTCAAGGGCCTCAAGATGAACGAGATCAGCGACCCGGTCAAGACCGATTTCGGCTACCACGTCATCCAGCGGCTGCCGGCCAAGGCCGCCAAGCCCAGCCAGCAGTCCATGCAGCAGAACTACCGCAAGCTCGTCGGCGAGCTCCGCGGCAAGGCCAAGGTCGAGAACAAGCTGCCGGCGGCGCCGCCCGCCATGGACCTGCCGGGCATGCCCATGCCCGGGGACGAGGAATAGCCCTAGCAGAGGAGATTCGCGAACCAGCCCGGGGCGGGGGCTTGACGTTGCCCCCGCCCCGTTGCTTCCGCACCACGAGCCATGCACCCAGTCGACAAGATCCGCAACCTGGCCATCATCGCCCACATCGATCACGGCAAGACCACCCTGATCGACTCCATCTTCCGCGCGGCGCACACCTTCCGCGACAACGCGCGCGTCGAGGAGCGGGTGATGGACTCCAACCCGCTCGAGAAAGAGCGCGGCATCACCATCCGCGCCAAGCACTGCACCGTCGAGTGGCAGGGCTACATGATCAACATCGTGGACACGCCCGGCCACGCCGACTTCTCCGGCGAGGTCGAGCGGGTGCTGTCCATGGTCGACTCGGTGCTGCTGCTGGTCGACGCCAACGAGGGGGCCATGCCCCAGACCCGCTACGTGCTGATGCGCGCGCTGCGGCTGGGCCTCAAACCCATCGTCATCGTCAACAAGGTCGACCGCCCCAACGCCAACCCGGCCGGCGCGCTCCACGAGACCTTCGATCTCTTCGTGGAGCTTGGCGCCTCCGACGATCAGGCCGACTTCCCGGTGCTCTACGGCTCGGGGCTGGAAGGCTGGCTGGTCCGCGACCTCGAGAAGGACGAGCCCAGGAAGGGCATGGAGGCGCTCTTCGAGACCATCGTCTCCTACGTGCCCGCCCCCCAGGTGGACTTGAAGGCCCCCTTCCGCATGCAGGTGAGCACCCTGGCCTGGAACGAGTTCGTCGGCCAGATCGGCTGCGGCCGCGTGCTCTCCGGCACCCACAAGGTCGGCACGCCGCTCCTCCGCACCGCCACCAAGTGGCGCAGCCACGAGCGCAACGAGGGCGAGTGGGACGTGGTGGCCACCAACCCCGGCGTCTCCACCCATCTCTGGGTGACCCGCGGGCTCGAGCGCCAGCAGGTCGAGGAGATCTCGGCCGGCGACATCGTGTGGCTGGCCGGCCCGGAGGAACTGGGCATCGGCGACACGCTGTCGGCGCCCGAGATATCCGACCCGGCCCTGCAGCCCCTCGAGATCGAAGAGCCCACGGTCAGCATGTTCTTCCTGATCAACTCCGGCCCCTTCTCCGGGCAGGATGGCAAGGCCGTCACCCTGCGCCAGATCAAGGAGCGGCTGGACCGCGAGCTGCACACCAACGTGTCGCTGCGCGTCTCGGAGATCGGCCGCCACGACGGCATCAAGGTCTCCGGGCGCGGCGAGATGCACCTGGGAGTCCTGATCGAGGAAATGCGCCGCGAGGGACTCGAGCTCTGCGTCTCGCGCCCCGAGGTGATCACCACCTCCGACGGCCACGGCAACACCCTGGAGCCCATCGAGCAGCTGATCATCGACGTGCCCGAGGAGCACCAGGGCACGGTCATCGAGAAGGTTTCGCGCCGCAAGGGCGAGATGGTCAACATGCACGCCAGCGGCACGGGCATCATGCGCATGGAGTTCCGCATCCCCACGCGGGGGCTGATCGGCTACCGCAGCGAGTTCCTGACCGACACCCGGGGGCTGGGGATCATGGCCTCGCGCTTCATCGAGTACGGCCCCTGGCGCGGCCAGGTCGAGGCCCGGACGCGCGGGTCGCTCGTCTCCATGGAGACCGCCCCGGCCACCACCTACGCGCTCGAGAACCTCCAGGAGCGCGGCACGCTCTTCGTCGGCCCGGGCGACCCGATTTACGTGGGCATGATCGTTGGCGAGCACTCCCGGCCCAAGGACCTGGACTGCAACCCCGGCAAGAAGCGCCACGTCACCAACATGCGCTCGGCCAACAAGGAGATCGACGTCCGCCTGGACGTGCCCCGGCGCATGTCGCTCGAGGCGGCCATCGAGTGGATCGCCGACGACGAGTACGTCGAGGTCACCCCCAAGAGCATCCGCGTCCGCAAGGCCATCCTGTCGCCCGAGGAGCGCAAGAAGATCGAGCGGCAGGCGGCGTGGGACGAGGGGTAGGGCGGAAGCCGTTGCGACACGGGGACACGGGGACACGGGGACACGGGGACACGGAGACATCTCGACTTTCACCACGAAGCTTGCCCGCCGTAGCCTTGGCGAAGGCGGGACACGAAGACGAAGCACGAAGACACAAAGAACGGCCACGGTGCTGTTCAGCCACAGATGAACACAGCTGGACCCGGATGACCCGTCCCGGCACAGCGAGAACCCAAGTAATAGAAGCAACAACAAACACAGAAACGATAGCTCGCGCATAACCGGTCATTGAGACATGCAGCCCGGGATGTAAAGGCAGGCCGTCGCGGTATCGGGGGCAACCCGGAACAGAGCACGGTCAGTCAAGGTGCGTTCTCATGGCAGTGGCGCACGACTCCCGGCTCGCACGGCTCGTTATGCCGAGGCGGGCGAATATCGCACCGCTGCCGCGCACCGCGTCAGTTGGCCGTTGTGCCGCGGGCCGGGCAGTCCCTGAATCCATGTTCCGCTCTGAAGACGGCGAGGCTGCACCTTGTCCGGAATCGCGCCGTCAGACGCGGCCCTCTCCCGCAGGCCTGCGGGAGACCTGGGATGAGGGGGTGGGGCCGATACGAACTACTGCGCGTACCTGCGTCCCACCATGCTGGAAACGCCTCGCACTATCGTGGGGATGTCGCTGGCATAGAAACCCGAACTGTTCATGCTGTTGACCTCGAGCACGTTAAGCCGTCCGGCTGCTTGCGCAACGTCCAGCACGAAGGCGTCGGCCGGCGACCACAGGGCGGCCATCTCCCCTGCAAATTCGCGCACTTCGTCCGGCACCTGGGCGTCGACATCCGCCCGCCCCTGTCGACGATAGCGGCTGCCGGCCAGGGGCTGGCCTTCGACAACGAAGAGACGCCACTCGCAGTCTATGTCCACCGGGTCGGCCACTATGATGGGCGTGTCCAGGCCAATCAGGAAACCGCCGGAACGCAGCCTGTCGCACCACTCCTGAAACTCGCGAAACGCCATAACGGTGCCGGCGAAAGCCTTCGAGCCATGATCCGGCCTTACAAAGAAGTGCTGCTTCGGGTCGAGGTCCCGGCCGGCGAACTCCTGCATGGAGGTGCGGAGGATCGCACGACTGAGCATGCGCGCTCCGTAATGGGCATGGGCCGAGGAGTAGCACATGGACTCCTCGTCGAAAAACACGCCCGGACGCCACCTGGCGCAGCGGTGGACGTTGGACACGAAGCGTGACGTGCCATAGAAGACCGCAGGCATGTCTGTCGGCACGTCCGGAACGTCGTCCGAGAACGGAACGATGCTCACCAGGGTGCACGGCAGTCCGAGTTGACTGCAGGCCGCGTCGATCACCGCAACATCGGCAGCACTCCCCATGTTGCTCTGGATCACCCACCGCACTGACACTCGTGTCTCACCCATCGAGGACACTAGGGAGCTTCGTCCTGGGGCCGAGACTCCTCGCCCCGCCCGCCCCCTCCCGGCAACACCTCCAGAAACCGCCGGCCGAGGCTTCCCGAGGCCCCCAGCCAGCCCTGGAGCTTCTTCGCCGCCGGGCAGTCCCTGGCCGCCTTGGCGACCAGGTGGATGACCAACTCGCGCTTGAAGGCCGGGTCGAAGAAGGGGCCGGCCTTGTCCTTCTCGTTGCGGACCTCCTCGGCGCGGCGGGACAGGCGCTCGGCATACCACTGGCCGTCGGCGCTGGCCGCGAGCTGGCCGAGGTTCCGGGCCCCGCCCGCGTCATCGGCCGCCTGGCGCTCGCTCTCGACGACCCTGGCCATGGCGTTCTGCATCCCGGCGAACCAGGGATCGGGCATCACCTTGATGGCCCGGGCGAGCTCCAGGTCGGCCTTCTCGAACTCCCTGCCCGAGCAGTGCTCGAAAGCCATGTAGAGGTGGACCCCGGCCAGGATCTCCCGGCAGCGGCCCGCTCCCGGGACGTCGGCCCCGTCGCCCGCCTCGGCGGCGAGGGCCTCGAACTCGCGCGTCGCGAGGTGGCGCCAGCCCTGCAGGCTGTAGATCCACCCGCGGAGCGCACGGCGATAGACCCGCTGCTCGGGAGAGGCCAGCGCCGCCGCGTCGACGGCCTCGATCTCGTAGAGCGCGAAGTCGTCGCGGGCGCCGACGGCCATCCCCGCGGCGGTCATCATCCGGACCGTGGGAGGAAGCTCCTTCGAGAGCGCGTCCATGTCCGTCGAGATGCCCGCCCAGTCGGGGCTGCCGTCGGCGAGCGGCGCGCGCCCGGTGAGCTCGGCGGCGAGCTCGGCCGCGCTCCCGGCGGCGGCCTGCGCGGGCTCGGGGAGCTTCTCCAGGCCCTGCTTCCCGGCCTGTTCGGCGGCGAGCGAGAGCCCCTTGAAGAGCCCGGCGAGAGCCGCTCCGCGGCCGGCGCGGTAGGCCCTGGCCTTCAGCCCCCCCACCTTCTCGGCCAGCCGCCGCTCCTCGTCGGCGAGCTCTGCCCAGTAGCGGGCCTCAACCGCGGCCTTTTCGGCGTCGGGGAGGCACGCCCCGGCTTCCTGGACAGCCGGCCCCTCTTGGGCCGACTTCCGCAACTCGGCGAGGAGCTTATCCGCCCGGTCGGCAGCCTTGGCGGCGGCCTTGGCGTCCTTCTTCTCCCGGGCCGAGCGGGCATCGTCGCGCGAGACGACGATGCCCTGCTGGAGCTCCGCGGGCGTCTGTGGACGATCATCGCCACCGCAGCCGGCGAGGGCGGCAATCAGGCACAATCCTGCAAGGCATGCACGGGGCATTTTCAGTCTCCTGACTCGCCTTAGTCCGCCTGTGCTCCAACACCCAACGGGGGGAAGTCGGTTTCCTCGCCTGCGATCCTCTTGAGGGCCAATCCAGCGGCAAAGCGAACGTCCTCCGACTCGTCCCGCAAGGCCTTCTCCAATGCCTTGGTTGCCTGCATGGCGGACGCCCCGTAGCGGCCCAAAGCATTGGCCGCGCTTTCCCGCAACATCTTGTCCTCGTCGCTGAGACGAGCGACCAGGGCGGGGACGGCCTTTTCCGGGTCTGCCTTCAGGCGCTTGATGGCGAAAAGCGCTGATCGTCGGACAGCGGCGTTTTCGTCTCCCAGCAGTTCGATGATCCGCGGCTCCGCGGCTTTCGCGTCCCTGGCGATCCAGCCGATGGCGCGAAGGGCATTCCTTCGCACGTCGGGCTCGTCGTCGCCTAGCATCTCGATAAGCCTTGGAACGGCGGCGCGGCTGGCCTGGCTTATGTTCCCAACGGCGTGGGCCACGCGAGCCCTGACTCTGGCATCTTCATCCTGAAGAGCCTTGATAAGAGCCGGGCCGGCAGGGGCGGCTTCCTTCCACAGGCAATCCAAAGCCGCGGCTGCATCCAACCGGACCGATGACTGGGGATCGGTCAGGAGTCTGATCATCCGCTGCAGTGCCTGTGCGGAGGCGATGCGCATCTGGCCCAGGCCCAGAACGGCCCGTCCACGGATGGCCGGCGAAGGGTCTTCCGTGGCCTTGAGCAAAGCCTGGACGGCGTGCGGATTCCCGCGGCCCTTGCGGGCCAGGCCGATGATCGCCCTGTGGCGCACGGTTTCGTCGGCGTCATCAAGGGCCTTGAAGAAAGCGCGAACCGGCTGATCGGCGCCACATTCCAGCGTGGCCAGCGCAAGAAGCGCGGCGGCCCGCACGGGGGGCTCTCTATCGCCGGCAGCCTTGAGGAGCGCGGGAAGTACGTCATCGATCCTGGCCTCGAAGCCCGTGCCCAGCGCCGCGGCTGAGTACCTCCGAACCCCGGGGTCGGAGTCGTCCAGATACTTGATCAGCGCGGCTGCCGTGTAGGCCCGGTCGGCTCCGATGCGGCCCAGGGCGTAGGCCCCGCAGCGCCTAACGTCTGTCGAGCGGTCGTTGCGAAGGTCGCTGAGCGGGCCAAAGGCCTCTGCCGCCTTCGGCCCCAGCCTGCCCAGAGCCGTGGCGGCATAGCAGCGCACGCCTTCGTCATGATCGCGGAGCAACCCGACGAGAGCCGGGACTGCGCCCTCGACCCCGCCGATCTCTCCGACAGCGTAAGCGGCGCATCGGCGAACATCGGCGTCCTGATCGGAGAAGAGCCCGATAAGCCCCGGGCCGGCCTCACGGGCGGCGGGACCGATCCAGCCCAGGGCGGCGGCGGCGAAGCGCCGGGTGTCGGACTTCTTCGAGACAAGCGCCCTGGTCAACGCCGCCGAAGCCGGCGCCGCCTTCCGGCCGAGTTGGCGCAAGCGACCGACAGCCTGGGCGCGTTCCTGGCCGGATCCCGAAATCAGCCCGGCCGCGAGCTTCTGCAGGGCATCCGCATCGGGAGCGCTCTCCGTGCCCTTGTTTGCAGCCGAACTGCCGGTCTCGGCAGGCACAACCTCCGCAGGCAAGGCCCATCCGCAAGACATGAACAGCAGAGCAACGCCGAACACCATAGAACGCTGCATAGAGCCCGGCCCTCCCAGAGCAGATCGGGCATGCCTTGAACGCCGATCATCCGTTTCGGCAATCCCGGCGGCCCGAGCGAGACAAGTCTAGCCAGCCAGGGGGCCTTGGCAAGAACAGGGCTGCTGGCCAACAACCAGTGTCCAACACGGTTAAGAGGAACCCGACGACAATGGCAGAATGACCAACTTGAGGATGCACCCGACCGCTCCGGCAGGCTCCCGTCTCTGGTTTCAGACATTGGCTGTTGGCTGTTGGCTGTTGGACTCTGGTTGTCGGCCGTCGAGTCCTCGCCTTCCGCGCACCCGCCGGCCTTTGCGCCGCCCAGGCCGGGGCGTAGAATCCCATCTGCGGGAAGGCGGGCCAAGTGCGCCCCGCCCCACCCCGCCCCGAAAGGAGCCTTCCATGCCGCTGCGCGTCGACACCACCATCCCCTACGGCAACGCCGGAGATGTCTCCGTCGACGAGAGCGGCCCGATGCCGCAGGTGGGCTTCGCCGCCCACCCGCACGGAGGACCCGAGGCGCTCTGGTTCTGCCTGCGGGTGCTGCGCGAGGGAACACCGGCCCCGGGCTCGCCGGTGCGTCTGGTGCTCAAGCACGCCCTCAACATGCTTGGTTGCGGCGCCGACCGGCTGGGCGCCGTCCGGCCGGTGATCCGCGCCGACGGCGGCGCCTGGGAGCGCCTGGCTCTCCCTGAGCGCGTCGAAACACCCGACGGCCGGGTGTCGCTCGCCTGGACCGTGCCGGCCCCGGCGGAGCACCTCGACGTGGCCTTCTGCTACCCCTACGGAAGGCCGGAGGTCGAGGAACTGGTCCGCGGCGCGGGCGGGTCCTGGCGCACCGACGTCATCGGCCTGAGCCAGGCGGGCCGGCCGCTCCTGCGGGTCTCGAACGGGACCGGAGAGCCCGGGGGGCGGAGCGAACGGCCCGGGATCTACCTGATCGCCCGGCAGCACTCCGGCGAGACGTCCGGCTCCTGGGTGCTCGACGGCTTCCTGCGGCACGCCGCTTCGCTGGGAGAGAGCGCCCCGCTCGTCTGGGCCGTGCCGCTTTCGAACATCGACGGCATCGAGCAGGGCGACTATGGCAAGGACAACTTCCCCTACGACCTCAACCGCGCCTGGGGCCGCAACCCCATGCGCCACGAGACCCTGGTGTTCCAGCGGGACATGCGCCGCTTCGCCGGGCGGTGCCGCCCGGTCCTGGCCATCGACTTCCACGCGCCGGGCGGATGCGAGGTCGACGGGGTCTACTGCTTCGGCTCCGACCCCTACGAGAGCCTGCCGCTCAACCGCGCGGCCGGAGCCTTCGTCCTGGCCGCGCGCGAGGCCATCGGGCCGGAGTACGCCTCGCCGGACTTCGACCGCCTGGCCACCTACACCAGCCGCTGGGAGACGCCCAACTTCACCACTCACTGCGTCTCGGCAATGAATCTCGCCGCGTTCAGCGTGGAGGCCTCCTACCAATCGGCCCCGGGCGGACGGGTCCTGACCATCGCCGACTACCGGGAGATCGGGCGGCGCATGGCGGCGGGGATCTGCGGGCGGCTGGCTGAGACGACTTCACCGCCAAGACGCTGAGGCGCAGAGAAGAGCCGGCTTTCGGCATTCGGGATTCGCGATGACGGCTGCTCCGATAGCCGAATGCCGAATGCCTCCATGGTCGCATGACCTTGACAGCCCCCCGCCGCCGCCTCTATCATTCCCGCAGGCGCGGCCGGGGCGCCTGCGACGTGATCGGGCGTCCCTGGCGATCGGGGGGAAGGTCGATGGCCAGGAAGCGGAACCACAACGGCTTCGTGATCGGAATCAAGATGCGCGAGTTCATGCGCGCCAACCAGTGTATGGCCGGCAGCGATCTCCTGGACGCCATCAACAAGCAGGTCTCCGGGCTGCTCAAGAACGCGGTGACCCGCGCCAAGAACAACAAGCGCAAGACCGTAAGGGCCTACGATCTGTAGAAGCGCCGTAGAAGAGCGCCCGGCCCGTCAGCGGCCCTGCCGCCCCCACCAACGCTGCCATATCGCGGGATCGTCGGGATAGTCCTCGCCGGACAGGCGCCTCAGCGCCGCGCAGACCGCCGGGACGGCTCCCCGCAGCCGCTGGTTGCCGAGCATCCCCACCAGCGCCCCTCTGGCCCTGAGCTGAAGCGCGGCGTCCCCGCCGAAGGCCCGCTCCGGGCGCACGTCGTCCGGCGTCGCGCCGGCGAAGGCCAGTGCCGGCAGGCACTGGGCGCAGGCGACGGCCACCTCCAGTGACAGGCCCGGGGTGGAGGCCAGGCCGGCCACGGCCGCGGCCGCCTCGCGGCGCAGCTTCTCCAGATCCGCGGCCGCGGAGGCATCGGGCCGGGCGGCAGCGGCCTTGAGCCAGACGTCGACGGCCTCGGGACGGCCGACTTCGGCGGCGGCCGCCAAAGCCGCGCAGGCCACCGCGCGGTTCTCGCCGCAGGCCAGGGCCATTCTGCCCATCTGCGCCACGGCCGGCGACCACTTGCGCTCCGCAAGCAACGCCAGGCACAGCATCCTGGCCGCGTCCACGCCGGCGTCCTTGAGAACGCCCATCAGGCCGTCGCCCTCGCCCGTGAGCGACCTCCGGCCCATCTCGCTGACCGCCGCCACGGCCGCCGCCGGATCGCCGCCGACGGCCAGCCGGCGGAGCTCCGCCGGCTGCGCCTCGGAGAGCCCGCGGCCCTTGAGCGCCGCAGGGGGCGCCTCGCGTCCGCAGATCGCCGCGATCGCTTCCACGGCGGCCTTGCGCTCGCGCGGGACGCAGCGGGCGGCGTGGACGGCCAGGGCCGGCAGCTCTCCTGAGCCGCCCAGCCGGTGCAGCGCCGCGACCAGGTCCCAGCCCAGCTGGCGGTTGCAGTCGCCGTCGACCAGCATCCCGCCCAGGCGGGGGGCCACGTCCCTGGCGCCGGCCGCGGCGAGCCCGGCGACTGCCGCGCGGCGCACCAGCAAGAGGGCGGTCCGGTGTCCGGCGGACCGGTCATCCGGCGCCCAGTCTTCGAGGAGCGGCCGCAGCTCGGCGGCCGCCGAACGCGGATCGATCTCCACCAGCGCCTTGGCGGCGGTGGCCTTGACCCAGCCGTCCGGACACTGCAGGGCCTGGCGCAGCTTGGCCACGGCCTCGTCCCCGCCCACGCTGCCCAGCGCGGCGCAGGCGGCCATCTTCTCGGAGACGGTGCCGTGGTCGACCATGTAGCACAGCCCGTCGACGCTCGTCCTGGCCCCGATCAGCGAGGCCGTGTCGATCAGGGCCATCAGGCAGGACCGGTCGGCGGTGACGTTGACGGCGTTGCCGAAGAGTTTCTCGTCCGGACCGTCCTTGATCTTGTCCTGGTTCTCCTTCCACCACCTCAGCCAGTCGGCGGTCTCCGCGCGGTCATAGTCGCCGGTCAGCCGCTGCAGTTCGGCCCGGGCCCTGGCGCTCTTGTCCAGGTCGCGGCCCTCCAGCGCCTCCATCAGGACCGGGAAGCGCCGCAGCACGCGCGAGATGGTTGCGCCCAGCGACGGAAGCTGGCCGCGCTCGTTGGCCAGGATGCTCCTGCGCACCGAGCCGTCGAAGTCGGGCACCTCCCGATAGAGGCGCAGGAGCAGCTCCCGGTCGCCGAACCCGGCCACGGTCCGCGCGGCGTGCCGGCGCACCGAGTAGCTGCCGTCGAACTCGATGATGGACTCGAGGGCCTCCAGGACCCGGGGCCGCATTTCCGCGCCGATCTCCCGCCCCATGAAGCCGAGCGCTTCCACGGTGGCCATGCGGGCCAGAGCGTGCTCGCTGCCCAACCCGTAGTCCAGGATGTACTGGACGGCGGCGTCCCGGCCGGCGGCGCGCTCCATGATGGTCTTCTGGTTCTGCCGGATCCTCTCCTGCTCGGGGTCGATCTCGGCGCAGCGGTCGATGGCCCCGGCGATGACCTGCTTGTCCTCGTCGCTGAGGCCGGGACGGACCGGCTCCTGGGCCCGGGCCACGGCCCCGGCGCGGACCGACAGGCAGACGGCGAGCGCCGCAGCCAGCACGGCCGGGAGCCGGAGGCCGGCCGGACCGGGTCTCACATGGTCCTCCCCACGGCCGCGGCCACCGGGGCGAGCTCCTTCGCGAGCGCCGCGAACTCCCCGGTGGAGAGCGACTGGTGGCCGTCGAGCACCGCCCGGGCCGGGTCGGGACAAACCTCCAGGACCAGGCCGTCGGCCCCGGCGGCCAGGGCCGCCCGGCTCATGGCCGGCACCAGGTCCGAGCGGCCGGTGCCGTGGCTGGGGTCGACCATCACGGGGAGCGGCGTCTCGAGCTTTGCGGCGGCCACGGCGGCCAGCGCCAGGGTGTTGCGGTTGTGGGTCTCGAAGGTGCGGATGCCCCGCTCGCAGAGCACCACCCCGCGATTGCCCTGCGAGAGGATGTACTCGGCGGCGAGCAGCCACTCCTCGAGCGTGGCCGACATCCCGCGTTTGAGGAGCACCGGCTTGGGCTGGGCCCCGAGCTCCTTCAGGAGCAGGAAGTTCTGCATGTTCCGGGTGCCGACCTGGAGCATGTCGGCGTGCCGGGCGACGAGCTCCACGTCCGCCGGGGTCATCACCTCGGTGACCACCGGCAGCCCGGTCTCGGCCCGGGCCTCGGCCAGCATCTCCAGGCCCTCCTTCTGGAGGCCCTGGAAGCTGTAGGGGTTGGTGCGCGGTTTGAAGGCCCCGCCGCGCAGCAGCTTCGCCCCGGCGGCCTTGACCGCCCGGGCGGTCTCGACGATCTGCTCGCGACTCTCCACCGTGCAGGGACCGGCCACCATGACGACGGCCTTCCCGCCGATCTCCACGTCGCCGACCTTGACGGTCGCGGAGGCCACCTGGCTCTCCCGGCTGGTCAGCTTGTAGGGGGCCAGCACCCGCATGACCTTCTCGACGCCGGCGCAGACCTCGAAGAAGTCGGGGTCCACCTCGCGCTCGTCGCCGACCACCGCGACGACGTTGCGCTCGGTCCCGTGGATGGTGTGGGGGGCGAGCCCCGCCTGCCGGACGCGGTCCTCGACCGCGGCGAGCTGGTCGGCAGCCGCCCCGAGCTTCATGACGATGATCATGGGTTTGCCTTCCTCCGAGAGGAAGTCTAAGCCGCCGGCGACCGGGAATCAACAGCAGGGAGTGGCGTGGAGACACGGGGACAAGCGGACGCGGAGACGCGGGGACATTTTGCCGCAAGAAAGCGCAAAAAGCGCAAGAAGAACCGGCTCGACTTGCGGTCCAAGCCCTTGCGCCTTTTGCGACTCTTTGCGGCCGACTCTACCGGCCGTTTCATTCGGCAAAGAGTCCGACGGCCGCCGTTCGGCCGCACTTCTGGTAGCGGGCGTAGGCCTCGGCGGCGCGATCGCGGATGCGCTCCGGCGACTCCCCGGCCGCCCAGCCCCGGACCGCCGCGTCCAGGGTGTAGGCCTCCGGGGCCATGAAGCCGGCCGTGGCGAGCACCAGCGGACAGCCGGCCTTCCCGAGCGGACCCGAGAAGTAGGACCGGCTCTTGCAGGCCAGGACCACCGCCCCTTCGGGCCTGGCGCCCGCGCCCGGCCCGGGGACCTCGGCCAGGCGCAGGTCCATCAGGCCGTTGTGGCCGACGAAGCAGACCAGGTCGGCCAGCCCGCCGGCCCGGAGCGGCTTCTCCGCCGCTAGGCCGCTGGCGCGGACCTCGGCGGAGAGCCGGCCGGCGGCCGCGGAGAGGAAGTCGGCGAGCGCCGTCTCCATCTTCGCCCCGTCGTAGGCCTCGGCGAGCACTCGCACGGCCGGCCCATGGCCCCGACTCCGGAAGAGCGCCCGGGCCAGAATCTCCGGCCGACGCGGCTCTCCGGCCAGCGGCAGCTCCTCCCACCGGTCCGAGCGGGCCAGGAAGGTCCGGACGCCGTAGGCCGCGCCCCAGTAGAGGTTCCCGACCGGGTCCTGCCCGTTCCCGAGATGGGCCGGCACCGGGGCGATGCCCTGGTGCCGGTTGTCGCAGAGGGCCACGAAGACGTGGACCAGCTTGTAGTCGCGCGCGGGGCGCGCGGGGGCGGGAGCGACGACGGGGCGGGAAGCCGCGGGCGCCGGTGCGGGCGTCGGCGCCTGCGATTCCCGGCCGCAGCCGAAGAGGAGCGCCATCCCGAGTATGCCTACCGCGGTTCTCATCGTTTGCCCGCCTTCACCTCGAAGCGCGTCGTGGAGCTCTTCTGCCACTCATCGGCCCCGGCCATGGTCGTGGACACGTCAATCCGGGCGAGATCGCCCAGGCGCAGCGACCTGCCATTCGAGGCCTCGATCCGCGAATCCGGGTCGAACACCTCCGGCCGGCGATAGAGTTCTTCGGATACCAGGTTGAGGAACTCCATCCTGATGCCGGCTTCTTCGAGCTTGGCTAGATCCGGCTCAATGCGGACAAGTCTCCTACGCCATCTCACGGAGATGTCAGCCACCAGCTTCTGCGGAAGGGTCTCGCCAACCAGGTTGCGAAAGGACGGCACGTTGCCGATGGACTTCCAGCCGTACGTCTCTCTTCCCGACGCGTCGAACTCGGCGTAACCCACCTCGACGGCCCGCTCGCCATCCGAACCCACCAGGAAACTGTCCGGGACAAATCCCTGGCTGGACACCCAGGCCCGGCGCAGCCGGGGGCCATCCCACACCCATCCTTCTCGCGTGTTCTCGAAGCCGCAGGCGCCGCTCTTCCAGAAGGTTGCGACCTCGCGGCCGTCCCACTCCGGAAGACCCAGAGACTCTGCGCTCAGGACCAGCGCATCTCCGGCCGCGCCGTAGCGGTACATGCTCCAGCACTCGTTGCCGGTAACCCCCTGGCCTTGCAGGAGCAGGACCTCCGGGGTTTCGTCGCCACTGAAATCCTGCAGGCGCAGGACTTCACACATGAACGACTCGCCGTCATCGGCGAAGAGGTTCCGCAACTCCCACCGGCCGCTCCGGCGCGAGAAGAAGGCAATGCCGCAGGTCCGCGTCCACTCCTCGTCGCCTGCCTTAAGCGGATCGACGAAGGCCACCACAGCGACAGCGTGTCCCGCCCTGAAGAGGTCGCCGACCAGGCACTGGAAGCCTGAAGCCCGTCTCTCGCCCGAAGCTTCCGCACCTACGGCGGAAAGCTCGTCCCGCAGAAAGGCCTCGGCGCGGAGCCGGAGTTCGCGAGACGCCAGTTCACCGTCGTCCGGCCGCCGCTCCACGGAGAACGGAGCGCAGCCGAAAACGAACACTACAGCCAGCACCGCAATCCGGCGCATGGAGGCCTCCCGCCTGCTATATGGTAGCCCGGCGGCCGCTTCTTTCGAGAATACTTGCGGCCGGATTGGGTGGCGGCCCGGCATGCCGTCCCTCGGACTTGCGCGCCCCTCCGGCGCGTTGTACCATTTGCCGGGCAACCGGAACTCCGAGGCATTCTTGGCCGACGACACCAGCACCAAGCGCGTCCGCATCGAGGTCCGCGGCGCGGTCCAGGGCGTGGGCTTCCGGCCCACGGTCTGGCGCTACGCGCGCGAGGCGGGCCTGGCCGGCTTCGTGACCAACAACTCCTCCGGCGTCATCGTCGAGGTCGAGGGACCGGCCGCGGCCTGCGACGGCTTCGCCCGGCGGCTGCGCGAGGCCCCGCCGCCGGCGGCGGTCATCCGCGAGTTCACCGCAAGCGAGCTTCCTCCGCTCGGCGAGCGCGAGTTCGCCATCCGCAAAAGCGCCGCCGGGGAGGAGCCCTTCATATCCATCCCGCCGGACCTCAACGTGTGCGAGGACTGCCGGCGAGAGCTCTTCGACCCGGCCGACCGGCGCTTCCGCTATCCCTTCACGAACTGCACCAACTGCGGGCCGCGCTTCACCATCACCCGGGCCATGCCCTACGACCGGCCGCAGACCACGATGAGCGGCTTCCCGCTCTGCGCCGACTGCGAGCGCGAGTACCGCGACCCTGCCGACCGGCGCTTCCACGCCCAGCCGGTGGCCTGTCCGCAGTGCGGCCCGCACGTCTGGTACGAGACGCCCGGCGGCCGGCTGGCCGAGCGTGAGGAGGCCCTGCGCGCCGCGCGCGAGCTCCTGGCCTCGGGCCGGATCCTCGCAGTCCGGGGCCTGGGCGGCTTCCACCTGGCCTGCGACGCCTTCAACCCCGAGGCAGTGGCGCGGCTGCGAGAGCGCAAGGACCGGCGCGACAAGCCCTTCGCGGTGATGTGTCCGGACCCGGCCGCGGCCGCCGAGTTCGTGGAGCTCGCCGACGGGGAGCGCGCGGCGCTGGTCTCGCCGCTGCGCCCCATCGTCCTGGCCCGGGCGCAGCCGGAGGCCGGGGCTCTCCTGCCCTCGCTCGCGCCGGGCAACTCCCGGCTGGGGGTGATGCTCGCCTACACGCCGCTCCACGCGCTGCTCTTCGAACCCGGCGGGACCCACGGAGAGCCGGCTCGCTTCGCGGCGCTGGTCATGACCAGCGGCAACCGCCGGGACGAGCCCATCTGCCGTACGAACGAGGAGGCTCTGGCGAACCTCGCCGGCATCGCCGACGGCTGGCTGCTCCACGACCGGCCCATCCACAACCGCGCCGACGACTCCATCGTCGCGGTCGCGGCCGGCGCGGAGCGCATCGTGCGCCGCTCGCGCGGCTTCGTGCCGCGGCCGGTGCGCCTGGTGCGTCCGGCCGGTCCCGCCGGTCTTTCGGCCCCGGCCGCACGCCCGGCGCCGACGGTGCTGGCCCTGGGCGCGGAGATGAAGGGCAGCTTCTGCCTGCTCCGCGGCGAGCAGGCCTACCTCTCGCAGTACCTCGGCGAGCTCGACGAGGAGGCCAACGTCGAGTTCTACCGCGAGGCCCTGGCGCGCTTCATCGCTTTGGCCGGAGAACCGCCGGCGGTGCTGGCCCACGACCTGCACCCCGACTACTTCACCACGCGGCTGGCCCGCGAGTGGCCCGGCGAGATCGCCGCCGACCTGGCCGCCGCCGGCCTCGGGTCGCTTCCGGCCCCGGAGCGGACGCTGGCCGTTCAGCACCACCACGCCCACGCGCTCTCGGTGCTGGCCGAGCTCGGCGAGGCCGCGCCCGATACGGCTCTGGCCATCATCCTCGACGGCACCGGCTGGGGCCCGGACGGGACCATCTGGGGCGGCGAGGTGCTTCTGCTCGCCGAGGGCGGCGCGCGCTTCGAGCGCCTGGGCCGCCTCGCGCCCATGCGCCTCGTCGGCGGCGACCGCGCCGCCCGCGAGCCCTGGCGGCCGGCCCTGGCCCTGTGCCTGACGGCCTTCGACGGCCGGCTCCCGGCAGAGATAGAGGCCCGCTTCGAGTCGGCCGCGGGCGGACGCACGGCGCTCGAGCTCGTGCTGCGGGCGCTCGAGCGCGGCTTCAACGCCCCGCTCTCGAGCGGCGCCGGACGGCTTTTCGACGCCGCCGGGTTCCTGGCGACCGGACGCACGCTCGCCAGCTTCGAGGCCCAGGCGGCCATCGAACTCGAGTCGCTCGCCGAGCTCTGCGGCGTCCCAACCGAACCGTACGACTTCGGGTTGCCGGCCGCGACCGGCGATTCCGCTCCGGCGGCCCTTGACCCGAGCCCCGCGGTGCGCAGAATGGTCGCCGACCTCGCGGCCGGCCGTCCGGCCCCCGAGGTCGCCGCCGCCTTCCACTCGGGGCTGGCCCGCGCTTTCGCGGAGCTCGCCGCGCGGCTCGCCGGGAATCGCGGAATCCGGGAGGTCGTTCTCTCCGGCGGATGCTTCCAGAACCGCCTGCTGCTCGGCGGGATGGGGGCGGAGCTGGAGGCCCGGGGGCTCGCCTGGCACGCCAACCGCGAGGTCCCGGCCAACGACGCCGGGGTGGCCCTGGGGCAGGCGTTCGCCGCGGCGCGAACGAAGGAGAAGTGATCGACGATGTGCCTCGCCGTCCCCGGAAAGATCAGCGCCATCGACGGGCGCTCCGCCACCATCGACTACGGCGGCGGCCTCACCCGCCCGGCCGCGCTCGACCTGATCCCCGACGCCAGGGTCGGCGAGTACGTGCTGGTCCACGCCGGCTACGCCATCAGCCGCCTGGACGACGAGGAGGCCGAGGAGACCCTGAAGCTCATCAGGGAGATGGGGCACCCCGATGCCTGAACCCGGCGCCTTCCGCGACCCGGAGCTGGCCCGCAAGCTCGCCGCGCGCATCCGCGCGCTCGCCGAGAAGCTCGGTCGGAGCGTCGCGCTCATGGAGGTCTGCGGCACCCACACCGTGGCCATCGCCCGGAGCGGCCTCGAGGGGCTGATGCCCGGGTCTTTGCGGCTGGTCTCGGGGCCGGGCTGCCCGGTCTGCGTCACGCCCCAGGGCGAGATCGAGCGGGCCATGGCCGCCGCACGTCTCGCCGACGTGACGCTCGCCACCTTCGGGGACATGCTCCGCGTGCCGGCCCGCGGCGGTTCGCTCGAGTCGGCCCGCTCGGCCGGCGCCGACGTGCGCATGGCCTACTCGCCGCGCGAGGCCCTGGACGTCGCCCGGGCCGAGCCAAACCGCCAGGTCGTCTTCGTGGGCGTGGGCTTCGAGACCACCATTCCGGCCTTCGCCGCCACGGTCCTCGAGGCGCGGGAGGCCGGGGTCGGGAACTTCTCGGTGCTGCCCGGCTTCCGGCTGGTGCCCCCGGCGCTCCAGGCGGTGCTGGCCTCCGGGCCGGCCATCGACGGCTTCATCCTGCCCGGACACGTCAGCGCCATCCTGGGAACTGAGCCCTACGCGATCATCCCGGACTCCGGCCGCGCCGCGGTGGTGGCCGGCTTCGAACCGCTCGACCTGATGCTGGCCGCCGAGATGCTCCTGGCCCAGCTCGCCGAGGGCCTGCCGCGAGTGGAGATCGGCTACCGCCGGGCGGTCCGCCCGGAGGGCAACCCCGAGGCCCGGCGGCTCATCGAGCGGGTCTTCGAACCGGCCGACGCCGGCTGGCGCGGCATCGGCGTGCTCCCGAAGAGCGGGCTGGCCTTCCGGGAGGAGTTCCGCGAGTTCGACGCCGCCCGGCGCTTCGGCCTGGCCACCCCCGAGGTGGCCGACCCCGAAGGCTGCCGCTGCGGCGAGGTGTTGACCGGCCGGGTCGCGCCCAAGGAGTGCCCGCTTTTCGGCGACGTCTGCACCCCGGAGGACCCGGTGGGCCCGTGCATGGTCTCCTCGGAGGGCTGCTGCGCGGCCCGCTATCGCTACGGAGTTGAAGGGACTTCCCGAAGATGAAGAGGCCTTTCGGTTTTCCGGGCGGGGGCACGGTTCAATTCCGACGGCCGCAGGCCGACGGATTGAACCTGTTCTTCCGCCAGTCTTGCATGTCGCGAGGACAAGGACCGCGGGACCACAGAAACGAACCGCTGACGCGGTCCGTTTCTGTGGGTGCCCCCGCCCGGAAAACCGAAAGGCCTCATCCGCAATGAGCACCCGCGACCGCGTCCGCCTGGCCCACGGGGCCGGCGCCCGGCTGACCGGCGAGCTGATCCGCGACGTCTTCGCCGCCGGCTTCGGCAGCGAGCACCTCGCGCGCGCCGAGGACGCCGCCGAGCTCTACCTGCCGGGCACGCGCCTGGCCTTCTCGACGGACGCCCACGTGGTCCGGCCGCTCTTCTTTCCGGGCGGAGACATCGGGCGCCTGGCGGTCTGCGGCACGACCAACGACCTGGCCATGAAGGGGGCGCGGCCGAGATACCTTTCGCTCGGCTTCGTCATCGCCGAGGGCTTCGAGATCGACAAGCTCCGGAAGATCGCCGCATCCATCGGCCGGGCGGCGGCCGAGGCCGGCGTCAAGGTGGCGGCCGGCGACACCAAGGTGGTCGAGCGCGGCGCGGCCGACGGCATCTTCATCACCGCCGCCGGCATCGGCGAGATCCCCGAGGGACGTGATCTCTCCCCCGCGCGGATCGCGCCCGGCGACGCCCTGGTGGTCAGCTCCCACATCGCCGAGCACGGCCTGGCGGTGCTCGACGCCCGCGAGCGCCTGGGGCTCGGGCCGGCCTTCCGGAGCGACTGCGCGCCGCTGACCGACCTGGTCGAGGCCGCCTTCGCCGCCGGCATCGAGCTCCACGCGCTGCGCGACCCGACCCGCGGCGGCCTGGCCACCGTGTGCCTGGAGTTCGCCGGGGCCTCCGGCCGCCGGTTCGTCCTCCGCGAGCGCGACGTGCCGGTGCGCGGCGCGGTGCAGTCGGCCGCCGAGCTCCTGGGGCTCGACCCCCTCTACGTGGCCTGCGAGGGCATCTTCCTGGCGGTGGTCCCGGAGCGCGACGCCGGGCGGCTCGTCGCCGAGCTCCGGCGCCACCAGCTCGGCGCGCACGCCGCGGTGGTGGGCCGGGTCGAGGCCGGACCGGCCGGCGCCGAGATGGAGACGGCCGCCGGAGGCCGGCGGCGCCTGGCCTGGCTCGAGGGCGAGCCGCTGCCGCGGATCTGCTGAGGGGCCGCCTTCACCGCAGACTCCGCTCCGCCCTGCGTAGCGAAGCCAAGCTTCGCAGAGCCAGGGGCGCTGAGACGCGAAGAGGAGTCCTGGGGCCACCCGGGCAACGACCGCCGATAAAAGCCGAGGGGCGGCCATCCTGGCCGCCCCTCGGCTTTATGATTCGAACCGGCGCTCAGCCCTTGTAGGTGGCGTCGGCCTCGTCCTTGGGCACGTCGCTGGCCGTGCCCAGCTTCCCGAAGAAGTTGAAGAGGTCCTGTTCGCGCAGGATGCTGACGCCCAGGCTCCGGGCCTTCTTGAGCTCGTCGTCCACCTTGGGGCCGGTGCCCACCACCGCGAAGTCCGTGTCGATGGTGATGTCCTCGGCCAGGCGGCACCCGTTCTCCTTGAGGAACATGTAGATCTCCTCGCGGGAGTGGTTCACCGGCTGTCCGGCGACGGCGAACACGAACGACTGGCGGTTCTTGCCGCCCAGGTAGAAGGGACTGGAGATCCAGTCGCCCTTGGTCACCGGGTTGAGGAACTCGGGGGCCACCACCGCCAGGGAGCTCGAGCCCTCCACCAGGCGGATGACGTCCGGGAAGGTCGGCGGCTCGCCGCCCCGGCAGTAGGGGCAGTAGAGCACGGTCGCGTCCGTGGAGCTCCAGCCGCACTGCGGGCAGCTCTTGGGCACCGGGCGGGCCGCCAGGATGACCGCGGTGGACTGCTGGCTCTCGACCTTCTGGAGGCGGATCTTGGCCTTGCGGACCTTGTTGCCGTCCTTCTTGAGCTCGAAGACGTCGAAGAGCATGCCCGGGCGGACTCCCTGCCGGGCGCCGAGGTTGACCACCGCCAGGTTGGTGTCCGGGTCGGCGCTGATCACCTGGCCGTCCTCGTTGAGCTGGTCGAGCCGGGAGCGGCGCTCCTTCATCCGCTTGAGCTTCTCCTCGAGCGTGACCAGCTTGTCGCGGGCCTGGCCGACGTCGCCGACCAGCTTGGCGATCCGGTCCACGTCCACGGACTTGGCGTCGAGCAGCTCCTGCTGGGCCTTGGTCAGTTCGGCCTGCTGCTGGGCGATGGCCTCGTCCAGCCGCTTGAGGGTGTCTTGGAGGTTCTTGTAGGCGGCGCCGATCTTGGCGACGTCGGCCTGGGCCGCGGAATTGCGCTTGGCGTCGGCGGCCTCGCGCGCGCCGTGGCTCTTGGTGGCTTCGCCCTCATTGGTGGAGATGACCGTGCCCGTGTCCTTCATGGCATCCTGGATCTGCTTGATGCCGCCGTCCTCGGGCTTATCGATGGGCTCGCCGTTCGGCTTGTGGTCGTTATCCTCCAGCTTGGCGATCTCGCCCTTGTTCTTATCGTCGCCGACCAGACTCAGGATCGCCTTGGGCACCTCGCCCTCCGCGCTGACCTCGACGCGAAGGTTCTTGATCACATCCTTCTCGGCCTGGAGGCTGCGGTTGACGTCCTCGCCCTCCAGCGAGTAGTAGAAGGCGAAGCCCGAGAACACGGCGGTGAGCGCCACGAAGAACACCAGGGCCACTACCACGATGGTGTTGCGATCGCCCATGACGGTTTCCTCCCCTCGACGGCCAGCGCGGCACTCGGCCGGGCGGGCCGCCGGCGGCTTCCTGCGCTACTTCTCCAGGTACCTGAAGATTTCGAACTCGTGGACCACGGGTATGCCCATCTCCTCGGCGCGGCTGACGGCGTCCTTGGCTCCGCGCAGGGCCAGGAGCACGTCGGTCTCGGCCGTGACCTCGTCGACGACCCTGCCGCCGTAGAACGCGACGGTCTGCTCGATGTGCTCGCGCAGCTTGGGCGTCACCCGGTCGTCCGTCGGACGGGGCACCGGCGCGCGCAGCGGCTCGCCGACCACCGCGAAGCGGGTCCCGGGCCGCAGGCTGAAGAGCGGGTTGTAGACCAGGTCGCCCTGAACGATCGGATCGGTGTCGGACTGCCCGACCATCATCACCTTGGGGTTGCCGCTGAGCCGCTGGAAAGCCTGGGGGCTGCCCGGAGCGGTGCAGCGCGGGCAGTACTGCTCCTCGGGCTGGTCCGCGGTGTAGTTGCAGATCGGGCAGCGCGGCAGGCGAACCTCGCGGAAGAGGATGGAACAGGTGCTGACCTCCGGCTCGGTGGCCTTGACCTCCAGGTAGCCCTTGTGCACCCGGCGGTTGCCATAGCGCACCTGGTAGACTTCGAAGCGCATGCCGCGCTTCACGCCCATGCGCGTGCCCAGGTTGATGACCGCCAGCTTGGTGTCGGCCGCCGAGGTCAGCACCCTCCCGGCCGGAGGCAGGCCGCCGTTGGCCAGGGGCTCGCGGCTGATCAGCCGCTCGATGTCGCTGCTCGCCGCCGATATCTCGTTGCCCAGGCGGACCTTCTCGCCGTTGAGCCTGCGGATCTCGTCGGCGGCCTTCTTCTTGACCTCGGCGGTCTCCTCGGCGAGCTTCTTGATCTTCTCGACGATCTCGTCGCGCTGCTTGTCGTTCAGCGCCTGGGCCGCGCTGATGCGGTCGTTGATTTCCTTCTCCACCGGAGCGACCAGCCCGGAGGTGCTGTCCCCGGAGGTCTTCTCAACCGTTTCCTTCCAGGCCTTGGAGTCCGCGGCGATGACCCGCTGGGCCTCGCTCTGGGTGCCGAGGACCACGAGCTTGGTGCGCTCGCGCAGCCGCTCCTCGACCTTCTCCTGGTACTTGTTCCTCAGCAGGGCGAGCTCGACCCTCTTCTTGCTGAGCTTCTCCTCCAGGTCCTGGCGCTCCCGGACGGTGTTGGCGAGCTCCTCCCGAACCCCGGCCTGGGCGCCTTCGCCCGACTGGCGCTCGACGGCCACATAGTTCTTGTAGGAGAGGAAGCCGGTGAGGCCGGCCAGGATCACGAAGAAGACCAGGGCGATGATGGCGAGTACGTTGCCGCGCATGGGGCACCCCCTAAACGGGTCCGGGCCCCGCGCTGGCGGGGCCGCCGCTTCGCCGCGTTCGACCGGGCCGCAATTCTAGGGGGCTCGGAGGCGGGTGTCAAGGTAAACGCGGGCCCCGGCAGGCCTATTTCAGGAAGGCCGTATCACCGCAGAGGCGCGGAGACGCAGAGCGGGCTCCGGAACGCGGCGGACGGTCTCTGGCAGGGAACAGCCTCGGCCGCGGACGGCATTTCGCTTCCGCGTCTCAGCGCCTCGGCGGTGAAGAACGTTTCCTGCAACGGCCGCGGGGCCTTCCTCCGGAGGGACAGTGGCAATCGACATCCGGCTCTGATAACATCGGGCCGGCACGTGAACGGAGGGCCCTTGAGCGTCGACCGTCCCGCCCCCGGATTGCAGGACGACACCGAGGCTTCCGGCGGCGAGCCGGCAGGTTCTCCCTGCCCTTCGTCCATGCCTCCCGAGCGCCCGGACCCGCCCGGATCCGGGCTGTCCTCCGACGACCCGACACTGATCGTCCCGACTCCCGGCGGCACGGCGGCCGGCTCCCGCGCCGGTTCCGGAAGGCTCGCGACCCGAGCCGACCTTCCGGCCGCCGGGAGCGGCGAGTACGAGGTCCGGGGCCAGCTGGGCAGCGGCGGCTTCGCGCGGGTGCTCCTGGCCCGCGAGAAGGCGGCGCGGCGCGACGTGGCCATGAAAGTGCTGGCCGAGGACCGCGGACCGGTCCCCCCGTCGGTTCGCGAGCGCTTCCTCGAGGAGGCCCTGGTCACGGCCCAACTCCAGCATCCGGGGGTCGTGCCCGTCTATCGCGTCGGGGCCGACGGCGCCGGGTACGACTACTACACCATGCGGCCGATCGAGGGGCTGACCCTGGAGGGAGCGCTCTCCAGGCTCCGGCAGTCCGAGGCCGAAGCCGAGGCCGCCTTCCCACTGGCCCGCCTGATGCGCGCGTTCCTCTCCGTCTGCCAGACCACCGGCTTCGCGCACGATCGCGGGGTCGTCCATCGCGACCTGAAGCCGGCCAACATCGTGATCGGCAGCTACGGCGAGGTGCTGGTCATCGACTGGGGCCTGGCCAAGGTCCTGGGGGCCGCGGAGGCCCTGCCGCCCCCCGCGGAGGGCGGCGGTCTGGTCTCGATCGGCGACGACCTCAGGGGCAGCGCCTGGGAGCGCCTGGAGCGCCGGGTGGAGAGCCTGCGCCACAGCGGCGAGTCCTCGCTGCTGCTCACCGCCGACGGGGCCCTGGCCGGCACGCCGCTCTACATGGCCCCCGAGCAGCTCCGGGGCCGGGCCGCGGAGATCGGCCCGCGCACGGACGTCTGGGCGCTGGGGGTGATCCTCTACGAGATCCTCACCCTGCGCCTGCCCTTCGAGGCGAAGAGCCTCACGGAGCTCAAGGAGCGGGTTCTCTCCGGACGGCCCCCGGCGGCGCCGGCCGAGGCCGCACCCCGGCGGCGCGCTCCTCCGGAGCTGGCCGGGATCGCCATGCGCTGCCTCCGCATCGACCCCGCCGGACGCTACGCCTCAGCCGTGGAGCTGGCCGCGGAGGTGGAGCAGTGGATCGAGGGCCGCGCCCGCTGGGCGCCGGTCGTCGACCTGGAATTCTCCGCGATGCCCGACGGTCCGCTGCCCGGCTGGAACGCCATGGGCGACTGGCGGGTGCGGGACGGCTGCCTGCGGCACGAGACCCCGGGCGAGGGACACTTGCTCCTGGACACCCCCCTGGCCGGGGCCACGCGCATCGAAGTGGAAGCGATGATCGCCCCCGGCGAGGACGGGGAGATCAGCCTGCGGCTGGGGGCGTCGGCGCCCCTGGCATGGCAGGGACACGCCCGCTACCGCGGCTACTTCGCGCAGTTCGGGGCCGAGAGCAACAGCCGCAGCAAGCTCTCGCGCAACGAGATGGACGTGATCACGACTGAGAGCCGCTATGCGCCCGGGCGCTGGTACACGGTAGCCGCGGAGCTCTGCGACGGCCGGCTGGTCCTCAGCGTCGACGGCGCCGAGACCCTGTCCTGGCGCGACCTGGTGCCGCTGCCCGGGAACATGGTCGGGATCTACGCCTGGTCGACGGGCCTGCGCATCAGGCGGCTGCGCGTGGAGAGCCGCGGCATCTCCACGCGGGTCTCCTGCCTGGCCATACCGGGGGCCTTCTACAACCGCGGGATGCTGGCCGAGGCGCGAGAGGAATACCGCCTGGTGGCCGAGTGCCACGCCGGCCGGGAGGAGGGGCTCGAGGCCCTCTTCCTGCAGGGCCGCTCGGCCATCGAGCTCGCTCGGAGCCGTCCGGCCGCCGATCGGGATGAGCTCCTGGCCGAGGCGCGGGACTGCTTCGACCGCCTGGAGCGGAGCTTCATGGCCCCGCTCGGCTGTCTGGGCAGGTCGCTGGTGCACGCCGAGCGCGGCGAGGTCGAGGCCGAGGCCGGAGAGCTCGAGCGGGCCTTCCGGAGCTACGCCGGCTACGACACCCTGCGGCCGGTCGGCGAGAGGCTCTGGGAGCGCGCCCGGGCGCTGCGCCTCGAGGGGCGGCCGGCCGACGGACGGCGCTTCCTGGAGCTGGCGCTCGAGCACCAGCCCGACGGGCTGCTCTCCGGCGAGGGACTCTTCGTGCTGGCCGGACTGCTCGACGCGCAAGCGGCGCGCGCGGCCGTGGCCATGGCGCTGGAGCGCTTTCCCGGCAACGAGGCCTTCGCAGCCGACGCCCGGGTGCAGTTGGGATTCACCCTCCATGAGCTCGGAGAGCTCGAGCCGGCCGCGAAGTCCTTCGGAGAGGCCATCGAGGCCCTGGCCCGCCGCGATCCCGAGCAGCGGCTCAGCGCCGCGCGCGCCAGGCTCGGACTGGCCGGAGTAAGATTCTCCCAGGGCCGCCGGGACGACGGCTACGGACTGCTCGAGGGGCTGATCGCCGGCTATCCCGAGCAGGGCGAGATAAGCACCCTGGCCTGGGCCGGCATCGCCACCCGACGACTGGCCGAGGGCGACGGCCGCCGGGCGCTCGACGCCTGCCTGAAGGCCGAGCCATACTTGAACCGCGGCAGCCCATTCGGGCGCGAGCGCATCGCGCTGCTCAAGGCCACGGCGTTGCTCGCGCTCGGCCAGGCCGACGGCGTCGCCGGGGCCCTGCGGGACTCCTCCGTGCCGGCGCTCGGCGCCGCCCTGGACCCCGGGGCTCCGGACGCCGCCGGGATGCCCGCCGGCCAGGAAGCCGCGTTCGTCCTGGCCCGCGCCCTCCTCTCCGCGGCGCGCGGAGGGAGGAACGAGGCCCTGCGCATCCTCGAAGAGTCCTTCGGTCCGCAAAGCCGCATCGAAGCGGTCGAGACCGCCCGCACAGTGCTGGAGCGCCTGAAACACTGAGGCCGGGGCGGCCATCGACCGCTCCCGGCCCCAGCTCTCAGCGCCTTTGCCCCTCAGTGCCTCAGCGCCTCAGTGCCTCAGCGCCTCAGTGCCTTAGTGCCTCAGTGCCTCAGTGCCTCAGTCCCTCAGTCCCTTCCCCGTCACTCAAACCATCCCTTCGGCAGCGCCTCGCGCTGGGCCGCGAGCATGTCCGCGATTATGGCGTCGGCGTCGCCGACGGCGTTGACGATCGGGTCGGTGAGCATCGCCCGGCGCAGCGCCTTGCGGTCGCAGTTGACGGCCGCCTCCACGGTGAGCTCGTGGGTGTCGAGCACCTGCTGGGTCAGGGCCAGCACGCCGCGGGGCAGCGGCGTGGCCGGCTGCGGGCGCGGGCCGTCCATGTCCACGTCCGAGCGCAGCTCCAGGAACGCGTCGGCCGGGAGGTTCGGCACCGCGCCGCGGTTGGGCTGGTTGACGTAGAAGGGTTTGCCGAGGGAGCCCCACATCGACTCGATGATGTCGGTGGCGTGGTCGACCGGGGTCTTCTCCAGGAACTGGGCCATGGGCAGCTTCCCGGAGACGTACTCGCCGATCTGCGCGAAGATCGCGTCGCGTTCTCTCTGGCGGCGAGGCGCGTCGAAGAGGCCGATCGGCGGCAGCTTGTAGGGCTTGGTCTGGTAGCCCTGGTAGAAGGGCACGTACTCCTTGGTGTGGCTGATGCACATCGGTACCACGCCGTAGATCTCGGCCAGGTCCATCCGGTAGCGGCCGTTCATGTGGCCCTTGGAGTGGTCGTTCTTGTCCTCGTCGCCGGCGTGCTCGCGGATGTAGCTCCAGTAGGCCGGCAGGAGGTCCTTGCCGCGGAGCTCGAACCTGGTCAGCCAGGTGACGTGATTGACGCCGGAGATGTGGATCACGGCGTCCTTCTCCATCGCCGGGTCGACCTGGCCTTCGGCGAGGGCCCCGGCCTGCCGGAGCAGCCGGCGGCGCAGATGCGGCTCGTGCAGCCCGTCGCAGAGGGCGAAGCTCCGCACCTTCGGCGCGTGGCGCATGAGCAGGATGCCGTTGACCGCCGTGGGGTTGATGTAGTTGATCAGCCAGGCGTCCGGGGCCATCTTCTCGACGTCGCGGGCCACGGCCAGGATCTCGTGGGCCTCGCGCAGCGACCGGAAGATCCCGCCGGGGCCGATGGTGTCCGAGGAGCACATGCGCACGCCGTACTTCGCGGAGATCTCGGTGTCCACCCCGCGCCAGCGCACGCCGTCGTTGGCGAAGGACAGGACCACGAAGTCGGCGCCGGCCAAGACCGCCTTGCGGTCGGTGGAGCCGACTATCGTCGTGGGCGCCTTGGCCTCGTCGCGGGCCAGTTCGGCGAGCCGAACCATGGTCTTCAGGGTCGGCTCGTGGGTGTCGACCAGTGCCAGCGTTCCGCCGCGGAGCACCGGGCTCGTGACCATCGCCTTGGTGGCCTGCCGGCCGAAGAACATGCTGCCGGCCCCGACGATGACCACCTTGGGACCCTTGGCCCCCGACTTCGCCCCGGACTTCGCCTGACTGGACATTATTGCCTCCCTTTCTTCCCTCCCGGTCTCGGTCGGCGGATCTCCGCCGGCGCTCCCGGGCCGCTTTCTATGGGAAAGCATAGTCCGGTACGGCCGGGAAGGGAATGGAGGAAAGTTGCAAATACCTGGATTATATTTACACTACCCCCATGAACCGCCCATCCGAGCCCCCGCCCTTCGCGGTGCGCACCGCGGGGCACATGTTCAACCAGCCGCACCACTCCACGCCCGGCACGCGCCAGAACGACGTGATGCTCACCGTCTTCCTGGCCGGGCGGGGCAGCTACCACCTCGACGGCCGGCAGGTCGAGGTGGCGCCGGGCATGGTCGGGCTCGTGCCCCCCGGCCATCCGGGGATCCTGATGGCCGACCCGCGGGATCCCTACGACCACTTCTATTGCCGCTTCGGTGGCGGCTATGCCCACCGGCTGGCCGCCGAGATCCGCGAGGCCCGCGGCGGGGCCCGCTTCTTCCCGGAGGAGCGCTCCGGCGAGGTGGCCGAGCTTCTCCGCCGGATGGGCCGGCTCCACCGCGCCGAACTCCCGGCGAGGATGAGCGAACCGGAGCTGCTCTTGGCCCGGGCCCTCGTCCTGCTCTCGGGCGCACCCGAGCCGCCGGGCGGACGGACGCTGACCGCCGCCGCCCTCGAGCATCATCTCCGCGAGCACGTCTCCGAGCCATTCGACCTGGCCGCCGTGGCCGGGCACTTCGGCGTCTCCCGGACGTCGCTCTGCCGCGCTGCCAGGAAGCTCTGCGGCCGGACCGCCCAGGAGCTCGCCGAGGCCGTCAAGATCGAGTGGGCCGCGACGTTGCTCGCCAGCGGCGCGGTCAACGTCTCCGAGGCCGCCCGGCGCGTGGGCTACGAGGACCCCTTCTACTTCTCGCGGGTCTTCCGGAGACGCAAGGGCGCGGCGCCGCGGGAGTGGGGGCGTCGGGGCCGGCGCGATCGATCCGCCGGATCGGACGGATCCGACCGATCGGTCTGATCCGTCCGGGAAGCCGGCCCTTGTGGGCCAAACATTCAACAACCAACGCCCAACAACCAACAGCCAACAACCAACAGGGCTTTGGTTGTTGGTTGTTGGATGTTGGATGTTGGTTGTTAGTGCCGTTATCGTTTCGGCCGTTCCACTTCCCCTTGCGCCGCCCCCCTCCGCCCGGGCATAATCCCCGCACCATGGAAGGCGATCCGGCCATCCTCGAGGTCCGCAACCTGCGCGTCGAGTTCCGCGCGCGCGGCGCCGCTCCCGCGCGGGCGGTCGACGGCGTGTCCTTCTCGCTCTTTCCCGGCGAGGGCCTGGCGCTCCTGGGCGAGAGCGGCTCGGGCAAGACGGCCACGGCCCTGGCGGTCGCGGGACTGCTGCCGCCGGCGGCGCGCGCCACCGGCTCGGTGCGGCTGGCCGGGCGCGAGCTCCTGGGCATGCCCGAGGGCGAGATGCGCCGGCTGCGCGGCGCGAAGATCGGCTTCGTCTTCCAGGAGCCCTCCGCCGCCCTCAACCCGGTGCTGCCGGTCGGAGCGCAGGTGGCCGAGGCCGCGCGGCTCCACGGCCGGGACGAGAAACTCGCCCGGCACAACGCCCTCGACGCCCTGCGCGGCTCGGGCTTCCCGGACGCCGCGGCGCGCTTCGGGGCCTTCCCGCACGAGCTCTCCGGGGGCCTCCGGCAGCGGGCCTGCATAGCCATGGCGGTGGTGAACCGCCCGGACCTGCTCATCGCCGACGAGCCCACCAGCGCGCTCGACGTATCCGTGCAGGCCGGCATTCTCGAGCTCTTCGCCGAGCTCCGCACCGGCTTCGACATCGCCCTGCTGCTCATCACCCACGATCTGCGCATGGCCGCGCGCACGACCGACCGGGGCCTGGTCATCTACGCCGGGCGCGCCGCGGAGTCGGCCAGGACCGCCGAGCTCCTGGAGCGCCCGATCCACCCATACACCCAGGCGCTGGTCGCGGCGCTGCCCGACCTCGGCAGCGGCCGCGGGCGGCTCGGGGAGATCCCCGGGATGGTGCCCTCGGCGCGCGAGGTCCTGCCCGGCTGCCGCTTCGCCCCGCGCTGCCCCGCGGCCGCGGAGGTCTGCCGCCGCCAGGCCCCGGAGATGGCCGAGGTCCTGCCCGGCCACTGGGTGGCCTGCTGGCAGATCGGCAGCGTCAAGGGCGCCGAGGCGCTTCCCGAGGTGCGGCTGTGAGGCTGCTACGCAGAACCCTTTTAAACGCAGAGGACGCGGAGGTGCGCGAAGGTCGCAGAGGGAAACGGCGGCTTTCGGCTTTGGGCTTTAGGCTTTGGGAACAGCAACACCCAAAGCCCACAGCCCAAGGCCCAAAGCCCACCCCCCTCTGCGTCCTCTGCGCCGCCTCTGCGTCCTCTGCGTTGAAACTGCGCCTCGGCACAGCGGAGGACGCGGCGTGACGGAGACGACGGGGCCGCTGCTGACCGTGCGCGACCTGGTGGTCGAGTACCGCCCGGGCGGCGGGCTCTTCGGAGGCGGCGCGTCCTTCCGCGCCGCCGACCGGGTGACCTTCGCCGTCGAGCGCGGCCGGACGCTGGGCCTGGTGGGCGAGAGCGGCTCGGGCAAGTCCACCGTCGGCCGGGCCATCCTGGGCCTGGCGCCGGTGGAGGCTGGCTCCGTCCTTTTTGACGGAATCGAGCTCACCGGCCTGATCCCCGCAGAGCGCCGGCGGCTGGCTACCCGCATCGGCATGCTCTTCCAGGACCCATACGGCTCGCTCAACCCGCGCATGGCTGTCGGCGAGGCCGTCTGGGAGGCGCCGGTGGCCTCCGGCTCCGGCGAGTGGCCCGTTCGGCGCCGGGAGCTGGCCGAGGAACTGCTCCGACGCGTGGGGCTCGCCGCCGACGCGCTCGAGCGCCATCCGCACGAGTTCTCCGGCGGTCAGCGCCAGCGGATCGCGCTCGCGCGGGCGCTGGCCATGGGCCCGGAGTTCCTGGTGCTCGACGAGCCGACGAGCGCGCTGGACGTTAGCATGGCCGCGCAGATCCTCAACCTGCTCGGCGACCTGCAGCGTGAACGGGGGCTGGCCTACCTGCTCATCGGCCACGACCTGGCGCTCGTCGAGAAGGCCGCCGACCGCATCGCGGTGATGTACGCCGGCCTGATCGTCGAGGAGGGCGAGGCCGACGCGGTGCTCGGCCGGCCGCGCCACCCCTACACGCGGCTGCTCCTCGAGGCGGCCCGCGGCGGCCGCGCGCGGATCCCGCCCGCCGAGATGCGCGGCGCCCAGGCGCTCGCGGGGTGCCGCTTCGCCCCGCGCTGCCCGGCGGCCGACGGCGGCTGCGAGGAGCGCGCCCCCGAACTGATCGAGACCGCGCCGGGGCACGCGGTGCGGTGCCCGCGGTTCGGGTGAGATGCGATCGACACGGCGACATGGCGACATGGCGACACGGGGACATGGCGACATGGCGACGCGGGGACGCGGGGACACGGGGACACGGGGACACGGGGACGCGGGGACGAACCGACTGGCCGCAGATAACCGCAGATAAACGCGGATGAGGCCCTCGCCAACACCAACTACTCGCAAGCCACGCCCGGATCGATCCTCTTGAGCGCCGCGGCGGCCTGGGTGCGCACTTCCGCGGCCGGGTCGTTCAGCACAGCACGCAGAGCGGGCACGGCCGATGCGGCCTGTGGACCGATCCCTTCGAGGCCCGCTGCGGCGGCCTCTCTCACCCCCGCTTCGGGGTGGGTCAGCAACTCGGCCAACGCCGGGACCGCGCTCGCGGAGGCGGGTCCCATCCTGCGCAGCTCTATCGCTGCATGGCAGACAACCTCCGTGGCTCGGTCATGGAGCGCCGCAGTCATGGCCGAGACAGCTTCCGGTGAGCCACAGCCAATGTGGTAAAGGCAGCTTATCGCGAAGCATCTTTCCGCCGGCAGTTCCGCATCGCGAACGATCGCGACAACGTCCGGCAAGGCCTCGACGGCGTCCGGGCCAATCTCCCGCAAGGCGGTCATGGCTGCGACGCGATCCTGGATCTCCGGTGAAGGCAGATAGCCGATCAGGTCCGGCACAGCCGGCCGGCCGCAGGCCGCCAGCAGCTTGATGGCCTCCGCGCGATACGGCCGCCCCAGGCGCAGGTAGAGGCGGAGTCCGCCCAGGGTCCGGTCGGGGCCGCCAAGCTTCCGGGCCGCGCCGCGGAGGTCGGGGAACCACAGGCTTCCCGGGCGCGGGGCGATCTCGGCGACCAGCACATCCTCGATCCGGTGCAGACGATAGGCCGTGGCGCCGATCCACGCGAGACCCAGGACGAACAGGATGCCGGCCGACCAGAGCGCAACCGGCAGCCACACGCGCCCAGGCCGGACATCATCGCACGCTGTTGACGAAGAAGTGGGCATGCACTCTTCCTCTTGCCAGTCATGCAGACGGGCGGGGAGGTCAGCCGTGCCCCCGCATTTCGGTCAAGGAGGCGCCGAGAACGGTGGGCTTTGGGCCTTGGGCTCTTGGGCGTTGGGGCCGATCACCGTTCCCAAAGCCCAATGCCCAAAGCCCAAAGCCGAGCTGCGACCAGTTCAGGCAGTGAAGTCGCCGGCTACTGCGTCGCCGCCCCGGTGTTGATCACCGGCTGGGCCTCGCTCTCGCCGCAGAGCACCACCAGGAGGTTGCCGACCATGGCGGCCTTGCGCTCGGGGTCGAGATCCACGATCTTCTGTTCGGCGAGCTCGGCCAGGGCCATCTGCACCATGCTGACCGCGCCGCGGACGATCTTCTGGCGCGCGGCGATGAGCGCCTCGGCCTGCTGCCTCCGGAGCATGACCCCGGCGATCTCCGGCGCGTAGGCCAGGTGGGTGAGCCGGGCCTCCTCGACGGCCACTCCGGCCTTTTCCAGGCGCGCGGCCAGTTCGGCCAGGAGCGCCGAGCCCACCTCCTCGGTGTTGCCGCGCAGGGTGATCTCCGCGCCCGGGGCGTCGTCGGAGTGGTCGTAGGGATAGAGGCTGGCCAGGTGCCGCACGGCGGTCTCGCTCTGGACGGTGACGTAGTGCTCGTACTCGTCGACCTCGAAGAGCGCCCGGGAGGTGTCGGCCACGCGCCAGACCACCACCGCGCGGATCTCGATGGGGTTGCCGCGCTGGTCGTTGACCTTGAGCTTGTCGGTCTCGAAGTTCCTGGCGCGCAGCGAGACCACGTAGCGGCTTGGGGTCCGCTGCACCGCGGATACGCCGCCGTCCTGCCGGACCGTCTGCCAGGAACTGCGGTGGACGCTGAAGGGGTTGGCCCAGTGGAAGCCGTCGCGCCGGACGGTGCCGGCATAGCGTCCGAAGAGCACCAGCACCCGGGCCTCGTTGGGCTGCAGTACGAAGAGCCCCTTGGAGAGTAGCACCGCCGAGGTTATGACCAGCGGCTCGATCGCCAGCAGGAAGACGCCGAAGCCCACCGAGTCCCGGGCGATGGACCAGATCGCCCACACGACCAGCCCCGGCACCAGCACCCAGGCGAGTATGGCCAACGGCAGAAAAGCCCAACCGCTCCTGGTCCCGACCTCCCGCTCCTGCATGTCCGGCTCCTTTCGAATCCCGCGCCGGGCCCTGGCGGCCCCGCGGGAATGACACCACAAACGCGCCGCGGGGTCAAGAGGTTTCCGCGGGGAAAACGCGAGGACGCGGCGCGGGACGCGGGGACGCGGAGACGCGACGACGCGGGGACGCGGGGACAAGGGGACGCGGAGAACGGCGGGCTTTGGGCTTTGGGCTTTGGGTGCTGGAGCCAACCGCCGCTCCCAAAGCCCAAAGCCCAAAGCTCGCCCTACTCCCCCGCCCCCTCGCGCACGAGCCTCGCGATCCTGGCCCGGAGCGCTTCCCCGCCCAGAGCGAACATGGTGGCGTGGTCGGCTCCCTCGATCTCATAGAGCTCCTTCCGCGGCGAGCCGGCGGCGGCGAAGAGGCGCCGGGCGTCATCGAAAGGCACGTAGCCGTCGGCCGGGCCGTGGGCGACGAGGAGCGGGCAGCGCAGTTCCCGGGCGAGCCGCTCGGGCGAAGCGTCCTCCAGTTTGAAGCCGGCCAGGCGCTCGGCCTTGCCCAGGGCGCGGTCAAGCCAGAAGCCCGGCAACCACCCGGCTTGGCGAGCGGCGATCGACCGGAGGTCGGCGAAGCAGCCGATGGTGGCGACCGCCCGCACCCGCCGGTCGCGCGCCGCGGCGGCGACGGCCACCGCGCCTCCGGCCGAGGCGCCCACGACGGCCACGAGCCGGCCGGCCCCGTCGGGGCGGCGCTCGAGCCAGTCGATGAGCCCGGCGACGTCGCGCCACTCGTGCGCGCCGTAGGTGAAGAACTCGCCGCCGCTTTCGCCGTGGCCGCGCAGGTCGATGAGCGCGAGGTTGAAGCCCTCGCGCCGGAGGGGCAGCGCGAACTCGAGCATGTCCCGGCGGGTGCGCCCCAGCGTGTGGAGGACGACGAGCGTCGACGGCGGCGGCGCGCCCGCGGCCCGCCCCCCGGCCGGCGCCGGGATGAACCAGCCGCGGATGGGCACGCCATCGCTTGTCGTGAACTCGACGGGCTCGGCCGTCGCCCCGTATTCGTCGAGGACCTTCGGGTGCGCCTCCACGCTGAACTTGTAGTGGGCAAGCAGCATGTAGGGCAACCAGTGGTCGAGGGCCAAGACAACGATGACAAGGACGAGCGCGGCGGCGGAGAGGAAGATGGCGAGACGGCGGCGGCGGGAGCGGCTCCGACCGGTTGACATAATTGAAGACTCGGACTTCGGCATCCCGTCAAGCCCCCAGCGCCGTCCGGAGCGCCGCGTAGAATTCCCGCGGCGGGACGTGCGGCGGCAGGCCCGAGACCTGCCCGTCTCCTAGTTCCGCCTCGAAGTTCGGGTCGGGCTTCGAACGGCTCATGGGGGATGAGGGGAAGAGCAGCCTCATGGGAGACTCCTGAGGGCGCCGTTCATCTGGCCACTCCCGTCTCGGCCCCATCCAAGTCGGACGGCCGGGTCCCCTGCGGCGGCTTCGGCGGCGGCCAGCGCAGGTCGCGGTCCTCGGGCCGCAGGCTCGGCGGATCGTCGATGCCGCGGATGTGCCAGTAGGTCCAGGTCTTCTCCGGCACGCCGGAGCTCCTCACGTCAGAGGAATAGTGCACCACCCAACCCAACGCCGGCCTCGCCGCCGGGCCCATCTGTCTGATAAGATACAGCGCCGCTTCCTGACAGCCACTCTTGCGAAGAAGGGGCAGCAGGCTGCCGATCGCCTTGTCGGAGTCCCCGGTGACCCTCCAGTACGTCACCGCCGATGCGGGCAGGAGTCCCTGCAGGGCGGGGGCGGCCCTCCCGGCCTTCGGGCCCAGCGAGCCCAGTTCGTCGAGAGCCACTCGCCGGGTATCTTCCGCAGTCAACCCGGCCATCAACGCGTCGACCGCCTTGTCGATCTCATCCTTGACCCTGAAAGCGGCGGCGGAAGCGGCCAATCGCACGCCGGGATCGCCGTCGCCGGCCATGGCTTCGAGCGCCGGCAGCGACTGCCCGGCCCCGTCGCCGATGCGGCCCAAGGCCAAGGCAGCCTCTTGCCGCAGATCACGGCTTTCGCTCGAAAGCGCAGCCACCAGCACCGGGACGGCCTCTTTAGCGGCCGGGCCGATCGCGCCAAGGGCGCAGACGACGTCTCGGTGCGCCCACCGGACCTCTGTTCGCTTCAGCCGTTCGATCAACCAGGGTACCGCCGGCGCGGCCTTCGGGCCCATCTCCTGCAGCGCGGTCAGGACGGCGTTCAGACCGGAGTAGTCGTCCTGGACCTTGATCATCTCGGGCACGGCTTCCGGCCCGATCATCACGAGGGAATCGACGAAGGGATGGGGCTCCTCGGAGGTGTTCTCCAGCGCCGCGACCATCTGCGACACGACCTTCCTGCCGATCCGGCCGAGGGCCATCGCCGCGCAGTAGCGGGTATCGTCGTCGAGCTTGTCTCCCTTCGACGTCACGATGGTCACCAGCGCCGGCGCGGCGGACTCCGACTCCGGCCCCATGCGTCCGAGTGCCCAGACCGCGTCGCCCCGGACGGCCCAGTCCTCGCTGCCGAGAGCCCGGATCAGGGCAGGCACTGCCTCCTTGGCCTCGGGGCCGAGACAGGCGAAGGCCCTGGCTGCACCCCGCGCCGTGGCCGGGTCGTCGAGCGCCTTGATCAGGAGCGGTACTCCGGGCTTCGCCGCCGAGCCGAAGCGCCCCAGAGCGTAGGCCGCGCCTTCCCGCTCGATCAGGTCGCCGCTCTCGAGCAGATCGATCAGGAGCGGCACGGCCAGCGCTCCTTCGGGATCGATCTTCTGAAGCGGTTCGATCCAATCGGCGTTGTCGCCGTTGACCGTCTCGACGGCGAGGCCGACCAGACCCGGCACGGCCTTTCGAGCCGGCGGACCGATTCTGCCCAGAGCCGTAGCTGCGACCGAGCCGGGATAATTCGGAGTGTCCCCCAGCCAAGGAACCAGGCGATCCACCGCCGGCTCACCGCACTGCCCGAGCATGATCAAGGCCATGGCCGTTGTGCTTGGCGTTCTCTTCTCCAGGCGCATCCATAGTTCGATCTTGGAAATGGCCTTATCCGGGCCGCCAAGGCGCCGGACAGCAGCGAGGGCCATCTCGGGGACTTTTGCGGTCTTGACGTCCCCGAGCTCGATCACAGAGCAGTGGAGCGCGCCCACCTCCCTCCGCACCTCCAGATACGGCATCGCCACCCGCCAGCAGAAGAGCCCCAAGAGGGCGAGCAGGGTCATGCCCACGCCCCAGAAGACGTAGATCCGCCGGGAGCCGTCGGAGGGCTTCGGGGGGACGGTGCGCTCGGCTGGTTCCGGCATGGGGCCTCCGGGTTTGACGGCGGTTCCTGGTTCCTGGTTCCTGGTTCCTGGTTCCTGGTTCCTGGTTAACGTCCGGCACAGCCAATGGCGGTGGCCGCGGCCACATTCTCCCCGCACCGGCGAACGATGCAAGCGGGGCCGCGAAATCGATCAAGTTCAATGGGACAACGACGGAACCGCAGGATGTCGAACACCGAATGTCGAAGTGGGCCTGGAGAGCCCCGTCCTTCATGATTCGGAGTTCATCATTCTGCGGTTCTGCGGTTCTCTCCGGCTGCCCCCCTATTCGGCCGTTCGCTCTCCCAACCAGGAACCCGGAACTCGGAACCAGGAACCAGGAACAAGGAACTAGGAACTCGCAACTCCGTCATCCTTCAGGCGGTAATACGACGTCCTCGGCGACGGCGTGGGGTCGACGCGCTCGACCAGGCCCTCGGCCTCGAGCGCGGCCAGGAGCTTCGCCGCCGTGGCCGGCGCGCAGGGCAGCAAATGGGCGACGTCCCCGCGGCTGAGCTCGTTGTGGGTCCGGAAGAGCTCGCGCAGGGCGCCCGGGCGGTCGCGCCGGGGGACCCTCCGGGCGCCGACGACTGCAGCCCCGGCCTCGGCGGCCGCGGCGGCCGGTCCCGCCCGAGCGCCCTCGCCTCCGGCCGGCGCCGCCGCCTCCGCCTGCTGCGGCCGCCCCTCCGGCGCCGCGCCGCGGAGCAGCTCCGCGCCGAGCACCCGGCCCTCGCCGCCCAGAAGCGCCAGGCGCTGGACCTCGTTGCGCAGCTCGCGGACGTTGCCCGGCCAGTCCCGGCGGGAGAGCTCGGCGAGGAGGTCGGCGCCCAGGGAGAGCTCCCCCGCGTCGAACTGCTCCTCGAGGAAGTGCCGGGCCAGGAGCGGGATGTCCTCGCGCCGCTCGGCGAGCGTCGGCAGGACGAGTTCCAGGCGCGCCAGGCGGTAGTAGAGGTCCGAGCGGAAGCCGCCGTCCCGCGCCTTGCCGGAGAGCGCCGCGCTGCCGGCGGCCACCACCCGGGCTTGGAAGGCGCGGTCCCGGCTCGCTCCCACCGGCCGGACCCGGCGCTCCTCGAGCACGCGGAGCAGCGAGCCCTGGACCCGCGGCGACATCGAGTCGATCTCGTCGAGGAAGAGCGTGCCTCCGCCGGCCGCGACGAGCAGGCCCTCGTGGTCGCGCACCGCCCCAGTGAAGGCGCCGCGGACGTGCCCGAAGAGCTCGCTCTCGAGCAGCGTGTCGGAGATGGCCGCGCAGTTCACCGCCAGGAACGGCTCCTTGGCGCGCGGGCCGGAGTCGTGGAGCATGTGGGCGACGAGCTCCTTGCCCGTGCCGGTCTCGCCGGTCACGAGCACCGTCTCGTCGAGCGGGGCGAAGCGCGCGACGTCATCGCGAATCCTCCGCATGGCCGGGCTCTCGCCGACCAGGGCGGCGCGCCGCGACCGGCGCCTCCGGGGCCGGATGGGCGCCGCGCCTCCGGAGCGGTTCTCCGGGTACGGTTGGAGCTGCGCCCAGGCCCCGGCCGCATCGGGCGGGATGAGCGCCAGGCGCCAGAGCGTGCCCATGTCGTGGGTGCTCATCTCGTGGACGTCGACCATGACGTTCACGATGTGTTCGGACCGGCCGTAGGCCAGGACGCGCCGGAAATGCCGTGCCGCCCCGGCCGGGTCGCCCTCCGCCCACAGGAGCCGGGCCCACTCCATGGCATATTGCGCATCGCTGCCCCTGGGATCGATGCTGGCGAGGATCTTGCGCGCGGCCCGCGGCCGGCGGTCGTTGAGCTCGATGGCCGCGAGCGTCCAGGCGGCGTGCCGCAGGTCGCGGGGGCGCACGCCGGGGGCGCCCACCGAGCGCCGGGCGTGCTCGCGAGCCGCGGCGAAGTCCCGCCGCAGGCTGGCCTCCACCGCCCGGAGCAGCTCGCGCTGGAAGGGGGAGATGCTGTCCGCGTGCTTCTCGAGCAGCTCGAGCGCCTCGCGACCGCGTCCGACCTTGATCATCATCCGGACCCGGTCCACGGCGAGCTCCGCCCAGGCGCCCTCGACGCTTCCGCCGGTGACGCGCTCTATCAGGTCGAGCGCCTCGGCGTGCCGCTCGAGGTGGTCGAGCAGCTGCAGGCGCAGGTACTCGATGGGCGCAACGAGTATGCCCTCGGGCACCGGCGGACGCTCCAGGAAGGCGAGATCATCCTCGGCCTGCGCCGAGTCGCCGCACTGGAGCGCGGCGGTCATCCGGCTGGCCCGGAGCGCGTACTGGAGCCGCGGGCGCGAGGGACCGGCCGTCTCCACCGCGCGGTTGTTGCCCTTCAGCGATTCGGGATAGTTGCCCTCGAAGAACTCCACGCCTGCCCGGCACAGATGGGCCAGCGCCCGGATCTCGCGCCGGCAGGGCTCTTCGGCCACTCCCTCCTCGAGGAGGCGCAGGGCGCGCCGCGCCTCCCAGGGGAAGCCGGCGCGCACTCCGGACCGCACCAGGCGAACGAGCATGATCAGGAAGAGCTCGCGCTCGGCCGGCGGATCGTCGATCAGCGCGGCCAGCCGCCTGATGGCCGCGCGCCTGCCCGGCTCGGGAAGGCTGCGCATGACCCGCGAATCGCAGATGGCCAGATAGTACTTTCGGAGCGGATGGTCCTCGCCGGCCTCGCCGATGGCCTCGTCCATGCGGGACTGATCGAAGTCGATCTCCGCCTCGACGACCGGGTCAAAACGCTCCGTCATCGGCTCTCCTCGTTGCCACCGCTGCCATCCGCGCCCCTCTCCCCATCCAGCCTTTGCGCATGGTTGGCCCCTGGACTTTCCGGCACTCCAGACCGCTTCGGTCTCGGCTTCGACTCGGACCCAGCTTCCGACCCAGACCCCGAATCAGGCTCCGACTCAGGCTCCGACTCAGGCTCCGGCTGAGACTTCGAGCTGCCGGAAAGAACCTCGGGACGGGCCTGATCGCGCCAGGTAGGGGCGACCCGGCGGGTCGCCCCTACGGCAAGGCCTGCCCGGGTTGTTTCCGGCATCCCTTCGGCTTCTGCATCCCTCTGCCCCCATGCCACGCTCTCCGCAGTGCTCGCCAGCCTGCTCGCCAGCCACCGCCCCGCTCGCGCCTCCTGTCTCTGCCAGCCCCACTGCCAATGCTGGAGCATGCGTCAAATACTTTCGTGTTGCATGCAACTGCATCCATAACCATAGTAGCGAAACCATGGCCATTAGTCAAAGTCAATCGTAAGCATCGTTACAACGCGTCTTGGGATAGACGGCGAATGGCGCGCTGATTGCTCTTGTGGGTTGAAGAAGACACGGTCACTCTCACTCGCAGAGAGGCGATGCAAGAAGAAGCGGCCACGGCCGGAGGTGTCCGATGCAAAGCATCCCGACGAAAGGCGGAGCCGGCGAGAGAACGCGCGCACCGCGGTCCCCGATCACCCACGAGCGCGCCGGGCGGATGTTGGCCGGAGGATCGGTTCTCGCCTGCATGGCGCTCGGCTGGCTCGCGAGCCCCTGGTTCCTGCTGGGCGCGGCGGGCACGGCCCTCAACCTGATCGTCTCGGCGATCACCGACCGCTGCCTGGTGAAGAGCCTGCTCATTGCCCTGGGCCTGCCCGGTGAGCGCGACCTGGGCCGCGCCGAGGCGCTGGCCGGGTCCGCCAGCGCCAGAGTGGATCGGCCCCCGGCACCGACTCAACTGCCCCCGGTGCGGGCCGAGGCCGCCGACGGGCGCCGCCGCCTCGCCGACCGGCTGGGCGTGACCATCAACTGACCCCGGGACCCGAACTTGCGAGAGGAGGAGCACCATGCGCATCCGCAAGGCCACCACGCTGCAGGACCTCGAGGCCGTCTGGCGTCTTACCCACGACATGTACGTGGCCGAGGGCTACGCCGAGCCGCGCTCCGACGGGCAGCTGCGCCACTACCCGCACCTCGACGCCGTCCCGGAGACCACCATCCTCATGGCCGAGGACGAGGACGGGACGCTCGTGGGCTCCAACAGCTACACCATAGACGGCCCCGCCGGGCTGCACGCCGACGACGACTTCCGGGACGTGATCGACTCGGTCCGCGCCGAGTGCCGCGCGGCAGGCACTCGGCTGGGGGCCTCCTGGCGGATCGCCACCCGGCCGGGCTGCCGCGAGCACCTCTTCGTGGTCATGCAGCTGATCAGCGCCACGCTGGAGGGCGGCCGCGAACTCGCCGACGTGGTGCTCTTCACCTTCAACCCCAAGCACGAGAGCTTCTACGGGCGGATGCTGGGGCTCCGCACCATCGCCGAACCGCGCGAGGGCAGCTCCGTCCAGAGCGCCCCGGCCATCCTGATGCGCGGGGAGATGGCCGCGATGCTCGAGCGCTGGGAGCGGGTCAAGGCCCGGCGCTCGAGCGCCCGCCTGGCCCCGGTCAGGCCGGAGCCCGCGCCCCGGACCGAAGCCGCGGCCGTGGCGGCCAAGGCGGCCGGCTGAGGGCGGCTTCCCGGCAGAGCCGGAGCAACGGGAACGGAAGGCGGCAGCATACAACACGCACCCCTTCCGGGAGCCCTACGAACGGAGAACCGCAGAATGTCGAATATCGAAGTCAGAATTACGAAGGACGTGGAGTGGCCGGGAGCTGCCACTTCGACATTCGTCATTCGACATTCTGCGGTTCTGCGGTTCGCTGTTGGTTCTCCATGCCGCTGGCATCCACGTTGGCCGAAAAGCCATTCTTGAGATGGCCCTGCGGCAACGCCTCCACGTCTTGACGCCCCGGGGGAGCCGGCGATAGACTATCGAACACAGGGAGGCTCACTTCAGGAGACGACACCATGCCGGCGCTCCCCCACCGCATCGACGACCATCCCGGGAAGGACGAGGCCGTGCTCAAGATCCTCTGCGACCGCCTGGAGGTCGACCACATCGTCCCCTTCCAGGAGGCCTGCCGGGAGTTGGTGGCCACCGGCCGCCAGCGGCTGGTGGTCGACCTCTGCGGGTTCCGCTCGCTGCCGAGCGTGATCCTGGGGGCGGTGGCGGACGCCCACTCGTCCGCGCCCGGCCGCCACGTGGTGGTGGCCGCCGACAGCGCCACCACCGGCCTCTTCAGGCGGATCTTCAAGCAGATGCTGGACTTCGTCGAGCCGCAGAGCCGGACGTAGGGACGGCGATCGGATCTGGCGGTTCAGCGCGCCTTGAGGTAGCGCTGCCGCTTCGCCTCCGGGAACCGCTCGATGGCGTAGCGCAGCATGGTCCGCGGCATCGCCGGAGCGTGCTCGCCGAGGAAGCGCTCCTCGGCCGCGAGGTCGCGCTTGCCCACCTCGCGGAGCATCCAGCCGACCGCCTTGTGGATCAGGTCCTCGCGGTCGGCGAGTAACCGCCGGGCGATGGCCAGGGTATCGGCGAAGTCGCCCTCCCGGATGAACCACATGGTGGCGATGATGGCCACGCGCCGCTCCCAGAGCGACGGCGAGGCCGCCAGCTCGTAAAGCGGCCCGCGGTCGCGGGTCGAGAGGTGGCGCCCGACGACGTGCGGGGCGGAGCAGTCCACCAGGTCCCAGTTGTTGATGCGCCGGGTGTTCGCGAGGTACAGGCGATAAAGCCGCTCGCGACCGGCTTCGTCGGCCTTCCCGGCCTGCAGCGCCATGACGAAGAGCGCGAGCATCCGCTCCTCGTGGAAGCGCGAGGCGAGCAGTCGCTCGATGTCCTCGGGCGGCAGCGCGCGGCACTCGCGGGCGACTCGGCGGATCGGGGGAACGCGCAGGCCCAGGAAGACATCGCCCTCGCCGTACTCGCCGGGGCCGGTCTTGAAGTAGCGCGCGAGGAGCTTCGCGTGGGCCGGATCGGCCCCGCGGCGGAGCGCGGCGCGGGCGGAGGCGAGGAGCGGAGAGCTCACTTCAGCACCGCCGCGATGTTCTCCCGCTCGATCAGCCCGGCCTCGTCCGGCCGCTCCAGGAACGGCCGTACGTCGTCGCGGAGCTTGTCGAAGGGAAGGGTTGCGGCCAGTTCGAGCAGCTCGGCCCTCCAGTTCTCCGCGCTCCGCCGGCCCTCGCCGAAGGTCTGGTCGAGGGCGTTCTGGAGCAGCGCCGGATTGGGCTCGACTGGCGGGCGGTGGCCGCGGTACCAGAGCAGGTCGTACCAGTCGCGGCCCTTGGGGTACTCGCGGGTGAGGAGCGCGTGGGCCTTTCCGGCCATGAGCGAGGCCAGGTCGTGGTGCCTGATGGCCAGCACCCGGTGGCGGGTGATGACCGCGCGCTCGGCGAGGGCGCCGGCCGGCGGACGCGTGTCGATCTCGAGCTTGATGGAGAGCTTCTGCCCGGCGATGGGTGCGAGCCCCGTCTCCTTGAGTACCCCGGCGACCCCGATCCAGGCCTTGTGCACGATGGCCCGGTCGTTCCAGCTCACCGAGGCGTCGAAGCCGGCGAGGGTCAGGTCGGCCTTCACCTTGCGGAGCCACCCGGCCGGCTCGTAGCCCCCGGCCGACTCGAGCGTGAAATTCAGGTCCTCGGAGAAGCGCGGCAGGTTGTAGGCGAAGCGCAGCGCCGTGCCGCCGACGAACGACAGGCAGGAGAACGCCTCGCTCTCGTGCAGCGAGCGCAGGACCAGGGCCTGCAGAAACTCCCGCAGCACGTTCAGCTTCCGCGCCGGATCCGGAATGGGCCCCGCGAGCGCCAGTGCCTCGTCCTTCACAGCTCCACCGTCCCTTCCTCCTCGCTCCGGGAGAGCCCCAGCCAGACTTCCGCCGCCGCCAGGAGCCGCGGGGAGACGAAGCGCTCCGCGTAGGCGCGAAGCTTCGCGGCATCCACCAGTTCGAAGCCCTGGAAGCGCATCCCGGCCATCCTGGCCCGGTCCCAGGCCCCGGCCTCGAGGTGCCAAAGGTCGAGCAGGGCCTTCTCCGGCTCGGCGAGGAGCACCCTGCGCCCGCCGATCTCGACCGGGCGGCAGCCGAAGAAGGCCGCCGGTTTGACGTGCCGGTATTCGAAGGTTCCGAAGGCGTTCTCGAAGGTCCGGGGCACGCGCGAGGTGACGCTGGTGTAGGTCACGACTCGCTCCGGGATCATCCCCAGGAAGCCGAGCGCCCAGAGACCGCTCAGGTACGACGGCGAGTAGAGAGCGTTGGCGAGTTCCGGCGGGCTCACCGGCCGGCCGCTGTAGCGCTCCGGAAAGGCGTACATCCCGCGGCGCAGCGGCAGGAGCCTGCCCGACTTGCACCAGCGCGACAGCTGCAGAAGCAACGCCGGCCGCCGCTCGCCGGAGAGTTGGACCAGCGAGGGCAGGTCGAAGTAGCCCTGGGGGCCCAGGAGCTTGACAAGGGCGTCGTAAGTCATTAACAATAATATACAACATTGATATGTATTGTAAATAGATATTCGGAGCCGGCTAGCGCAATCCATGCCTATCTCTTATGATTGCGTATCTTGCGAATCATTGTCTCGAACAACCCGCATATTCAGCATTCCGCCTCCGCGGATCAGGCCGCAGTTCTCGCAGAGCATGAAGAGGCCCATTGCGCGGTTGCCACCGGCCGGGCCGGAGCGGCCGCAGAACGGGCAGCGCATCCTGAGGCGGCCCATAACCATTAGCACGCCCATGACCGCCCCCGTCATGGCCAGGACCGTGAGCGGCACGAAGGTCGCCACGTCCATGGCCGCGGGAACGTTGTCCCAGCCCCAGAAGAGCCGGACCGCGACGGGGGCGAGCATCAGCGGCAGGGCCGCCTTCACCGCGTAGAACCAGAGGCGAAAGGGCATGGCCTACTTCCCCGTCCCGCTGCGCAGCTTGTTTCCGGCCGGAACAGGCGGCGCCGGCGGTGCCCGCTCGATCACCACGACCTTGAGCACGCGCCTGGACTTCTCCAGCCGAAGACCGAGCTGGCCTACTGCCGCGATCAGTTCCTCAGGATGAAAGATGCTGGCCGCAATTTCGAAGTCGTACTCGCCCGTCAGGCCGGTTTCGTCGAGAACGGGATCCCCGAGTTCACCTTCGAGGAAGCCGGCCAGACCGGACATGGACTTCCGTCCAAATTCCCAACCGGGTCCGCCACTTCGCCAGAAGACGCTCTCGGCCTTCGCCGGCCTCAGCTTGAGCGCCCGGCGGGCATCGCGGGAGAGCAGATAGACCTCGCACTCGCGCGGTCGCTCGCCGATCTTGAGGCCAAACGTGGTCTCGAGGGCCTTGACCAGGATGGCTGGCTTCACGTCCTTGGCGTTGACGGAGTAGGCCGCGTCAGGCAGTTCGGCGTCATCGAACACCCAGTCATTCTCCGAAGGGACCATCATCGAGACCAGTTTCTGGATGGCGACCTCCTTACACTTGACCGTGATCCTGCCCGCCCCATCAGGACCGAAAACGCTGGCATCACCATATTGCGACGCCGACTCGACGCGCTTGATGCTCACTCCGCGCACCTTGGAGAGCTCCCGACCGATGGGCGACAGGGACAGCGGCGGCAGGGAGGCCCGCCGGGAGGGCCCTTCGATCGGGGCGACCGGGCCGGAGACGACTCCCGCGGGAACATTGACTGGCCAGAGGAGCCTGATCAGCACCGCCGCCACGAGGACAAGCCACAGGCCTATGCCCAGCCACACGAGGATGCGGAGGGGACAGCGGGCGGGGGCAGCGCTGTCGGAAGGTGAGGCCGGATCCGTCATCGCCCTTCCCTCTCAGCCTCAGCCTCCGGCTTACCCACGCCGGAGTCGGCCACGGTCTTCCAGGCAAGCGCCAGCTGGTCCTCGGTAACGGTCACGCCCGGGCCGACCTCGACCCGGAGGCGGACGGAGAGGGTGAAGCGTCCCGGGCCTTCCTTGTCCGCCCGGAATGCGGCCAGCCGGCGCCTGAGCTCGGCCGAGAGCGCCGCCTCGCCATCGAAGGTCGCGCCTTCGATCTCATAGCGGCTGCCGCCCTGGAAGGGGCCGAGGACCCGGACCTCGACGGACAAGTCCATCCGGATCGGCTTGCCGTCGGGGCCGGGGACGGTGCGGAGCTTGCGGCCGCCACCGTCGCGCCATCCGGCCGCGAAATAGGGCCCGGCCTCCCTGACCCTCTGCCATATGGCCAACCAATGAGCCTCCGAAAGCTCCACCTCCGGAACGTGCCCGACGTTCACGTCGATCGCCGTCGGCCCGCCCTTCTCCTCTTCCGTCCGCTCGCTGAACTCGCGGAGGGCCTGGACCAGTCCGTCCCCTCCTTCGGCGAGCCGGTCGTTCAGCCTGAACTGGATGAGGCCATTGCGCACGCCGACCGTACGCAGCAGCAGTGTGGCGCTGCGCCCGCCCGTTCTGGCGTATGCCGCAAGTCCCTGCTGAAACTCGTCAAGCTTCGGCATCTCACAGACCATTGCGCCGGCACTCATGCACACGGATGCCGCAGCTTCCATCTCCCGTCGGAGTATGAAGTCGTATTCGATGAAGAGACTGAGGCGCACCTGCAACTCGCCCCGGCGCATCACCTTCTTCGAGACCAGTTCGTACAGGCCCTCCTCGCCGGCGACCCAGTGGAGGCCGTCCAGGCTGTATCTGATGTTCCGGCCGCCCTCGTCGTAGTCCATCTCGATGGTCAGCGGGCCCGGCGGGGCGAGTTGTTCAGGCTTGAAACTCCGGAGCGCGTAGGCGGCGCAGTCGCGGACGCACTGGTTCTCGTCCTTGAGCGCCCGCTGCAGCGCGGCCACGGCGTCGGCGACGCTGCCGGCCCTGTAGCAGGTGTGAAAACCCTCGAGCAGCAGAGCCGTTCGGGCACGGACCTCCCAGTTGTCCCCGGTCATCTTGCTGAAGATCGCGTCCAACTCATCGTCGCTGTCCATCAGGATGTGGACTGTGGCGATGCGCTCTTTGGCGTATTCCACCTCACTACGGATCCTCGGATCGGCGTTCTTGGCGGCTCTCTCGAGCGCCGGCAGGGCCGCCTCGGCTTGGGAGCCGAGGGCGGCGAGGATGAGCACAACATCCAGGCGGACAGCGGGATCCTTGTCCTCCAGCATGGCCATCAGAGCAGAGAGCGGCTTTCTCCCATCTCCGGTGGCCTTCCACAACGCGGCAGCCGCGGCCGAACGAACCTCGAAGCGCTCGTGGGCCAGGAGCTTCTCGATGCCCACAGCCATTTCCGGAACGGTCGCGGGCACGCCGCCCGCAAGGTTCTTCAGCGCTCTGACGGTCTCCCAGCGCACGCGGACGTCGGCATCGAGAAGCCCGTCGATCACCTCCGGCACGAGCGATGTGTCCTTGGACTTGCAGATCAGGTGGACGAGCCCATGGCGCGCCCCGGCCCTGACCTCCGGCACGGCGCTCGCCAGCGCCTTGCGAATGGCCGGCAGCGCCTCCTGCCCGCCGTAGGCCAGGCAGCCAGCCGCGTAGAACTTGTGCCCCGCAAGCCATCCGGGCGCGCCGATGTAGAGCTCCATCCGCGAGATGACGCCCCGGCGTCCGCCGAAGCGCTGGACGAACCTGTCTTCGTCCTGGACCAATAAGAGTGCAACATCTGGGTCGGGCGTCCTGAGCAGGCGATCGATCTGCCACGCCGGCACGGCAACCGCTGCGACGTACCACGCCAGGGCCAGGACGAGCAGCAGTCCGGCCGTCCACAAGACCATCGGGCGCCAAGTGCGGAGGGGCCGCACGGGACGGAGTTCCGGGTTCCGAGTTCCGGGTTCAGGGTTTGGGATCACGGCGTCACTCCCGCCGTTGTCTTCGGACTTGGAACTCGGAACCCAGAACTCGGAACTCGCAACTCGGAACCAAACCGCCCTCCGTCACGCCCGGACACTCGGTCCCTCACTTCCACCGCTTGTTGCGCACGTCGTCGCGCAGCTCTCGAGAGTTGGGCAGCGGGCGGATCAGGATGACGTAGAAGGCCGCGCCCATGTAAACCGCGCCGCCGCCCGAGCCCATGATCCGCCTCCTCCGCTACCGCCCGTCCGTCCGGATCACGATGGTCTTCGCCGCCATGTCGCCCAGCCGCTGCCAGTTCTCGGTGAAGGCGATCAGGACGATGCCGACCAGATACCCGAAGAAGCCGTCGACCACGAGGAGCAGCCCGCGGATCAGGGACCGGCCTAAACCGCAGGGCCGGAGGTCGAGGCCCACGGCCCGGATGCCCAGCGCGCGCTTGCCCGGAGTCTGGCCGCTCCGGCCCTCCATGAAGCGGAATATCAGGAAGGCCGTGAGCGCCCAGACCGTCCCGGCGGCCATGAACAGCATGCCGCCTATCATCCAGACCGGGTCCATCATGTCCTCGAAGTCGCCGAAGCGGGAGAACAAGGCCACGTAAGCCGCGGCCACCGGGCCTCCGGCTATGAGCCCATCGATGGTGAGCGCCAGAGCGCGGCGCCAGAGCGGCGCGAAGCTCGCGCGGTCGGGGCCCTCGCCGTAGCGGTCCTCCCGGTGGGCGCGCATCCGGCCGCTCAGGACGCAGGCCAGGCCCAGCGAGAGGATCATGGGAAGGACCGAAAGGAGCATCGCCACCCACACGAAGCCGCCCGAGAACGGAAAGCCCCGGCCGTAGCCGGTCCTGACCGGGGCGCGCCCCTGCGGCACGTCCAGGAGCGTCACTCTGCCCGGGAAGGTCTGGTAGAGCAGCCGGAAGCCGCCCGGGGCCTCGCCCGGGAAGGCGCCGAGCTCGCCGGCGGCGAAGACCCGGTGCGAGAAGAACTCGCGCCAGGTGCCGTCCTCGTAGCGCCGGCCGACCATGACGCCGTCCGGCGAGGACGCCGTCGAGAAGACCGTCGGCCGGCCGCCGAGCTCGAGCGCCGTCCAGTGTCCGCAGTCCCCGGCGCCCACCGGCCGCCAGGAGCCGAAACGGCCCCGGGCCGAACTCCTCCGGTGATACAGCCCCGCGCGCTCCCGGAGGAAGGCGTGCAGCTCGCCGCCGGCCTCCACGACGCGAAGCCCGGCGAGCGACTCGACGTCGGCGAGCCACGGCGCCGGCTCCGCCTCGCGCCACCGGCCGTTCTCGAGCACCTTCACCACCGGGCCGGACGGGGAACCGGCCACGACTGCCGGCCGGCCGCCGCGCAGGAAGGGCCGGGAGACATCTCCCGGGGCCTCGTCCTCTGAGGGGAAGGTGAGCCGCCCGTCACGATAGAAGCCCACCGCGGCATCGGAGACGATCCAGAGCCGGTCGCGGCCGGCGAGCAGCACCGGCTCGCGGACCGGAGAGCACGCGGACGACGGCGACGGGGTCGGCAGGGCCAGCGTCCCGACCCTCTCGGGCCCGGACCCGCTCCCCGGCGTCAGCCGGCAGAGCCAGGGGCCGTTGCCGCCGGAGCGTTCCGCGAACGGGGATTCGCTCTCGGCGACGTACCAGATGCCGCCGTCCCAGGAGGCCCCCGCGCCAGGCGAGGCCATCTCCATGGAAGAGAAGACCGAGAACATGAAGAAGGGCATCAAGGCGAGCATGATCACGAAGGGCAGGACGAACTGGGCGGCCAGACACGCGCCGGCCATGATGCCCGCGGCGAGCGCGAACCGGCGCCTGTCCTCCGCGGAGCGGTAGCCGCGCGCGGCGGCGGCGGCCGGCGTCCGCGGGGATTGGCCTGTGTCCATGGTCGCCCCTCGCCCCCTGAGCAGCTCAGTGTTTCTTGGTCAGCATCTGCTGGATCTTCACGACCGGCAGGTAGATGCTGGCGAAGCCGCCGAAGGCGAGGACCAGCGCCAGCAGAGTGCCGGCCGTGTAGAAGGCCCAGGCGCGGCGACGGGCGAGGAGCATCGGCGCCGCGACGGCGAGCGCGGCCGCGGGCAGGACCGCGAACCAACCCCGGACGCACATCCGGGAGGCAAGCAGCATCAGCCTGGTCGGCACCGGGAGGTCGATGTTGAGCTGCCTGAAGATCTCCTCGAAGCGGGGCACGAAGAAGATCATGCCGGCGAGCACCAGAAGGACCGCCGCGCCGAAGACCGGCAGGGTCAGCAGGCTGGCCAGGGTGTGAGCGTCGAGGGAGCGGCCTTCGCTGTTCCCGCTATCGTCCGTATCCAATCCCCATTCCTCCTCCCGCCCGGAAGTCCATTGATGAGGACGGATTATGGCCGGGCTGGCCGGGGAAGCAAGCGACCGAAGCATGGGGCAGGAGAGATCCTTCGCTTCGCTCAGGATGACAAAGACAACGGCTTCCTGAGCTCCTCGTCGTGCTCCAGCTTCCAGCTTCTGCTGTCGCCCCGAGCGCAGCGAAGGGTCTTCCCCCGCCGTTTATTCGGGGACATAATACTATTTTCCCCGCACGCCTTCCTTCTTCGGCCTCCCACGCTTCCCGGGCAGGAGCTTCCGCCCCGTCTTCCGTTCCAGCTTGCGGGCGAAGGCCAGGTCCCCGGCCGGCCGGCCGGTCCGCGACCCCTTGCGCACGGACTGCTCCGCACCCGCGTCCGCCTCGGCCAGCAGCTCGCGCCAGCCCTGCGCATCCGGGACCAGCCCCAGGAGCGTCCGGTCGGCCACCAGCAGGTCGGCGGCAATCCTGCCGAGGTGATAGCGGGCGCTCGACCACGGCCAGTCTTCGGCCCGCTCGACCATGCCGGCGCGGACCGGGTTGAGCTCCGCGTAGCGCGCCGCGGCCAGCAGGTGCCGCTCGTCCAGCACGCAGGAACCGAACCGTCCCTGAAAGAGGTAGCCGCGGGCGTCCTCGGCGAAGTTCCTCATCCGGGTGAAGAGCCGGTGGGCCTCGCCGACTGCGCGGGCCAGCGCCGACTCGCTCGGTGGCACCAGCACTAGGTGCACGTGATTGGTCATCAGGCACCACGCCAGGGTCTCGACGCCAAAGCGCCGGCACTGGGTGGACATGCGATCCAGATAGGCGAGCCGGTCTTCCTCTGACCGAAAGACGTCCATCGACCTCACCCCGCGCTGTGTTACGTGGTGCGGGAGGCCGGGGACCACCAAGCGCGCCAGTCGGGCCATGGGTGGCATCGTATTTGCGGCGCGGTCGGAGTCAACAAAGAAAATAGTATTATGTCCCCGAATAAAGGGGCCTGCTCGGGACAACCCGAGATGCCGCCTGTCAATTTCTGCGGGAAAACCCATCCGCAGGCCTAAGAGCTTCCGGAAAGAAGTCCTTCCGGAGAAAGGCAGGGACGGGGGCACG
>CALGYR010000081.1 GCA_937935355.1 uncultured bacterium | reverse complement strand
AACAGCCAACAGCCAACAGCCAACAGCCAACAGCCAACAGCCAACAGCCAACAACTGCCGGAAGAGAGCTTCTCAGTCAAGAGCCTCGAAGAACGGCCTTTTTGCGTCTTGTTGGTTGTTGGATGTTGGTTGCTGCCTGTGTGAGCCGTTGTTGCGCAGACCGGGCGGAATGGAAGGATGGAAGAATTGAAGTATGAGACGAGAGATGAGGGCATCGGCTCCAATCATCCATCCATCCAATCTTCCATTCTTCCAGCCCCCCGATCTTCCACCCCCGCCGCCCGCGCCTACTCCATGAGTCCCGTCTCTCCCGTCGCCGAGACCAAGAGCGCCGAGGGTACCGCCGCGAGGACCTTGCTCATCTGGGCGTGGAAGGTCGCGGCTGCTTCGCTCGCCGGGACGTTGAAGCCCAGGAAGACCACTGCGGTGCGGGTCGAGTGCCGGCGGAGCACCTCCGGGAAGGGGTCCTCGGAGACCAGCACCTGGACCTCGGCCTCGATGCGCGCGGCGGCGGCGAGCTCGCGCAGCGCCTTGGCGGCCGGCTCGCGGCCGGCCTCCTCGCGGACCGCGCGCAGAATGCGCAGGCGCGAGCCGGCCCAGCGGGTGGTGAGCAGGTGGGCGAGCAGCAGCATCAGTTCGCCGTTCTTCTCGCCGCGCCACCACACGTCGATTCGCGCCCCGACCTCGATGTGGGGCAGGTCGTCGCCGTGGAGCACGACGGCGCTCATGTCCAGGGCCTGGGCGGTGCGCAGCGCGCCCATCAGCCGCCCGGCGCGCTCGGCCTCGGCCGGCCAGCCGAACATGGCCACGGTGGGTTTGACCGGCCCGATGGAGTGACTCTGCAGGAAGCCGCAGAGCGACGGGCCGAAGTCGGGCAGCACCGTCACCTCCGGGAAGGCCGGGATGCGCCGCTCGCGGACGAACTTCTCGAGGCGCTCCTCCTCGGCCTTCCGCAGTCCGGCCAGCTTTTCGAAGTCGCCGACCAGGATCTCGGCGAGGGTGACGATGCCCCGGCCGGCCGACAGCCACACCGCGTACTGGACGAGCGCCTCGCGGGCCTTGGGGTTCCCCGAGAAGGCCAGCACCGTCGGGCGCCAGTTGCGGGCGTGCTCGGGCAGCGCGGCCAGCGCCAGCAGGTTGTTCCGGACCCGGGCGTAGAGGAAGCCGCGGCGCGCGTCGCTGAAGGAGTTGTGGAACATCCTCCGGCGCACGTGCCAGTAGAAGAGCCCGATGAGCACCATGGCGAAGACCGCCGCCTCGGGGCTGATCAGGAAGGCCACCGCGGCGCAGCCGAGCGCTCCGGCCAGGGCCGGCAGCCAGTGGAAGAACCGGAATGTCGGCCGGAACGAGGGGTTGGCCCCGAAGGACTCCACGAAGGCCGCCAGGTTCACCATGCCGTAGGCGTAGAGGAAGAACATGGTCACGACCTGGGCGATGAGGTTGAGGGCCGTGCCGCCCTCGCCGTTGCCGGCCGCGACCAGCACTCCGGCGGTGATCGCGAAGGTCAGGATGGTCGCGCGCTGCGGTTCGTCGCCCTTGACCGTGCCCTTGGCGAAGGGCTGGAGGACGCCGACGATCCGGTCGCGCGAGAGGGCCTGGAGGATGCGCGGCCCGCCCAGGAGCGACCCGAGCGCGCTCGAGAGCGTGGCGGCGAAGACCCCGGCGACCACCAGGAAGCCGGCACCGAAGAGGGCCTGCTCGACCATCCGGGTGTAGGGCAGGCTGGGCTCGAGGCTGGCCGGGTCGCCGAAGAGCCAGGCGCCGCGCGGCTGCGAGCCGCCCAGAAGCAGGATCTGTGAGCCGTAGACCAGGAAGCCGACGCCGATGGCCGCGAGCGTCCCCCGGGGGATGGCCCGGGCCGGCTCCTTGAGGTCGCCGGACATGTTGAGCCCCGCATCGATGCCGGTGACCGCCGGGAAGTAGATGGCCAGCAGCATCCAGAAGCCGTAGTGGCCGGCGAACTGCCGGAGCCCGTCGACGTCCCAGGTCGGCTTGAGGTTGGCCGCGAAGGTCTCCGGGCTGAAGTGCGCGACCGCCCCGCCCAGGAAGGCGACGATGGACAGCCCCAGGACCGCCAGGATCAGGTACTGGACCCGGATGGCCCAGGCGGCTCCGACGCCCACCAGCAGCCAGATGAGCAGCCCCGTCCCGAGGGAGATGGGCAGGAAGTAGTCGTGCGGGATGGCGAAGGTCCTGGTCAGCGCCTCGACGAATGCCAGGACGTAGAAGGGCACGGACAGCGCCTGGGCCAGGTACATGGTCAGCCCGATGGCCCCGCCGAACTCCGGCCCCAGCGTCCGGGAGATCAGGAAGTACGAGCCGCCCCCGCGCATCCGGGTGTTGGTCGAGATCGCCGAGATGGACAGGCCGGTCAGGAAGGTCAGGCTGTTGGCGACGACCAGTATGGCCACGGCCAGGACCACGCCGGCCTGGGCGGTGACGAAGCCGGCGCGCATGAACATGATCGCGCCGAGGATGGTGAGGATCGACGGGGTGAACACCCCGCCGAAGACCCCGAACTGGTGGCGCTCGACGGGCGCCGGGCCGGCGGGGGAGGGTGGGGGTGGGGGTGCGGCCGCGGCGGCGGCCGGGGGCGCGGCCGGCGCCTGTTCCGGGGCCGGCGGAGGCTGGGCGGTCTCGTCCATCACCGCGCCATTATAGCGGGAGCATCAGCGAAGCCAGTCCCAGGAAGGAGCCCAGGCCCACCGCGTCGGTGACCGTGGTCAGGAAGATGGTCGAGGACTGGGCGGCGTCGCGCCTGAGCGCCTGGATGCCCAGCGGTATGAGCACGCCGGCGAGGCAGGCGATGCCCATGCTCAGGAACATGGACAGGGCGATGACCGCGGCCAGGTCCCAGCGCTGCTGCCAGGCGAAGACGCAGCCGCCGGTGACGACGGCGATCACCACGCCGCTGAGCAGTCCGGCGGCCAGCTCCCGGAGGACCACGACGCCGCGCGAGCCCCGGAGCACCTCCTTGAGGGCCAGGCCGCGGATCATCACGGCGAGGGTCTGCGCCCCGGTGTTGCCGGCCTGTCCGGCGACGATGGGCAGGAGCACGGCCAGCACCGCCATCCTGGCGAGCGTGCCCTCGAAGATGGCCACCACGCCGGCGGCCGCGAAGGCCGTGGCCAGGTTGACCAGCAGCCAGGGCAGGCGCTTGCGCACCTTGACCCGGACCGGCGAGTGGGCCTGCTCGTCGCCGCCGGCGCCGACCATCTTCTGGAGGTCCTCGAAGGCCTCCTCCTGGATGGTCTCGAGCACCTCCTCGTGCTTGACCACGCCCAGCAGGTGGCCCCCGGCGTCGACGACCGGCAGCGCGAAGTAGTGCAGCGAGCGCATGACCGCGGCCACCTCCTCGCGGTCCATGCCCGCCGGGACGCTGGTTATCCTGCGGCTGACCAGCGGCTCGAGCGGCGACTTCGGCGCCGCCAGGATCAGGTCGCGCATGCCCACCACGCCCAGGAGCTTCTGGGATCGGTCGACGACGTAGAGGTAGTGGACGCGCTCGCGGGGCGCCGCGCGCAGCAGGGACAGGGCCTGTCCGACGCTGACGTCCACCGGCAGCGACAGCACCCGCGGATCCATCATGCCGCCGGCCGACTCCGGAGGGTACTTGAGCATGCCGCCGAGCTCGCTCCGGACCGCCTCTGGCAGCGCGGCCAGCACCGGCTCGCGCCGCTCCTCGGGCAGGAAGTGCAGCGCCCGCGCTGCGTGGCGCCGGGCCATGGCCTTGAGGATGTCGGCGGACTGCTCGGGAGGCGCGACCGCCAGGATGGCCCCGACGTGCTCGGGTGGCAGGCGGTCCATGGCCGGGCCGAGGGACTTCGCCGGCAGGTTGCGGATGACCTTGGCGGCCTCGGTGGGACTCAGGCGGTTGAGGCTCCGCGCGAAACCGTCGGGGTTCTCGTCGGCGAAGGCCAGGGCCAGCGATTCGAGGTTCTGCATGGCTGCGCTCCTCAGTCCAGCCGGGGAAGGGCGGTCGGGACCAGCGTGCGCAGGAAGTCTTCGACCGGCAGGCACATGACCCCGTTCACGTTGATGCGCTCCCTGCCGCCGTAGAGCAGGCAGCCCCGGCTCTGCGGGTAGTCCTCGGCGAAAGAGCGGAGGGAGCGGACGTCCTGGCTGTGGACCGCGCTCGAGGCCTTGACCTCCAGGGCGAGCATCGTGTCGGGTCCGTAGACGACGAAATCGACCTCCAGGCCGGCCTTGGTCCGCCAGTAGTGGAGCTCGCAGTCGGGGCGTCCGTAGGCGATCCAGGCGCGGAGGTGCTGCGCCACGAGCCCCTCCAGCGCCATGCCGCCTATGGTCTCGGGGGCGTCGAGCGGTCCTGCCGGCCGCAGCGCGCCGAAGAGGCCGGTGTCGGCGAAGTAGAACTTCGAGTGTTGGGCCAGGTGCCGTTGCGCGCGCTTGGTGAAGACCGGGACCGTGAATCCGAGCAGGAGGTCCTCCAGGATGGAAATGTAGCCCTCGACAGTCGTACGACTGACGCTGCACTCGCGTGCGACCGCCGAGGTGTTGAGCTGCGCGCCATGAGAGAAACTGATGGCCTCGAGGAAGCGGGCGAAGCCGCCGACGTCCCGCACCAGGCCCTCGGCCTGCACCTCCTCGCGGAGGTACAGCGACACATAGGCGGCGAGGGTCTCCTGGGGCGAGCTGGCGCCGAGGACCAGCGGGATCATGCCGAACCGGAGGTTGCGCTTCAGATCGAAATCGTCACCGAGCTCCGCGGCCATGAAGGGGTGCAGCGTGCGGTGCAGGGCGCGACCGGCGAGCAGGTCGACGCCGGAGCGCTTGAGCTTCCTCGAACTGGAGCCGGTCAGGACGAAGCGCCGGTCGCGCTTCTCCTCGATCAAGCGATGCACGACGTCCAGCAGCTGCGGGGCGCGTTGAACCTCGTCGATCACGAAGGTGCCGGCCTGCGGGTGCCCGAGCACGAGTTCGCGGAGCCTCTCCGGCCTGGCCGCGTAGGTGCGGTGCGTCTCTGGGTCGAGCAGATCCACCACCGGAGCCTCCGGCAGGTTCTGTCTCAGCCACGTGGATTTGCCCGTACCGCGAGGTCCAAATAGGAAGAAACTGTCTGGTGGACTCTGGAAAAATCGCGGGATAGTCGTCATTATGGAATCCTTTCTGACGGCATGGGCGTAATTTATGCGTCCCGTGGCCTCAGTCAAGAGATAAAACCGGTCAGGTTGCCACAGATGAACAGCCCGGAACCGAGCACGGTCAATCAAGGTGCGTTCTCCTGGCAGTGGCGCACGGCTCCCGGCTCGCACGGCTCGTTATGCGGAACTGCAGAGGATTTCAAGGTGTTGCAGGGTAGTGGTACAGATGGAGCCGACCACACCGATGACACGATCTTCCCTATGTGTCTGAGTTAGGCTCCTGCGAGCCGACCGAAACAGTGTTCTCAGGGATGCTCCATCTGTGTTCATCTGTGTTTATCTGTGGCGAATACGTGCCGCCGTGAAGGCTTGCGATTGGCGGAGGGCGTTCTATAATCCCCGGGTCCCAGGCAGGCGCCTGTATGACGGGCAGGAGGAGCGGTCATGGTCGATTCCCTCGGCGGCGGCGGCGGCAATTCCGGCGAAACCTTCCGGCAGAAGTTCCCGGGCCTCCGGCCCGTCGGCGGGCCCCCGCCGCTCTTCGGCATCAACGGCTGCGGGCTGCGCATCTACGGGCGCCGGGACTTCGACGGGGAGACCGGCACCTACGTCGCCACCTACTTCGCGACGCTGCTGTTCGTTCCCATCGTGGCCCTGGGTGCCTACCGGGTGGCCGACGCCCCCGGCGGCGGGTGGTACTTCCTGGGCAAGCAGCCGCTCTCCGGCCTGGCGAAGACCTGGAACCTGGCGCTGGTCGCCGCCGGGATGGCCCTGGTCGCCATGATCGTCTGGGACGTCCACACCTCTTCACAGCCCTATCGCATGGCCGCGAAGCTGCGCGAGGCCCGGGCGGCAGAGTCGGGCGGGCGCAGGGGTGCGGCATTCCGGGCCTACGCCCAGGCGGCCGACAGCGGCACTCCCTCGGCCGCGGAGGCGTCCGCGGCACTGGAGGTCATGGTCGCCGGCGATCTCGGCAAACTGCCGGAGCGCGAGGCCGTGGAGCTCCTCCGGCTGGCGGCGGACCGCGCCGGGCAGGGCCGGCCGACCCCGGCGAAGAAGACGGTGCTGGCCGCGGCCTATGCGTTGGCCGACGGGGCGCTGGCCGCCGAGCCCCGGCGCGCCATGGGCGCCCTGGACGCCGTCCGGACACTGGCCGGCGGCTCCCAGGACCACGCCGCGAGGCGCTCGGCGGCCCTGCGCGCCGCCGCGGCCAGGGAGCCGGAGGATCCGGACCTGGCCTCGGAGCTCGCCGTTCTGCTCGAGGCCGAGGGCGACCTGGCCGGCTGCGAGAAGGTCCTGACCCCGGTGGCCGCCAGGCTCGGCAGCCGCGAGGGCGCGCGCATCCTGGGCGGCATCCACGCCTCGGCCGGGAAGTTCGACGAGGCCCGCGGGTTGCTCACCGGCTACTGCGACGGGCGGCTCAAGCAGCTCCACGCCACCTCCAAGGAACTCGAGAAGCTCCATGAGGCGGTCGCCAAAGGCGCGATCGGCCGGCTGAATCAGGGGGCGGCCGGGTCCGCCTGGTACGAGGGCTACGAGCGCAAGGACGAGGCCGGAAAGCAGGCCATGGTCGACGAGTACATCACCAAGGCGGTGCGCGCCGACGTCCGGATAAAGAAGCTCGGCGAGAAGCTCGTCGAGCAGGCCGCGATCGTCCCGGTGGCGCTGGACCTGGGCATGGTCATGCTCCGGCGCGCCCAGGGGCTCGCCGGCGAGGAGCGGCGCAAGGAACTGCTCGCCGCCGAGAAGGTCTTCCTCTCGGTGCAGGGCGTGGCCGCGGAGAGCGACACCTACCGCGTCTCCTACGGCCAGGTGCTCTACTGGCTGGGCAAGGCCGGGGAGGGCCGCAAGCTCCTCGACGGGTACCTGGAGTCGAAGAAGCGCAGCGGCGAGGCGCTGTACGTGGTGGCCCACATGCTCCGGGAGGTCGGGGCCGTGTCGGAGTCCTGGGCTTTGGGCGAGGAGGCCTACGCGGCCGAGAAGGACGCCGCCAGGAAGCAGGGCATTGCCGGCTTCATGTCGGTCAGCGCCCGGGACCTGGACACCGCGGTGACCTGGCTGGAGCGCTGCAACCAGACCGACAAGGACGTCCAGGCGCAGTTGGCCAGCAGCAAGGGCGGTCTCGCCGAGCGCGACTGCAAGTACGCGGAGGCCGAAGCCCTCTACCGCCGCTCGGTGGGGCTGTACGCCGAATTGCCCAAGACCACGTCCACCCTCAATAACGCCGCCCTGGTCTACTCCTCGCTCTTCCGGATCAGCGGCAAGGCCGAGGACCATCGCCGGGCCGCGGCGATGCTCGATGAGGCCGTGGGCATGGAGCCGGACAAGAGCATCGTGGCGGGCAATGCCGCCAGCGAACTCGCCAACCAGGCGGCTCTGGATCTGACCGTCGGGCGGCTGGACTACAAGGCCCTGGGCCTGTCCCCGGACTCGGACCTGCTCATCTACCTGTACGACGACCAGGCCGGCCGGGACGAGGCGGCGGAACGCTACACGCAGAGCCAGCCCTTCCGGCGGGCTCTGGAGTTGAGAAAGCGGACCAGGCTGTTGGCGCCGAGAAACCAGCACGGCGCGGCGGCGCTGATGGAGTTGCTCAGCTGGCAGCGCGACGCGGCCGGCCTGGCCGAGCTCCAGGACCGGCTCAAGGAGGTCGCCCTCGACCTGGATGCGTACCGGCAGGAGAGCCTGGACTCGTTCGCCGGCAAGAAGGAGGCCGAGGGCCGCAAGGCCATGGAGATGGCCATCGCCAAGTTCGCAAAGGTGGCCGCCCGACCGCGCTCCGGCCCGGACGACCTGACTCCCTGCGTCGCTGGAGTCACTCTGCTCAGCCTGGAGCTCTCGGCCGCCTCTAGCTGGGGCCGGGCTCTGGACGCCGACCAGGCCGTGGCCCGGGCCGAGAAGCTCGTCGCCGAGCGGCCGTGCCTGGCGACGCGCGGGCTGCTGAGCACGGCCGTCATCTTCCGCATGAGCCGCAGGCTGGCCGCGGCCAATCCCGGCTATGCGGCGGCGCTCGGGAAGTGCAGGCGCTCGTTGAGCGACGCGCAGGCGCTGCTGCTCGTGGCCGAGAGCGACCCGGCCTTCCGTGCGGCGGCCGCCGCCGACCCGGACATGAAGCGCGTCCTGGCCCTGGACCGGGAGGACGTCTCGCGCCTGCCGAACCACGTGGGCATCTGGCAATGGGCGCTCCGCCGGCAGTTCGCTCCGGAGACGGCCAGGGAGGCCGGGGATTTGGTGCTCGGCAACCGGGTCAGGCAACTTCTGATCGAGCTCGACAGACAGATCACGCCGATGAATGCGGGGAACTGCTGCGATCTCTACTGGCTGCTTCGGCTTCGCGGAGAAGAGGAGCGCGCCAAGGAGGTCCTGCGCGGGGCCGCCAAGGACGGCGTGCCGCTGCCCTGGGTGCCGTGAGGGCGGCGCAGGCTGGAAGGGTGGAAGACTGGAAGGTTGGGGGCGGTGGGCTAGAGCCGAACAGCCAACAACCAACGTCCAACAGCCAACAATCAACAGCTGCCGGATGGAATCTGCGTCAGTTCGAAAAACTGCAGATAGGAACGGCCCCAGTCCTTCTTGTTGGTTGCTGGTTGTTGGATGTTGGTTGTTGAATGTTCACGCCGTCGTTCCCAACCGCCCCCCAATCATCCAGCCTTCCAACCTTCCATCCCGCTAGTGCCGCACGTCCTTCCCGTAGTGCTCGGTGTGGTACCCCGGCCAGACGCCGGCGCGGCGTTCGGCGGTCGAGTCGCCGCGCGGCTTCTTATCGGGCAGCCGGCCGTCGGGGGCGAAGCCGGTCTTGGCCTCGGCGTGGCGGCCGCGGATCGCCTCGCGGAGCTCGGCGACGCGCGCGGCGTGCTCCGGCCGGCCGGCCAAGTCGGCGAGCTCTTGCGGATCGGAGCTCAGGTCGAAGAGCTGTTCGGCCGGGCCCTCCGGGTAGTACAGGTACTTCCAGCGCCCGTCGGTGACGCCCATGGAGATCGGGCCGCCGGGCGCCTCGGCGCGGCCGGTGACTCCGTGAAGAAGCCGGCGCGACTGCACCTCTCCGCGGAGGACGGCGAGCAGATCGAGCCCGTCGCAGCCGGCCGGGGCCTTGGCGCCCCCGGCGGCGGCGAGCAGCGTCGGCAGGACGTCGGCGTGGGTGGCCAGCGCCTCCGAGACCTGCCCGGGCGTCACTCCCCAGTTCTTCGGCGGCCGGACGACGAAGGGTACGTGGGTCGCGGCCTCGTGCAGGAAGCTCTTGGCCGCCAGGCGGTGGTCGCCCAGGAATTCGCCGTGGTCGGACGTGTAGACGACCAGCGTCTCGTCGAAGAGGTCGAAGTCCTGCAGCGCCGAGAAGACCCGGCCCAGGTTGTAGTCGACCTGGGTGATGAGGCCGTAGTAGGCCGCGCGGGCCTCGCGGAGGATCTCCGGCGGCAGCTGGTCTGCGGACCACTCCTCGCTCGCGCGGCGCACGGCCTCCGGGCAGCGCTCCGAGTCGCGCCACTCGCCGACGGCCGGCTCGGGGACCGGCGAACCCCTGTACATGGAGTAATAGGGCTCCGGCGGGTCGAGGGGAGGGTGGGGCTTCGAGAACGAGCACCACAGGAAGAAGGGCACGTTCGGGTCGCGCCGCTCGCGGATGTACTCCACGCACTGCTCGGCGGTCCAGGAGGTCAGCGTGAGCGCCTCCGGCACCGTGGCCATGGCCGGGTAGAGCTCGTTCTGGCCCATGCCGTGGCGCATCGGCCGCCAGGGATGCGCGGCGCGGTCCATCTGCCGGTAGTAGTCGGCCGGCAGGATCATCTCGTCGAAGCCGTGGCGCGAGCGCTCCGGGCCGAAGTGCATCTTGCCGATCGCCGCGGTGGCGTAGCCCTCGGCGCGAAGCAGCGAGGGCAGCGACTCGTCCCGGGAGATGAACGGGCCGGTGGGACCGTTGCCCGTCTGGCCGTGCGTGAAGCTCTGCTTCCCGGTCATGATCGAGACCCGCGCCGGCACGCAGAGCGGGCAGTCGGAGTACGCCCGGGTGAAGGTGACTCCCCCGCGGCGGAGGTGGTCGTAGTGTGGGGTGCGCAGGAAGGAGGGCCCGGCGCCGCCCGAGGCGTCGAAGCGCTGCTGGTCGGTGGTCACGAGCAGGATGTTGGGCTTGGCGGCGGGCATGGTGTTCTCCCTATCGAGGCCATTGTCGAGCGATGAACGCCATTATACGCCGGCGGCGAAGACCGGCGAGGCCCAGGCGCGCTCGCCGGAGGTGGTGACCACGCGGACGTAGTAGAAGTCCTCGGCCCGGCCGGTCGGTCGGTCGTCGACGAAGACCAGTTCTCCCTCGGGCTGCGCGGGCATGGGCGAGTTGCCGCCCTTGCCGAAGACGTGGACCACCTGATTGTTGCGGACGACCTCGACCTCGTTGATCTCCAGGGGCGAGGCAAGTTCGACCCGGACTTCGCGCGGCCACGCCGCCGGTCCGGCCTGGCCCATGAAGAGCCCGTTCACCGTGAAGGAGAGCGCGAAGCGCGGGTAGGTGGTCGCGAAGCAGCGCCGCGCGAAGATCGCCTCCCAGATGGCCTCGCGGGTGAGCTCCCGCGCCCAGACCGCGGCCAGCCCCGAGCGGTACTGCAAGGTCTTGTAGTGCCCGCCGTCGGTGCGCGACGAGCCGGGGTTGGCCTGGTGGCTGTCGGAGCCGGCGATGAATCCGAAGCGGTGGCCGGCGGCCAGGAAGTCCTGGACGAAGTGCCCGGGGATCTGCCCGCGCAGCGGCCGGGGGTTGTCGAGGAACTCGCTCGTCCCGTGGCGCGAGTAGATCTCAACCACCGGCTGGAGTTCGTCGGGCATCTCGCCGTAACCGAGCGCGTCCTCGTCCTGCTCCGGGTGCGTGCCCGGCTCCCAGGCTATCGGCGGGTGGTGGGGGATCACCAGCACCCGCCCGGCGTTGGCCCGCGCCCACTCGGCCAGCCAGCCGTCCGGCGGCGGCCAGGACGGGTACTTCACGAGCGGCGCGCCGTCGTCGAGGAAGTAGACGTTGCGGTGGCCGCGCTGGTTGAGGTGGTTGGCCTCCACTCCCAGGAAGGTTACGAACCGGCCGGGGCGATGGTACTTGCGGACGGTCTCGGCCGAGAGCCGCCAGCGCTCCGGGTTCTCGCTCCAGGCGTAGTCCAGGCGGTTGTTGGCGCCGGTGCTGTATCCGGGGATGCCCTCGGCCCAGATGAAGTGGTCGCTGGCCGCGACGAAGTCCAGGCAGGCGGTTTTCTCGGCGAAGCCGTAGAGGTCTTCGATCGTGCCGGTCGCGTCGCTGGAGAGCTCGCTGTGGACGTGAAGCTCTCCGAAGTAGAGGCGGTACTCGGGCCGGCGGGCCTCGACCGTCACCGGCCCGGCCTCGAGGTCGCCGCCCGGCCCCGAGACCACCGGGTGGTGCACGCCCGCAGACGCCGCGGTGAACTCGAGCTCACGGCGGCCGCGGTCGGTCGGCGCGAAGCGGACCTCGGCCGGCAGCCCGGCGAGCCCCGCGACGCCGCGGAGCCGCACCGTCCCGGCGAAGGCCTCGTCGCGGTTGCCGTACTCGTCCTCGGCCACGAGTTGCAGCCGGCCGGATTCGCCAGCGCCGAGCACCGGCGTGGCGAAGCCTCGCACCAGCCCCGCGGGGTTGGCCCGGACCGTGACCGTGGGGCTCTCCGGAAGGCGTGGCGCGGGCTTCACAGCCGCGTCGACCCGGTAGCAGGCCACGGCCAGGTCGCTGAGCGCCTGGACGCTGGCGCGCACGCCGGGCGAGCCCCCGGAGGTGTCGCCGAAGACGACCTCCACCGTCTCGCCGGCCGGGAGCGCCCCGGACTTCGCCCGGCAGAGCACCGCGTCGCGGTACTCGGCGTTGTGGTCCTTGTGGGGCTTGACCAGCGGCGAGAGGACGAACTCCCGGCCGCTCTCGGCCCGCGCGGTGACGTAGCCGGGGAACCGCGGCCGGGTGATCTGCGGCACGGTGAAGGCCAGCGGCGAGAAGATGGCCAGCCCCGCGCCTTCGGGGAGCTCGCTCGCCAGCGTGATCTTCACGCGCAGCGTGGTGAAACGTCCGGCACGCGGGGCCGGGTCGCAGGTCAGTCCGATGCGGTCGACGGTCATGCGGGGTTCCCTACTTGGCCGGCGCCGTGCCCGGCAGCTTGCCTGGCGTGTCGGACAACTTGAAGGCGAAGGTCTTCCAGCGGTCCGACACGGCTATGTGGACGTTGTCCACCGGGTCGTAGATGTGGTGGTACTGCAGGAGTTCCTTCTTCAGGGAGTCGTCCAGCTTCCTGTCCACCTTGTACCAGCGATCCGTGCGCGGGTCGAAGTAGTGGAAATAGCTGTTGCTGAAGCAGCCGAACACCTTGTTGCGCTCGTCGTACTCGGCGGCCGTGCACTTGGTGTCCGGGGCGTCGCCCTGGACCGGCTTCACGCTCCACTGCTGCTTGTTCGGGTCGAACCGGTAGACCACGGCGTTCTTCTCGTCCTTCTTCCCGCTCGGAAAGAGCAGCAGGACATCGCCGCCCGGATCGTAGGCCATGCCGACGAACCCCGGCCAGGCGTCCCGGGGCAGCGGGGGCAGTTCCTTGACCTCCTCCGTCCGCCAGTTGACCGCGCGGAACTTGGTGTCCTGGCTGTAGACATAGATCCAGTCCGGCTGCTTCGGCCAGATGGCCGAGCCGACGTGGTGGAAGGCCAGTCCGGCCTTCTTGCTGACCGACCACTCGCGCTTGACCGGGTCGAAGGCCCAGAGTCCGGAGCCCTTGCCGTAGCACTGGCCGTAGACGGCGCCCTTCTGCGGCATCTTGCTGGCGGCGCCGATGTCGCCGACCCATCCCACGGAGAGCATCACGTCGGCGCCCTGGGCCATGATCAGTCCGTCGTAGGTGTGCCGGCTGGCCGGCCAGATCCCGCCCTTGTACTTGAGCCCGCCAAGAGGCTGGCCGTCCTTGGCGAAGAGGGCGTTCTCCTTCGAGTACTCGGAGGGCGGCACGTCCTCGGTGAGCGCCGACCACTGCAGCGTCGCGAGGTCGAACTCGTGGACACTGTTCGGGAAGTTCCCGGTTGCGTGGCCGCCGCCGAAGGCCAGGATCTTGTGCCGGTGAGGATCGTAGACCATGCCGCTGAAAGCCAGCACCCCCCAGTCGGCCTTGTAGCCCTCGCTGACCACCGCGATGCTCTGCTCGGGGATGGCGGCGAGCTTGGGATTGGGTTTGGGCACCTCTTCGCCGCCGGAGGCCGTGGCGGCCGCGGCGGCGCCGAGCGTCAGCAGCCCCGCCACGCTCCAAAGAGGCCGCCGTCTTCGCAGCGCGATGAGTTTCATGGCTGGTCCTTTCCAGCAGGGGCAACGTCGTGGCGGGAGGTCATCTTAACGCAGGCTGCCGCAAAACGCCGACCCAACTCAAGCTGCCCCTCGGTTCCCCAGTGCAGGTCTCGCACTGGCTTGAGGTCGTCGGTGTCGACCATGGCTACGGCGGGGATCTCCTTGGCCGTTTCCTCCTGCGCCTTGCGGACTATGGCGCGCAGCTTGTTCGACCGGATCCGGCCGAAGATGAAGGGCAGTTTCTCGTCGCCGGCGTCGCGGCGCACCGCCGCGATGAGCCTGGCGAAGTTCGCCCTGTAGGCGTCGGCCGCCTCCTGGTAGCTGGCGTCGCGTTCGCCCTGCATCCAGAAGGCCGCCTTGACCGGGGCGCCGGGCGCCGTCTTCCTGGCTGCGTCCAGCTGCTTCTTCCACTCGACGTACAGCGGGCCCTGCCTCTCGTTTCCAGTCTTGGCCGCATCTTCCTTCTTCCACTCCGGCGCCCAGGCCAGGAGCGACGTTCCGCCGGAGGCATGCTTCACCAGGCCGATGCGCTCGGTGGGCCAGGCCTTGGCCAGTTCGGCCGCCAGGCCTACCTCCGGGCCGAAGGTGCCGGCCGGCTTCAGTTCCGTCCAGCCGGTCTTTCCCCAGATCCGGACGTTGGCCGGGCCGGCCTGCAGTTCCTTGGGCAACTCCGCGGCCTTTCCCTGTCCGACCATGTTGGACTGTCCGCCAAGGAGGAGGATCACCGTGGGCTTCCAATCATCGGTGACCGGCTCGCCTGCCCGGGCCCAAGAAACGGCCAGAGCCAGGACCATGGCCGCCATGCATCCCGCCGCGCGCATCCGGAGAGTTCGCATTTGGCTCTCCCTACCTCATTTGCCCTTGGGCAGCTTGCCGGCCACTTCCCCGGCGAGCGCAAAGAGCTTGTCGTCGTATTCCGACCGCGCGCAGCCGCTGAGCCACCCATGGATCATGTTCACGGCGCGGTCGTCCAGGTAGCTGTTCACCCGCCCCTTCAGGTCGCCGGTGATCAGCCCTTCGTCGGCGGCCCTGTGCAGGAATAGGATGGCTTCGGTCACCTGCAGACCCTCGCGGAGCATCTCGTAGCGTTCGGTGGGAACCGGTCCTTCCGGCCCCGGGGCCAGCAGGGCGATGGTGCCGTCATCGGGCCCGCCGGTCCCGCGGCCGTTGCCGATGAAGGCCTTGCGGCCTCGCTCGTCCTTGACCGGGAAGAAGTCCACGCCGAAGTCGCTCCAGCCGTCGAGCCCCCGCATCATCTCCATCTCCGGGATGTTGCGGACCTCGACGATGTCGCAGTAGCTCCTGGTCCCGCGATAAGTGAAGCACCAGTAGCCGTGCCAGGGCTGGAGCAGCCGGGCGTAGCCCTTGAGGGATGGAGCCGGGGCCGTCCACACGCAATCGGCGTTGAAGATGGGCATGCTGACCGTCTTCTCCGTGCCGGGGAAGGCATTGCCGGTCTTGCCCATGGTGCCGTTGTGCGCCGTGTAGCTCCATCGGCCGTCTGGCCAGATCTGCTTGTAGGCATCCACCACCAGCGGATGGGGCGCGAAGCAGTAGCTGTTGTGGCCGACGGTGGTGACGTCGAACCACTTCCGGGCCTCGATCCTCTTCCTGGCCTCCTCGAGCACCGGCTTCCAGAAGGCCACGAACTCCGGCGAGTTCGGCTTGGGCTGGTCCATCTGGGTCAGCTTACCCGTGGCCGGATCGAGCACCGTCACCTTGCTGGGCTGGCACCAGTCGGTGACGGCTCCCTTGGCGTCGCCCTTGTTCTTCCACTCGACCCAGCAGTTGAGCCGCAGCGGCAGCGGTTTGCCGATGGTCTTGTCGACCACGTCCAGGTACTTGTCGAAGATCGTGAAGTCGTGCCTGTAGGCGCCATCGGGCTGCTTCACCCAGCGGACCATGGACTCCTCGTTGCTGCAGTCCATGGAGCCCTTGTTGCCCCCGTAGAAGTTGACGACCATGTCGACCAGGACCTGCCGGGAATTGACCTCGGCCATCAGCGCCATGGACCTGGCGACGAGCGCCCAGTGCCGGTCCGACCACCGGGGGGCTTCGTAGTATCTGGCCAGGCTGTCCGGGGAGAGTTGGCCGAAGGTCTTCATCCGGAAGTCCTTGGGGTCCGGAACCGTCCAGCCGCAGACCTTGACTTCGAGCGGCACCGCCACCGGGGCCAGGCCATCGGCCGAGACGGTGACCTTGCCCGCGTAGTCACCGGGCCTGGCGTCCTTGGGCACCCGCACGGTGAGCCAGAGCGACGACGCGGCTCTCGCCGCCGCTCCGCTGGGAGCGCCGGGTGCGGCCGAGGTTTCCGCGGGGATGGCGTCCAGGAGGGCGTCGAAACGACCCACGGGCACCCAGCGGCCGATCTTCTCCGTGACCGGCGCCGCGTAGCGGACCTGCACGGCGGCGCCTGGAATCCGCGGGCCTTCGGCCTGGGCCAGGTCTTCCACCGCGACCTTGAGCCCCTTGAGGGGCTTGTCGGAGCCGACGAAGAGGCGGCCGGAGAAGACGCCGTTGGGCGCAGCGGTGATGCGGATGTGCCTGATCGGATCGTTGGGGTCGCCGTAGGCCGAGGCGTCGGCCGTCTCGTGGACCGGACAGGTCCAAAGGCGGACCCCCGCGGACAGCGCGGCGTTGGGAGCGACGCTGCTGTCCGGCGACGCCGTCAGGCGGATTTCCTGAACCCCGACCGGCGGCCACCCGGCGCGGGGAGTGGTCTTGCTGCCTTTGAAGAGCTGCCCGGGGACAGCTGCGGCGAGGTTCTCTACGGCCAGCACGTTCGTTCCGGCGCGCAGCAGCCCGACGGGAATGCGCACGTCCGTCAGTTTGCGGACGCGCGCCGCCAGCCGGTCGGCATGGGCCTGGTCGTTGGCGAGCAGGGGTTTGCCGTCCGGGGCCAGGATCGCCTCGGCCGGATAGGGCTCGGCGAGCGGCTCCGCCCCGGCCTTCCCGTCGGGGACGTGACCGCGGGCCGCCGGCTTGCCGTTCAGGTACACGACCACGCCGCCGTAGTAGGAGACCGACAGCTTGAGTTCCTTGATCTGCGCGGGGTCCTTGACCGCGAACCGGCCACGCAGCGCGACCATGGCGGTGTCGTAGGTCAGGCCGCCGGTATCGTTGCTGTTGCGGGGCATGCCGGCGTAGATCGGGAGGCGCGAGCGGGTCCAGAGCCCGTCGTCGAAGTCGGCGCCGGTCCATTCTGCTGGAGGAAGAGGGGACGCCGCCGGCTCGCTCGCCGCCTTGGCGGAGAGCCCGCCCCAGTACCACGTGATGGCCTTCCGCTCCCGCTTGCCGTCCTCGGACAGCACCGTCGGAGTGCGCGAGACCAGGTAGGTGCGCCAGAGGCTGTCCTGGTCGAGGATGGCCGGCTCGGCGGCTGTAGCCGCATTGGCCAGTGTCAACAGCGCGAGAAAGGCAAGGGACTGAGGCACTAAGGCACTGAGGCACTTAGTGTGTTGGGGACGAGCTGCAGAGCGCGAATCCATCGGTTTGTCCTCCTATTGACTCAGTGCCTGAGTGCCTCAGTCCCTCAGTGCCTACCTGATGTCGCAGGTTTCCTCCGCCGCGTAGACCAGCCTGGCCCGCAAGAGCCGCCGGTTCATGGCGTCGCCCATGTAGGCGTAGCGGTCGGTGACGCCCACGCCGGTGAGCCAGGCGAAGGCGATGTCCGGCTGGGCGAACGGGCTCTTCTCGCCGGGCTTGGGCGGGCGGAGCTTCCCGGTCTTCTCGTCGACGACCGGGCTTTCGGGCCCCATGCTCTCGGGGTTGCCGTAACCGCCGAAGTGCGTGATCGCGTTGCCGGCGGTGTCGATCACCCGCACGCGGTAGAGCGCCAGGTCCGGGAAGAAGACCCGGCCGAACTCGTCAACGTCGAAGGTCACGTTCTCGCAGTTGCAGCCGTAGAAGCCGACGTGGCCGATGCCCGGGTGGACCCACTCCGCCCCGGTGACCTTGACCGGGTGGAGCGACCGGTAGAAGTAGTCGTATTCGGCGGACTTCAGACCGTCGAGCTTGGGGCTGCCTTCGAACGGCTCCGGCCCTTTGTCGTAGCTGGTGCCGGCTTCGAAGTGGAAGGTGCCGCCCCGGGGAGAGAACTTCACGATGCTGCCGTATATGGCGCCGTAGGTCCTCTCCGCCTCCGCCGGCTTGGCGCCTGCCGCCACCAGGCTCTCCTTGAGCTCGGGCGGCAGGACCCAGCCCTTGGGCCGGACGACCTCGGCGACGTAGATGTTGCCGGCGGCGTCCAGTTTGGGTCCCACCGCCGCGTCGGTGGTTTTCCAGATGATGGGGTCTTCCCTGACCAGCTGGCCGCTGGGCAGGTATTCGAGCAGGCCCTTCATGGCCCGGGCGCCCTGGGGGTTCTCCAGCACCAGCAGGTTGCCGCTGTCCCAGCGCACGCCCAGCGTGTGAGGCAGCTCCACCATGGCCACGGGCGAATAGGCGATGTGCGGCAGAAGCTTGGGCTTGACGCCGTCGCGCTTGGTGTGGTCGTACTTGCCCGGGACCGGACGGCGCGGTTCCGGCCAGGCCAGGATCTTACCGCTCCGGTCCCAGCGGTAGAACTGGTAGGGCCACTTCAGGCCGTAGAGATTGCCGTCCGGCGCGGGGGTGAGCTGGAGGCCGTGGCCGCCGCCGCCGTCGCCGTCTGGCATGCGCAGGTTTTCGATCTTACCGGTTGCCTCGCTGAAGCGGTGCCACAGCCCGCCGCTGTAGCCGTTGCGGATGTAGATCTCCTTGCGGAGCCGGTCCACGACCAGGCTCATGTAGCCCTCCTGCGTGCCTTCGGGGGCCTTGGTGCCGGCCGAGATCGTTTTGGCCTCGAGCTTGCCGCCGGCGTCCTCGATGCGCAGCAGTACGCCCACCCGGGTTCCGAACCAGATTACCGGAGGCTCGGCAATCGGGTCCACGGTCATCAGGTGCTCGAATCCAGGCAGCTGAAACTCCGCGGAGGGCTTGGCCGCCCCCAGCGAGTCGAACTTGAGCAGGTTTGCGCGGCCCTTGCCGTTGACCGTCACGTAGATCGCGCCGGTCTTCTTCGAGGCCCCCAGGCCGTCGGGCTTCCCGACCTTGAGCTCCCCGACGTACTTGCCGCTCTTCTCCTCGATCGCCAGCACGCGGTCATTGGCGGCGTCGGCGAGGAGCAGGTTGCCCTTGCCGTCGAGGGCCAGCCCGTTGGGCGCGCTGCCCAGCAGGTCCTTGCCGCCGCCGCTCTTCCCGGGATCGCCGAAGAAGACCTCCATGCCCTTGCGCGCCGGGACCGGAACGCGGTAGACGGCGCAGCACTCCTTGCCGCCGGCGGTCAATCCGGCGAAGTAGAGGAACTTCCCGTCGGATGAAAGCACGGCTCCGGTGGGGTGCTGATCGATCACGCCCAGCTTGCCGCCGGGCTTCAGGACTTCGTTCAACCTTTCTGCCGGACAGGATCCGTCGGCGGCGATGCGCGCAATCCCCGGTTCCTGGTAGGGGCGACGCCGCCCCAGCAGCATGTAGAGGTCCTTGCCGTCAGCGCCGACCGCCAGCGTGGCGTGGCCCGGACCATGGTCGCCTCCGAAGCTGTCCAGCAGGTCGAGCTTGCGCTCGAACATGACGTTGCCGGGCGCCGGCCGGCCGTCGAGTTCCATCACGCCGTAGGCCGCGACCTGCGCCTTCTTGAGATTCGACGGGAAGGGGAACAGCGTGCGTAGGTACTTGCCGTCGCGGTCCAGGGCCACCAATTGGGTGTGGTCCCAGACCGCCGGTGCAGTGACGGTGCGCACGTAGAGCGTCCCGTCGGGGCCGGTTCCGAGCCCGGCGATGCTCTCGAAGTTCAAGGGCTTCGACGAGACCACCCGGTCGTACTTTGCGCTCATGCTCAGCGCCACGCGCACCTTGAACGGCCCGGCGCCCGCCGGCTTGCCGTAGTCGGCCTTGCCGTCCCACTCGACGCTCTGCGAGAGCCCGGGCTTGAGCGGCGCCGGCGGCGGGTTGGCGCCGCCCAGGACCCCGGCCACTAGGTGGCGGACGACCTCGCCCTTCGAGTCCTCGATGTAGACGGCCACGTCGGTCGGGGCGCTGACCGCGAAGGAGATGGCGACCGTGTCGCCGTTCTTCGCGGCCGTCGGCTTGGTCGTGAAGGACGGCTGGGCCGCTTCGCCGGCGGCGGCCAGCGTCGTGACGGGCAGCAGAAGGGCGGCTAGAAAGAGGGCTTTCATGGCAGTCTCCTCGCTTTCGGCGGCTCACCGGCCGCTGCTGTTGCTGGGACTCTTGGCGGGCAGGTGCTCGCCCGGATCATCAGGCTGTCCGGGATGATGAGTGTCCGCGCCACCGGCATGCGCCCGGCCTCAACGAGGGCGGCGACGGCCGATTCGCCCATGCGCCTGGTGAGTATCCGCATGCTGCTCAGGCCCTGCGACGCCCCGGACCTGCTGGCCGTGTCGCCGAAGCCCACGAGCGCGATGTCGACTCCGGGGCGCAGGCCGCGGGCCTCGAGGGCCTGCCAGGCGGCCAGGGCCTTGCGGTCGTTGCCGGCGAAGACGGCGGTGGGCGGATCGGAGAGCGCCAGCAGCCGCTCGACGGCCGCCGGGATGTGGGCCTCGCCCGCGTCGCCGGGGTCGGGGCAGACGAGCGCCGGGTCGTAGGGGATGCCGTTCTCGTCGAGTGCAGCGCGGTAGCCGTGCGACTTCGGGTGGGGGGCGTCGGGCTCCTCCCGCGGCGCGATGTAGGCGATCCGACGGTGCCCGAGCCGGGCCAGGTAACGCACCCCCCGGCGCGCGCCGGCGAAGCTGCCGTCGACCACGGCGATGACCGGCACGTCGCGGAGGACGCCGTCGAGCAGGGCCACCGGCCCGCGGCGCAGTTTGAGCAGCGCGTAGACCATGGGCAGCGCCCCAGAGCCGACCACGGAGAATGCGTCACAGCCCTTGGCCTCGTCCCAGCGCGGGCCCGGGCCGCCGGCCCAGACCTCCTCGAGAGGGAGGGGCAGGGCGGCGAGGCCATGCCGCCGGCAGCCGCGGAGCGCGCCCCGGGCCATGTCCCCGTAGTAGGTCCAGCCTTCGGCGGCCAGATCGGCGGCGGGCGCGATCACCGCCACCCGGGCCTTGTTGCCGGCCTTGGCCGAGGCCGGGGAACCGGGTTTCTCAGCGGCAAATGTCCCCGAGCCGTGCCGGCGGACGATGACGCCGCGGGACTCGAGGAGCTGCAGGGCGGACTGCAGAGTGAAGCGGCTGATGCCGAGTCTGGCGGCCATCTCGCGTTCGGCGGGCAGCCGCTTGCCCCAGAGCCTGTCGCCGCGGATGTCCGCCTCGATGTCGGCCGCCGCCTTGTCCCTCACGTGCGGCTGGAAACCTCGCAGTCCCATGCTTGCCTCCGGCCTGGCGGACCAAAAGTCCGGTCCACTACCAGTCCAATATACACCAGGCCGCCTGCCCGGTTCGCGGAAATTTCGGGGTTTTGAGGCGTTGGCCGCAATCACAGTGCCTTGCCAAGCGCGTCGGCTGTTCTATAATCCTCGTGGACCCAGTCGATCACGCCGGAAAGGTTCTCATGGCCGTTCTTCGTTGGCTGCTCCCCATGACCGCGGTCGTCGTTCTTCCGCTGTGCTGCTCGTGCTCCCGCGCGACGCCTGCCGCGGGTGGCGCGAAGGCGAAGGGGTCGGCCGCTCCGGCAAAGGCTCCGGCCTCGTCCGCCACGAAGAAGGACGAGCCGGCGGCGAAGCCGGCGGTCACGGTGCCGGCGACGGCAGGGAAGGGCGGGGCGACTGCGCTGCAGCCTGGCGCCGTGCCGGCCGCTCCGCCAGCGGACAAGCCCGCAACCTGGAACCCGGAACCGGGAACCCGGAACTCTGAACCCGGAACCCGGACCCCGGAACCCGCAGCCGCACCCCCCACCGCGCTCTCCGTGGAGGAGAGCATCCTGATCGCGCTGCGCAACAACATCGATCTGCGCCGGTCGCGGCTGGCCGACCGGCAGGCCGAGCTCGACCGCAGCACGGCCCTGGCGCAGTTCCTGCCGTCGCTCTCGGCCTCGGTGACGCGCTCGCACGACGACGTCGTGGACGGCCCCGACACCACGGCCGACACCGTCTCGGGCTCGGTGACCCAGAGGACGCCCATCGGCACGACCGTCACCGGCCGGGTGAGCCAGTCGCGCGACGCGACCTCCGGCTCGGGCGACCGGGACTACTCCTCGTCGGCCTCCGCCGAGGTGCGTCAGCCGCTGCTGGCCGGCGCCGGCACGGCCGCGGCCCTCTACGACTTCCGCGCGGCGGACCTGGGACGCTCGGCGAGCGCCAGCGACCTGGCGCGCACGGCCCAGTCCACCGCCTTCCAGGTCCGCAGGCTCTACTGGAGCGCGGTGCAGGACGAACTGTCCCTGGCCGCCAACCGCCGGTCGCTGGAGTCCGCCGATTACTTCCTGAAGGCCGCGAAGGCGCGCGAGGAGGCCGGCCAGGCCTCGAAGCTCGACGTGTCCAACGCCGAAATCCAACGCTCCAGCCGCGAGGTGGCGCTGACCCTGGCCGAGGCCAGGCGCGAGCAGGGGCTAGACAGCCTCAAGCAGGCTCTGGACCTGCCGCTCGAGGAGCGCCTGGCGCTCTCCAGCGCCGCCAGGGCCGCGTCGGTCTCCGTGGATCGGGAGCGGACCCTGTCACTGGCCCTCGAGCGCCGGCCCGACCTGGTCGCGGCGCGCGAGCGCCTGGACGTCGTGCGCCTGGACGTGGAGCGCAAGCGGCGCAACGCCTGGCCGAGTCTGGACCTCGTCGCCGGCTACACTGCCTCAGGCTCAGGCGACGATTCGCGCGCGAGCCAGACCGCCGAGGAGCACAACGTGCGCGTGGGAGTGGAGCTCTCCGTGCCGCTGGGGCTGGTCTCCTCGCGAAACGCCCGGCAGAAGGCGGAGCTCGACCTCCGCCGGGGCGAGCTCGACCTGCACCGCCGGGAGATCGAGGTCCAGGCCGAGGTCCGCAGGGTGCTGCGCGACCTGACCGCCTCCGAGCGCAACATGGCCAGCTACGAGAAGCGCCTGGAGGCCGCCAAGCTCGCCGCGGCCGCGGCCAAGGCTCTCTACGAGCGCGGGCGGGCCTCGAGCTTCGACGTGGTCCGCTCGGAGGACGACCTGCTCTCGGCCGAACTGGGACTGGCCGGCTCCCAGGCCGACTACCTCTCGCGGCTGGCCGAGCTCGACCTGGTCTCCGGCCGCCCGGTGAGCGAGCTGCTGCCGGGCTCGACGCTGCCGACCGTGAAATCCGAGCTGAAGAGAGAGGCGCCCGCCGGGCGATGAGATGATCGAGGGACCGGTATGGCCACCAAGCGCATGAAGTTCCAGGGATCGCCGCAGTTCCGCTCCGCCGCGCAGCCGGCGTCTCCGGCCGTTCCCGCCGATCACTCCGCCGAGAGGCCCGCGCCGCGGCCGCAGGAGTCGACGGCTCCGCTGCCCCCGGACGCCGCCGGAGACGGAGACGGCGACGGCGGCGCCGAGCGCGACATCGTCGCGGGCATCGAGCTGCTGCAGGGCATCAAGGTGATCCGCCGCATCGCCGAGGGCGGCATGGGCACGGTGTTCCTGGCCGAGCAGTTGGGCACCGCCGGCTTTTCGAAGACCGTGGCCGTCAAGATCATCAAGCGCGAGTGGCTCCGCGACAAGCGGGCGCTGGGCCTCTTCATCGGCGAGGCCAAGCTCGTCGCCGACCTGGTCCATGACAACATCTGCCAGGTCTACAGCCTCTCGCGCCACAAGGGCCAGCTCTTCATCGTCATGGAGTTCCTCCACGGGCTGGGCATGGACCGGTTCCTCGACGCCCATTACCAGACCGGCTACCTGCCGCCCTTCGAGTACTCGGCGTTCATCGCCAGCCGGGTGTGCCGCGGGCTGGCCTACGCGCACGGCAAGCGCTCGCGCGACGGGCAGCCGCTGGGCGTCGTCCACCGCGACGTGACTCCCAGCAACGTGATCATCGATTACCGCGGATCGGTCAAGCTCACCGACTTCGGGATCGCGCTGGCCGTCAGCAATCAGATCCTGGCCGGTCCGGGCGTGGTGACCGGCAAGCTCGACTACATGAGCCCGGAGCAGGCCCTGGCCATCGAGGTCGACGCGCGCTCGGACGTTTTCTCGCTGGGATTGTGTCTCTACGAGCTCCTCACCGGCCAGCCGGTCTACAATGCCAACGACATCAACGAGCTCCGCGAGCAGCACAAGCGCGCCATCCAGAGCCCGCGGGTCGTGAACCCGCAGGTGCCCGAGGAGCTCGCGCTCATCGTCATGAAGGCCCTGGCCTACAACCCCGAGGGCCGCTTCCAGACCGCGCGCGACTTCGGCAACTCGCTCGAGTATTACATGTACCGCGACAAGTGGGGCCCGACCAACGAGAAGCTGGCCGAGTACCTCCGGAAGGTGTTCCCCAACGTCGACCGGGACAGGATCGTCTGAACTCCTTTCCGAACAGGCACATAGGTGCGTTGTAGGGGCGGGTTTCAAACCCGCCCCTACGCATGGTGCCGACGATCTGCATAATATCCGGTTTTCTGGCCACCAGAGGTTCCTGCGCGGTGTAGGTATCACCAAGAGACCAGAAAAGGCCCACCGGGAGATGAGTTGAATGGCCACCAACGGAAGAACCTCGACCGAATTCGCGGCCAGGCTGCGCGCGAGCATCGCCAAGGGGGGCGTGGCCGCCGGGCAGTTCCTGCCGTCTGAACGCGAGCTCGCCGAAAAGCATAAGGTCGGGCGCAAGGCGGTCCGTCTGGCGCTGAAGACGCTCGAGACGGAGGGCGCCATCGCCACCGTCCCGCGCCACGGATACCGGGTGCTGCCGCCGAAGGACGAGCGCGCCGTTGCATCGCCGGCGGCCTACCTGGCCGAGTTCCCTGAGGACGCTGCCCGGCTCACGGGGCGCTCGCAGGCTCAACTGGCGGAATTCAGCCGGGCGGCCGACCGCCGGGGCTGGCCGCTCCTGGTCGCGAGCACCCGCGGGCGCTCCACTCCGGAGGTGCTCGACCAACTCAGGGCCGCCCGGGCGGTCGGGGCGGTGCTCGACACCACCGATGACGTGCTGATCCGCGCCGTGGCCGGATCCGGGCTGCCCGCCGTCCTGGTCGACGCCTGGCGCGAGGACGTCGAACTCGACTCGGTGATGCAGGACGGCCACCAGGGCGGGTTGCTCGCTGTCGCGCACCTCGTCGCGTGCGGGCACCGGCGGATCGCCTGGTTCGGCTCGACGCTCAGCGACGCCCACAGCAAGGACCGCTTCGGCGGGTTCGCGGCGGGCATGGCTGCCGCGGGGCTGCCCATCGATCCTGCGCTCTGCGTGGCGGCCGATGAGCCCCACGCGCTCGAGCGGGCCCGGGAGCTGCTCTCGCGGTCCGACCGCCCCAGTGCGGTGGCGGCGCTCTGGGCGGGGCTGGCGGTCCCGGTGGCCCAGGCGGCCGCGGATTTTGGGCTGGTCCTCGGCCAGGGCTTCGACATGGTCGGCTGGTCGATGGCTGAGGTCTTCGAGGCCGCCTATCTGCCGCGCTTCCGGGCCGGACAGGTCCCGCCGACCGTCACCTGGAGCGTGCGGACCATGGCCGAGGCGGCGCTGGCACGGATGGCCGAACGCCGGCTCAACCCCGGGATGGCGGCGCTGCGGGTGAGGATACCGGTGCGGCTCAGAGGGGCATAGGCACAAAGGCACAAAGGCACAGAGGCACAAAGGGGCGGAAATGGAGGATAGCATGGCCGCGAAGGCAATGGATCGAACGGCTCGGAGGCCTCTGGATGGAGTTGCCAGAATGGTCGGCATCATTAGCACTCTGTGCCTTTGTGCCTCTGTGCCTTTGGGCCTTGTTCCGTCCGCCGGGGCGGCGGAAACCAAGTTCACCGCCAAGCCGACCGCGGCCAAGGCCGCCGACGGCAAGGTGAAGATCGAGTTCGCCGTCGACTGCGAGACCGACGTGGCTGTCTTCGTCGAGGACGGCGGCGGCAAGATTGTCCGCCACTTGGTGGCCGGCGTCCTCGGGAAGAATCCGCCGGCGCCGCTCAAGCCGGGCCTGGCGCAGAACATCGAGTGGGACGGTTTGGCCGACTACGGCAAGCCCGCCGGCGCCGGGCCCTTCAAGGTCCGGGTGGCCATCGGCCTGGGGGCCAGGTATGACAAGGTGCTCCTCAGCGACTCGCTCAGCGTGGGCGGGTTCTACTGCATAGGGGTCGGCCCGGACGGCACGGTCTATCTCAGGATGGGAACGGGCACGTCCGGGTGGAACGGCGCGCAGATCATCGCCCTCAATCGGGACGGCAGCTATCAGCGCATGGTCTCGCCCTTCGCTTCGAACCTGAAGAGCGATCGGGTCAAGTCCTTCGAGACCTTCGAGCTCGAGGGGCGACCCGCTCCGCTGGTGCATGCGATCCAGCAGCTCAACCTCTACCCGGCGCCCCATGGCCCGCGCAAGTCGACGATGGGGGTGACCGCCAAGGGGGAGTTGCTCATGCTGGTCGGCGGCGAGTACGGGGCAGGACCCCTGCGCATGGCCGCACTGGACGCCGAAGGGGGCTGTCCCTGGAACAAGTACACTGGGCCTGACCTGCTCGCCGGGGCCGGAGTCGATGCGCGGTCCTTCGTGACGGCTTCCTCCGACGGTCAGTACGTCTACGTCAGCGGCCTCAAGGCCAACAAGTCGCCGCTCAGCGCCCTCTACCGGGTGAAGCTGCCGGAGCGCGGCCCGGCCGAGCCCTTCTTCGGAGACCCGAACAAGACCGGCAACGACGAGTCCCATCTGGGAGGCGTTCCCGCCGGGCTGGCCCTCGATGGCAAGGGTAATCTGCTCGTCGCTGATCCCGCCAACAACCGGGTGGTGATCGTCTCCGAGAAGGACGGCAAGTTCGTCGGTTCATTTTCGACCGACGCGCCGGACTGCCTGGGGATCGACCAGGCCAGCGGGGCAGTCTACGTGTCCCGCATGACGGGCAAGGGCAACGTCGAGCTGGTCAAGCTCAGCGGCGTCCGGGAGCCCAGGGAGCTGGCCAGGATGCCGCTCGCCGCCAACGGCAACCCGGCCTTCCCGTGGCTGATGGCCGTCGACGGAAACGCCAGGCCGCCGATCGTCTGGATGGCCGGCGACTATGGTCGGTTGCTGCGCATCGAAGACTCGGGCGGCAAGCTGGAGCCCAGGGAGATCGGCAACAACAACCTCGGCGACTGCGCATTCCTCGACGTCTATGTCGACCGCTGGCGCAAGGAGGTCTTCGTCCGCCGGGCCGTCAACCCCGGCACCTCGACCACCTGGCTGCGCTACGGCGAGGAGGCCGACGCCTGGGACAAGGTGCAGGCCGGGCCGCACTCCAGTTCCTCCGGCGTGCAGTTGGTGACCGGGCCGGACGGCAGCCTGTACCTGCCCTCCTACGTGAACGGCATCTACAAGTTCGACCGGAGCGGCAAGCCCTCGTCCTGGACCAATCCCCGCCAGGACCCGGACGGCAGGGTCAAGAACCCGTCGCACGCGCTCTTCACCCCGGTCAGCGAGACCTGGCTGCAGCACCGCATCTGCGTCCGCGAGGACGGACACGTCTTCACCTTCGAGCCGGGGAAGAACGGCAACCGCCCGCCCCGGATGCTCCGCGAATACCTGCCCAGCGGCGAGCTGGCCCGGGAGGACCCGATCATCTGGATGGTCTCCGACGGTTCGGTGGGCCCCAAGTTCGACCCGCAGGGCAACATATACATCGCGGAGATCGTCAGGCCGCAGGACCAGCCCTATCCTCCGGAGTTCTCGAAGATCTTCGAGAAGCTGGAGGTCAACAAGCAGCGCCCGGCCGGCGGTAGCCTTCAGGACAACGTCGCCAACATGTACGGCAGCATTGTGAAGTTCAGCCCCAAGGGCGGCATGGTCCATTTCGATGGGCCCGGCGGTGACCGCAACGTGGGCGAGCGGCCCTTCAAGGGCGAGCCGAAGCTCGACCCCTCGCTCAAGTCCATGGACGCCGCGTACTACTACCAGTACAAGTTCCGCCCGGTGAAGATCACCGGCGCCGAGTGGATCCGCATGGGTGTCAGCCACGTCGAGGTCCGCGAATGCACCTGCCAGAGCACGCGGTTCGACGTGGACGAGTTCGGCCGCGTCTTCTATCCCGACATGCAGAGGTTCAGGGTGGCGGTGCTCGACACCAACGGGAACGAGATCGCGCACTTCGGCGGCTACGGCAACGCCGAAAGCCGCGGGCCGGACAGCCCGGTGATCGATCCGCAGACCGGGAAGGTCCGCCCCCGCCGGACGGACGACCCCAAGGACCTCAAGAGCCCCTTCGCCGAGCCGGAGATCGCCTTCAGCTGGCTGAGCGGGGTGGGCGTCACCGACCGGTACGTCTACACCGGTGACAGCCTCAATCGCCGATTGCTGCGATCCAGGATCGTTTACGCCTCCGAGGAAAGCTGCGAGGTCAAGTAGGAGCCAAGACAATGAAGGCCGCCATTAACTTCTGCCTGTTGCTGTGCCTGGCCGCCGGATCCGCGGGGACGGCGGGCGAGCCGGCATTCCCCAAGTTTACCGCCAAGCCCACGGCCGCCAAGGCCGCCGACGGCAAGGTGAAGATCGAGTTCGCCGTCGATCGAGAGACCGACGTGGCCGTGTTCGTCGAGGACGGGGCAGGTAAGGTGGTGCGCCACCTGGTGGCTGGCGTCCTGGGCAAGAATCCGCCGCTACCGCTCAAGCCGGGGCTGGCCCAGTCCATCGAGTGGGACGGCAGGGCCGACTACGGCAAGCCGGCGGGAGGCGGGTCGTTCAAGGTGCGAGTGGCTCTGGGGATGAGCGCCAAGTTCGACAAGGTCCTGATCAGCGACCCGCAGAACTTCGGGGCTCAGGCTCTGGGAGTGGGCCCGGACGGCACGGTCTACTGCCTGGGCACGGCTGGCCACGCCTGGGGTGGCCCGCTGCTCATCGCCGTGAGCCGCGCCGGGGCCTATGGGCGCACGGTCATGCCGTTTCCGGCCAGTCTCAAGCCCGAGCAGGTGAAGGCCTTCGGGGCCTTCGACCTGGACGGCCGGGCGACTCCGGTGATGTACGGCTACGGCCACGGCCAGTACCCCGTCGGGCCGGGGCCCCGCAAGCACACCATGGCCGTCACCCCGGACGGCGTGGTCCTGTGGCTCGCGGCCAGCGGCCGCTATGCGCCCGGCCGGCTGGTCGGCGTGCACACTTCCGGAGCGGCCCCCTGGGATTCCTTCGAGGGCCCGGCCATGCCCGGGCAGCCGCGCGACAAGGCCTGCGTGGCCTCGGCCTCCGACGGCAAGTCAGCCTTCGTGGCCGGATTGGGCAAGGGCGAGGGGGCGGCCACGGCCCTGGCCGCGGTCTACCGCGTCAAGCTCCCCGAGCGCACGGCGGAGGTCTTCTTCGGCGACCCGGCCAAGCCCGGCAGCGACGAAACCCATCTGGGCGCCGCCGGCGCGCAGGGCCTGGCCGTCGACGGCAAGGGCCACCTGCTGATCAGCGACACCGCCAACAACCGCCTGGTGGTGGTGGACGAGAAGGACGGGAAGTTTGCCGGCGCCATCCCGGTCCCGAGCCCCTCGGCCGTCGGAGCGGACCGGTCCGGCGGAGCCGTCTACGTCGTGTCCGCCGGCAAGGGCGCGGCCGAGGTAATCAAGTTTGGCGGGTGGAAGGACGCCAAGGAGCAGGCCCGCATCCCGCTCAAGGTCGGCGGGCTGGGCACCGTGGCCCTGGCCGTGGACGGCGGGGCCAAGCCGCCGGTGGTCTGGGCCTCGGCCGACGGGGGGGCCATCTACCGGATCGAGGACCAGGGCGGCAAGTTCGGCGAGCCGCGCCGGATCAACGAGGGCAAGATCGGCCACGGCGGGTTCCTGGACGTGACCGTGGACCGCATCCGCAGGGAGGTCTACACTCGCTGTGGCACCGGCCGGACCTGGTGGTTCCGGTACAGCGAGGAGGCCGACAAGGTCGAGCAGGTGACCATCCCCGAGAGGTCGGGGGGAGGCCAGGGGGTCAACCTGGTGCCTGCGCCGGACGGAAATCTCTACGGCCTCAAGTGGCCCATGCTCTTCCTGAAGTACGACCACAACGGCAAGCCCCTGGCCTGGGAGCAGCCTGACCACCGCCCCTTCAAGACCGATGGGTTCGCCGGCAAATATCCGGCCCACGCCAGCTTCGTCCCGGTCAGCGAGACCGAGTACCCGCACACCCTGGGCGTGCGCCCGTCCGACGGACACCTCTTCGTGATGGAGCCGGCCACCCCAGGCAACCGCCCGCCCAAGATGGTCCGCGAATACCTGCCCACCGGGAAGCTGGTCTCAGAGGCCCCGGTGGTTTGGAAGGTCTCCGATGGGGCGATCGGCCCGCGCTTCGACGCGGCCGGAAACATCTACATCGCCGAGGTCGTCCGGCCGACGGACTGGCCCTATCCTCCGGAGTTCGACAGGGCCTTCCCGAAGAAGATCGAGCTCAACAAGACCCGCCCCTCGGGCGCTCAGGACGTCACCGCCAACATGTACGGCAGCATCGTCAAGTTCGGCCCCAAGGGCGGGATCGTCGACTTCAGGATCGGCTCGGACCTGGCCGGCTGCATGGTGCCCAACCCGTTCAAGGGCGAGCCCAAGCTCGACCCGGCGCTCAGGAAGACGGACGTGGCCTGGTACGCCTGCACCATGCTGCGCGGGCCGGAGAAGCTGATCGGTGCCGAGTGGGTCCATCCGGGCATCAGCCATGTCGGCATGCAGGCCTGCACCTGCGAGAACGTGACCTTCGACGTGGACGAGTTCGGCCGGGTGTTCTTCCCGGACCTGAACCTCTTCCAGGTCCGGGTGATCGATACCAATGGCAACGCACTGGCGAAGTTCGGCGGCTACGGGAACGGAGACAGCTGTGGTCCGGAGAGCAGGGACAAGACCCTGGCGACGCCGGAGATCGCCTTCTCGTGGCTGGTCGGTGTCGGGGCCACCGACAAGTACGTCTACACCGGCGACAGCATCAACCGCCGGATGCTGCGGGCCAAGATCGTCTACGCCGCTGAGGAGAGCTGTCCGATTGGGCCCTGAGCCTGCCGAAGGGTGCGGTGCAGCAGGGCTGCACTTGGGCCGACGGGCTCATTTCCCGTAGCAGCTCAGCCGGCCGTCCAGGGTCGCCAGGTACAGTCGGTCCCGCGCGGCGATGAGGCCGTCGAAGACCGGGGCGGCCTCCAACTCCAGCCTGGAGAGCTCCCGGCCGTCATCGGCCGAGTGGCAGCGCAGCTCGGCTCCCTTCTGGGGCCAGGCGTTGGGCGAACCGGCCAGAAACACCGCGCGGGGCGTGAGCACCATGGCCCGCGGCTCGATCGGCAGAGCCGCCTCCCGGACCGCCGGCTCCCCCCTGCGGTGCAGCCACAGCCGGTAGGCGTCCTCGGCCGGCTTGAAGACGTGGTACTTGGGATCCTCGTAGGCCCTGAAGCCCGCCGAGCGTTCCCCGTCGAAGGCGACCATCGGTGCCAGCGCCGGCCCCGGCCGGTCCGCGCCGGGCTGGGCCGGGCCGCGGTCGAGCATGAGCTGCCACTGGGCGCGGGGCGCGAAGACGCCCTGGCTGAACGGGCTGATACGGCCGGACCAAAAGCGCGGGGGCAGCTCGGCCTCCTTCTTCGGAGGCGGCTTGCCGGTTTGGAGGTCGAATCGCTCGTTGCGCATGCAGATGTTTGCGCCCTCGAGCACCAGCAGGTCGGCGAAGGCCGGCCCGGCGGGTGAGCCCTCCCAGACGAGCGCGCCGGTGGCGGCGTCGAGTGCGTAGACGGTCACGCCGCCGGCCAGGCCGCTGTGTCGCCCGGCGGCGACGTACGCCCGGTCGCCGACCACCGTCACCCCGCCCTCCACCGGGCAGGCCGCCTCGGGCTGGCCATGGGAGATCATCCGCCGGTCGAAGGGCGCGGCCCGGAAACGCCAGACCAGCCGGCCATCGTCGGATTGCAGGCAGTAGGCCCAGCCGTCCCGCGAGCCGAATAGCACCCGCCCCTTGTGGTAGGTCGGCGGTGCGGTCACCCGGCCGCCGGCGGTGAAGCTCCAGAGCGTCTTGCCGTCCCCGGCGTCCAGGGCCTGGACCCGGTGGTCGTCCACCGAGGCGATGAAGACCTTGCCGTCGGCGGCGATGGGCGGGCTCAGCCGGCCGCCCAGTTCCCGCGTCCAGAGCCGACCGGGCGCGGCCGGCGGCTCGGAGCGGGTCGCGGCGCCGCGCCCGGCGTCCTGGCGGTAGGTCGGCCAGTCCCCGGGATCAGCTTCACGGCCGGCCGCAGATCCGGCGGTCACGCCCCGCTCCAGGCGCTCGGGCGCCGCGGCCGGCTGCTTCGCCGGACCGGGCTCGGGCCCGTAGCCCATCACCCCGCTGAGCATCACGAAGCACTGGCAGTCGAGCGGGAAGCTGTACATCATGCCGTTGGCGGGCATGGCCCCCACGCCGCAGGGCGCGCGGGCCACCCCGGTGCTGACGGTCTCGCCGGACTTGACGTCGGTGAAGTGCATCCGGCCGCTGATCAGGAATCGCTCCGTGGCCCTGCCCGGCGCGCACTTGCTCTCGAAGCTGACCGGGTGCTTGGCGAGCTCCTTTCCGGTGGCCGGGTCGAGGCCGACCCAGAACTGGCCGGGCTGCTCCTTGTCGCCCTGGTCGTGGATCCAGACCCGCCCGCCCGAGAAGAACGCGCTCCAGGCCACCGGCGCGCGGCCCGACAGGGTGTAGCGGTGCGACCAGAGTTCCGCGCCGTCCTTGACGGACAGCGCCCATACCGACCGGCCGGTGCCCAGGACCAGCGCCCCGGAGAGGCAGCCGGTCATGGCCGAGCCGTCTTTGCTCAGCTGATCGCCGCCCTTTTCCCAGAGCTGCCGGCCGGACTCCAGGTCCAGGCAGACGACCTTCTTGCTGCGGGGGACCAGGCAGAAGACGCGGCCCTCCGCGCAGAGCATGCGGTTGTCGTAGGAGCCCACCGTCGCCGTCCACAGCACAGCGCCGTCGGCGGCCTTGAGCAGCCTGACCTTGTCGCGCTCCAGGAGCAGCAGCCGCTCGGCGCGGTCGCCGACCAGGATGACGGCATCCGGCGAGGTGCCGGGGTACTCCCGCCGGACCTCGCCGGTCCGACCATCGATGGCCAGGAGCGGCCCGCCGGTGTCGACCTGCGCGAAGAGCGCGTCGCCAGCCGCGGCCACCGCAGCTCCGGGGTAGCCGGTGCCGCGCCCCTTCATCTCGCGGGCCTTCACCGGCTTTTCCCAGAGCACCACGCCGCTGAAGGCATCGCGGGCCAGGAGGCGCATCTCCGCCGCGACCTGCTTGTAGGGCGGCGCGTAGTCGAGCGCCAGGTAGAGGCGCCCGCCGGCCGAGACCGCCGCGACCGGGTTGCGGTGCATGTGGTGGCGGGCCACGTGAGGGGCGTCCTCCCAGCGCAGCGTCCGGGGCGGGCCGGCCAGCAGGTCGCGGCTGGTGGCCGTGCCGGCCGGACTGTGGCGGAGGTGGGTCCACTCGTCCATTTCCGCCGGGCGCGGCTTGGCCGCGGCGGTCCATGTCCCGACCGTCCGGACCTCTCCGAATCCCGCGGCGGCGAGCCCGGCCGGTGCGGCCGGTCCGGAGTGGGCCGGGACGCAGATTGCCCCGCCCGGGGCGAGCACCCGGAACGCCTCCTTGAGGTCGAGCCCGGCTCCAGCGCTGGCGCCGCCCGTTGACGCTGGGCCGTCGACCACCAGGAGGTTGACCAGATTGTCGGCGTAGGGCAGCGGCGAGCACGGCGCGCGATCGACCGAGACCGGCCCATAGAGGCCAAGGCCCCGGATGTGCGCGCGGGCCTTCTCGACGGACGCGGCATCGGCGGCCAGCCCCTGAACCACGAACCGCCCGCCGACGCCACCGCCCGAGAGCGCCGCGGTCAGCCGCCCGTCGGTGGCCCCCAGGTGAACGCAGAAGCCGGCCTGCAGGCCGGAGGCCTTGAAGACCGCCTCGGCGGCCGCAGAGTCCTCCCCGGCCGGACAACGGCTGCCGAAGGGCGCGACGGCCGCGAGCATCGCGGCCAAGAGCAGTCCGGATGTCATGAATCTCATCGCCGTCATCCTCTATCCCCGCAGGTCCCGCACCGAACCGCCCTCGTGCAGTTCGACCGGCACGAGGGTCCTGGCCCCAGGCGGCGGCGCCAGGGTCACGGCGCGCAGGGCGATCTCGGCCAGCTCCTCTGCGGAGCAGGAGGCCCGGGTCATCCGGCACATGTCCGTTTCGGTCCGTGTTCTGCCTCCGACGAAGACGAAGGAAAGGTCCCCCGGCACCGAGAGGCCCAGTTCGGCCGCCGCGGCCAGCAGGCCAGCCTCGCTGTCCTCCCGGGCCACAATGGCCGTGGGTCGTCGGGACGAGTTCAAGAGCGCCAGCCCGGCTCCGCGGGCCAGGGGCAGCGGCTTGTCGGGTTTGATGCGCCCGACGTTGCCGGCATCGGCGTGGACCAGCTCAGCGTCGACGACGAGCCCGGCACGGAGCAGCGCCCCGGCGTAGCCCTCGTACATCTGCCGGGAGAGGTTGCGCTCCTGGATCAGGCCGGCCACCAGACCGATCCGCCGATGGCCGCGAGCGAGCAGGTGCTCGACGGCCTGGCGCGTCCCGTCGCCGTAGTCGGGCGCGAGCGAGACCGCCCCCGGGACCAGCTGGCTGGAGAGGAGGCAGCACAGCGGCCAGCGCTTGGCCATGGCCGCCAGCAGCGGCCGGTTGTAGAGGCCGATGGTCAGCACGCCGTCGACCTTCTCGCGGAGCAGCTCGACGGGCAGTTCCGCGCCATCCTCCGGCAGCGGGCAGGAGAGGCTGGTCAGCGCCCGGCCCCGGCCGGCCATGGCGGCCTCGAGACCCCGGCAGATGTCCGCGAAGAGCGGGTCCTGCTGGACCCCTGCGGCGAGCGGTCCCCAGAGGACGATGCCCCGGTCCCGGGCGCGCCGGCTGCGGGCGCGCATCTTCGGACACCCCAGCTCTTCCATAGCGCGCAGAACCTTCTGCCGGGTCGGCTCGGCGACCTTGACCCGGCCGGAGATGACCCGGTACGCGGTGATTCGGGCGACTCCGGCGCGGCGGCAGAGTTCATCGACCGAGACTGGCATGGCGGTCCTCCAAACTGGGGAGAGTGGTTGGTACGGAGAATCATACACCACGATAGACAGGTTGTTAGTATGAATATTGCAGTCGTATCATCATCAATCTTGTCGAAGCGCTCTGAACGTATTGCATACACGTTGTTTAGCGCGAATAGTGATGTTATTGTGCTAGTTGTGTGTATGCTGGTATCATCATGAGTGAAGCGCAATCCAAGCTTAGCTTTGGCCTCGTCATGCCGCGGTAGGCTTTTCCATACCGGCGACAGCATCAACCATTGGATGCTGCGGTCCAGGATCGTCTATGCGGCGGAGGAGAGCTGTCCGATTGGCCCCTGAGCCTGTCGATGGGCGCGGTGCAGCAGGGGCTCAGGGCGCGGCCGGGGGCCGGGCCGTTACGCGGCTCAGCGCTTGCTTGACGGCCGTCCGGACGTCCTCGTCGGAGTCCTGCTCCAGCCTCTGGAGCGCGGGTGCGGCTGATTCCGCTTCGCGGCCGACCTCGCCCAACGCCCAGGCGGCCTCGCATCTGATGTCGGGTGATGGGTCGGAGAGCAGCTTAAGAGCTTCCGGAAAGAAGTCCTTCCGGAGAAAGGCAGGGACGGGGGCACGATT
>CALGYR010000080.1 GCA_937935355.1 uncultured bacterium | reverse complement strand
CAGCGACCTCGTGGTCCCAAACCACGCGCTCTAGCCAGGCTGAGCTACGCCCCGACCGGCGGGGATTATAAGCCGGGCCGCGCGGCCAGTCCAGTCTCGCGGCGCAGGCGCCGCTTGAGCCATTCGCGGCCGGCACCGGACTTCAGGTACTTCTCCCGGACGCGCGCGGTTGCGTGATCGGGATGCTCCTCCCGATGGATAAGCGTAAAGGGGCCCCGGCCGCGGTCGCCGCGAGTCCGCCCCGCGTTGTGCTCCTTGATCCTTTGGGGCAGGTCGACGGTAATGCCGACGTAGTGACGGCCACTTCTGTCTCGAAGAACGTAGGCCCAGCATCTCATATGTCTCTGCTTTCGGATTGGCGACTGGCCCGCCTACGCTTTGTGCTCCGGCGGGTGAACCCGCCTACGCTTTGTGCTCCGGCGGGTGAACCCGCCTACGCTTTGTGCTCCGGCGGGTGAAATTCGAACTTCACCCGCCGGAGGCGGGTTCACCCGCTGTAGGCGGGCAGCGACCTCGTGGTCCCAAACCACGCGCTCTAGCCAGGCTGAGCTACGCCCCGACCGGCGGGGATTATAAGCCGGGCCGCGCGGCCAGTCCAGTCTCGCCGCGCAGGCGTCGCTTGAGCCATTCGCGGCCGGCGCCGGACTTCAGGTACTTCTCTCGGACGCGCGCGGCCGCGTGATCGGGATGCTCCTCCCGATGGATGACCAGCCACAGATGAACACAGATGCACACAGATAACAACAACAGCGGCTCTGCAACCGCCGATTCACGCCGATGCACGCAGATAACAGCAACGACTGGCACGACGGAGGCGGTGCAGGGCGCACCGGCCGTAAGCCGGACACGCGTGTCCGGCTTCCGTCCAGCTCACCCTGCCCTCGGATGCACGTGCCGTGCATCCTGGGCATGCCAGGCATGCCCACCGCCCTGACCGTAGGGGCGACCCGCCGGGTCGCCCGTGAAGGCATTCTGGAGGGCGAGCCTCCCGGCGAGCCGTCGACCGTTGCCGGGCCGGCTCGGCAGGAGCCTCGCCCTCCAATTCAACCCTCAAATTGCGTGGAGCAACCCGTAGTGCCCAAGGGCGGCGAGGCCGGCGCAGCCGGACTCAGGACGCGCGGCCGCCGGCGCGTCCGGCAGCGGAGCGAGTCGGACGAAGGCCGCGCACGAGTGCGCGGGTCTCGCCCGAGGCGCCCCGCGCCGCCCCGTGCCAGCCGTTGTTGTCATCTGCGCCTATCTGCGTTTATCTGCGTTCATCTGTGGCTGATACGTTGCCGTTGTGGTTGTTGTCATCCGTGTTCATCTGTGTCCATCTGTGGCAATAACGGATGCTGTCCCCGCGTCCCCGCGTCCCCGCGTCGCTTCTAATGCCGCCGGCGCCGGCGGCCATGGCGGAGCCTGCGCCAGAGCCTCCGGACCAGGCGCCGGAGGGCGAGGTCATAAAGGATGACCCCTAGGACCGCCGCGACGCTGATCGCGCCGAGGAGGATGAGGAGGTTGGTGTCCAGGGAGAAGTTCCGCATGAAGCGCCCTATCTCGCATCCCGGCAATGGACGGCTCTGCCCGGGGAGGATACGGGCGCGGAGGGGGAAAGGCAAACGGAGAACGGCGGAGTGACGTGGCGACAGGGCGACGCGGGGACGCGGCGACGCGGAGACACGGGGACGCGGAGACACGGCGATGCGGGGACGCGGGGACGCGGAGATACGGCGACGCGGGGACGCGGGGACGCGGAGACACGGCGATGCGGAGACGCGGGGGCAACAACAACGGCTCTGTAACCGCAGATGAACGCAGATGAACGCGGATGACAACAACAGGGGCTCTGTAACCGCAGATGAACGCAGATGCACCCGTCTTCGCTCCGTTGGAGCTACGCCGCGGCACGCGCAGATAACAACGGCAGGACACGACGGGGGCGGTGCAGGATGTTCAGGCCGCAAGCCGGACACGCGTGTCCGGCTTACGTCCAGCCTACCCTGCTCTCGGATGCACGTGCCGTGCATCCTGGGCATGCCCGGCATGCCCACCGCCCTTGCCGTAGGGGCGACCCGCCGGGTCGCCCCTACCTGGGTCGATCGGGCCAGCCCCGAGGTTCTTTCCGGCAGCTCTTAACGCCCCAAAGGCGGCGAGGCCGGCGAAGCCGGACTCAGGACGCGCAGCCGCCCGCGCGTCCGGCAGCGGAGCGAGTCGGACGAAGGCCGCGCACCAGTGCGCGGATCTCGCCCGAGGCGCCCCGCGCCGCCCCGTGCCTGTCGTTGTTGTCATCTGCGCCTATCTGCGTTCATCTGCGTTCATCTGCGGCTGATACGCTGTTGTTGTGGCCGTTGTTGTCATCTGTGTTCATCTGTGTTCATCTGTGGCTATCCGAGTCGCGGCTGTCGCAAAAGACTGGAGCCGCGGCCCGCGGCGTCCGATAATGACTGACGTAGGCACAGGGCGCCCTCCGGCGGGACCTCCCCCGGGGCGTCCTGCCGGGCGAGGGGGCGCGGCGCGGGGTGATCTACGTCAAGCTGCTCCTTATCCTCGGCGGGGTCTGCGCGCTGGCGCTGACCGGCGTCGTCTTCCACTACAGCTTCCTGAAGCGGAGGCTCGAGGACTGGCGGCTGGGGCGGCGGCCGAAGGTGAAAGGTTAGAAGTTGCGAGCCTGCCCGCCGTAGCCCTCCTTCGAACTGCTCCGGCGGGTGAACCTCGGCGAAGGCGGGTTCCGAGTTCCGAGTGGTCGAAGGGGAGCATGCAAGCCAAACAAGGAAGGGCGTCGATGGGTAAGCCAGCAACAACGACGGCCCCTTCCGCTGATTCATTGCGCGTTGAGGGTTGCATGTTGCGTGGAACGGCGCTTCCTTTAGCCATGCCAGCGGCCTGGAGAACGGACGGCGAACCGCAGAACCGCCCTTCGCCTTCGCTCAGGGCTTGGGCCATGAGCTTGTCGAATGGCAGAACATCGAATGACGAATGTCGAAGTGCAGTTCCCGGCCACTCCGCGTACTTCGAAATTCTGACTTCGATATTCGATATTCTGCGGTTCGCCGTTCGTAGGTCCTAAGGAAGCGCCATTCTGTGTTGCGCGTGGCATGTTCCGGTTGTGGCCAAGTGCCAGGGATCAACCATGGGCGTCATTGCTGAACTGCTTCTGACGTTGGCCGGCCGGGCCTGGGCCGGGGCGCTGCCGGCCTTGGCGGCAGTGGATGAGGAAGAGGTGCCGGCCTATCATGCGGAATCGGCCATCGGTCTGCTGCAGTTCCTGGGGCTGGTCTGCGGGCTAGTCATTATCGTATTCGTGATCTATCAGGTAGGTCTCAAGCCTATCATAGATCGGAAGCGCCGCGAGTGGCGGCACCGGCGGGGGCGCTGGTAGAAATTATCATCGTTTCTCTTGAGTACTCATCGCACATGTCCGATAATAACGATTGATGTCCGCTAGTCGATAGTTGGTGTGGTTGGAAGGATGCATGTTCTCTCTGCTTCCTCCGTCAACCACTCCTTGCACGGAGCTCCCATGTCCGATGCCATCATGTCAGTCGATGGATTAGGTAAGCGTTATCGTATAGGGTGTCGTCGACAGGCTAGCGGCATGCTGCGGGAGCACCTTGCCAATGCGGCACAAATAGCCGCTAGTGGTTTTGGAAGACTTCTGCGAGGCGGAAGCACCTCGTTAGGGGTGGAGCATTTCTGGGCACTCAAAGGGGTTTCTTTTGAGGTCAAACGAGGGGAGGTTGTCGGGATTATTGGCCGCAATGGGGCGGGCAAGTCGACGCTGCTCAAACTACTGTCAAGAATCACAGAGCCGACAACAGGTCGAGCGGTGTTGCGTGGTCGCGTGGGATCGTTGCTCGAAGTTGGTACTGGATTCCATCCTGAGCTTACAGGCCGTGAGAACATCTATCTTTCGGGTGCTATTCTAGGGATGCGCAAGTCGGAGATTGATGCAAAGTTCAGCGACATCGTCGCCTTCTCGGGAGTCGAAAGGTTCCTAGACACGCCCATCAAGCGCTATTCAAGCGGCATGAACGTGAGACTTGGTTTCGCGGTCGCTGCGCATCTAGATCCGGAGATATTGCTGATTGATGAAGTGCTGGCGGTTGGAGACGTGGAGTTTCAGAAGAGGTGTCTCGGCAAGATGGAGGAGGTCGCCAGAAGAGGGAGAACAGTCCTCTTTGTTAGCCACAACATGGCCGCGGTGCAGGCCCTATGCACTCGAGCCGTTCTAGTCGATGGTGGTCTCTTAGCGTATTCTGGCGCGACGGCGGACGTGATAGGACGTTATGTTCAGGGATCCGCAGAATCAGCTATGTCGGCCAACCTAGCGAACCTCAAAGGCCATACTGCAGAAGGCCCCATCAGATTCGGCAGCTTTCGCGTCTTGAATGCACAGGGAGTTCCCGTCAATTCGTGTCAGAGCGGACAGACGGTCCTCTTAGAGATCAAGTACTCATCGTCGGAACCCCTGCTCAACAAGGCTTGCATGGTCAGCCTAAGCATTCGAAAGCCTCTTGGTGATGACCTGTTTGCATGTAACACCAGCGTGGCAGGTCAAGCCCTAGGGGCATTTCCATCTGAGGGCACGCTTCTTTGTCGCATAGACCGCTGGCCTCTTTCTCCCGGAAGCTACATTGTGAGTCTGCGCTCTTTTGTGAATGGTCAGGTTTCTGATTTTATTGATGGCGCCGCAACTATTCATGTGGCAGACGGAGACTTCTTCGGAACTGGTCGATTGCCGTCAGCACACAGGAGCCCTGTGCTAATCAATCATTCATGGAGTGTGCAAGGTGTTCAACGCTAGAATTGCGAACTACAACAGATGGTAACGGGAATAGATGCTCCCGGGGCGCACGAGAGCGCTGAGGAAACCAACTGCGACCTCGGCCCCATCTTCATTGTTGGGTGTGGCAGCTCAGGAACTCATCTGTTGGCATCTATTCTCGATGGACACTCTAGTATTGCATGTGGGCCTGAGCTCTGGGTCTTCAACCATAGGATGTTCTTCCAGCCTTTCACGAGGGTGCAATCTCGGTTGGCCATTTGGATGAAGAGCGGACTCGTAACGGATTGGCCGCAGGAGCAGTTGGCATTCTTCACGAATATAACCGCCTACGGCCATACTCCTGCAAGTGCGATGGCATTGGCGAAGAGTTGTACAACACACAAAGAGTTTATCGATGGGTTCTATCGCGACTTCCTTCATGATCGCCACAAGGCTATCTGGGCCGAGAAGACCCTGGGTAACTATCGCTGCCTTGACCTGCTGCTTACCCTTTATCCCAATGCGCGAATAGTCCATATGGCGCGTAATGGATTAGACTCCATGGTGTCACTCATGAAGCGCGGCATGTCTCCCTATCTTGCGGCTGCGCGATGGATATTCGATAATGCTGGCGCACTAGCGTGGGGGAACGATTCGCGCTACATGCTCCTGCGCTACGAGGATGTGGTGAAGGATACGGAGTCTGAAGTGCGAAAGTTGTGTGGCCACATCGGAGTCAATTTCGAAGCTACAATGATCACTGGCGGCAATCATGAAAGTCGAGCTTACTGGCAACGGTTTTCTAATGGGAACTATCATAGAACTTGGCAGCATCGGCCAGACAGGATGGTAACAAGTGCTTCTGTTGAGCGGCATCTACAAGAGTTGTCTCCGCATGCGGAGGCAGTCTTTTGGGGGGTGCGCCTTACTTGGTTTTCCCAGCGCGCTCTAGGAACTCACCTGAGGAGTGCGGCGGATGCCATGGCGGCTTTGGGCTATACGCATTCGCCTCATCGTGCATTGCCAAGACTCGGGCTCAAAGTGCAAGCGAAGATCGCGCGTTCATATCTTAAGAGGGCTGCCCGGGAGCTTTGTGAGCACAAACGGATATACATGCCGCACGCTTTTCTCACCAATAGCGAGTATTCGGCATCTCCAGAAGGATCTGGACTGTGATCAAGTATGTCCGCAGCCTGATCGCCTTGCTTCCGTTCGAGATACGACGCAAGAGACCATCACGGATTCCATGGAGTGGACGATATGTCTACCAATCCCAGCATATAGCCTTTGACATCCACTCAGGACAGACTGTGCTTGACGTTGGTAGCGGTCATGACCCATTTCCAGGTGCGACTGTGCTTGGAGATCGGTTTCTGCGGACAGAGGTGCATCGCAAGAAAGAACTGGTCCGTGATGGTCGCCCAATGGCAGTCTTTGATGTTGAAGCCATGCCCTTTCCAGATAAGAGCTTCGACTTCGTTTATTGCTCGCACGTTCTCGAACATGTGCCCCACCCTGAACTGGCATGTGCCGAATTAGCGCGAGTTGGCCGGCGCGGCTATATTGAAACGCCCACGCTTGGTAAGGATGTGCTTTTCAGTCAAACGGCGGAGATGCATCGCTGGCATGTTGTGGCCCACGAACAGGAGCTGCATTTCTTTGAATGTACCGAACGTCAGCGAAACGGTATTGGCTCCAACGCATGGCGCAAGGCCATCTTCGCGAAGCACCACAACACGTTTCAGGACCTTTTCTGGGATAACCAGGACTTGTTCAACGTAATGTTTCTATGGGATGGCGGCTTCAAGTGTCATGTGCATAGGCGTACTGACCAAGGCGCCATGTTGTGACGCCACCCCCCCGCATCACCTTCGGCATCATCGTCCTGAACGGTGAGCCTTTCACCCGCTACAACCTGCGCTCCCTCTACCCCTTCGCTCACCAGATCATAGTGGTCGAGGGCGCCTCGCCCCATGCCGCCTGCATCGCCGGGCCCGACGGTCACTCCACAGACGGGACACTGGAGGTACTGCGGCGCTTCAAGGCCGAGGAGGACCCCGAGGGGAAGCTCCAGATAGTCACGGCCGAGGACTGCGGCCACCCCAACGGCTTCTGGCCGGGCGAGAAGGACGAACAGAGCCAGGCCTACGCCACGCGGGCGACCGGCGACTGGCTCTGGCAGGTGGACATCGACGAGTTCTACAGACCGGAGGACATGCGGACGGTTTTGGCCATGCTGAGGGCCGATCCGTCCATTACCGGCGCGTCGTTCCGGACGCTCTTCTTCTGGGGTGCTCCGGAGTACCGGGTGGACGGACGCTACCTGCGCGGGACGGGCGGCGTCTTCCATCGACTCTTCCGCTTTGGGCCCGGATCCAAGTACGTCACGCATCGCCCCCCCACAGTAGTTGACGATAAGGGGCGCGACTTGCGAACCGGCAACTGGCTGTCGGCGGAGGCCATGGAAAGGCAGGGCGTGCGGCTGTTTCACTACGCCCTGCTGTTTCCGAAGCAGGTCCGTGAGAAGTGCCTCTACTACACCGAGGTGTTCCCGGATAACAGCGCCCAGATGCAGCGCTGGTCGCAGGAATGCTTCTTCGAACTCAAAGATCCTTACCGGGTGCACAACGTCTACAAGTATCCCAGTTGGCTTGAGAGATTCACCGGCAGCCATCCTCCGGAGGTGCTCCGGATGATGCATGACATCCGGAATGGGGCAATCGACGTCGAACTCCGCCAGGCGAGCGACGTTGAAGCACTGCTCCGCTCCCCGCGCTACTGGATGGGCAGGGCCCTTTTCAAGGCGCGGGCGGCGCTATCCGGAACAGGGCAAGAGGTCGCGTACTCTGGCCCGCTGGCTCCCTTGCGCAGGTTCGCTCGCCTCGTCCTGCTCGGCAAATCCGGCAACACTTGGAGATGATGGCCGTCATGGAGCGGCGCGCACTCAGAATCGTCCAGGTGAGCACTCTCGAGGAAGGCGGTGGCGCCGAGCGGACCGCCCTGGCTCTGCATCAGCACTATCGCAAGCTCGGGCACGAGAGCACGCTTGTAGTCAAGGTCAAGAAGTCGGATGATCCGGACGTGCTGGCCATCGATAACTCAGGCCGCGACAAGACGCTGCTCGGCAAGCTCAAATGCATGTTGGAGAGGCGCTTGGGATGGGAGGGGCTCAGCTATCCTGGCAGCCACAGGCTGCCGGAACTGATCGGCCACCCTTGGGACATCCTGCATCTCCACAACCTTCATGGCGAGTACTTCGACATAGCCGCGCTTCCCGCCCTGACCAGATTGGCACCCACGGTGCTGACTCTGCACGACTCATGGACATTCACCGGCCATTGCGCCTGTCCGCTTGGTTGCAGTCGCTGGCAGGAAGGCTGCGGCAGCTGTCCGGACCTGCGGCGTTCGCCCCGGATCAGGAGGGACGGCACTCGCTTCAATCTGCGGCGCAAGAGGAAGTACATCGGCCGGTCCCGGCTCTGGCTCGCCGCTCCTTCCCAGTGGATGCTGAATCAGGCGAAGAGGTCCTACCTGGCTGACAAACCCATGCGCGTGGTGCGGGTCGGTGTCGATCTCGACTTCTTCCACCCCGGATCCAAGGCGGAAGCTCGGGCCAGGCTGGGGTTGCCTCAGGATCGCCGGATTTTGCTCTTCTGTGCGTACGGCGGGCTCATGAACGATCTTAAGGACGGGCCCACGCTCCTCAAGGCGCTGGCGCACCTGATCGCGCGGATCCCTAAGGCGCTTTTGGTGGTGGTAGGCGGCACAGGCATCCCGAACGAGTTTCAGGACCTTGCCTCGCATATTGAAGCCCGCCGGCATGAGGCGGATCGGAACAGGATGGCCGACTACTATCGCGCTGCCGATGTCCTGGCGCACGCGACCAAGTCGGAGAGCGCAGGAATGGTTCCCGTAGAAGCCATGGCGTGCGGCTTGCCCGTGGTGGCTAACCGCATAGGGGGGCTCTTGGAGTATGTTCAGGAAGGAGAGAGCGGCTTCTTGTCTCCTTGCGGGGACCCTGTGACTCTAGGCCTAATGCTGGAGACGGTATTAACTGATGGCCCTGCCAGCCGGGGGATCGGCGAACAGGGAGTCCTTACCGCCAAGAAATATAGTACCACCATGCAGGCCGATTCCTATCTGAGGTTCTATCATGACATCAACAGAAACATGCAGGCTAGGAAGGGCGGATGGTGACCCAACAATTCTGTTTGCATTCGCCATTGTTGGTCACAAGAGACAGGATGGACAACACGGAGCATTGGAATGAACCAGGAAACTGAAGGACTGCTGTCACCTTGGATCCGCAACATTCGTCTCAAAGCTGTCGCTAAGCATGTGCCAGAGGGTGCAGTGGTTCTCGACTTGGCTTGCGGTGGAGGCTATCTTAAGAGATTCTTGCCATCCGGGTGTCAGTACTTCGGAGTCGACTGGGTAGATCCACCGGTTGGCGCGGCCTTTGACGGCTTCCTAAAACTGGACTTGGCTTCTTCTGATGCCATAGAACGTATTTGCGCCTTTCTGCCCGGCCATAAAGCTTCGGTTATCACCATGGTTGCCTTCATAGAGCACGTCGAGAGTCCGCCCCTCATGCTTCAAAAGGTTCTTCCTATCATGTCAAGCGACGCTATGCTGCTTCTGACGACCCCACACCCCATCGGTCGCAAGTTACATGAAGTGTTGGCGACATTTGGCCTTTGCAGCAGAGTTGGGGCTGAGGAGCATAAAGCCTTTCTTGCCCGTCGCGATTTGGAGGGTATCTTAGGGCAGTCAGCGTTCGAACTTAAGGCCTACGAACGCTTCTTGTTCGGGCTCAATCAGTTGGTGAAAGCGGTTCCTGTGCACGCACAGAAATGAAACCGGTGCATCACGCTACCTTCTTCTGGCAAATAGGTCGGCCGTGAGACCAAGCATTAGGATGTTCACCCCGCCAACTATGAGGATGATGTCCGAATCGGCCAGATTGTAGATAGTGAGGGCAGCGTATGCGGCCTTACATATGCCTAGTCCAAAGATTAGGCCGCCTATCGGCAAGAAGACCTTGAGCGGATTAAAGGTAGTGATCGAACGCACGATCAACAGAATGAAGTTTGCCGTGTCCTTGAGGGGGCGTATCTTCGAGCGTCCCGTGCGCCGAGCATAGTCGATAGGAATGTACTTGACCACGTACCCATTGCACAACGCGCACAGAGTAATGGTGGTAGTCAGTGAGAAGCCATTTGGCAACAGGTTCAGGTGCTGCATCAGGAATTCACGCCGGAAGACCCTTAGGCCAGAATTCAGGTCCGGAATCTTCTCGCCTGCAAGGAAACCGGCCAACCTAGTTATGAACCACTTCGCAGGCTTGCGAATCATTGGAATGGCCACGTTGGCGCCAGTGCGGGAACCTACCACCATATCCGCTTCCGCAATATGCATGAGCATCTCAGGAAGAACGTCTGCGGGGTAGGTGCCATCCGCATCCGTGATGCCAACCCAGGCGCCTGAAGACCGCCGGATTCCCGTCTTGATGGCGGCGCCATAGCCGCGATTGCGGTCATGTTGGACCAGGCGGATCTCCGGCATCTCTGCTGCCAAGGCAGCTACAACCCTTGCGGTTGCGTCCGTAGAGCCATCGTCAACAACCAGTATCTCGAAGCCCTCATGCATCTCAACCCGGCGAAGAACGGCCACATAGCGTCGCAAGACAGCATCAACGCCGGCCTCTTCGTTACAGGCAGGAATTATGAGAGAGAAAGCAGGCATCCCGCCTCCTGAGACAAAGGCTTGCCACAGCAAGCCCAACCCCGCGAAGCACCCCGACTGATATTCTATGGCCTCGCAGTTAGCTGTCAAAACAGCTTCTGCTCATATGACCCCCAGTTCCCTGTGGTTGCTCCTGTCCGGTCTCCAGATAGAATCACACGCACAGCATCTCTGGGCACCAGTTCGCCGAACACAGGCGACACGTAGGTGATGAAGAAGATGAGAGGGAAAGCCATCTTTGTTTCACAGTCTAGATGGAGGGGCATCAGGCGGATTCTGGCCTCAGTGGTGGGCGTCTTTGCCCTGGGATTCTGTGTTTGGTCGTTAGTTGGATATTGGCAGAGACTGTCTGAAAGTCGCGTTTCGATATCCGTCGTGAATTTGATTCTGGCTACAGGCCTCGTCTCGGCCGGCTACCTCTGCCTCGCCTATGGTTGGCACCAACTAATGCGCAGCGTCGGCGCTCCTGTTCGACTGCACACAGCATTGTTTGCATGGTTCTCCTCGCAAGTTGGCAAGTACGTGCCGGGAAAGGTCATGACTGCTATCATGAGGGTGCACCTGTCTAACAGAGACGGAGCACTGCCGAGTAAGGCGCTTGCAGCCACAGCCCTGGAGATCATCATTAGCTTGGTTGTGTGCGTAGGCGTATGGACCATCTCGCGATTGTCGACCCTTGGAAGCGAGAAATGGGACTCCCTGTACTGGGTATATGTCTTGCCTCTTCCACTCTTGATGGCTTTGCTACATCCCAAGGTAATTACTTGGACAATGAATGCCTATTATCGTTGGCGCAAAATGCCTGATGCCGTGCCACATCTGACAGTTAAGGATATACTGCGCTCCGGTGGCTTCTATGTTCTTGGGTGGGTCTTGTATGGCTATGCGGGCTACTTTGCGGCACGCGCACTAGCTCCTATGGAGGTAACCAGCTTCGTGGCGGCATTTCGGATCACAGGGGATTTTGCACTTGCGTGGGCACTCGGCTATTTGGCAGTTATCGCTCCCGCTGGCCTGGGAGCACGTGAGGGGGTTACTGTATTCTTGCTTCAGGCTTGGGTCCCTCTCGGCCCGGCAGCGGCAATAGCCGCGTTAGCACGCCTGTGCCAGACAGGCACCGAACTTGCCATGGCTGGAGCGCTCTGGATCGTCGATAAGCTGAAACCAATACGTAGTGAGCTTGGTGAAACGGTAGATTGCGGCCTGACCAATAAGAGTTAGGGCATAGGCTGGTCGCATTCGATGCGCGGGCCATTTGTCGCAGTCTTCGAAACCCGGGAACTGTCCAGACTATAGACTCTGAAGTCGGGGTTCTCGTAGATTAGCGCGGCTTCTGCTCTTCTGACAAGTTCTTCGGCCCGCGCGGGAGTCAACTGACTATAGGCGTCCTTTCTCATGTAGATGCAGAGGTAGTTGCCGCGGGACAATTGCTCGGATTTGTAGATCATGAAAGACTGCCGGTCGGTCATCAGAGTCATGACCGTTGGCTTGAAGAAGATAATCCTGCTGTTTGCCTCCGTATGGGTCGTAATGAATCGGAACATCTCTTGGGAAGAGGGCGTGAAAGGGCCGAACTCCGTTACGCGGCCATTTCTGATGTTCCTGTGTGCACGATTAACTGAGTACCAGCCGAAACTTAGGATCACCAGCAGAACTGGAAGGATACAGGCATACTTGCGAACAACCTTCTCCATTACAGGTACAGGTGTGGATATCTGGAACGCTTCGAGGCCAGTTATCACATATGAGACATAGAACGGCAGAAGCGGCAGCAAATATCTGTAATGCATATTCACTGGCACCACGGCGAACAAGGCAACGGTCGAGAACATGAAAAACATTACGTGGCTCTCATCACGCAAGCGACGTATCATTCCTGATATGGCCAGAGGGACCGTGATGCCATAGAACAACCACTCGCGGGGCATCCCGTGAAAGAACTCTGCCGGCAGGTCAACGAGTCGGCCAAGGTGTTGTTTGATCATTTCCAGTGAGACGCTGCCTCTGAAAGCTGCCACATAAGAAGCGCCTCCCTTGGGCAGAAGGACCAAGGGAATGGCAAAGACTGCGGCGAACGTGATATATGGCAACAAGTGCGGCAAGACGTGTCGAATCCGCAGTTCTTTGCCAGGAAGAAGGCTCTGCAACACAGCACGCACACTTCTTGGCGCACTAGATGCTGGTCGAGATCCTGCTTGTCTGAGCACACAACTGACCAACTGGGCCCATGTTAAGGCTACTATCAGAAGGATGCCGTTTGTGCGAACGAGTACAGCTGCTGCAATGGTAAGACCAAGAAGCACCGGATCCACATGAGAGCCGATCAAAGTTCTGCGCCTAACTACCATGGTATCTATAAGGAGTAGGCTCAAGGTGGCAAGAATCGTAAACGGCATGTCAGACATGATGTCGTTCGTGATGGACAGGAAGCTTGGATTCAGCGCAAAAAGGGCAACAAGACATAGGCGCCACGTGGGCGAATGAGTGCGGCGAAATCCAAGCCAAAGCGCAATGGGCAGCAGCACGAAGGACAGCGCCCCGATGACTTTCATGGCAACGACATTTGGTCCAAAACCCGCATAGACAGGAGCTAAGAGCAATGGCAGCCCCCATGGGTAGAGCACAGGCCCGACTCTGTGCGATGACTGTTCCATGGCGACCTTGTTGGACTGCATGAAGTCGCTCGGATTGCCTTCAACGAGACTTCTGGCCTGCATGATGTAGGTTGCGAAGTCTCCTCCCCAGTCGTGGCTCGCTGTCAAATTGCCATAGACAATTAGGGCCGAAAGGAGACACAGTGCAACAAACAGAGTAGTGAAACGTGCTGACTTCAGGTTGGTCAAAGCTGAGCTTGTGGTTGGCTTGACATTCCCGGCCTCAGCGTCCGCCAGTTTCGCCTCAGTCACCACCTTAGAGTCGTTCATTGCGTGCTCCCGATGCAGCCACAGGGCTAGGCTTGAACTGAAGGGCTCATCTTCTATTATCGTATTATCGACACCCGTGAGCATCTGCTAGAATGCATCGAAGCGTCCGACTGGTAATCTAATATTTCATTTAGGTTCAGCATCCGCGAAGCGATAAGACCTACAATGAAGCCGTGTCGGAGTCAAGGCGCTCGATGAACAACCCGCCACCAATTTCGATCATAACACCTTGCTTTGGCCAAGTGTCGTACATCGAGCAGACCGTTAGTTCAGTCTTTGGGCAGCGTTATTCAGGGCTTGAATATGCAGTCATCGACGGCGGCTCGACCGACGGTTCGGTCGAGATCATCCGCCAGTACGAATCCCGTCTGGCCTACTGGGTCAGTGAGCCTGATAGTGGACCGTATGACGCCATAAACAAAGGCTTTGCGCGCAGCACCGGCGAGATCATGGCCTGGCTCAACAGCGACGACATCTACCTGCCGGGGGCGCTGCTGGCGGTCGGCCAGATCTTCGCCCAGTTCCCGGAAATCGAGTGGCTTACAAGCGCCACGCCGGTCAACATGAATGCCGAGGGGCAGCCGGTCTACGCCGCCGAGCTCGAGGGGTTCAACCAGAGGGCCTTCTTCCGGGGACACTGCCTCTTCCCGGATGCCGGCCGCGGCTGGATCCAACAGGAGTCCACCTTCTGGCGCCGTTCACTTTGGGAGAAAGTTGGGAGTCGCCTGGACATCTCCTACTCGCTGGCCGCCGACTACGAGCTCTGGGCCCGTTTCTGGCAGCACGCCCAGCTCTACGCCGTAAAGGCCAAGCTAGGGTGCTTTAGGCAGCATGATGCCCAGCGCAGCCGCGTGGCCGCCGAGGCTTATCAGGCCGAGGCCCAGGCCGCTTTTCGGAAGCATGGCGGGCGCCCATACGGAGCTTTGGAGAAGCGGCTCCGGCGCACCGTGGGTCGCCGCCTGGCCTCACTGGCACGCAGGCGCCGCTCTCTGATGCCCGCGTTTGCCGCCATGGGGCTCGTCTACCCCACCCGGCTGGTCGTCAAGGATGGAGACGGCTGGAAGATCGAGCCGAGCTGCATATCATGACGGCAGGACTTAACCGCAGAGGGCACAGCTTGTCCGCAGTAGCCTTGGCCAAGGCGGGAGCACGCAGGGGGCAACGACGGATCAACCGCAGATGCACGCAGATGCACGCAGATAACAACAACGGCAGACACGGATCGGCGCGATGCGCCTCAGCCGAGACCCACGCGCAAGCGCCCGGCTCTCGTCCGAAGCTCATCGCCCACGGACGCTTCCGCGTCCTGAGCATGGCCGAGCCATGCTCGCCGCTCTATCGCGGCATTGAGGTTTCCAGGATGGCGATGCGCATGCAGCGCAGGGCGCAAGGCGCCCGGAGGAGTTGGGCTGTCGCTGCGGGCCGACGCAGTCGGAGCCGAAGCGGCAGAGCAACTCCTTCTTCCGTTATCCTGCTGGCATCTGTGTGCATCTGTGTTCATCTGTGGCAGAAACCTCGTGCAGTCCTCCGTGTACTCTGTGCCCTCTGTGGTGAAGCCGGGTTCGTAGAGGCATCATGAAGATCGTCCGGATCATCAAGGACTGGGCCTGGCCCGATCTGCGGCGGCAGACGCCCGGTCATACCGGCGAGTGGTGCGGCGTGCGGCTGGCCCTCGAACCGGTCGAGGAATATGACTACGTCCTGGTCCTCAACCGGGTTCGCCACACCACGACGGTCCGTTGCCCGCGGGAGAACATCTGGGCGCTCATGCAGGAGCCGCCCTGCGAGGACCGCCGGCGGCTGCACAAGGGTGCTCCGGAGTTCGCCCGCATCTACACGACCGACCCCACCCTGACCGGGCCGCGCTACATCCAGTGCCAGCCGGCCCTGCCCTGGCACGTCAACCGCGACTACGACTTCCTGATCAAGTGTCCGCCACCGGACAAGGACCGGGACCTTTCCTGGGTTACCAGCAACCTCGCCACTCTGCCCGGCCATCGCCGGCGGCTCGACTTCCTCAAGAAGATCACCGGCCGGGTGGAGTTCGACCTTTTCGGCAAGGGCTTCAAGCCCATCGAGGACAAGTGGGAGGCCATCGCGTCCTATCGCTACTCGCTGGCCGTCGAGAACCACAGCAATCCCTGGTACTGGACCGAGAAGATCAGCGACTGCCTGCTGGCCTGGACCATGCCAATCTACTACGGCTGCACCCGGATCGCCGAGTACCTGCCGGCTGACTGTATGGTCCGGCTCGACATCGACGACCCGGATGCCGTCGAGAAGGTGCGTGAGGCTGTGGCCAGCGACGGATGGCGGAAGAACCGGGACGCCATCGCCCATGCGCGGGAACTCATTCTCAACCGGCACCAACTATTCCCGCTCCTGGCTGGATTGGTTGCAGACCACGAGTCGGCAACAGGCGAACGAGCCGGCGAGGTTGCCGAGGTGAAGCTTAACAGTACGCCTCAGTTCGATACGCCGCTGTGGCGCAAGGGCTTGCACGCTGCCGGTCACGCAGCCCGTCGACTTGTCAGCCGATTCAGATTTCTGCGCTTGCCAGCATCTGTGGTCAAGTTCATTCTCAGACCCATCCTGCCGAGGCGATGATCGGATGTCATCTGGACTGGAGCTCTCCGTAGCCATCTGCACCTGTGGGCGGCCGAGTCTCCAGCAAGTCCTTGAAGGGCTGGGGTCTTGTGATGGTGCAGGCGAACCCGGTTGGGAAGTTGTCGTTGTGGATAACCGGCCTTCTGTCGATACAGAAGCACTTGTGGGCTCCTTCCGTGCGAAGTTGCCGATACACTACGTCGCGGAACCTCAACCGGGATCAAGCAGCGCGCGCAACAGGTGCGTGATCGCAAGTCGAGGCGAAACCATCTGGTATCTCGACGACGATGTAAGGTTGACCCAGAACTGGCTTCTTGCGATCAGGTCGGCCATACGAATGCATCCTGAGGCGGCCTTCTTTGGTGGCAAGCTTCTCCCCGAGTGGGGAACCACGACTTTTCCTAAATGGTTCCGCGGGGAAGTCTGCGGACGTGTCGGGCATGGAACCATGGCCGGCCTGTATGACTATGGCGATGTCGAGCGCATCCTGGCTCCTGATGAAATTGTCATCGAAGCCAATATGGGCATCAGACGCAGGGTATTCGCTGAAGTTGGCGGCTTCAGAGCAGACATGGGAATTCTGCCTGACAAACCTCGCGGCTTCGGAGAGGGCCCGGACCTGATTGTCAGAGCCCGCAGCCGGGGGGGCATCGGTCTATATGTCCCAGGAGCTATGGCGCATCATTTGATCCTCGCAGACCGTTACACTGTGGGATATGCGTTGCGGTGGGCGTGCAGCATGGGGCGTTTTGCCCAGAAGACCAAGGCGCTTTATCATATGAGGGCGGGGCGGCATTCGACCACCTATAGGATTCTGGAGGTTGCCAGAAACGCGATCCGCGTAGTCACAAGTCTGCCTGCGCCCCTGTTCTTTGGATGGTTCGTTGACATCCGCCATAGAGTTGAGTACTGGATGACCCTGGCTTGGAGTCTTGGGCGGATGGCCGAGTCTTTCGCCGTCAAACCCGGCCTGTCACTCGATTGGCCGGAACTGCTGAAGGAGCTCAAAGAGTGAACGGAGTCTTCTCCAGGGAATGGCTGATCCGCAAGATCGCCAAGCGCTTCCCCCAGTTGGTCATGGACATGGGCTACTGGGCCAACCGCTACCATCAGGCCCAGCCCGACGCCATGGGCCGGGTCGAGGGCTTCCACGACCTCGTCCCGCTCTTCACCTGCCACGCCGCCACCCGGGGCTTCGTCCAGCTGGACCTGGACGAGGGCGCCCACCTCTACCGCCTGGCGCTCGAGGCGGCCAAGCGCTCGCCGGCGCCGAGGGTGCTCGAGATCGGCCGGGCCAAGGGCGGCTCGACGGTGATACTGGCGGCCGGCATCGGCCCGGCGGGCAAGGTCGTGTCGGTGGACCTCACCCCGCCCGGCGACGACTACCTGCGTGAGCTGCTCGCCCGGACCGGCCTGGCCGACCGGGTGGAACTGCTTGTCGGGGATTCCCGGAAGATGCCGCTGCCCGAGGGGCTCTTCGACCTGGTCTTCATCGACGGCGACCACGAGTACGCCGGGGTCAAGGCCGATTGGGAGCGCGTCAAGACCCTGGTGCGCCCGGGCGCCGAGGTCCTGTTCCACGATGCGGGCAAAGGGCGGGAGCTGGCCCAGCCGTGCCCGGGTTGCGCGCAGCTGGTGGCGGAGATCGCGGCTTCGGGGGCTACAGGCTGGGAGAGGCGCCCGGATGTGGGGAGCCTTGCGCAGTTCAGAAGAGTCTCCCAATAGACGAGTTTCCATGACTCTCTGCCGGCTAGGAGGCTGATCAATGCCCGAGGGACGTGTCAAGACACTCCTCAAGAGGTCGATTCGAGGAGTCCTGAAGAGGACGGCGCTCTGGCCCTTGACGGGCCCCGTCGAGGACCAGACGCTTCGCGACATGGAGAAACCGTTCCTGGCTCTTGCTGAGAAGTGCCAGCCCTACACCGTAACCTCGCGGGAAAGAATGTACGCCCTGTACAAGGCCGTCCAGTACGTTGTGCGCGCCAGGATCCCTGGCGATATCGTCGAATGCGGCCTGTGGAAGGGCGGCAGCTCCATGCTCGCCGCACTGGCGCTTATAGAGGCTGGCGAGATGGACAGGAAGTTCCACCTATACGACACGTTCACGGGGATGAGCCAGCCCACCGCGGAGGACGTGGATTTCGAGGGCATGGACGCGGCCGCACGAATGGTGGAGTTCGACAATCGCAAGGATCGGGCGCCCTCGGGGCTTGAAGAGACGCGCGCGAACCTCCTGTCCACGGGCTACCCCCCGGAGAGGCTCGTCTTCGTCAAGGGCAAAGTGGAGGACACGATCCCGGGAACGGCTCCTGAAGCGATCGCCATCCTGCGACTCGACACCGATTGGTACGAGTCGACCCTCCATGAACTGCGTCACCTCTTCCCGTTGCTCTCTCCTGGTGGAGTGCTGATCATCGACGACTATGGCCATTGGCGCGGCGCCAGGCAGGCGGTGGATGAGTATTTCAGGGAAACCCAGGCCCCTATACTTCTCAACCGCATCGACTATACGGGAAGAATCGCGGTCAAAATGGCGTAGGAGTCAGCTAGAGGCTGAGGCGTCTTCATCCGATAATCAATAGGGCCTGACAGTGGGGCCACGGAACGTAACCGCGATGGAGCCTTTCGCAAGGGAATGAGCATGTCGAGGCAGCCAGGCAAGGCACTCGGGCAAGAGCAGCCACTTGCTCCGCCCAGACCATCTTGGGTACGGCGGTCCTTGCACGGCTGGCTTTCGAGCGGAACGCGTAAGGCACTCCGAAACCTAGCGTCGGAATGGCATGCCAGTCGCCTGCACAGGCGAGGGGTGCGCTACGCCCGCCGCTATCGCGGGCAGAAGGGCCTCAAGCTTCATCTCGGTTGCGGTCCAGTTCTCAAACCCGGTTGGGTGAATATCGATATGCAGCCTGGCACTGACCTGACGCTTGACCTGCGTGAGCCGCTGCCGTTCGCCGACGGCTCCTGCGCGGTGGTCTACTCCGAGCACTTCCTCGAACATCTCGATTACCCGAAGGCCGCCTTGCAGTTCCTATTCGAGGTGCACAGAGTGCTCCAACCGGGCGGGACCATCAGCTTGGTCGTGCCCGATGTGGACTACGCCATAGACACCTGCCGGCAGCCTGAGACTCCGGAATGGTTCGAGCATGCCCGGAAGCATTGGGCCTATCCGGCTTGGTGTCAGACGCGGATCGAGTTCCTCAACTACGTCTTCCACCAAAAGGGGCATCACCGCTTCGCCTATGACTTCGAGACGTTGGCAAAGGTCCTGGGACAGGCCGGTTTCGTCAATGCAGTCAAGCGGGAATTCGATCCAGCTCTGGACAGCGAGACTCGTCGGATCGGCAGTCTGTATGTCAGTGCCTCAAGCGCTCGTGTGGGTTAGCTGATGAACTGGTTCCGCCATAGTGCCAAGCGCATCAAGCGCCATCTATTGCGCATGGGACCTGTTGGTGCAATCCTCTGTTACCATCGAATTGACGACGATGACAATAGTGCGCAACCTAAGCTGTCGGTGTCTTGCGACAATTTCAGACAACATCTGCAGGTGCTCGCTGCCGAACGCTATGAGATTGTCCAAGTGCGTGACATTGCTGATGGCCTTGCAACCGGTTGCTTGCCGCATCGCTTCGTAGCGATCACGTTTGACGACGGGTATGCCGACAACCTTCTCAATGCTAAGCCGCTTCTCGAAGAATTTGGCCTTTGTGCCACTGTGTTTGTCACCAGTGGTGCACTTGGCAATCCGGCGCTCTTCAAAAAGTGGTATGCTGAGCCACGGCAAGATTGTCCCAGGCCCTTAACACATGACGAACTGGTGCTTCTTGCTGACGGCGGACGGGTCGAGATTGGGGGACACACGAAGACTCATCCATTACTGGCGCATTTATCGATTGCCGAGCAATGCAGTGAGATAACCAGCTGCAAGGCAGATATCGAATCGATCATAGGTCGGTCCATAGTGAGTTTTGCCTATCCATATGGTGGCCATGATCACTATACCGACGAGACAGCCTCCGCTGTTAGGAACGCGGGCTTCACAAGCGCTTGTGTAACCCATGCAGGACTTGTAGTGCCACACATAGATCCTTACAGGCTGCGAAGGCACACAATCCTGGATTGTTCCGGCAATGAGTTTGCTTCTCAACTCAGAAAGATCTTCGATGCTTGAGCATCGCTCAGAACCACCATCAGCCATCAACAGGACAGCCTCCAATATGTTTGTCATCATAGTCTGTACCCACAGAAGAAGCGACCCTCTCCGAAAAGCACTCCGCAGCCTGGCCGCTTGCGAGCGCCCTGCGAAACTCGAGTGGGAGGTGCTCTTGGTGGACAACTCCCGCTCGAGGGAGGCCGAACCCATCGTCCGTGAGTTCGAGGACCGGCTCCCTATTCGCTATGCCTGCGAGCCGGAGCCGGGGGTCTCGAACGCCAGAAATCGGGGCATCGCCGAGAGCCGTGGCGAGATGCTCTGGTTCCTGGATGACGACGTCGAACTCGTCCCAGCCTGGCTGCGTGAGGCAGCCGAGGCCGCTAAGAGTCAGCCGGAGGCCAGCTTCTTTCAAGGCAAGGTCACGCCCAACTGGGTGGACGGACCGCCCCCCAAGTGGGTGAATCCCGAGCGCGGCGGGCCCGAGAGCCACGTGGGGACCTATCTGTACTTCGATCTTGGCCCATCCAACAGGCCGCTCGCCGCCACTGAGCCGATCATTTCCGCAAACCTCGGCGTCAGGCGTGATGCGTTCCGCAAGGTCGGCGGCTTCCGGCCGGACCTGTGTCCTATCGGCACGAGGCATCGGCTCGGCGGGGACACCGAGTTCGGCTCGCGAGCCAACGCCGCCGGGCTCCGGGGCGTGTACGTGGCGGGCGCGGCGGCGGCCCACTACACTCCCGCGGCCAGGGCCACGGTGCGCTTCGCCTTGCGCTGGTCCTATCACCACGGCCGGGCCTCGCAGCGCTTGAAGGCCATCCGCTGGGTGCGGGACGGCAAGTACTCGCTGCTCTTTGCCCTCTCGGAGCTCGCCAAGAACAAGCTGCGCTTCGCGCCGGAACTGGCTGCGGCACTCTTTCTGAGTCCCTTCGTGGGCGTCAAGCGGCGGGTGGGCTTCTGGATGCGGCTGACCTATCGGTTCGGCCGGATCATGGAGTGCCTGCTGGGCGGGCGGCCGGATCTGGCGCTGGATTGGCCGGAGGGGATATCGAGCCGCCAAGGACACGGGGACGCGGAGACACGGAGACTCGGCGACAGCGGGCGGTAGTTGCCGGAGCGATATTGGGCTTCGCCAAGGGCTGCGGCTGATGCCCACAGACAGTTGTTGCGATCCCCGCGTCACCGCGTCTCCCTGTCTCCGCGTCGATCCTTTGGCACCCGGTTCCCTCCAGCCGCTCTGCCCTTCGTCCGATAATGTTAATCAGCGGTGGTCGGTAGTGGGATCCTGGTGACCCTCCACCCTCCACCTTCAACCATCCACCGGAGTTCGGCCCCCGGAGTCTCCATGCGCATCCTCCACATCGGCACCGGCTATCTGCCCATTGTCGGAGGCGGCATTCCCCGGTACGTGGAAGGCCTCATGCGTGCCCAGTGCACCGCAGGGCATGAAGTACACTACCTGTGCACGGGGCGCCTTGATTGGACCATCCTGCCAGGGTTACGACGATGGAGCATGGGCAGTGTCAAAGTGGTGGAAATTGTCAATCCCAGCATCTCTGACGCCGGCAGCGTCCGCCAGAGCCGACCCGGCCGGGAACTGGCCGAACCCGCGATGGAGCGTCTTGCCGAACGAGCCATACGTGGCATTGATCCGGACGTGATCCATATACAGAGCCTCCTGGGTTGGCCAGCCTCGTTGACCAAGGTCCTTGGCGACCTCGCTGTCCCGGCCATCTACACCGTACAGACCTACCAGACTCTTTGCCCGGTCCTGACCCTCTATGACCAGGTGGCCGGCGAGCTCTGTACTGACTTCGCCGAAGGCCGACGCTGCGTGCGCTGCCTGGCAGCGAGGCCTTCGGCGTTCAAGATCCGCATGGTCCAACGCATCAAACAGCTGGTTCCTGGTTCTCGGTTCCTGGTTCCTAGTTCAAAGAGGCGTCGCCTGGCAGTCACCAACCAGGAACCAGGAACCAGGAACGACGAACCTCTTCCGCCTCGGAGTTCTCTCTCCGAGGTATATCGGAAGCGCCGAGAAGCCTTCGTGTCGGCTATGAACCGGCTGCAGATGGTCATCGGCATGAGCCGGCGGGTGACAGATATCCTTGTGAACCATGGGGTTGAGGCAACGCGCACCAAAACTGTTCACTTGGTGCTCGAGGACTTCGACAGTATCCGACGCAAGGAGCCGCGAACTCCGATGCCGCCGCTCCGGCTGGGGCTGCTCAACAAAGCCACGCTCATGAAGGGTGCCGGATTGCTCCGCGACGTTTTGGCTGGCTTCAGTCGCGACCAAGTGCGGCTACTCGTCTTCGGCACCCAGAACACGGCCGGCCAGAGCCTACTCCGGCCTTTGCTCGACTCCGGAGTTGCCGAGCTCTGCGGACCCTATCGCCGAGAGGAGTTGGATTCGGTCATGGCCCAGATAGACGTAGGCTTGGTCCCATCGATCTGGGAGGAAGCCTACGGCTACGTCGGTCCGGAGTTACTGGCCGCCGGCGTCCCGCTTCTGGCTAGCCGGATCGGCGGAATGCCGGACTATGTCGAAGACGGCGTCAATGGCTTTCTATTGCCTGCGGACAATCCGGAAGCCTGGCGCGCCAAGATCAATGAACTGATCCAGTCTCCAGCCAAGGTGGAGCGCTTGGCACGGGGCATCAAACCTGTGAAGACCATGCGCGAGCACGGACCGGAGCTCGAGGCCATCTACGCTGAGGCCATTGACATCGTCAGAAGGCGCAAGGCATGACTGGGCAAACACGCGTTCTCTTCGTCGCGCCGTCTCTCAAAGGGGGCGGGGCTGAGCGCGTGCTCGTTACTCTTCTACGGCACTTCGACCTTGCCAGGTTCGAGCCGGTCCTCGTGACCTTCTTCGAAGGCAACGACTACAAACAGCTATTGCCTGAAGGTCTTAGGCTGATCCCCTTCCAGAGCACTGGACGGCTGGCCTTTCCGCGACTGTGCCTGAGGCTGGCCAGGACGATCCGCGAGGAGCGCCCGGCGCTGATCGTATCCTTCATGAACTACGGCAACCTCATTTCCATCATGGCCGCCAGGTGGGCTGGAGGGCGTGTTCCGGTGGTCATCACTGAACATACGCCTCTGAGCCTGCATTTCGACGGCAGGCATTCGCTGGGCAGACGGTGCCGCGGGTGGTTGGCTAAGCGCCTCTATCCTGCCGCTTCTGCAGTGGTTGCAGTAAGCGATGGGCTTCGGCGCGAACTGATAGAGCGCTTCGGAGTGTCTTCGGAACGCTGCCACGCCATTGCCAATCCCGTCGACCTCGACCTTGTGCGCAAGGGTGCCGCGGAGCCGTTGCCAGCCGATTTCCCGGCCGATGGGTTGCCGCTGGTGACCACATGCGGTCGCTTGGAGCCGCTGAAGAACCAGGCCTTGCTGATGGAGGCTTTCGCCGACTTGCAGGCCAAGCATCCGGCCAGACTGCTGGTCATCGGCGACGGTTCGGAACGCGGCAGACTCGAACAGAAGGCCAGAGAATTGGGCATTGCCGATAGGACGCTCTTCCTGGGCTTTCAGGCCAATCCGTTCAGGTTCATGGCTGCAAGCGCCGTGTTCGTGTTGACGTCCAATTGGGAGGGATTTGGGAACGTTCTGGTCGAAGCCATGGCCTGCGGAGTGCCGGTGATTTCCTCGGACTGCGATCATGGACCAAGGGAGATTGTCCAAGACTGTAATGGCGGGCTGCTATTTCCCGTGGGAGATCGCAGCGCATTGGCCTCACGCATGGATCGTCTGCTCGGCGATACGGGCTTGCGCGCCAGATTGACTGAAGCCGGCAGGCGATCTTCAATAGCGTTCGAGGCCGGCGCTATTACGAGAAGATACGAGAAGCTCCTTCAGTCAACACTTGAGGCAGGATCCTGATGGCTACGCTGCCGCCAACTCGTCCTGCTCCTGAAGTAGTGGTGCGCATCAACCGCATCTGGCACGATGTCGAAGCTGAGCACTACGACCGCGTCCATCACGAGATCATCACGGACGAAGCGGAGCATTGGAGGAAGCTTGCCGCCAAGGCCGCTGTATGTCTGCCTCAAGGCCCAGCCACAGTGGTGGACATCGGCACCGGCACAGGCTTCGCCATGGCGTCCTTCTGGCCCTACCTTCGGCCAGGTGACACCGCCGTGTGTCTGGACATCTCCGTGCCCATGTTGGGCAAAGCGGCTGCCCGCTTGGAGAGTCTCGGGGGCCCCATCCCGCCCATCTGCGCGGCGTGCGATGCGAGCGGGATCCCATTGCCCTCCGGCAGAGCACACGTTGTGCTAATGAACTCAGTGCTCCATCACATGCCGGAGCCCGAGAAGGTTCTGGCGGAGGTCTGCAGACTGCTGGCGCCGGGGGGCATGTTCGTGCTTGCGCACGAACCCAATGCACGAGCGCGGACCAGTCCTCATGCCGTGGCGCTCTATCTGGCCTATAGGGCTTGGCGAAAACTCCGCCGACTGGCCAAGAGCCTGTATGGTCATAAGGGGCAGGCTGCTGAGGTCCCGAAGGACCTCTACGAGGAGGTCATCAGGCGTCTACGCGAGCAGAAAGTCATTACTAAGGATCAGCAAGTAGACTGGCGCTGGATATCCCAGGCTGTCGACTTCCATTCGCCGACGGCCGGCGGCGCATTTCTGCGACAAGGCGGTTTCGATCCCTCTGCGTTGATTGAGCAACAATCTGACGCCTACGAGGCCTCTTCCATCGAGACCTATGCCCACCTGGGCAAGATCAGGCCTTCGGGTTGGCTCCTCGGCCTCCTGGATCGTCTGCTGGGCAGGTTGTTTCCCCGCAGCGGAGCGAGCTTCTCTCTGGTCGCGAGGAAGGCGGAAGCGATAGCGGGGACCAAAGAGGATGCTCCGGCATGAGAGTCCTCGTCCTCTCCCACCTCTACCCCCGCCCCAACGACCTGGGCCAGGCCGTCTTCATCCGCCGGCAGATCCAGGAGCTCGCCAGGCTGGGCGTCGAGTTTCGGATCGTCTCGCCCGTCCCCTGGGCCCCGCCGCTTCCGGCCTGGAGCCGGCGGGCCGGGCGCACCATGGCGGCGAGCCGCGCCACGCCGTCCAGCTGGGAACTCGACGGCATCCGGATCGACGCACCCCGCTACCTGAAGCTCCCCGGCGCCCTCGACTTCGGCCTCTTCGGACCGCTCTACTACCGGGGCGTCCGGAAACTGGTGCATGCCATCCACCGCGAGTGGCCGTTCGACGTGATCCACGGGCAGATGCTCGTGCCCGATGGGTACGCCGCGGCCCGGCTGGGGCTCGAGCTCGGCGTGCCGTCCGTGGCCACCGAGCGGGGCTATCTGCCAACCCAGCTTAGGGGCTCGCGCGGGCTGCGCGCCTCGGTGAAGTGGACCATCGAGAACGCTACGCAGACTGTCTTCGTCGCCCAGGCTCTGGCTGACCTGGCGTGCGGCTTCGCAAAGCCCCGGCGCCCGGCCCGGGTGGTCTACACCGGCCTCGACCAGGAGCGCTTCAAGCCCTCCGATCGCGCGGCCGCCCGCAAAAAGCTCGGCCTGCCGGCCGACAGGCCCATCCTGCTCTTCGTCGGCCACAACGCCCGCAAGAAGGGGCTGTATGTCCTCTTCGAAGCCCTGCCCGAAGTGTGGCGGCGGCACCCGGACGCGCTCCTCTGCGTGATCGGCAAGGACTCGGCCAGCCCGGAAGTCCAGTCCGCGGCCCACGGCCTCCAATCCTCTAACCTCCCCTGCTCTGCGAAGCCCGGCTTCGCTACGCAGGGCGAAGCAGAGCACCCTCCACCCTCCACCCTCCACCCTCCCCTGCTCTGCGAAGCCCGGCTTCGCTACGCAGGGCGAAGCAGAGAACCCTCAACCCATATCCTTCTCCTCGGCCCCCGCTCCAACGAGGAGCTGCCCATCTGGTACGCGGCCAGCGATATCGTCGTCCTGCCCTCCTTCCGGGAGGGCCTGCCCAACAACCTGGTCGAGGCGGCCGCCTGCGCGCGGCCCATCGTCGCCACCGTCACGGATGGGATCCCCGAAGTGGTTCGGGATGGGGAGACGGGGTTGCTGGTGCAGAAAGGGGATGTCGGGGGGCTGGCCGCGGCCTTGGGGCGGATGCTTGGCGATCCCGGGCTTGCCGGGCGGATGGGGGAGCGGGGGCGGGAGTTTGCAGCGCAACTCTTCTCGTGGGTAAGACATGGTAGAGGTATGATGGAAGTTTACAGCAAAACCACAGCTAGGCAGCATCAGGTTGCCTTGTAGTTCTCATGCATTGCTGAACCAGCCGAGCACCAAGAATTCATTGCCGTGGCGTGAAGAACACGAACTCGCTCCAGGAGCTGTACTCCGTATCAGACTTTGCGCGAACCTGCCACTTATATTCTTGTCCGGCTGTTAGCAGAAGGCTGTTCTTCGTGCTACTATTCTCCATGGCAGAGAAAGACGCCACGACAGCGCCGGTGGTCGTGTACGCCCTGATGTCGTATCCCGACGGGCGTGGCTACTTTTCATGAGACAGTTCTCCAGGCCAGGTGACCATGGAGGCG
>CALGYR010000079.1 GCA_937935355.1 uncultured bacterium | reverse complement strand
GCCTTCTCGAGGAGCGCCAGCGCCTTCTCTCCGCCCACGCTACCCAGCGCGGAGAGAGCCTCAACGTGCACGTAAGAGTCCTGGTCGGCCAGTGCCTTCTCTAGAATCGCCAGCACCTTCCCCACCTCCCCGGCTGGCCAGTCTCCGCCCACGCTACCCAGCGCGGAGGCGGCACAACCGCGCACGGAGGCGTCCTGGTCGGCCAGCGCCTTCTCAATCAAAGCCAGAACCTTCCCCGTCTGCTCGGCGGGCAGGTCTCTGCCCATGCGCCCCAGCGCTGAGGCGGCAGAACGGCGCACTGAGGCGTATTGGTCAGCCAGCGCCTTCTCGAGGAGCGCCAGCGCCTTCTCTCCGCCCACGCTACCCAGCGCGGAGACTGCCCCAAGAAGCACGTAAGGGTCCTGGTCGGCCAGCGCTTTCTCGAGAAGCACCAGCGCCTTCTCTCTGCCCACGCTACCCAGGGCGGAGGCAGCCCTGTAGCGCACGACGGCGTTCTGGGACGCCAGTTCGGCATCGAGCAGTTCCGTTGCCCTTTCGTCCACGGCAACGACCGCATCCCACGACATCCGGCGCAGACCGATTATCGCCTGGCGGGCCACTTCCGCATCGGCGTCCTTCGCAGCCTTCACCAGCAGCGGTACTGCCCGGACATCGCGCCGCCACCCCGCCAGCCATGCCCCCTTGCGGCGTGCGGCAACGTCCGCGGATGCCAGCAGTCTGTCGACGCGTTCCACCTCCGCGTCCGGGCATCCCGCGTACAGTACGGCACACCTTCCTTCCCGTCCCCAGACAACCTTCATCTCCCCCGTAGCCGCCACGGCTTCGATCAACTTGCGGCTTTCTATCCCCCGAAAACGCAGTTCGACAGGGACGAGAAGCGTGGAGGTTCCCCATATCCCAAGCCTGCACACCTTCGGTCCGCCCTTGCGTTCGAGTTCGTCGAAGGCTTTCCAGGCATCGTAGGTGCGGGGCGTTATGACAACGATTGAAGCCTGCGGTTTTGGGGCGGAAGGCTGGGTGGGGGCTTCGACCGGGGCCGGAGCCGCCGCGTTGTAGTGCTTCCATCCGGCCGCGCCGCCGGCGCCCAGGATCGCCGCCAGGGACACGCCCGCCGCGACCTTCCAGCCGAGCGCCAAGCCGCCCGTCGTCGCCGTCGCAGCCGCCCCACCAGCCGTCTTGGCCGCCGCGGTCCCACTTGCCGTCAGGCCCTTCACGAACGCCGTAAGACTCGCTGGCACGCTCACCGTCGGCCCCTGCAAAAGCGCGGCGACCACCGCCGGCGCGGCGACCGAGTATCCCGCCCGGGACATCAGAGCGCGCAGTTCCTCCAGCCCCCGGTGGATGTTGGCCTTGACTGTGCCCTCGGGGCAGGCGAGCACCGCCGCCGCCTCGGCGGCGGTCAGGCCCTGTTCATAGTGCAGGACTATCGGCAGTCGGTAGTTCTCCTCCAACTGCCCGAGCGAGGCGTCCAGTTGCCTGCGAAGCTCCTCCCGTTCGACGCCCGAAGGCGTGGCGGTCCCGCCGGTGTCCCGGTCCATCGCGTAGCTCCATTCCCTCCACTGTCGCGCTTCATCGGAACCGCGTCGGTTCCGATGTGAGTTCACGATCAGCGCAAAGAGCCAGGAGCGAAAGCTGCCGGTGGGGCGGTAGCCGCCGATGTCCTGCGAGGCGCGCACGAACGCATCCTGGCAGACGTCCTCGGCATTCTCGGGACGGCCGGTCAGTCGCAGGGCCAGGGCGTAGCAGGCCTGGCGATGGCCCATGAGCAGCTCGCCCAGAGCCTGCCGGTCGCCAGCCTGCGCCTTGAGGATCAGCCCTTCGCCGTTGGACACGCTCGGTCTCCAGCTGCCTGGCTCATTCTCCATACTCATAGCAGAGCTGCAAGGCCGCCGGTTGCAGGATTCCGGAGGAATTCTGTTTGTCAGAGCTTGACCGGCCGGAAGGATCGCCCTCATCCCCCGCAGACTTCGGCCAGCATCCTCCGACCCGCCGCGACCGCCTCCTGCGGCTCGAGTTCCTGACCATGTCGTCGAGCTGGAAGTTGACCCGGAGCCGGCCGTCGGCCTTCGCAAGCATGCGCCGCACGCCCCGGACGCTGTCGACCAGCGTCCTCTCGTGGGGCTCCATGGCGATGGTCAGGCCGTGGTCGGCAGCGATGGCCGCCATCTCGCGGAAGCCCTTGAGGTTGAAGCGCCAGTAGTCCTCGCCGGCCGTCAGGCTGCTGCACTCGCAGGTCCAGTCGACGAAGGCGCGGAGCAGGGGGCGCCGAGCCTGGCGGCGACCAGCGCGGAGGCCCTGGTCCGGGCGATCATTTCGTCGTAGTTGGTCATGGCCAGGTTGAAGTTGCCGAGATAGGGCGAGAGCATGGGGATGGCCAGACCCGCCTCGGCGGCCGCGGCCCGGATCTCGTCGAGCTCCGTGCCGCCCTTGCCCTCGACGTGCGGCCACCAGACCTCCAGGCCGTCGTAACCGGCGGCGCGGACGTCGCGGATGACCTCGAGATTCCCGACCGCCGGCCGGAACTTGTAGGCGATCGATCAGAAGCTGGTCTTCACGGCTTCGGCGGCGGCTCGTACCACTTGAGCAGCCGAACTTCGATGGCCGGGTCGGCGGCCATGGCTTTCCTGAAAGCCTCGAGCTCGCCGGGCCCCTCCTTGCCGCGGTAGTGGTAGGGAATGACCACCTTGGGCCTGAATTCCAGGACCGCCGAGGCGGCCTGCTCGACGGTCATGGTGTAGGGCAGGTTCATGCAGACAAAGGCGTAGTCGATGTCCTTGAGCGCGCGCATCTCCGGGACGTCCTCCGTGTCCCCGGAAACGTAGACGCGCTTGCCGCCGGCCGTCACCACGTAGCCGTTGTCCCGGCCCTTGGGGTGGAACTGCAGCCGCTCCTTGGTGGCGTTGTAGGCGGGAACGGCCTCGACCGTCACGCCCTTGACGGTCCGCCTATCGCCGTTGGCCATGGCCTCGCCGTACTTCAGTTCGTCCACGACCACCTTGGGCCCGAGCACCAGCGTGCCCTCGCGGCGGAGCCCGGCCAGCAGTTTCGGGGCCAGGTGATCGCCGTGGGCGTGGGTGATGAGGATCAGGTCGGCGGGCTTAGAGCCGGCCCAGGCCTCGGGCTCGCCCACCGGGTCGACGTGGATCGTGGCCTCCGGCGCGGCGATCGCGAAGGAGGCGTGGCTCACCGGATGGAACTCGAGCCCGGCGGTCCCGGGCTTCGGAGCCGGCGTCGGAGCCGGGGACGGAGGCGGCTTGGAGACCGCCGCGCATCCCCAAGCGCCGAGCACAAGGCAGAAGGCAATCAGCGCGGTTCTCATCATCATCTCCCCCAAATCCGAATGAAGAAACGCGTGGCGTTTCTTCATTCGGATGCCGCCTCGACGCCCAGCAGCCGCCCCATGAGCTTCCAACCCTGCTTCTCGACCAGCTTGGTGTGCTTGGCCGCGGCCTCGGTGAAGGCCGGCGCGCCGTTGGGCGAGAAGCCCGGTCCCCAGAAGAGGAACGGCACCGGGTCGGCGGTGTGCGTGCGGGTCTCGATGGGGGTGGCGTGGTCGGAGGCCACCAGGATGCGGGTGTCGCCGCGGCGGTCGGCCAGTTCCGCGATGGGGGCGACGATGTCCTGGTCGATGCGCTCCAGGCTCTTCAACTTCTCCAGGGCCTTGCCGCCGTGGCTGGCCTCGTCGGGCGCCTCGACGTGGACGACCACCAGGTCGTGGTCCTCGAGCGCCCGGCAGGCGTGCTCGCCCTTGGCGGCGTAGTCGGTGTCGAGGTAGCCGGTCGCGCCCGGCACCTTGAGGATGTCGAAGGCCAGCAGCATCCCCAGGCTGCGGAGCAGGTCGACCGCGCTGATCATGGCGCCGGAGCGCCCGTAGCGCTCGGCGAAGGGCTCGAGCTTCGGCCGGCGCCCGCCGCCCCAGAGCCAGAGCGCGGTGGCGGCGTTCTCGCCGAGCGACAGGCGCACCTCGTTGACCTCGTGCCCGGCCAGGGCCCGCACCGCGCGGTCCATGACCTCGAGCAAGAGCTCCGAGCCCGGACCGGTCGGCAGGTTCGGCTGGATGAGCTGGCCGGTGATGTCGTGCGGCGGCACGGTCCGGGCCTCGGCCGCCTCGGTCAGGTCGGTGACCAGCAGGTTCCTGTAGCTGACCCCGGCGTAGAGCTTGACGGGGAGCCCCTCGAGCGCCGCGCGAAGGGACTGGACCAGCACGGCGGCTTCGCGGCTCTTGATGTGCCCGGCGGAGTAGTCGACCATCACGCCCTCGACCACCGTGACCAGGTTGGCGCGGAAGGCCACCTCGCCGTCGGCGAGGTCCACGCCGAGGCTGACCGCCTCGAGTGGCGCGCGCCCGGTATGGTAGCGCAGCGGGTCGTAGCCCAGCAGGCTCATGCAGGCCACGTCCGAGCCGGGCTCCATACCCTTGGGGACGTTCACGGCCAGGCCCACCTCGCCCTCGCGGGCCAGCGTGTCCATCGCCGGGGTCCGGGCCGCCTCGATGGGCGTGCGGTCCTTCAAGACGGGCAGCGGCCGGTCGGCGAACCCGTCGGGGATGATCAGGACGTGTTTCATGGAACGTCGGTTCCCAGTTGCCAGTTGCCAGTTGTCAGTTGTCAGAGCTAGAGGCGAGCTTCACCGCCTTCAGCTCCCCGTGTCTCCCTGTCCCCGCGTCCCCGCGTCATCCAGCCTGCTCCGCCCCCGCCCGGATGAACGCGGTGGGCTCGAGCGCGAAATCGCACGCGTCGATGGCCGCGATCGCCCGACGGAAGTCGGCCTCGCGCGCCGGGTGGCTGAGCATCACCACCGGCACCACCCCGTCCGGGCGCTTCTCCTTCTGGAGCACCACCTGGATGGAGACGTTGGCGCGGCCGAGCTCCGTGGCGATGTGGCCGAGCACGCCGAACTGGTCGGCGACGCTGAAGCGGCAGAAGAAGCGCGAGCGGGTCTCGCTCATGGGCAGCACCTGCCCGGCCTCGAGCGTGGCCGAGCCCGGCGCGCGCGAGCCCTCCGGCAGCCGGCGCCAGCGGGCCGCGTCGATGATGTCGGCGAGGACCGCGCTGGCCGTGGGCCGCTCGCCCGCGCCCCGGCCGTAGAACATCAGCCGCCCGGCGGCGTCGGCCCGGACCATGACCGCGTTGTAGACGCCGCTCACCGCCGCGAGCGGATCGTGGCGGTCGAGCAAGGCCGGGTGCACGCGCAGCTCGAAGCCCCCGTCGGTCCGCCGGCCGGTGGCCAGCAGCTTGACCACGAAGCCCATCTCCGCCGCGTAGCGGATGTCGTCGGGGGTTATCCGGGTGACGCCCTCGACGTGCACGTCCTTGAGCGAGAAGATCCGGTCGAAGGCCAGGGCGGCGAGCACCACCAGCTTGTGGGCGCTGTCGTGGCCCTCGATGTCGAGAGCCGGGTTGGCTTCGGCGAAGCCCTGCCGCTGGGCGTCGGCGAGCACCGCCTGGAAGGAGGCGCCGCGCTCGCTCATCTCGGTGAGGATGTAGTTGCAGGTGCCGTTGACGATGCCCTGGACGCTCTCGATGCGGTTGGCGGCCAGCCCCTCGCGGATGGACTTGAGCAGCGGGATGCCGCCGGCCACCGCGGCCTCGAAGAAGAGCGCGCTGTGGGCCGAGGCGGCCGCCGCCGAGAGCTCGCCGAAACGCTCGGCCAAGAGGTGCTTGTTGGCCGTGACCACGCTGCGGCCGGAGCCCAGGGCCTTCAGGATGAACTCCCGCGCCGGCGAGAGCCCGCCGATGAGCTCGACCACGATGTCGAGGTCGGAGCGGGCCAGGAGCTTCCCCGCATCGGTCGTGAAGACGCCCTCGGGGATCCCCAGTTCGGCGGCGCGCGCCGGCCGGGTGTCGGCCGCGGCCACGAGCTCCAGGTCCATTCCGGTGCGGGCGGCTATCTCCGCGCGGCGCTCCAGGAGCAGCCCGGCGACGCCGCCGCCCACCGTGCCCAGACCGATCAGCCCGACTCTGGCCGTTGACAAGGGAACCTCCTCCGTCCTGCGTTTCCGCGGGGATTATAGACCGGCGGCGTGGGGTGTCAAAGGTGGGCCGCAGCCGGCTGAACCATCTCGTGAATCGTCGAGCGCTCGGTTCGCGGACACGCAGGGTACGCGATTGACAAAGGGCCAAAGCACTTGCATTCCGCAACCTCCCGGCTATCATGCGTTTAAGTCCTGTCCCGGCGGGAAGGCGCCAGGGGCGGGCACAAGAGTGCCGAAGCATCCAGTCATAGCCATCGACGGCCCGGCCGGGAGCGGAAAGTCCACGGCCGCGCGCCTCCTTGCACGCAAGCTGGGCTACACCCATGTCGACACCGGCGCGCTCTACCGCACAGTGACCTGGCTCGCCATCGAGCGCGGCGTGGACCTCGCCGACGAGCGGGCCCTGGCCGCCGTGGTTCCGGCCATCCATGTGCGCTTCGAGCCCTCGGCCGATGGCCAGCGCGTGTTCTCGGGCCCGCGCGACATCTCCCGCGAGATCCGCACGCCCGAGCTCACCCGCCAGGTGCGCTTCGCTGCCGTGTCGCCCCTGGTGCGCAAGGCGCTCGTCCCGGTGCAACGCGAGTTCGCCGAGCGCGGCCCCTGCGTGATGGAGGGGCGCGACATCGGCACGGTCATCTTCCCGGACGCCCAGGTCAAGTTCTACCTGGACGCGCCGCTCCGGGTCCGCGCCGAGCGCCGCTGGAAGGAGCTCGTCGCCGCCGGCAAGTCCGCGACCCTCGAGGAGGTGGAGCGCGAGGAGGCCGCCCGGGACGAGAGCGACCTGAAGCGCGCCACCGCCCCGCTCCGGAAGGCCGACGACGCCATCGTGGTCGACACCGGCCGCTTCGACATCGACGGGATGGTCGAGCACCTCGCCAGGCTGACCGGCGAGAGGCTGAAGGGTGGCGGAGCATGACGTTCTTCTACTACGTCTGCCGGCTCATCTGCATCGCCTTCGGGCGGGCCTTCTTCCGCCTCCGGACCTGGGGGCTCGATAACGTGCCGCTCTCCGGCGGCGTCATTCTCGCCTCCAACCACCAGTGCTACCTGGACCCGCCGATCGGCACCTGCATGATCCGGCGGCAGTGCAACTACCTGGCGCGGAGCACGCTCTTCCGCTTCGCGCCCTTCCGCTGGCTGATCATCAAGCTCGGGGCGGTGCCGCTCGAGCGCGGCGAGTCGGACGCCGCCGGGCTGCGCCGCGCCGTGGACATGCTGAAGGGCGGGCACCTGCTCATGCTCTTTCCCGAGGGCACCCGCACCCGCGACGGAGCGCTCGGGAGGGTCCAGTCCGGCGTGGCGGTCATCGCCATGCGCTCGGGCGTGCCGGTGGTGCCCACCTTCATCCACGGGGCCTACGACGCCTGGCCGCGCACGAAGAAACTGCCGCGGCCGCGCCGGGTGGGAGTGCTCTACGGCGAGCCCATCGCGACGCCGGCGGAATCGGAAGACCGCCGCGGGCACAAGGAGCAGGTCAGGAAGCTCACCAGTGAGATCCAGGCCGCGCTGGAGCGTCTCCAGCTCCGGGCCTTCGAAGTGATGCCGCTGAAAGGTCGGTCCGCGCCGGAGACGGCGCGGGACGGGGACGGCAAGGACGGGCCGTTCCCCGGCGATCCCCCGGCCTCCGGCGGCGACGTGACGGCGGGCGCCCCGTGCGGCGCCCGGCCGGAAGCGGAAGAACACCGTCTGGAAATCGGGTCGCGCGGCTAGGGATCGGGCCGGGCGGACCGGGAGAAGGGAAAGTCAGTCATGGCAAAGCCAGAGTTCTGGACGAGTCCGACGGGGCTCAAGGTCGAGGAGGTCGAGGCCGAGGTCGCGGCCGCTATGGAGGGCATGGACGCCAAGCAGGTCATGGCCCTCTGCGAGAAGTCGGTCAGCGAGTTCGCCACCGGCTCGATCGTCAAGGGCACGATCATCGGCCAGGCCGGCGACGACGTGGTTGTCGACATCGGCTACAAGTCCGAGGGCTTCGTCAACAAGCACGAGTTCGACGATCCGACCCAGGTCGAGAAGGGCAAGGAGCTCGAGGTCTATCTCGAGAGCGTCGAGGACGCCAGCGGCATGGTGGTGCTCTCCAAGCGCAAGGCCGACCGCATCCGCGGCTGGGAGCGGGTCATCCAGAAGCACAAGGTCGGCGACACCGTCAAGGGCAAGTGCGTCCGCAAGATCAAGGGCGGACTGCTGGTTGACGTCGGCGTCCTGGTCTTCCTGCCGGCCAGCCAGGTGGACATCCGCCGCGTCGGCGACGTCGGCGAGTACATCGGCCGGGACATCGAGGCCAAGATCATCAAGATCGACGAGGAGCGCCGGAACATCGTCCTGTCGCGCCGCAAGCTGCTCGAGGAGGAGCGCGACAAGATGAAGAAGGAGCTCTTCACCACCATCCGCGTCGGCGAAATCCGCCGCGGCATCGTGAAGAACATCACCGACTTCGGCGCCTTCATCGACCTGGGCGGCGTCGACGGCCTGCTGCACATCACCGACATGTCCTGGGGCCGGGTCAACCACCCGAGCGAGGTGGTCAGCGTGGACTCGCTGGTCGAGGTCATGGTCCTGGACTTCAACCCCGAGCGCGAGCGCATCTCGCTGGGCCTCAAGCAGCTCACCCCCAACCCGTGGGAGGCGGTCCCGGAGAAGTACCCGGTGGGCACGCGCCTCAAGGGCGAGGTGGTCAACATCATGCCCTACGGCGCCTTCGTCAAGCTGGAGGAGGGCGTCGAGGGCCTGGTCCACGTCTCGGAGATGAGCTGGACCCGCCAGGTCACCCACCCCAGCGAGGTGGTCAACGCCGGCGACATGGTCGAGTGCGTGGTGCTGGACGTCAACACCGAGCGCCAGGAGATCAGCCTGGGCATGAAGCAGACCGAGGCCAATCCCTGGACCAAGGTGCAGGAGAAGTACCCGGCCGGCACCAAGGTCAAGGGCAAGGTCCGCAACCTCACCAACTACGGCGCCTTCATCGAGATCGAGGAGGGCGTCGACGGCCTGCTGCACGTCTCGGACATGAGCTGGACCAAGAAGTTCACGCACCCCTCGGCGCTGCTGAAGAAGGGCGACGAGATCGAGGCGGTGGTGCTGGCCGTGGACCAGGAGAGGAAGCGCGTCTCCCTCGGCCTCAAGCAGCTCGAGGACGATCCGTGGCAGACCACCATCCCGCAGCGCTTCCAGCCGGGCCAGACCGTCAAGGGCAAGGTGACCAAGCTCACCAGCTTCGGCGCCTTCGTCGAGATCGACGGCGACCTCGAGGGCCTGCTGCACGTCTCCGAGATGTCCGCCGCCAAGGTGGCCAACCCCGAGGACGTGGTCAAGCCCGAGCAGGAGGTCGAGGTCAAGATCATCAACGTCGACCCGGTCGGCCGGAAGATCGGCCTGTCCCTGCGGGCCATGCAGGAGCCGGAGCGGCAGTACCAGCCCACCAAGGTCCAGAAGGGCCCGGCCGGCGAGGCTGGCCTGGCGGACATCGCCCGCTACCGCGCCGACCCCGGCACGCTCGGCGAGACGCTGGCCGACTCGCTCGGCGCGGCGCTCGAGAGCGGCGAGAAGAAGTCCGACGAGGAGCAGGAGCAGAAGTAACCCCGGCCGGACGCCGAACGCGCAAACCGGGGGCGGCTGATGAGGCCGCCCCCGCGCTTTGGAGCCTCACAGACAATGAGCCCGGCTCCTTGCCGGGCCTTCTCCCGGCGCCGTTCCGCCGGGTTTGAATCCGGACCGGCCGCGCCTATAATGCCCACGGCGATCGTGATCGCGATCTTCTGGAGCGGAGCAGGCGATGGCCGGGCGTTTTCCACTACTGACCGAGGACGAGCAGTTGCAGGTGGCGATCACCAGCCGGCTGTCCGGCGAGGAGCGGGCGCGGATTGGCTGGGAGCTCCGGGAAATGGGCCTTAGTATTCTCCGGGACGGCCTGCGCCGGCAGTTCGGCGACGACGAGGAGCGTATCGAGCATGAGTTCCGGCTCAGGACGCTGGGGCCGGAACTGACCGCGGAGGTCGAGGCGGAACTGGCCCGGAGGGCGGGGCGTGCTTGAGCGCCGATCGCAGGAGAACGTCGTAATCGACGTGCTCGCCGCTCTGGACAGGCTGGGCATCCCCTACATGGTGGTCGGTTCGATGGCTGTAAACTATTACGGCCAGCCCAGGTTCACTCACGATCTCGATCTGGTCGCCCGCGTCGCCCCGAAACACGTGCCGGGACTGCTGGCGGCCTTCGGAACCGAGTTCTACATATCGGAGGACGGCATCCGCCGGGCGCTGCGCACCGGATCGTCCTTCAACGCCATTCACCTGTCCTCGGGCCTGAAGATCGATTTCTGGCCGGTCAAATCCACGGATTTCGACCAGTCGGCATTCGACCGGCGTCTGGCTGTCTCCTATCTGGGCTCCCGGGCGACGTTGACCGCCGTCGAGGACCTCATTCTCAAGAAGCTTCAGTGGTTCAAGGATTCGGAGTCCGAGAAGCACTGGAGGGATGCCGAGACGGTCTTCCGAGCACATCACCACGACCTGGACACCGCCTACCTGGACAAGTGGGCGGCGCTCTTGAGTTTGGAGGCGGAGTGGCAGAAGCTCCGGAGACTGTCGCAGGGAGCGGCAGGAACCTGCCGGGAAGCGGTCGGGAAAGTCGTCACCGCCATCCATGCAGGCCCGTGGGAGGCGCATTCAGGCCCGGAACTGACCGGGGTTACAGGTCCGGAATGGTATTACTCCGACGCCTTCCTTTCACTCGGCGATGGCTCGGTGCTCCGCCTTGTCTGCGGCGAAACCGAGGTCCGGCAACATCTGCCGGCGAATGTCGCTTTGCCGGAAATGAGCCAAGATGAAACTGACCGCTGTATAGGAACACGGATTGTGGATGTGTTCAAATCCGATGAGCCGTCAGCGGTGGTCTTGCTCAGCAACGGCTGTTTTCTGGAGAATGCTTTTTTGCCCGGAGGCAGCCGGCTTGGTGTCGAAGACGCTTCCAAGTGGAGCGAAGATGGCCCGGTCGAGTATGTATCGCTCGTGACCGGTGCCACGCTTACCACCGCCGAGTTTGTCCGGTTGGCAAAGAGACAGGCGGCCCAGGGTCACGGTTAGCTCACCCGTTGCCGAGTTTTTCAAGCAGCGCCTCGAAGCGCCCGGCCACCAGGCTGCGACGCTTGGCCGAGGGGATGCGGGCGATCATTTCGCGGGCCCGGCGTCTGCTGAAGCCTCTTGGCAGTTCGATCTCGGGCAGGGACGCGAACAGGCGGCTCTTCGCCGGGCTCAGGTAGAGGACATCCAGGAGCGCCTTCTCGGGCGTAGCCAGGGCGTAGCCCGTGCGCCCGGCCGGTTCGAACCCGAAGAAGAATTCCGGAGCGAGGTGGTGAATCGACAGCACCCCCAGGGGTGTCCGGCGCCTGCCGGTCCGGCCCAGCGAGGCGACGTAGATCACCTCGGGGATCTGCTCGATCATCCCGTGGTGATAGAGCGCGCTCTGGAGCGACACGTAACTGGGCAGCGGCGCGGTCACGTACCCCGGAAGGGCAAGCCGCTCCACCCTGTCCGGAAGTGCCCAGACCCCCCTGCGCAGGCGGACCACATGTCCCGAGCGCGACAACCGTGCCAGCAGCGTACTCGCATGGGCATTGGCGATGCCCAGGAGCGCCGCAGCGTCGGCAGTCTCGAAGGCCGGCGGGCCCAGCTTGAGCAACCGGGCATGGGCGTCGATGAGCCTCATCCCAGCCCCTCCCTGCCCTCCAAAGCCTCGACGATCTCCAGGACCATCCGATCCCAGACCTCGGCCGAATCATAGTGGACCTGCTGTTCGGGAGGCAGAAACGCAAGCACCTGGCTCCTGAACACCTCGAAGCCCACCGCCATGGCCTTGTCCTGGATGTTCTCCACCTGGGACGACATCTCCTCCCGCAGGCGGCGGACGTCGAGCCCCGATCTCATCAGCAGACTCAGGTCGAAGATGTCCCGGGCTTGAGTCTCGCGGCGGAAGAGCAGCGCGCCGATCTTCTGCCGACAGGCGGCTTCGGCCGAATAATGGTTGGCCATCACCGGGCTCAGCCGGTAGGCGGCGATGACCGCGGGGGCGACCGGCTCGAACCGCACGTCTTCCTCCATGCCCCGCCGGGAGAACTCCACCTTGGTGGGCATGGGGACTTCGCCATCGGCCGCGGAGAGCGTCAGCTTCCAGCGCTGGGTCGTGTCCGTCTGCTTGGGCGCGGAGGACCTGTCGATCCCGATGCCCCTGGCTCGCAGGATGTCTCCGAAGGGCTTTGACCCGAGGATGGCGTCGACCTTCTCCTGAAGGACTTCCCGGCCCAGGGAGCCGCTCACGTCCAGGTCCATGTCCTCGGAGTAGCGCAGGCTGCCGAAGAAGAATCGCAGGTTGCAGCCGCCCTTCAAGGCGTAGAGCTTCTTGTCCACCTTCCTCCCCAACTGATCCAGGAAGAGCAGATGGAACTGCTCGACGTACTGCCTGGGGGTGTACATGCTTGTGTTCGCCTCCCCACCAGTGCCGGACACATAATACCAGCAATATGCACTAATGTCAAGTACGCGTTATATGTAATCAGTGCCCTGCGGGCACGGCCACGGCTACCACCCGGAACCCGACGTCGACGCCGCGGCCGCCCGTAACGCCCCCGTCATCTTCTCCCACTGCTCCTGGGTCACCTCGTACTTGCCCAGGTAGAAGGGACGGAAGATCGCCGCCCAGTGCTGCTTCTCGTCGCATCCGAAGTCCGTCATGCTGAGCGGAGCGAAGCATCTTCCCGGGCACGGGGGCAGACCCTTCGCTCCGCTCAGGGTGAAGACCGGGCGCCGGGAGCCCCGTCAGGTCGCCCCTTGGGCTGTCGGTGGAAAGCCGGGCTTCAGCGCAGCTGCACCGAATGCCCGGGCGTGGCGATAACGCCCTTGTCCGACGTCCGCGCAGGACGTAGAATGTCCGCCGTTTCGCACCCACGTCCTGGAGGATGCAGCCAGTCATGCCGGTGATCGACCTCCGCTCCGACACCGTCACCAAGCCCACGGCGGCCATGCGCCGGGCGATGGCGCGCGCGCCGGTCGGCGACGACGTCTTCGGCGAGGACCCCACCGTCCGGGAGCTCGAGGAACTGGCCGCCGGGGCGATGGGCAAGGCCGCGGCGCTCCTCGTGCCCTCCGGCACCATGGGGAACCTGCTCGCGGTCATGACCCACGCCGAGGGGCGCGAGGTACTGCTCGGCGACCTCAGCCACATCCACCTGAACGAGGCCGGCGGGGCCGCGCGCGTGGCCGGCTCGCCCACCGCGCAGCTGGCCACCGACCGCCTGGGGCGCCTGGCCCCCGCCGCGGTGGCCGCCGCGATCCGCGGCGGGAACATCCACCACCCGACCACGCGGCTGCTTTGCCTTGAAAACACCCACAACTTCTGCGGCGGGACCTGCCTGACGGCCGCCGAGTGCGAGGCCATCGTCCGCCCGGCGCGGAAGGCCGGGCTCCGGCTGCACCTCGACGGCGCGCGGATCTGGAACGCCGCGACCGCCCTCGGCGTCCCGGCCGCGAAGCTCGCCGCGCCCTTCGACTCGGTGATGTTCTGCCTGTCGAAGGGCCTGTGCGCGCCGGTCGGCTCGATGCTCTGCGGCTCGAAGGCGTTCGTCGCCGAGGCCCGCGCGCGGCGCAAGATGCTCGGCGGCGGCATGCGCCAGGCCGGGGTGCTGGCCGCCTGCGGGTCGATCTCGATCCGCGAGATGACCCGGCGCCTCGGCGAGGACCACGCCAACGCCCGGAGGCTTGCCGAGAATCTGGCGGAGCTTCCCGGAGTTAAGGTTGACATGGACACCGTCCAGACCAACATGGTCATATTCGGGTACTCGGGACCGCGCGGCCGCGACGGGCGCTGGCTGCAGCGGGAGCTCGCCGCGCGCGGAGTGCTCTCGCTCGTCCTGCCGATGGGCGGGGAACCCCGGATCCGGCTGGTGACCCACCGCGACGTCCCGCGCCGGGACGCCGACCGGGCGGCGGCGGTCATCGGGAAGGTGCTGGCCTCTTAGGAGACGTTCCATGGGTTCACTGATGATGGGCATCTCGGGCGTGCGCGGCATCATCGGCGAGAGCCTCACGCCCGAGCTGATCGTGCGCCTGGGCCAGGCCTACGCCACCTACCTGGGCGGCGGCCGCGTGGTGGTCGGGCGCGACACCCGGGTCTCCGGCGAGATGGTCAAGCACTCGGTCTTCGCCGGGCTGCTCTCCTCCGGCTGCTCGATCGTCGACGTGGGCGTGGCCACCACCCCGACGGTGGCCATCATGATCGAGGAGCTCGGCGCCGACGGCGGCATCGTGGTCTCGGCCAGCCACAACCCCATCGAGTGGAACGCGCTGAAGTTCTTCTGCGCCGACGGCGTCTACCTCGACGCCGCGCAGGGCCGCTCGCTGCTGGACATCTACTACCAGGGCGACTTCCTGCGGGCCAAGTGGCACCAGATCAGGGAGGTCGAGCTCAACTCCCGGGCCTCCGACGTGCACCTCAAGAAGGTGCTGGGCATCGTCGACGTCGAGGCCATCCGGGCCAGGCGCTTCCGGGTGGCGCTCGACTCCTGCAACGGTGCCGGGGTGGAGATCACCTCGCGGATGCTCACCGAGCTCGGCTGCGACCTGGTCCGGATCCACTGCACCCCGGACGGGCTCTTCCCGCACGACCCGGAGCCGTCCTTCGAAAACCTCCAGGACCTGTGCAAGCTGGTCCGCGAGGACGGCAAGATCGACGCGGCCTTCGCCCAGGACCCCGACGCCGACCGCCTGGCGGTGGTGAACGAGAAGGGCGCCTTCATCGGCGAGGAGTACACCCTGGCGCTGGTGGCGGACTACGTTCTGGCAGAGGCGGGGGACGAGGGGCGAGGGACGGGGGAACGACATGAGGCGTCTTCCCCGTCTTGCCCCTCGCCCCACGCCCCTCGCCCCACTGTCGTGATCAACATGTCCACCAGCCGGGTCATCGAGGACATCGCCGCGCGGCACGGGGCCAGGTGCGAGCGCGTGGCGGTCGGCGAGGTCAACGTCGCCAGCCGCATGCGCTCGATCGGCGCGGTCATCGGCGGCGAGGGCAACGGCGGGGTCATCGACCCGCGCGTGCACTACGGCCGGGACAGCCTGGTGGGCATGGCCCTGCTCCTCGAGTGCATGGCCAAGCGCGGCAGGAAGCTCTCGGAGCTAGCCGGGGCGCTGCCGCGCTACCACATGCGCAAGACCAAGGCGGACTGCTCGCGCCGCGGGCTGGCCGCGGTCCTCTCGGCCATGCGCAACGAGGGCCAGGCCTCGGGGGCGAAGATCGACGAGCTCGACGGCCTGCGCCTGGACTGGCCCGACGCCTGGGTCCACGTCCGGCCTTCGAACACCGAGCCCATCGTGCGCGTCATCGGCGAGGCCGCCGACGAGCGGCGGGTCGAGGCATTGGTGGCCTCGCACGTCGAGCGGGTCCGGGAACTGGGCGCGGAGGGCGCGGTTTGACGCAGGCGCCGTCCCCCCCGGCCCCGTCCCTGCGGCGCACGCGGGGCGCGGCGGCTCTCGCCGTCGCCCTGGCCCTGGCCGCCGGCGCGGCCTGGCTGTCCCGGGCCGGGGCGCTGATACTGGCCGAGCGGGAGCTGACCGTCGGCGCCGTCCTGGTGCTGTACTCGCTGGCGCTGGGCGCGCTGGCCGGGGTGTGCGCCTTCCGGCTCCTGCGCAGGTGGCTGTTGGTGCGCGCCGCGCGCCGGACCCGTCGGGCCGGCGAGGAACTCGGCGTCTGGCCGGGCCTCCGCGAGGGCGGCGGCCGGCTGACGGTCCGGTGCGGGCGCCCCTCGGTGCGCTTCTGGGTGCCGTCGCTGGGCCTGATCATGGCGGCGGCGGCCCTCCAGTGGCTGGGCCGCGGCAGCCTGGACACGGCCGAGCTGGTCGTCAGCTTCGTGCCCGGAGCGGTCCTTGCGCTGCTCGTCGGAGCCTTCGGCCCGTCGGGCTGGAAGCTGGTGCTGGACGGCGCCCGCCAGAGCCTGACGCTCGAGCGCTTCGGCCCCTTCCGGCGCATACGCGACTTCACGGCCAGCCTGCCCACCGTGCAGGCCGTGGGCTTCACCGACGACGGGCGCGGCCACACCCTCGTCACCGTGGGGCTGACCCGGGGCCTGGACTGGCAGCTGGACGTGCCGTCCGAGTGGCCCCCGGAACTGGGCCGCGCCCTGGCCGCGCGCATGTCCAACCTGGTGGGGATCGAGGCGCAGGAAACCGAACCGCAGACCGCCGGTCCGGAGCCCGTCACGGCGATGGTCTCCGGCCCCGGCGGATCCCAAGGCTGAACCTCTAGGAGGACCAAGAGACCATGAAGAAGACCCTCAAGATCGTCCTGATCTCCCTCGGCATCCTGGTGGCCCTGCTGGTCATCGTCGGCGGCGTGGCGCTGCTCTCGCTCGACAGCATGCTCGAAACCGGCGTGAGAAAAGGCGGAAGCTACGCGCTCAAGACGCCAGTGGAGCTCGAGTCCGCGAAGCTCTCCGTGGTGCACGGCACCGTCTCCCTCAAGGGCTTCTCGGTGGCCAACCCCCAGGGCTTCGACCCGGGCAAGGCGCTCAGCTTCAGCGAGGTCAGCGCCGGCGTCGAGCCGGGCTCGATCTTCGAGGAGGTCATCGTCGTCCCCGAGGTGGTCATCCGCCGGCCGGAGGTCAGCATCGTGGGCAGCCTCAAGGACGGCTCCAACATCCAGAAGCTGCTCAAGAACCTCGACGAGACCGTCGGTTCCTCCGGCGGCGCCAAGGAGCCCGGGACTCCCGCCAGGCCCGATGCGCCCGCCCAAGCTCCGGCGGACGAGGGCCCCGGCCGGGGCCTCAAGATCGGCCGGATCCTGATCGAGGACGCCAAGGTCAGCCTGGGCGCCGACATCCTGGGCGGCGAACCCGCCAGCGTGACGCTCCCGAAGCTCGAGATCAAGGACATCGGCACGGGCCCGGACGGTTCGGCCTCGCCCGCCGAGGTCGCCCAGAAGGTGCTGAGCGCCATCCTGGCCGAGTCGGCCAAGTCCTCCGGCAAGCTCGGCGACGTCATGCGCCAGATCAACCGGCAGGCCGGGGTCGTCAAACAGATCGGCGGCGAGCTCCAAGAGATGGGCAAGGGCCTCGGCAAGGAGATCGGCGACGACCTCAAGAACGCCGGCGGCAGCGTCAAGGACGCCGGCAAGAACCTCAAGGACACCGGCAAGGGCCTGATGAACGACGTGAAGGGCATCTTCAACACGGACGGAAAGAGCACCGAGAAGGAGTAGAGGCTTCTTCGGCGGCCGGGAGCATCCGGACATGGGCGCCCGGGAGCGGGTGGCGAAACGCACAGGCCGGAAGGTCCTGACGGGCCTCCTCGTCCTCCTGGCGCTCGTCAGCGCCGTCGCCGCCTATTTCCTGATGACCCTCGACGCGCGCATACGCAGGATCATAGAACGGTCGGCCACCGAATATCTGGGCGTGCCGGTGACCGTGGCGGAGGTGGACGTCTCGCCGCTGCGCGGGCGTGCCGTCATCCGCGGAATCAACGTGCCCAACCCCTCCGGGTTTGCCACGCCGCGGGCCTTCCAAATCAGGTACGTTTCGGTCGCCTTCGACATCCGGTCGGTCTTCAGCGAGGTGATCGAGATCCCGGAAATCCAGGTCAGCGGCCTGGCCGTCACCATCGAGGGCAGCCCCCAGAGCTCGAACATCTCGAAGATTGCCGCGAATGCCAAGCAGGTCGCCGCCGAGAAGGAGAAGAGAGCGCAGGATGCCGGGCAGGTCCCCGGGCCCGACAGGCTCTTCCGCGTAGGGCGCGTGGTCTTGACGGATACGACCATCGGCCTTTCGGCCACCTTCATGGGCGGCCGCGAGGCCAGCTACCGGCTCCCGCGAATCGAGGTGACCGACCTGCCCGCAGAAGCATCCGCGGGCGACATACTCAGCCGGGTGGTTGGCGCCGCGCTGCGCGAGTCGGCCAAGGCCCCCGGGACGATCGGGAGGCTGCTTGGGGAACTGACCGTCAACGCCGGCATCGGCGTCGTGGGCAGCACACTGGAGGCGGCCGGAAACGTCGGCAAGGGCGCCCTGGAGGGCGCCGGCGGCATCGCCCAGGGCATCGGCTCCGGCTTCGGCGAGGCCAGCCGCGGCGTCGGCGCAGGGATCGGCGACGGCATCGTCGGCGTGGCCGACGGCGTGGGCGAGGTCGGCCGCGGCCTGCTCAGCGGCGTGGGCGGCACGGTGGAGGGCGTGGGCAAGGGCGTGGGCGAGGCCCTCCGGCGCGTGGGCACCGGCATCGGCTCGGTGGGCCGGGGCCTCCTGGAAGGCGCGGCGGAGATAGTCAAGGGCCTGGGCAACGGAGCGGTCAACGGCGTGCGCATCGTCGGCGAGATCGGCAGATGCGACCGCGAAGAGGGCGCCGGGGCCGGCCGGGGACAGGGCCTCCGGGGCGCCAGCCCGGCCGGGGTGCAGGATCCCGTTCCCGGCGGAGCCGGCGATGCCCAGCCGGAGCCCGAGCCCGGGCCCGCGTCCGAACCGGCGCCGCAGGCTGCCGCGTCCATGTGATGACTGGAGAACGCATATGCATCATCCTTTTCTGATCGGCAGACTGGTCGAACTGGCTCCGCCGGAGATCGAGGACGCGGAGATGCTCGCCGGTTGGCTCAACGATCCGACGGTCTGGGTGCCGTTCGCACGGCTCTGGCCGACCAACGTGGAGGCCGAGCGCCAGTGGATCGCCGGGCAACTCTCGCGGCGCGACGAGCTCAACTTCATGGTCTTCGAGAAGCCCAGCGGCAAGCCCGTGGGGCTCGTGGGGCTGCGCAGCCTGGACTCGGCCAACGCCTCCGGACGGCTGGGCGTTCTGATCGGCGAGCGCGCCGACCGCGGCAAGGGCCTGGGCACCGAGGCGGTGGAGCTGGTGCTGGGCTACGGCTTCGACTTCCTGGGCCTGCGCCGGGTGAACCTGTCGGTCCTGGCCACCAACGCCGACGCCATCCACGTCTACGAGAAGCTCGGCTTCGTCCGCGAGGGCCTCGAGCGACAGGCGACGCTCCGCGCCGGACGGTACGTGGACGTGGTCCACATGGGGATCTTCGCCGAGGAGTTCAGAGGGCGGGACAAGAGGGGCTGATGGGGAGAGGCTTACGACGGCAAGTAGTCATCCAGTTCGTCCGGATCGGAAGATAAGAAGAGGCGCCATGACTGACTTCTCCCGACTTCCGTTCGGATTGGACGGGAGCGAGTCGGACGGCCTGTTCCGGCAATTCCTGCGCGAGTGCGGCAACATGACGCCTGCCGAGAAGGACGCGCTGCAGGAGTTCCCGCGTTCTTGACTCTCCTGTCGCCCCAGGTAGCATATCCGGCATGGAATTCAAGGCCCTGCCCGACGACACCGAGCCCGGCGCCTGGAAGGCGCAAATGGCCGCCCTGCGCCGGATGGGCATGGAGGGCCGGGCCCGGATCGACATTCAGCCGTGAATACGCAGCGCCGTGGTGCGTTCATCGTGATCGACAGCCTCGTGGGCTGGAAAGCGGACTTGTTGATCCGCTATCTGCGGAAGTGGGCTCCGGAATTCGGCGTAGGGGAACTGCTGGACCGGTTGCTTGAAGAACTGAATGGCGTTGCCTGAGTCAGGCCCCATGGCTGGAGAGTCGCCGCCTTGCGCCGCATAGCCCTTCTCGCCGCCGTCCTGGCCGCCTTCTTCCTGGCCGGCTTCGCGATCTGCCTGCACTTCGGCATCTTCACCGACGAGTGGACCCGGGCGAAGCTCGCGCCTCTGCCCGCCGGCTGGGCGCTCGCCGCGGTGGCCGGGCTGCTCGCCGCCGACCTGGTCCTGCCCGTGCCCTCCAGCGTGGTGCTCGCGGCCGGGGGCGCGGCCGCCGGATGGCCCGCCGCCGCGGCCGCCGGAACGCTCGGGATGCTCGCCGGGAATCTGGCCGGCTACTGGCTCTGCCGGCTCCTGGGGGAGCGCGCCCTCGGCCGCTTCGTCAGGCCCGGCGAGGCCGCGCGCTTCGGCCGCTGGCTCGAGCGCTGGGGGGCGCCGGCGCTGGTCATCTCGCGGCTCGTGCCCATGATGGCCGAGACGCTCTCGTGCCTGGCCGGCTTCGGGCGGATGGGTTTCGGACGCTTCCTCGCCGCCCTGGTCGTCGGCACCGTGCCGGTGGCGGTATTCTTCGCCTGGTGGGGCGAGCGCGGCACCGGCGTGCTGGCCGTTACGCTGGCCGCGCCGGCTTTGGGATGGCTGGTCTTCAGCATATTCGCGGGAAAGTCGGCGACCGCCCCCGTGGAGGCGGCGCCCGATACGGAAGAGGGAGTCGGCAATCATGGATGATCGCGCCAGGTGGCTCTATCTGCTGGCCGGGCTGGCGGTCGGAGGCGCGGCGGTCTTCGCCTTCGACCGCTTCCCCGGCGGCCGTGGCGAGGGCGGGACGCTCGAGGTCCGCTACCAGGAGGGCCGCACCTACATGGTCCGGCGGGTGCTCGACGGCGACACCATTGTGGTCGAGCCGGGCATCCGCGTGCGCTACGCCGGGATCAACACCCCGGAGACCACCCGGATCGTCGAGGAGCCCGAGCCCTTCGCCCTCGAGGCCAAGGAGGCCAACCAGAAGCTGGTGGCCGGCCGGGAGGTCCGGATCGTGCCGTCGCCGACGAAGTTCGACCACTGGGGGCGACTCCTGGCCGGAGTCGAGGTCCGGGATCCCGAGAGCGGGCAGTGGGTGGACGTCGAGGAGGAACTGCTCAAGGCCGGGCTCGCCCGGCGGGTGACCTACGCCGGCGCGGTCCGCAACGAGGTCCGCCTCAAGCGCGCCGAGGAGGCCGCCAAGGCCGCGGGAGTCGGCCTCTGGCCGTCGACCGGGGGCAGGACCGGCTCCCATCCCCGGCCGTCTGCGTCGAAATCGCCTCCCGAACCTCGAGCCCCGAACCCGGAACCCTGAACCAGGAACTAGGAACTTCGCCCGCCGAAGCCTCGGCGAAGGCGGGCAGGAACCAGGAGCCACGAATGCCCGAACTCCCCGAAGTCGAGACCATCGCCCGCGACCTCCACCCCCACCTGGCCGGCCGGAGGATCTCCGCCGCACGCGCGAGCGGATTGCTCCGCTGCGTCCCGGCGGGCGCGAAGCGCGAGAGCTTCCCGAAGTGCCTGGTGGGCCGGACCGTCCGGAGCGTCGGCCGACGCGGCAAGTACCTGCTCCTGGCGCTCGACGACGGACGGGAACTCATGGTCCACCTGGGCATGACCGGCAGGCTCGTCCTCGAGCCGGCCTCGAAGCCGACCGACAAGCACATGCACCTGGAGCTCGGCTTCGCCGGGCTGGCCGGGCTGCTGCGCTTCGTCGACGCCCGGCGCTTCGGCCGGGTGTCGCTCGGCACCCGCGAAGAGCTCGAGCGCTCCTGCGGGCTGGGGGGATTGGGCATCGAGCCGCTCGAGTCCTCGGCGCGCGAGATTGCCGCGGCCATCCGCGCTCGCTCCAAGCGGCTGAAGGCGCTGCTCCTCGAGCAGGGCGCGGTGGCCGGGGCCGGGAACATCTACGCCGACGAGGCGCTCTTTCGCGCCCGGCTCCACCCCGAGCGCGTCGCCTCCGGGCTCTCGGAGGCCGAGGCGCTCGCCCTGGCCAGGCACCTTCAGGCGGTGCTGCGCGAGGCCATCCGCCGGCGCGGCTCCTCGGTGGACGACTACGTCGACGGCTCGGGTGCGCCGGGCAGCTTCCAGAAGTATCACCGGGTCTACGGCCGCGAAGGGCTGCCCTGCCGCAACTGCGGGACGAAGATCGTCCGGCTGCAGATTGCCGGTCGCTCAACGCACATCTGCCCGAAGTGCCAGCGCAAGCCCGTCAGATCGCGCTGATCTTCACTCCGGTCCAGTCCTTGCTTCGCGGCAACCGGAAGGCGACGCAGCCCAGGTCGTCGGCCTCGACGCACTGGCTGCCGCCCCCCGCGGATTCGACGGCGTACCGCCCCGACCCCGGCATCACCGCCAGGAAGGCTGGGTGGGCCGCGGGCCCGTCGGTGCGGTGCTCGAAGGCGATCGCCCGGCCGTCGAGCCGCGCGGCGCGCACCTCGGTGTCGAAGCCGGCCGTGACCCGCCCGGGCCGCGAGACCGCGGCGATCATTCCCAGCACCGGCGAGCTCAGCCCCGCGAAGTGCGGGTAGCCGCCGCCCAGGCCCGTCTCGATCTTGAAGAGCTCGGCGCTGCAGTGCGTTCGCCGGGCCTCGCGCTCCCAGACCTCCGCGGCCTGCCGGGGGATGAGCCGGCCCAGGCGCGCGTCGCCCCAGTCGAGCGCTGCGCGCCACATGAACCACTGGTGCGGGATCCAGACGCTGCCGTTCCAGTAGCCGTTCGGATCGTAGTAGGGCGCGGCTTGGTCGACGGTGCTCACCCCCACGGCCGACCAGTACCGGCCCGGCGCCCCGAGGCGCTCGAGGAGTCCCGCGGCGCGCGCGGCGTCGACGCCCCCGGCCAGCAACGGGGTGAGCGCGTCGAGCGTGTGGTTGTAGTTGGCGCCGCTCGAGTGGCGGAAGGGCTCGAAGGTCCGGTGGTGGACGTAGCTGTAGACGCCCTCGGCCGGGTCCCAGGTGCGCTCGATGGCCGCCAGGCCCCGGGCGGCGTCGGCCTCGTAGATCGCGACGTCGTCGGAATGGCCGAGCGTCAGGGCGAAGCGGCGCATGAAGCGCGCGAAGCGCACCGCGTGGGCCGTCGAGGCCACCGGCGTGACCTGGTCCTCGAGGCCCCGGGCGTGCACCTCGCGCTGCGGCGGCAGGTCGTCCCAGCCGCCGGTGTTGTAGAAGAGCGGGTAGGTGTTCAAGAGCCCGTTGCCGAAGCGGTTCGTGGGCGAGCCCGCAGCATGGCCGGACAGGTAGTCGTAGAGCCTCCGGATGCGCGGGTAGAAGTAGCCGAGCAGCTCCCGATCGCCGGTGCGCGTCCAGAGCTCGGCCAGCAGGTAGGCCTGCACGGGCAGCGGCGTGCCGTGCCAGATGAAGCAGGCCTCGTCCTCCGCTCCGCATAGGTAGACGTTGAGGCACTCTATCGCCGCCTCCGGGTCGACCTCGAGCAGCCCCAGGCCGTGCATGCCCGCGTCCCAGGAGTAGAACCCGCCCCAGGTCTTGCCCGGAGTGTAGGTGGCCACCGTCTCCGACGGCAGGAAGCACGGGTACGAGACGTTCATCAGGCAGTTGGCGGCGAGCAGCCGGTGGCCGAGCTCGAAGCGCCTGGGCACCGGCGACGACGCCGGCTCAACGACTTTCGGGGCCGCAGTCGTCGAAGTCGCGGTCCCCTCCAGCGCGGCGAGCGCCGAACGGTCGTCCGCCCCGTGGGCGAAGGCCAGGCGCAGCCGGATCTCGCCGCCGGCCGGCACCCGGATGACGGAGGAGCGCAGGCAGCCGAGCCGGACCGCGCCGTCGAGCACCCGCGCGGGCTCCTCGGCGGCGAAGAGGGCGGGAGAGTCGGCGAGCTTCGCACCCATGCCCTCGTCCGCGGCCAGGGCGTAGCTGCCCGAGAGCAGGTTGCTCGAGAGGACGAAGCGCCCGGAGTCGGCCGCCTCGCTCCGGCCGCTTGCGGGCGCGGACCGCTCGGCGTCGACCACCAGGTCGTCGCGCGGCGCAGAAGCGACGACAAAGCCGTCGATATTCACGTGTCCGGGGACGGTCCCGTAGATGCTCGGCCTGGCTCCGGACTTCACTTCGGGGTCGACGAGCAGGCTGAACTCGTGGGCGCCGGCCGACAAGTCTCCGAGCTCCAGCCAGGCCCACTGGTAGGCGCGGACCTTCGGGAAGGCCAGCGGCAGCCTCCGGCCGTCCCAGACGAGCCAGTGGCGGAAGTCGCCGCCCTCCGAGTTGAGGAAGCGGATGCCCAGCCTGGCGCCGGGCACGGCCGCGGCGAGCTCCGTCCGGTACGTCACCCGCGTGCCGGGCAGGATCGCCCAGCGCCCGGACAGGCAGCGGCCGCCCACTGCGTCGCGGTCGAACTTGACCAGGTTCCGGAAGCCGTCCTCCATCCGGCGGACCCAGGTGTCCACCTCGGCGTAGTCCTCGGCGGCCAGCCACAGGTCGCCGGGACGGAGGTTGAGCACGGGCGGCCGCCGGAGCTCCGGCGGCACGGCGGCGAGCACCTCCACTTCAACGCCGCGCTCGCGCTTGGTGCGGTTGGCGAGCCTCGCCTCGGCCGCGCACGCATCGCCGGCCGGCGCGAACTCGACGACCGCGGTCAGGTCCTCGAGGCCCTGCAGGTCGAACTTGTAGCTGAAGCGCCGCAGGCCCGGCTCGGCACCGAAGGCGTGGAAGTTCCGACGGGACCCGTCGTCGAAGAAGGGCAGCACCGCCTCGCCGCCGTCGGCCCGGAAGGCGAACATGAAGTCCACGCTTCGGCGCGTTCGGCGCTGCAGGTGGCTCGCCCCGGCGTAGAGCTTCCCGTAGGGGCCCCAATCGGGCACGGAGAGGTCCTTGGTGCGGGCCAGGCGGGCAGGATCGAGACGCTTGTCAGGCATGAATCGGTTTCTCCGGGGAACTTGGGCAGAGCAGGGGCATGGCTAATCCGCCACCCAGGCGTCGAAGCGGCGCTCAGCCAGCCGCAGCAGCATGCGGGCTGCATGGGCCTCTCCTTCCTCGTAGCAGTAACGGAAGCCATCGTACAGACTCTCAAGCAGCGACAGCTTGTCGGCGTATTTCTTCTTGTCGCCGCCCCGGGCCTCTTGCGCGAACTCCTCTTGAGCCCTGCCGTACCACAGCATCTCTCTAACGGTTCTGCGCTCATCGCCCTCGTAGTGCATGGCAATAGCGGGCGGCGGAAAGAAGAGCACCGCGAAGACGAACACCGGCGGAGCGGCCAGCGCGACGGCAATGACGATCAGGGCCACCTTGACCCAGCGCCGGCCGGTCAGGCCCGGGGCCGCCTCTGACTTCCGCGAGTCCGTCATGGCCGCCGATTCTCGCCGGTCCGGCGGGAGGTGCAAGTGTTTGGCCTGGCGGCACCGCCGTTGAATCATCCCAATTTCACCTGCAGAAGTCGGCCCGGCCCAGGGGTGGGGTCCGGGCTACCGCGGACGGGCATCCCTGCCCGCCCGCTGCGCGAAAATGCCTCCCGGCCCTCCGGGGAGTGGAGGGCTCGGCGTCGAAGATGCCCGAAGCCACGGAGGGCGAAAGGGCAGCTTCGTCTCCGTTCGACAAGCTCACGGCCGTGGGCAAGGCCCTGAGCCCAGTCGAAGGGCAGCTCGGAGGACAGGATGTCCTCCGAGCGGTGGAGCCCTCCACTCCCCGGAGGCCGGACGGACCGGGCGATCTCACAACAAGGCTCAAAACTGAGGATGATCCAAGCGCCGCCCCGCTTGCAAAGCCCCTCGGGCGGTCCTAGAATCCAGTCATGCCCGACAACGCCGTGCAGCTCGACCGCGTCCTCCTGCCCTTCTGCGCCGTCCTCGGCGCGGTGGTGGGGAGCTTCATCAACGCAGCCGTCCACCGCATCCCGCGGAACATCTCGCTCTGGAAGGAGAAGCGTTCCTTCTGCCCGCACTGCCGCGCGCAGATCGCCTGGTACGACAACATCCCGGTGCTGAGCTACCTCTGGCTCCTGGGTCGTTGCCGGAGCTGCCGACAGCGGATCTCCCCTCGCTACCTGGTGGTCGAACTGCTCACCGCCGGGCTCTTCGCGGCCATCTACTGGCACGTACGGGTCCTGAACGGCCCCGCCGCTGCCGCCGCCAACGGCTCCAAGGCGCTGGGCTGGGAACACCTGGCCGTGTACCTGGCGCTCGCGGCCGGTCTGATCCTGGCCGCCTTCTGCGACCTGGAGGATTACGAGGAAACCCCGGAGGAGAAGCGCGCGCGGGAGAAGCGAGCTCGCAAGCTCAAGGCCGCCGGCAAGGACGTGGAGGCCGAGGAAGGGCCGGCGGTGTACGGCATCATCCCCGAGCAGGTCACCGACACCGGGGTGTGGCTGGCCCTGCCCCTGGCCCTGCTTCTGCCGGCCGTCCACTGGAACCGGCTGGCCCTGGTGCCGCCAATGGCCTTCGGGGACTCTTTCGGACTGGCGACGCGGCTCAACGCCGGCATCGACGCGGTCCTCGGCGCCGTCGTCGGCGGCGGGCTGATCTGGCTGATGGGCTGGTTCGGCAAGGCGGTCTTCAAGAAGGAGGCCATGGGCCGGGGCGACATGTGGCTCATGGCCATGATCGGCGGCATCCTGGGTTGGAAGGCGGCGGTGATGGTCTTCTTCCTGGCGCCGGTCTTCGGGGCCATCTTCGGAGTGGCCATGCGGGTCATGCGCGGCGAGCACTACGTGCGCTACGGCCCCTTCCTGGCGGCCGCGGCCGTGCTGGTCGTCTTCTACGAGCCGCTCATGAACGCCTACTGGCAGCTGGCCTTCTCGGGCGGAGACGGCGGCTGGCCGGGAATGGACCACCGCGTGCCGTTCGTCGCCCTGGAACCCGCGATCAGAAGGAACGTGTGGCCGTGAGCGCCAAGCGAATCGCCGTCATCGACTACGAGATGGGCAATCTTCGGAGCGTCTGCGCGGCGCTCTCCCGGCTCGGCGCCGAGCCGGCCGTGACCGCCGACCCGGCCGAACTCGGCCGCGCCGACGCCGTGGTCCTGCCCGGGGTGGGCGCCTTCGGCGACGCCGCCCGGGCTCTGGCCGCCCGGGAATTGACCGACGTCGTGCGCCGCACGGCCGCCGATGCCGCCGCCGGGACGGGCCGCCCCTTCCTGGGCATCTGCCTGGGCCTGCAACTCCTATTCGCGACGAGCGAGGAGGCCCCGGGCGTCGAGGGTCTGGGCGTCCTGCCCGGTGCCGTCATGCACTTTCCGGAGCGCACGCCGGAAGGCTCGGTGCTCAAGGTCCCGCACATGGGCTGGAACGAGGTGGAGGTGGCGTTCACCAATCCGCTGACCGCCGGGCTCTCCGGCGGCGAGCGCTTCTACTTCGTGCACAGCTTCTACGCCGCGCCGGAATGCAAAGAGGACGCGGCCCTGGCCTGCGAATACGGCGGCGTCCGCTTCGCGGCCATGGCCGCGCGCGGCCGGCTCTTCGCCACGCAATTCCACCCCGAGAAGAGCCAGGCCCGGGGGCTGGCGTTGCTCGAGGCGTTCCTGAATCTGGTCTGAGTGCCGTCGGCTCTGATTGACTCTGAGCAAGGAGAGCAAATGCCTGCCAAGACGCCCGCCGACGCCAACCCCTTCTCGGCCTCCGAGATCCGCGCGCGCCTCTCGCGCCTGCGCGAGGGGCTCAAGGAGCGGAAGCTCGACGGACTGCTGGTCAGCTCGGTCCCCAACGTCCGGTATCTCTCCGGCTTCACCGGGGATAGCTCGACGGCGCTGGTCACGCGCGCCGGGCAGTACCTGCTCACCGACTTCCGCTTCGAGGAGGAGGCGGCCATCACCGCCCCGCTCTTCAAATGCCTGGTGCGCAAGCGCGGGATGATGGAGCTCGTCGAACGGACCGCCCGCCGCCTCAGGCTGAAGAAGCTCGGCGTCGAGGAGCACGTCATCACCGCCGGAGAACTCCGCGCCCTGGCCGGAGGCCTGGGCCGCTCGCGCCTGGCCCCGACTTCGGGGATGGTCGAGCGGCTGCGCGCCATCAAGTCGCCGGCGGAGGTCGCGACCATCCGGCAGGCGGTGGCCGCAGCCGAGCGCGGGCTCGTCCTCGCCCGGCGCTCGGTCCGCGCCGGGGCCACGGAGGCGACGGTCGCCGCCGAGCTCCGCCGGCAGCTGGTCGCCGGGTGCGGCGCCCAGGACCAGGCCTTCGAGACCATCATCGCCGAGGGGCCGCGGGGCAGCCTGCCCCACGCCCGGCCGACCGACCGGCCGATCCGGCGCGACTCGCTCGTGCTCGTCGACTGGGGCGCCAGGGCCGGTTTCTACCACTCGGACCTAACCCGGGTGCTGGCCCTCGGAAAAGCGCCGAAGCTCTACCGGGAGCTCGTGGGGCTCGTGCGCCGGGCGCAGCTCGCGGCCATCGAGATCATCCGCCCCGGCGTGGCCATAGCCGACGTGGACCGCGCCGCCCGCTCGGTGATCGAGCGCGCCGGCTACGGCCCGCGCTTCGGCCACTCTCTCGGCCACGGTCTGGGCCTCGAGGTCCACGAGGGGCCGCGGATCTCGTCCCAGGCCAAGGGCAAGGTCGAGGCCGGCATGGTCTTCACGGTGGAGCCGGGCATCTACCTGCCCGGGCGATTCGGCATCCGCATCGAGGACGACGTGCTGGTCACCGCCACCGGCGTCGAGGTGCTCTCCTCCCTGCCGCACGACGAACGGCTCTCCGGCGAGCCGGTCTAGCCCGGGTCTTCACCGCAGAGACGCAGAGAACAACTCAGACCGGGATTCGCGTTTGAAGCCTGACTTGAATCGCCGTCTCTGCGTTCCCTCTGCGAACTCTGCGTCTCTGCGGTGAGACACGCCCGGTCTGCTCTCGACGGCTGCGCCTTCTTCGGGCATAATCCGGGAGCTATGAGCGGACCAAGCCCCGAGCCCGGCCACCCTGTCAGCGAGCCGATTGTCGAAGTTGCCCCACCGGCGCCGCTCCTGCCCGGCGCGCGGCTCCACGCCCACTCCGCCCGGCTGCTCGTGGACGGCTGCGAGGCCCTGCCGGCCATGGTCGGGGCCATCCGCTGCGCGCGCGAAAGCGTGGACCTCGAGACCTACACGCTTCGGGACGACGGCACCGGCCGGGAGTTCGCCGCTGCCCTGGTCGAGGCGGCCGCGCGAGGCGTGCGCGTCCGGCTGCTCTTCGACGCGGTCGGATCTCTGGGGCTGCCGGCCGCGTTCCTGAAACCGCTCCAGGCCGCCGGAGTAAGAGTGGCGGTCTTCCACCCGCTGCGCTTCCTGCGCCGGCCGCTCTGGCTCCTGAACCGCCGAGACCACCGCAAGATCCTGGTGGTCGACGGGATGCGCTCCTTCACCGGCGGGCTCAACCTGGCCGACGACTACGCCTGCCGCCCGGACGGCTGGCGCGACACCCACGCGGAGCTCGAGGGCGCCGCGGTGGCCCGGGCCTTCACCGCGGCCTTCGAGTACGCCTGGGAGCGCTCGGACCTGCTCAATCCGCCGGACTCGCCGGCATCGGCCGGGCCCGCCGCGGCCGCCCCCGGGCCGGAGGAGACCGGCACCGGCATCCCCGTGCAGCTCATCACCAACCAGATCCTGGGCCAGCGCCGGCGCATCCGCAACGCCTACCGCCGGGCCGTCCAGCGCGCCCGGCGGTACGTGCTCATCGAGAACGCCTACTTCATCCCCGACCCGAGCTTCCGGCGCGCCCTGCTCCGGGCCGCCCGCCGCGGGGTGCGGGTCAGCCTGGTCCTGGCCGCGCGGAGCGACGTGCGCATGGCCCAGCTGGCCAGCCGCGCGGCCTACCCCAGCCTGCTGCGCGCCGGGGTGCGCATCTTCGAGTGGTCGCGGACTGTGCTCCACGCCAAGACCATGGCGGTCGACGACGCCCGGAGCTTCGTGGGCAGCTACAACCTGGACCACCGTAGCCTCAAGCTCAACCTCGAGGCGGTGGTGCTCATCGAGGACCGGGCCTTCGCCCGGCGCCTTCGGGAGCAGACCGAGGCGGACATCGCCGGCTGCCGGGAGGTGACGCTCGAGGAGTGCCGCTCGCGGCCGTGGCACCACCGGCTGCTGCAGCGGATCGCCTATTGGCTGAGGTACTGGCTCTGAGCCGTCCTTGACCCTTGACTTGGGGCCCAAATCAGCTAAAACTACGGCCCACGCGTTCACATGTCCGGGCGGGGGGAACCGCTGCCGCGACAAGGAGGATTCATGTCAGCCGAGCGCATCAAGGAACTCCTGGCGCTGATGGAGAAGAACGACCTCGTCGAGCTGGAGCTCGAGGAGGGCGAGTTCCGCGTAAAGCTCGTCAAGAACCGTCCCCAGGTGACTTCGATGGCCGCCGCCCCGGTGGCGGTGATGGGGCACGCGCCCGTCGTCTCCGCGGCGCCGGCCGCGGCCGGCGCTCCGGCCAAGCCCGCCGCCGCCCCTTCGCGCGAGGGCATGAAGGAGCTGACCAGCCCCATCGTCGGGACCTTCTACCGCGCGCCCAAGCCGGACGCCGACCCCTTCGTGGAGGTCGGCTCGCCGGTCGAGGCGGACACCACCATCTGCATCATCGAGGCCATGAAGGTGATGAACGAGGTCAAGGCCGAGACCAAGGGAGTCATCCGCGAGATCCTGGTCGAGAACGGCCAGCCCGTCGAGTACGGCCAGCTGATCTTCGTGATCGAACCGGCCCAGGCCTGAAGGATAGCGCGTGTTCACCAGAGTCCTGGTCGCCAACCGCGGCGAGATCGCCCTCCGGGTGATCCGCTCCCTGCGGCGCATGGGCATCGAGGCGGTCGCGGTCTACTCCGAGGCCGACAAGAACAGCGCCCACGTACGCCTGGCCGACGAAGCCATCTGCATCGGCCCGGCCGCCAGCGCCAAGAGCTACCTGCACATCCCCGGCATCATCGCCGCGGCGGAGGTCGCCGACGTCGACGCCATCCACCCGGGCTACGGGTTCCTGGCCGAGAACGACCACTTCGCCGACGTGTGCCGCTCGTGCCAGATCGAGTTCATCGGCCCGCCGGTCTCGGCCATGAAACTGCTGGGCGACAAGGTCGCCGCCCGGAAACTCGCCGCCGAGAACGGCGTGCCCACCGTGCCGGGCTCGGACGGCCCCATCGAGAGCGACGAACAGGCCATGGAAGTGGCCCGCAAGATCGGCTACCCGGTGCTCATCAAGGCCGCGGCCGGCGGCGGCGGGCGCGGCATGCGCGAGGCCCACAACGAGCGGGCGTTGCTCGCCGGGCTCGCCTCCGCCCGGGCCGAGGCCGAGGCCGCTTTCGGCGACGGCACCGTCTACGTGGAGAAGCTGGTCGAGAACCCGCACCACGTCGAGGTCCAGATCCTGGCCGACGCCCACGGCAACGTCATCCACCTGGGCGAGCGCGACTGCACCGTGCAGCGCCGCCACCAGAAGCTCATCGAGGAGTCGCCCAGCCCCATCCTCGACCGGCGATTGCGCGACGACATGACCCGCGCGGCCACCAAGCTGGTCAAGTCGGCCGGCTACACCAACGCCGGCACCGTCGAGTTCCTGGTGGACACCAAGACCCGGAAATTCTACTTCATCGAGGTCAACGCCCGCATCCAGGTGGAGCACCCGGTCACGGAGATGGTCACCGGACTCGACCTGATCCGCGAGCAGGTGCGCATCGCCGCCGGCGAGGAACTGGGCCTCCGCCAAAAGGACGTCCGCTTCAGCGGCCACGCCATCGAGTGCCGCATCAACGCCGAGGACCCGTTCCGGAACTTCGCGCCCCAGCCCGGCAAGGTGGACTTCTGGCTGCCCCCGGTCGGCTCCGACGTCCGGGTCGACAGCCACGTCTACTCCGGGTACGTGATCCCCTCCAACTACGACTCGCTGATCGCCAAGGTGGTGGTCCACGGCCCGGACCGCGAGGGGGTCATCGTCCGGATGCTCAGCGCGCTCGACGAGATGATCATCGACGGGGTGAAGACCAACGTGCCCTTCACCCGCGAGATCCTCAGCCACGTGCGCTTCCGGTCCAACAACTACGACACCTGCTTCGCGGAGACCCTGCTGATGTCCGACAGGAGAGGTTCATGAGAACCTGGGGATGGCTGTTCGCGGCGCTCGGCTGGAGCCTCTGCGTGTTCGCGGGCTTCCTGGCCCTCTTTCTGGCCTTCGAACCGATCACCGCTCCGCATCTTCTCAAAGCGCACGGCTCGGCCCTGTGGAACGGACTGGCCGGCGACAGCGAATCAGTAGAGCACCGCGTGGCCCTCTGGCTGCTCGGGTCCGGACTGATCCTGGGGCCCGCGCTGGTCCTGGTCATGCCGCTGGCCCGCTGGCGCTATCGCCGGCACATCGAGTTCGCCAGCGAGTCCGGCGCGGTGCTGATCGATGTCTCCAGCATGGAGGAGTGCCTGCGCAAGGTGCTCTCCGAAGAGGAGGGAGTGGGCCGCGCCCGGGTGGACCTCAAGGCCGACCGGGCCGAGCTGCTCTGCAACGTCACCGTCTGGCTGGAAGCGGCCTCCGACGTGGTGGGCCGCGTCGGGCAGATAGAGAAGCGGATCAGCGAGTACTACGACTACGTCCTGCCCGAGAGCAAGCCGCTGAAGGTCGTGACCAGGACCAGGCTCATCTACCAGCGGCGTCCCGGGGCCGGCACGGCCGGGCGCAAGGACGCCGACCCGGCGCAGGCCGTCCGCGAGGAGTCCCGCAACGACGACTACTACGGCGGCCCCCGGTATCCGGTGGATGCCAGCGACGTCGATCCGGGATCGATGACCAGCAGTTAGCGCTCGAAGGACAGACCGGGTGAAGCGCGAAGCGAGGGGCCGGCGAGCCCCTCGCCTTTTTTGAGGCCTTCCGAATGAAGATCGAGCGAGTGGGACTGCTCACCGGCGGCGGCGACGCCCCCGGCCTCAACGCGGTCATCCGCGGCGCGGTGGTGCGCCTGGCCGGGGACGGCGTCGCCGCCATCGGCATCCTCGAAGGCTGGCGCGGCCTGCTCGGCGGCGCGAGTTGCGAGCTCTCCGTAGACGCCGTGACGGACATCGTCGGCGAAGGCGGCACCGTGCTGGGCTCGAGCCGCACCAACCCGTACAAGAACCCGGAGCGGGACCTCCCCAGGATCGCAGAGAGCTGTCGTGCGCTGGGACTCGACGCGCTCATCGCCATCGGAGGATACGACACCCTGGGCGTGGCCGCCCGGCTCTTCCGGGACGCCGAGCTCAACGTCGTCGGCGTTCCCAAGTCCATCGACAACGACCTGCCGGCCACCGACTGCGCCTTCGGGTTTTTCTCGGCGGTGGAGGCCGCGACACGGGCCATGGACGACCTGGTCGCCACGGCCCGCAGCCACCGCCGGGTGCTGGTGGTCGAGTGCATGGGCCGCCACGCCGGCTGGATCGCCGGCTGCGCGGGCCTCGCCGCCGGCGCCGACTGCGTGCTGGTGCCCGAGGAGCGGCTGGACGTCGAGGCCCTCTGCCGCAAACTGCTCGCCGCCCGGAAGAGGGGCAGGCTCCACAACATCGTGGCCGTGGCCGAAGGCGTGGAACTCGGCGAGGAACTGGTCACCCAGGCCGCCGAAAAGGACGAATTCGGCCACCCGAGGCTCGGCGGCGTCGGCGAGATGCTCGCCCGGATCATCAGCATGAAGACCGGCCTGGAGAGCCGCCACGTTGTCCTCGGCCACCTCCAGCGCGCCGGCCGGCCGACGGCGTTCGATCGCATCCTGGGCACGCGCTATGGCGTCTTCGCCGCGGAGATGGTCCTGGCCGGACAGTTCGGCAAGATGGCTGCGTTGCGCGGCGGCGCCCTTGCCGCCGTGCCGCTCGAAGAGGCGACGGGCGCCATCAGGGCTCTGGGCGCGGACCTGCTGGACCTCATCAGGATGTTCCGCGACACGGATAGCGGCTTGCGGCTGCCAGAGACGGACTAAACCGTCACCGGTTCTTGTTACACATAGCGTGACCCGATCCGACCCAGTGCACCTGTGCATTGGATGATTTCGGCAGATCCGAACAACTGGTTGTCGCCATTTTGCGCGGACGCGCCTAAGGCATTGTGGCTGCAGGACTTGCGGAGATGTCAAAAATTGACTTTGTGTGCGATCCATGCTATAATATATAGCTTGCGCAAAGCCAACCTTTTGCGGTGGAACAGGCGGACGGGGGATTCGCCTGCGGGCCCGCAATCGCGCCCGGTGCCGGGGGGAGCCGTTCGGTAGCTTTGATCACTCCTGAGCATGAAGCCTTCAAGCGTCAGGTGAAGGACGCCAACGACATCGTGTCGGTGGTGTCCGGCTACGTCCCTTTGCAGCGCAAGGGGCACAACCTCTGGGCCTGCTGCCCCTTCCACCAGGAGAAGACCCCGTCGTTCAGCGTGAACCCCGACGGCCAGTACTTCAAGTGCTTCGGCTGCGGCAAGGGCGGCGACGTCTTCTCGTTCGTTATGGCCATGGAACGCATGGACTTTCCGGAGGCACTTAACCTGCTGGCCGAGCGCGCCCACATCCCGGTGCCCGAACATCGCGGCGGCCGCTCGCCGGAGGAGGCCCGGCTCTGGGAGGCCGGCAAGAATCTGCTCTACAGGCTAAACGAGTTCGCCGCCAGGTTCTTCCAGCAGCAGCTCGAATCCGAGGCCGGGCGCACGGCGCGCGAGTACTTGGCCAGGCGCGGGATCACGCTGGAGAGCGTGGAGCAGTACCGGCTGGGCTATGCCCCGGACTCGTGGGACGCGCTCAGCACCGAGCTCAAGAAGCGCCAGGCGCAGGACCGGCACATCGTGGCCGCGGGGCTGGCCCTGGAGCGCAAGGACGGCACCGGGGTGTACGACCGCTTCCGCAACCGGGTGATCTTCCCGATCCAGGACCTGTCCGGACGGGTGGTGGGCTTCGGAGCCAGGGCGCTGGCCGACACCGACAACCCCAAGTATCTCAACAGCCCGGAGACGCCCATCTTCAGCAAGGGCCAGATGGTCTTCGGCCTGTACCAGGCGCGGGGCGCCGTCGAGGGCAACCGCTGCGTGCTGGTGATGGAGGGCTACACCGACGTCATCATGGCCGCCCAGAAGGGCTTCCCCGCGGCGGTGGCCACGCTGGGGACGGCCCTGGGCCCGGCGCACCTCAGGCTGCTGAGGCGCTTCGCCGACCAGGTCCTGCTGGTCTACGATTCCGACGGGGCCGGCCTCGCCGCGGCCGAGCGCTCGCTGGACATCTTCTTCGAGGTCGAGCTCCCCGCGCGGATCGTCACGCTCGCTCCGGGGCTCGACCCCTGCGACTTCCTGGTGGAGCGCGGCCCGGAGGCCTTCGCCGAGCGCCTGGACGCGTCGATCGAGCTCTTCGACTTCAAGCTCTCCTCGGTGCGCGCGCAGCACGACCTCTCCACCGCCCACGGGCGCTCCGCGGCGGTCAAGGCCCTGGTGGACACCGTCCAGCGCGCGGCGGACCCGATCATGGCGGCCGAGCTCCGCCGGCGGGCGGCCGAGGCCTTCGGACTGCCCGAGGAGGCGCTGCAGGCCGAACTGGCCTCCCGGGTCAGGCCGGTCCGGAGAGATCGGACGGATCGGACCGATCCGTCCGATGAGCCGGACCGCCCCGGCCTTTCCCGCCGCCAGAAGGCGGAACGGGAACTGGCCCGGGCGCTGCTGGCCCACCCGGAGGCTCTGGCCCGCGCCGCCGCCGAGGTCGAGGGCCAGGTTTCAGATCCGACCGCGGCCGAGATCATCGCGGTCGCCGCCAGGATGCACGAGGACATCGGCGAACTCAGCCTGGAGGAACTGGCCACTAAGCTCACCCGCCAGGAGTCCGTCGAGCTTCTTGCCGGGCTGGTGGCGGGCGTCACCGGCCGGGCCGGCCAGGTCGATCAGGCGGGGTTGGCCGCCGCGGTGTCCGATCCGGCCGCGGCCGTCGAGCGCGTGCTCGTCGACCTGCGCCGGATCGACCTGGAAGACCGGCTCGGGGCCCTGCGCGAGAAGCTGCGCAGCGCTCCGCCGGAATCACAGGGAGAGATCGCCGACCGGTTGACGGAGGTCAAACAGCAACTACAGGAACTGGCCCGGGGCAAGGCCGTCGGAATCGGCCAGGCCGGGACAACGGAGGAACAGCACCTTGCAGCTCAACCCTGAATTCACCGCCGTCGTGCAGTCCATCATCGAGAAGAACCGCGACCGCGGCGTCCTGAGCTACCAGCAGCTCAACGACCTGCTGCCCAACAGCCTCTCCAGGACGGAGGAGATCGACGCGGTGCTCCACCGCCTGGAGGAGAACGGCATCGACCTGGTCGACGCGGCCGAGCTGCGCGGGCGCTCCTCGCGCGAGGACATCGAGCCGGCCGTCGCCGCGGTCGAGGACGACACCGAGATCCACGACCCCATCCGCATGTACCTGTCGCAGATGGGCTCGATCCCGCTGCTGACGCGCGAGGAGGAGGTGCGTCTCGCCCGGACCATCGAAATCACTGCGCGCGGCTACCGCCGCCGGGTGCTCCAGAACGACTACGCCATCCACCGCGCGCTGGAGATGCTCGAGCGCATGAGCCAGAGCGAGCTGGCCATGGACCGGGCCACCCCCGGCGTCTCCGGCACCGTTGCCGCCCCCGAGGAGGCCAACCGCGAGGAGCTCTTCAGGCGGCTGCAGGCCAACCTGGCCACCGTCCGGGCGATCCTCGAACGCAACGCGGCCGACTGGAAGCGCCTGGCCTCGGGCGGCCTCAGCTCGGCGGAGCGGTTCCGCCTGCGCGGCGAGCTCCTAGACCGGCGCCGGCGCGCGGCGCGGCTGCTCGAAGAGGTCGGCCTGCGCTCCAAGAAGCTCCTGCCGGTGATGGAGGGCCTCCGGCGCCTCTGCGCCCGGGTAGAGGCCTGCCGCCGGGAACTCCGGAATTGCCGGCCGAGTGCCGACGGGCTGCGCATCGAGCGGCTCAAGGCCCGCATCAAGGCGGTGCTGGAGCGCGTCCACGAGAGCGCCGACGAGCTGCTGCTGCGGGTCGGGCTCATGGACAAGCGCTACGAGGCCTACGAGGAGGCCAAGAAGAAGCTCTCCGCCGGCAACCTGCGCCTGGTGGTCTCCATCGCCAAGAAGTACCGCCACCGCGGTCTGCAGTTCCTGGACCTCATCCAGGAGGGCAACACCGGCCTGATGAAGGCCGTCGAGAAGTACGAGTACCGCCGCGGCTACAAGTTCTCGACCTACGCGACCTGGTGGATCCGCCAGGCCATCACCCGGGCCATCGCCGACCACGCCCGGACCATCCGCATCCCGGTGCACATGATCGAGACCATCTCGCGCCTGCGCCGGATCGCCAAGAACCTCATGCAGGACCTGGGCCGCGAGCCCACCCTGGAGGAACTGGCCTACGAGTCGGACCTGTCCATCAACGAGATCCGGCGGGTGATGAAGATCGCCAAGCACCCCATCAGCCTGGACCGGCCGATCGGCGACGGCGACGACAGCTACTTCGGCGACTTCATCGAGGACAAGTCGGTGGAGAGCCCGGTCTCGGCCGCCAGCCACGAGATGCTCCGCGAGAAGATGGACCGGGTGCTCGACTCGCTGACCTTCCGCGAGCGCGAGATCATCAAGCTGCGCTACGGCATCGGCGACGGCTACACCTACACCCTCGAGGAGGTGGGGCGGCGCTTCAAGGTGACCCGCGAGCGCGTCCGGCAGATCGAGGCCAAGGCGCTGCGCAAGCTCCAGCACCCCATCCGCGCCCGCAAGCTCGAGGGCTTCCTCGAGGAGAGCGAGAACCAGTAGCGGAGCCGGCTCGCGTGCCGGGCACGTTCCTCTTCTTCCGGCCGGATGACCTGCCCGGCCTCCGCCGGCAGTTCGGATCGCCGCTCTTCGAGCGCGATCGCGAGCGGCTGGCCGCGGACCTGGGGATACTCCACGGCGGCGGCCTGGCCCCCACGCTCTTCAGCTGGTGGTGCCACGAGCTCCGGGCCGCGGAACTGGCCGGGCAGTACCAGGCGAGCCTCGAGTCCCTGCTCGCCGCCCGGCACCTGCTGGAGGACCCCCGCGCCCCGGTGCGCGCCCGGGAGCTGCTCCTCGATCAGTCCCGCCTTCCGGCCTGGACCGAGCCGAAGTACGGCGCGGACGCCGGGCACGACCTGGCCTCCTCCCACCACGCCCGGGCCTTCGCCGCCGGGTTGGAGGCCGCGCGCGGGGCGCTGAGCATCGGCGAGCTCGACGACCTGGCCGGGCGCTACGCTGCGCTGGTCCGCGAGCCGTACCTGCGGGGATGCTTCGAGGGCAACGCCTATCTCCTGGGCGTGCGCAACACCAACTGGCTCGCGCACCTGTCCGGCAGCGTGCTCCTGGCCGAGCTGGCCCTGGCCAAAACCGGCCGCGGAGACCTGCCGACATTGGCCCTGGCCAAGGCCAACGTCCTCCGCTACCTGGACTCCGTCAACGCCGACGGCTCGCTGCCCGAGAACGCCGACTACTTCCATTACGGAATGGAGTTCGCGCTGCTCGCCCTGCATGCTTTCGGCCTGCACTTCGGCGCCGACGTCCTCGGCGGCTACGCCCGGAGCGGCCTGCGCCGGGCGATCGACTGGCCGCTGGCCTTCACCGACTCCGCGGGCGTCTACTGGGCCGACTTCGGCGACGCCCACCTGGGCCGGCACGAGGCCTCGCGCGCCGTGGGCTGCCTCTTCGCATCCCACTTCGGGAGCACAGGCGGCCAGTGGCTGGGCGACCTGGGCGCGACCCGCGAGCCGCTGGCTGCGCTGCTCCGGCCCGCCGGGGTCGAGCCGGCCCACACACCGCCGCGGCTGGCGCACTTCCGCGGCGAGGAGTGGGCCGCGGTCAACTTCGGCCGGCAGCACCTGGCCCTGCAGGGCGGCCCGTGCCGCAGCGACCGGGATCAGATCCCCCACCGCCACTACGACTCCGGCTCGATCATCTACCGGCGCGGCGGCGAGAACCTCATCGCCGACTCCGGCTTCGACCGCTACACCGCCGACTACTGGGACGCCTACGACGAGCCCGGCCATGTCCGGGCCGGCGCGCGCCTGCACAATCTGGTCCTGACCGATGGCCGGGGACCGGAGCGGGGCGACCGCGCCTCGGGCCGGGTGACGCTCTGTCGGGAGCGCGTCCCCGGTTGGGCGGAGGTCGCCTGGCAGTCTACGCCCCGCGCGGGGCTGGTCGGCTGGGAGAGGCAGCTCCTCCTCGGCGAGGACGGTCCCCTCGCCGTCGTCGACGTCGTGACGCCGGACGGGGTCGGGACCGTTTCGGTGTCCTGGCACCTGCATGCCCGGCCGGAGCTCACGGGGGCCGATTCGTTCGCGACCGCGGCGCTCGGCTGCCGGGTGCTGGCCAACCGGCCGCTCACCCTGGTCGCGCTCGACGACCATCCCAAACCGGGCATGCGCGGGGACGCATCCGCCGCCGGGGAAGGCCCGGTGACGATCGTCAGTCTCTTCGGAGACCGGGACGCGCTCGCCGGCGCCTCCGCGGACTGGCCTTCCGGGCGGCTGTCCCTTCCGGGGGTGCGGTGGGACTGGGGCGACAGGATTCTCACGACCGGCTGAGCCGACCTGCATCGCCGCCCGCCCCCGTCTGCGCCTTCGCCCCCTGCCCCCCCTGTCCGGCGCGCCCTTTCGTCACTTGAGCCTCTCCGGGGCTGCCCATAGAATCTCCCCCCAACATCGTCGCCTCCGGCGTGGCCGGCGGCAGGAAATGCGAGAGGAGTTCTGCGGAGATGGCCAAGAAGTCGAAGGGCACGGGCGGGGGCAAGCAGCAGTTCGGGCTGGTGGGCCTCGCGGTCATGGGCGAGAACCTGGTCCTCAACGTCGAGAGCAAGGGGTTCACCTGCGCGGTCTGGAACCGGACCACCAGCAAGGTGGACGACTTCATGAACGGGCGCGGCAAGGGCAAGAACATCGTCGGCTGCCGCAGCCCCGAGGAGTTCGCCGCGGCGCTGGAGCGCCCGCGCAAGGTCATGCTCATGGTCAAGGCCGGTCAGCCGGTCGACGACATGATCGCCCAACTCCTGCCGGTCCTCGAGCCCGGCGACCTGATCATCGACGGCGGCAACTCCTTCTTCAAAGACACCGAGCGCCGCTCCGTCGAGCTCGAGAAGAAGGGCTTCCTCTTCATCGGCACCGGGGTCTCCGGCGGCGAGGAGGGGGCCTTGAAGGGCCCGAGCATAATGCCAGGCGGCCAGAAGGACGCCTACAAGCTCGTCGAGAGGATCTTCGACAAGGTCTCGGCGCAGGTCGACAATGAGCCCTGCTGCACCTACATCGGGCCGCGCGGGGCGGGCCACTACGTCAAGATGGTCCACAACGGCATCGAGTACGGCGACATGCAGCTCATCGCCGAGGTCTACGACATCATGGCCCGCGCCGGCGGCATGAGCGCCCCGGAGATCGGCCGGGTCTTCGAGAAGTGGAACAAGGGCGAGCTCTCCAGCTACCTCATCGAGATCACCGGCAAGGTCCTGGCCCGCACCGATCCGGACACCGGGAAGCCCTTGGTGGACATCATCCTCGACGCCGCCGGCCAGAAGGGCACCGGCAAGTGGACCAGCCAGAACGCGTTGGACCTGGGCGCGCCCACCCCGACGATCAACGCGGCGGTCGAGGCCCGGATCATCAGCGCCTTCAAGGAGGAGCGCGTCGCCGCCTCCAAGGTCATCAAGGGCCCCCCGCCGCCGGCCAAGGTGGACCGCAACGAACTGGTCGAGAAGCTCCGCGCCGCGCTCTACGCGGCCAAGATCTGCTCCTACGCCCAGGGCATGGCCCTGCTGCGCCTGGCCAGCGACGAGTACAAATACGACCTGGACCTCGGAGCCTGCGCGCGCATCTGGCGCGGCGGCTGCATCATCCGGGCACAGTTCCTTAACAAGATCACCGAGGCCTTCGGGCGCAACCCGAAGCTGCCCAACCTCTTCGTCGACGAGGAGTTCAAGAGCGCGGTGGAGACCCGCCAGGGGGCGCTGCGCGACGTGGTCAAGATCGCCGTCGACGCCGGCATCCCCTGCGGGGCGCTGGCCGCGAGCCTGTCCTACTTCGACTCCTACCGCTCGGCCCGGCTGCCGGCCAACATGATCCAGGGGCAGCGCGACTTCTTCGGCGCGCACACCTACGAGCGCACCGACAAACCGCGCGGCCAGTGGTTCCACACCGAGTGGATGGAGGAGAAGTAGCCCTCGACCTCGGCCACGCCAGGACGCATCCCGCGGCCCCCGGAAGACGAGTCCGGGGGCCGCGCTCTTTGCGCAGCCGGATCGAGCTGCGGCAAGGGGGTGACCCATCAGGTCGGCAGGTTCGGCCGTTGTTGTTCCTCGCGGCCTCTGTTCTGCGAAGCCGGGCTCCGCTACGCAGGGCGAAGCAGAGTCAGCGGCTCAGCGCGAGACGCCGCCATCGCGGTTCAACTTCGCTCAATGGCGTTGGCTTCGGTTCTTCCGCAAAATCCTGTTGCCTGCCGGAGCCCGGGACGTATAATGCGCCGTGCAGTGCAGGGCGTGCCTGTAGCTCAATTGGATAGAGCATCTGACTACGGATCAGAAGGCTGGGGGTTCGAGTCCCTCCAGGCACGCCATTAAAGAACGTCCCGGTTGAGAGATGGGTCCGGAAGACGAGAGATTCATGGCCGAGGCGCTCCGGCAGGCCGAGAAGGCCGCCGAGGCCGGAGAGGTGCCGGTGGGCGCCGTGGCCGTCGCCGACGGACGCATCGTGGGGCGGGCCGGCAACCAGCGGGAGATGCTCAAGGATCCCACGGCCCACGCCGAGATGCTGGTCCTGACCCAGGCGGCGGCGGCGCGGGATTCCTGGCGGCTCGACGGCGTTACGATATACGTGACGCTGGAACCCTGCGCGATGTGCGCCGGGGCCATGGTGCTGGGCCGGATCGGCCGGCTGGTGTACGGGGCGGCCGATCCGAAGGCGGGCGCGTGCGGGTCGGTGATGAACGTGATCGACCATCCCGCGCTCAACCACCGGGTGCCGACCGAGGGCGGGGTCCTGGCCGGGCCCTGTGGGGCGGTGCTCAAGGAGTTCTTCGCGACGCGGCGCAAGGGCAGCGCGCCCGTCGAGGAAACGTAGCTTCGGCGGAGAGGTGCCAGAGCGGCCGAATGGGCTGGTTTCGAAAACCAGTGTACTCTTCGGGGTACCGTGGGTTCGAATCCCACCCTCTCCGCCAGCCTTCGCTCGCAGCGTAGCGCGAGCGAAGGCTGCCGCGCCGAAGCCCGGAATGGGCGTTGGCGGGCTTCCCCTTCCAGATACAGGGTGCGCTGCGAGCTACTTGTCCCGCCGTGGCCTTTGGCGGAGGCGGACGACTCGGCAGGCCGGCCTGTGGAAAGCGCTTAGTGCAGCACGAGCGAAGGCTGCATCTGGGCGATGCATCGACGCCCGTCGGCGATCGCTTCGCATATTCATATATATCGAAAAGGCCCTCCGTCGTTAAAGCACAGAATATTAGGCAGATATGCGTTTGAATTCAGCCGCACCATCTCCCTTGTCTTTCCTGGCTTAACAATCCGTCTAGCTGTAGTTTTTCGATGTCCGTTATGCCCTGGCAGCGTCACTAACAATGTAGAAGCACATGTGCAGGAATGTCGCATCGGTTCTCTTGGCAAGGAGACAGGGCATGGCGCGTCGTTCACGTTTCGCCGCCGCGGTTGCTTTATTGATCGCTTCGGCTGCAACCGTCCTGATGCTCACTTTGAGAAACGACGAGAGAGAGACGCCCTGTCCGGAGGCGCCCTCCAGGGGCGCAAGGCCTGGCAGCGGTTTCTCGCCGCATCTCGCGGGCACCGCAGGCATCGAAGTCTGGCATCCCGGAAACGAAGGGCAAGCCGATCAGCAGCTTCGCTTGCCGGGGTGGCACGGCGAGGCCGGTGGGACGGACGCGGATGTTTCCAGGCTGCCGTCGCTGGCGCGGAACGCGGACGGCTCGGCTCCCGAGCGCCTCGTCAAGTCCGTGGCTCCCGGCAAGCGGGAAGCGCGGATGACTCACACCTATCCGGAGCCGGTTCTGGCGGCCTCGGGTTCGATGGTCGGATACGAGCGACTGGTTCCGACCTCCGGCCTGGTGTCGGGAGGCGAGCCCGGCAAGCCCGCCCTGCCCAGGGCTCCGGTCGCGCTGCTGGTGCCTGCCGGCGAGGAGGTGGCGGAAGTCCGCGTGGTCTCGCGCGGCGCGCTCGAACTGCCCGGCACCCATCGCATCGAGCCGGTGCCGCCGCCGGTGCCGCTGAGCCGCCCGGACCTGGCCGCTCCGGCCCGGCCCGACCCGGCAGTCTACGGTTCGGACGCCGCCTATCCAGGCAGCCTGGCAACGGGCATCAGCGTGCAGAGGAAGAAGGGGTTCACGCTGGTACTGCTCAGCCTCAATCCACTGCAGTACCACCCCAAGTCGGGCCGGCTGGAGTCCCACGAAGGCCTGAGCGTCGAGGTGATCACCAGGAAGGCCGCGGCCCCGTCGCGGATCCGCACCCGCGTGACCGCGGCCGGCGAGGTGCGAGGGCTCGTGGACAATCCGGAAGTGGCCGAGTCCTATGTGGAGGCCGCGCCTCTGGGCGATCCGGCGCCGCTTGGCTCGCTCACCGACCCGACCGGGCACTACCCGTACGTCATCGTGACCCCGCGGGCGATGCGCGACGGCTATTGGGTGGTCTTCTCGGCCAACAACCTGCGCGTTCCCGAGGGCGGCACCGCCTCCTTCGGGGTGCGCCTGAGCGCCCAGCCCTCCGGCAGCGTGACCCTGGGGTTCTCGCGGAGCGGCGACTCCGACGTGACCATCACGGGCGGAAGCAGCCTGACCTTCACGACCGCGAACTGGAACGTCTTCCAGACCGTCACCCTGGCGGCGGCCCAGGACGCAGACGCCTCCGACGGCACCGCCACCATCTCGTTGACCGGAACGACCTACGGGCTGCCCCAGACCGGCGTGACCGTCACCGAGGTGGACGACGATCTCCAGCGCATCGTCACCAGCGCCACCGGCGTACTGGCCCGCGAAAACGGCACGACGTCCTTCACGGTTCGCCTGGCCCAGGCCCCGGCGGCGAGCGTGAGCGTGGCCGTCGCGCGCGTCTCCGGCGACACGGACCTGACCGTCAGCCCGGCCTCCCTGACCTTTACGACCGCCAATTGGTCGACGCCCCAGGCCGTGACCGTCTCGGCCGCGGACGACGCGGACACGACCAGCAACTACTGCACGGTCCGCTGCTCTTCTGCCGGGCTGGCCAACGTCGACGTGACCGCCTACGAGCGCGACGACGAGGCCGACCTGATCTGCGCCAGCCCCTACCAGAACCTGCTCGTGCCCGAGGGCGGCAGCGCCCAGATGACCTGCTGCCTCTCGCGCGCGCCGGCCGCCGATGTGACCGTGGCGGTTGCGCGCGTCTCCGGCGATTCGGACCTCACCGTCAGCCCCTCCTCGCTGACCTTCACGACCGCCAACTGGGCCACGCCCCAGACCGCGACCGTCTCGGCCGCCGAGGACTCCGACCTGGAGGCTGGCTCGGCCACCATCCGCTTCTCGGCGAGCGGGTACGATAACCGCGACAATACGGTGGTCGAGGTCGACAACGATCCCTACCAGGCCCTGGTCGTCTCCGGGACCACGGTCTACGCGCCCGAGGCCGGCAGCAGCGGCTTCGGGGTGCGCCTGGCCCGGGCCCCGGCGACCAACGTGACCGTGAGCATTTCCGCCGGGAGCGGCGACACGAGCCTCACCGCCGCCCCCGCCTCTCTGACCTTCACGCCGGCCAACTGGAGCTCCTTTCAGACTGTGACGGTCTCGGCCGCGGCCGACGCCGACGCGGTCCAGGGCAGCCGCCCCTTCACGGTCAGTTCCTCCGGACTGGCCAGCGTGACGGTCACCGCCTGGGAGGTGGAGGACGACTACAACACCGCGGGCTGCCGGCTGGCCGACCTGGCGGCGCTGCGGACCGCGCGGGGCATGCCCGCGACCATAGTGGATGTCGAGGACGTCTACGCCAGCTACTCCGGCGCCAACAACGCCGAGAAACTGCGCAACTTCATCATCGACGCCTACAACGACTGGGAGACGGAATGCGTCCTGCTGGCCGGGGACACCGGCCAGGTGGCCTATCGGGCGCTGCGCGTCGAGACCGGCTCCTACAACGAGAACATCCCCTCGGACTGGTATTTCCAGTGCCTGGACGGCAGCTACAACCACGACGGCGACACCTACTACGGCGAGCCGGTCGACGGCGAGTCCGGCGGGCTGCCGGACATGCTCACCGAGCTCGACGTCGGCCGGGCCTCGGCCGAGAGCGCGCTGGAACTGTCCAACTTCGTCTACAAGACGCTGCTCTACGAGAACGCCGCCCAGACCGCCGCCAACCAGTACCGTGCCGTGCTGGCCGGCGAGCGCCTGGACGCCACCACGCTCGGCGACTGGTGCATGGAGCGCCTGGCGGTCGGCTATCCCTTCCCGTCCGTGGCCACCGAGGGGCTCCCCGGCTTCATGCAGCTCTACCGGCTCTACGACGGCGACGGCGACGACGGCGCCGGTGCCTGGAACAAGAGCAAGCTCGCCGCCCTGATGAACTCCGAGCAGTACGGTTTCGTCCACCACCTCGGCCACGCCAACGCCGGCGTGGACATGCGCATGTACAACTCGGACATCGACGCCCTGACCAACACGGTTCCCTTCCTGGCCTACAGCCAGGGCTGCATCGCCGGGAACATCGAGGCCGACTGCACCGGCGAGCACTTCACCACCAGCAACCGCACCGGCGCCGTGGCCGTCTTCCAGAACAGCCGCTACGGCTGGTACTCGCCGGGCGGCGACGAGGGCAACAGCCAGACCTTCCACCGGCAGTTCACGCACGCGATGTTCCGCGAGGGGCGCACCCGGGCCGAGGCCGCCAACACCTGGAGCAAGGAGCGGTTGATCGGCATCGGCTACGCCAGTTCGGCCTACTCCCGCTGGACGATCTACGCCATGAACCTTCTGGGCGACCCGGCGCTGCGTCTGCCGGGCTGCTCGGACAAACCGGTGGTGCAGATCGCCTCGACCGGCTTCGCCGAGGTGACCGGCAACGGCGACGGGGCCATCAACGCCGGCGAGACCATCGACCTGACCGTGGCGCTCGAGAACTTCGGTCCCGGCGCGGCCAACGGCGTCACCGCCACGGTCTCGTCGGGCTCCGCCTACGTGACCATGACGGCCGCCTCGGCCTCCTACGGGAACATCGCCGCAGGCGCGACCGCCTCGAACGGCACGGCCTACCGCTTCTCGGTGGGTGGCGCGTGCCCGGCCGGTGACCTGGCCTTCACCGTCACGGCCTCCGACGGGGTCGGCAACACCTGGGCCCGGCCCTTCACCCTGACGGTGCGGACCAGCTACCCGAAGATCAGCCTGCCGGCGTCGCTGGCCGCCACCTGCGCGCCGGGGGCGAGCACGAATCAGAACTTCACGGTCGGCAACACCGGCAACGCCTCGCTGACCTACGCGCTCATGCCATGGGACGGGACGGGGGGCGCGAAGCTCGCCGACTGCCCGGCCCTGCCGGCCGGCTACTCCAACAGCTACGGCGTGGCCTGGGCGGGCGACGGCCTCTGGCGGACGGTCTGGTCGAGCGGCGCCGGCGCCTACATGTTCCTCAAGCAGAACGTGACCACCGGCGCGGCCATGGCCACGGTCAACCGGCCCGCGACCAGCGACACGGCCTTCTACGGCCTGGCCTGGGACGGGACCTATCTCTGGACCACCGGCTACTACTACAACAGCGCCACCAGCGCCAGCGTCTACACCACCTATCGCCTTAACGCGACCACTGGAGCGGTGGTCAGCAGCTTCACCATCCCGGGCCGGGGCTACGACCTGGCCTGGGACGGCACCAATATCTGGGTGGTCTACGATCCGGGCGACGGCGGGGCCTTCGTGGCCCGGCGCTACACCACGGCGGGCAGCTCGGTGAGCCTCTTCAAGCTGCCGCGCTCGCCGCGGACCAGCACGCTGACCTTCGACGGAGCCGCGCTGTGGAGCTGCGACTACTCCGTGACCGGGCAGACGGTCCTGACCGCCTACGACCTCGCCGGCCGCGTCCTGCGCCGCATCGAGGGAGTGGCGGTCAGCAACAGCGGCTACTACGGACTGACCGGCGACGGCCGGGACTTCTGGATCGGCAACTCGCCCAACCCGGCGAAGATCGACGGCGGCGGCGTCTCCTGGTTGTCCCTCGCCCCCATGAGCGGGAGCCTGTCGGCCGGCGGCAGCCAGGCGGTGACGGCGACCTTCGACGCGGCCGCGCTCAGCGCCGGCGTCTACACGGCCACGCTCAAGGCGGCCAGCAACGACAACGAGACCCCGCTGGTCGACGTGCCGGTGACCTTCACGGTCACCACCGGCGCCAACACGCCTCCGACCATCTCCGACATCGCCAACCAGACCACCGCCGAGGATGCGCCCAAGGGCCCGGTGGCCTTCACGGTGGGCGACGCCCAGACCGCGGCCGGGAGCCTGGTCGTGACGGGCGGCTCCAGCAACACGACGCTGCTGCCCAACGCGAACATCGCCTTCGGCGGCTCGGGTTCGAGCCGGACGGTGACGCTGACGCCCGCGGCCAATAAGAACGGCACGGCCACGGTGACGGTTACGGTCACCGACGGCGGCGGACTGACCGCCAGCGACACGTTCACCCTGACGGTCACGGCGGTCAACGACGCCCCCGTGGCCAATCCCCAGAGCGTCACCACCAATCAGGACACGGCCAAGGCCATCACCCTGACCGGCTCGGACGTGGAGGGCGAGGCCCTGACCTTCTCGATAGTCGCCAATCCGTCGCACGGCGTGCTCTCCGGGTCGGGGGCCAGCCGCACCTACACCCCGGCGGCCGGCTACCACGGGGCGGACAGCTTCACCTTCAAGGTCAACGACGGCCACGTCGACTCCGCCGCGGCCACGGTGTCGATCACCGTGAACCAGGTCAACATTCCGCCGGTGGCGGTGACCGACGTGCTCGGGGGCGTCACCACCGTGCCGGTCGGTACCCTGGTGACGCTGACCGGCTCGGGCTCCTACGATCCGGACGCCTTCCCCTCCGGCGGAGTCCTGAGCTACAGCTGGACGAAGGTCTCCGGGCCGGCGGCGACGCTGAGCTCGAGCACCGACGCGCACCCGAGCTTCACCCCGGCGGCGACCGGCACCTACGTCTTCAAACTCACGGTCAACGACGGCGCGGCCAACTCCTCCGACGCGAACAGCCCGGACAACACCGTGACGGTGGTGGTGACCGCGGCCGCCACGCCGGCGATCGGCGTGAGCACTACGACCCTCTCCCCCACGGCGGTGGCCGGCACCAACGCCGCCTCCCAGACCTTCAAGGTCTGGAACTCCGGCGGCGGCACGCTGAACTACACGGTCAGCAAGGGCGCACCGACCTGGCTGTCGGTGAGCCCGACCAGCGGCGACTCGACCGGGGTCGCCGACCAGGACACCATCACGGTGACCTACGGCAACTCCGCGTTGGGCGTCGGCAGCTATTCCGCGACCATCACGGTCTCGGCGGCCGGGCTGCCCGGCAAGACCGTGGCGGTGACCCTGACGGTGACCGCGCCCACGGGCATCAGCGTCAGCGCCGCCACCCTGAGCCCGAGCTGCGTCGTCGGCGCCAATGCCGCGGCCGGGTCCTTCAAGGTCTGGAACTCGGGCGGCGGCACCCTTAACTACACGGTGGCCAAGGGCGCGGAGACCTGGCTGGCGATCAGCCCGACCAGCGGCGACTCGACCGGCGCGGCCGACCAGGACACCATCGCCGTCACCTACAGCAGCTCCGGCCTGGCGGCCGGCAGCTACTCCTCGATCATCACCGTCTCCGCGGCCGGCCTGCCCGACCAGACCGTGACGGTGGAGCTGACCGTCAGCACGTCGGGTGGCGGTGGCGGCGGCGGTGGCGGCGGTGGCGGCGGCGGGTGTTCGGTTTCGTCGAGCCCGGGCGAAGGCGGCCAGGCCCTCGGCTGGCTTCTACCGTACGCGGCGGTGGCCGCGCTCTGGGTCGCGCTGAGACGGGGCGGAGATAAGAGCCGCCGCGCCTTGACTCGTCGATAGCAGAGGATACAAACATCTCCGACGTCCGCATTCCACGCGGAGGAGGCCGGAGATGCCGATCGACACGCTGCTGGACAGACTGGACCTGGACCGCCCCGGCCTGGAGCGGGTCCGCGCGGCCCGGTGCGACGCGGAACGGGCCGCCGCGGAGCTTCTGGCCTACTACCGAGCCCGCACCGCGGTGAACCATCCCGTGGATCGGGCCGGCCTGGCCGCCCTGCGGGGCAGGCCCCTGGACCCGGCCGTCCGCGAGGTCGCCGACGACGCGCTTCGCAACGTCCTGATCGCCTGCCCGCACTACCCGCGCCATGACTTCGGCCCGGAGATCGACTGGCTCGCCAACCGCGCGCCCAACGGCGACAATGAGTGGCTCTGGCAGCTCAACCGCCACAGCTCCTGGGGTGCGCTCGCAGCCGCCTATCGCCACACCGGCGAGGAGACGTACGCCGGGTGCTATGTCCGCCAGCTCCTCGATTGGATCGCCAGGTGTCCGCGCGCGGCCGATTCGAGCGCCTGGCGGACCATCGAAGCCGGCATCCGCGGCTACGGCTGGACGGTCCACTTCCAGCATTTCCTGGACTCTCCGGCCTACACGCCCGAGGCCCTGGTGCGGCAGCTCCTCTCTTTCCACGACCACGCGGACTATCTCACCGACCGCGAGATGAAGACCAGCAACTGGGGGCTGATGGAGGCCGAGGGCGCGGCCTTCATCGCCATGACCTTCCCGGAGTTCAAGGACGCCCCGGTCTGGCGACGCAAGAGCTTCGCCCACCTCAACGCCATGATGAAGGCGCAGGTGCGCGCCGACGGACACCAGTACGAGCAGTGCCTGGGCTATCACCTGGGCTGCATCAGCTGGTTCGCCCGCACCGCCGAGATGGCCGGGGCCAACGGCCTTGGCGGGGAGTTCCCGGCGGAGTACTGGGCCGGCCTCGAGCGCATGTGCGAGGTCCCCATGAAGCTGGGGCTGCCCGATGGCTCCAACGCCCAGTTCGGCGACGACCACAGCACGATGAACTGGCGCGGCAGGATCGCCAAGTGGGCGACCCTGTTCGGCCGCGACGACCTGCGCTTCGCGGCCACCGGCGGCCGGGAGGGAAAGCCGTCGGCCGCAACCGCCTTCGCTCTGGCCGAGAGCGGCTTCTACTCGATGCGCTCGGGATGGGACGAGCGCGCGACCATGCTGGTCCTGAAGTGCGGCCCGAACGGCGGCTGGCACTGCCAGCCGGACAACGGCACCTTCGAGCTCTTCGCCGGCAGCCGCCGGCTGACGCCCGACTCGGGGACCTACATATATCACGGAGACGAGCAGGCCGTTCGGGACCGCGCCTGGCTCCGCCAGACGCGGGTCCACCAGACGCTGACGCTAGACGGCCGGGACGCGGCCTACGAGCCGAGGCTGCGGCTCTGGAAGCCGGGAACCGACCTCGACGTTCTGGTGGTCGAGAACGGCAGCTACCCCGGCCTGGTCCACCGCCGGTCGGTCTTCTTCGTGGAGAAGCGCTACTTCGTGCTGGTCGACGAGGCTTTGGGAGAAGCCGGAGGCAACGCCTGGCTGCACTTCCAGCTGGCGCCCGCGCCCGGCGATGCGGCCGTCGACGCCGGACGCCTCTCGGCCCGTACCGGCTTCCCGGACGGCACGAACCTCCTGGTGCAGGCCATGCTGCAGCCGGGGCTCGGGCTCGTCGAGGAGAGGGGAGTGGTGTCCTTCCACTACGGCACCAAGGAGCCCCGGCCGGCCTTCCGCTTCGAGTTGGAGAAGGGCGCGGGGCCGCTGCGTTTCGTGACCGTGCTCGTGCCTTACGAGGGGCCGGCCCCCGCTGTGCGCGCGGCCGTCTCCGGGGCGTCAGCGCCCGGCGCGGGCACGCTGGAGCTTGACGTGGAGGTCTCCGGCGCTAAAACCCACCTGGGCCACGAACTGGAGCCCGGGGAAAGGAACGAGAGGAATAAGGAGTGACGATGGCAGCCAAGAAGAGCAGCGCCAAGAAGTGCTGTGACGCCTCCGCCGAGACGGCCTCGGCCTGCGACTACCTGTGCAACATGTTCTCGCTCTCCGGCCGCAAGGCCGTCGTGACCGGCGGCGGCGGCGTGTTGGGCACGGACATGGCCTGCGCGCTGGCCCGCGCCGGCGCCGAGGTGGTCCTCTGGGACGTCCGCGAGGACGCGCTGAAGGCCGCCGCGGAGAAGATCAACAAGGAGTGCGGCCGCGCCCACGCCGCCACCTACCGCAAGGTCGACCTCATGAACGAGGCCGAGATGGTCGCGGCCATCGCCGCGGCCGGGGACTTCGACGTGTTGCTCAACGCCTGCGGCGGCAACAAGGGCAAGGCCCCGCTCGTCGAACAGGACATGGAGACCTTCCGCTTCGTCATGAAGCTCAACGTCGAGGCCGGCTGCTTCCTGCCCATGAAGGTGGTCGCCAAGCGCTGGATCGATAAGAAGGTGGCCGGCTGCATAATCAACATCGCCAGCATGTCCAGCTACGTCCCGCTCTCCGGCGTCTGGGCCTACGACGCGGCCAAGGCCGCGGTCAAGAACCTCACCGAGGGCGCCGCCAAGGAGTTCGCGCCCCACGGCATCCGCGTCAACGCCATCGCCCCGGGCTTCTTCCTGGGCGATCAGAACCGCCGGCTGCTCACCAACGAGGACGGCAGCCTGACCGACCGCGGCAAGGCGGTCATCGCCCACACGCCCGCCGGGCGCTTCGGCGAGGCCAACGAGCTGATGGGCGCGGTGCTGTACCTGGCCTCCAACCAGGCCGCCGGCTTCGTCACCGGCATCACCGTGCCGGTCGACGGCGGGTACCTGGTGCAGAACATCTAGCCGCCCTTAAAGGCCCAAAACCAAGGGGCGTCCGGAGACTTCCGGACGCCCCTTGGTTTTGGGGACGCGGTGACGCGGTGACGCGGGGACACGGAGACAGGGGGACGCGGGGACAAGGAGACAGGCACTGAGGGGCTGTTTGAGAAGGGCGCGGGACCGAAGAGCCCTGCCAGCCCTTCCTCCGCCACTCACCTATCTGTGTGTCTCACGATCTCCGCCTCGCCGCGTCCCCATGTCCCCGCGTCTCCGCGTCAGTCACTTGACCGCGGCCGCAACCTCCGCGCACAGCTTCAGCAGTTCGTTGTCGCGGTCCACCTGTCCCGGCACGGTAGTCTTCATCCCGGCGTCCCAGACGCTGGCGCGCTTGGAGTACCAGTACTTGATGAAGACCTCGCCGCGCTCGGTGAGGTACTTGTTGACCTTGGCCTCGAGGTCGCCGGAGACCTTCTTCTCGGCCAGCATCCGCTCGAGGTAGAGGATGGCCTCGGCGATCTCCGTGCCCTCGCGGAAGTTCTCGAAGCGCTCGGTGGAGATGGCCCCGTCGGGCCCCGGCGCGAGGATCGCCCGCTGGGCGTCGTTGGGCCCGCCGGTGCCGCGGCCGTTGCCCAGGCAGTAGAAGCCCCGCCCGTTCTCCTTCTTGATGGGGAAGAGGTCCGAGCCGAAGTCGCCGACCCCGTCCATGCCGCGCTGCACGGCCTCCTCGGGCAGCTGGCGGACGACGATCAGCGGCGACCAGTCGCGGTGCCGGGTACGGATGGTGTCCACCCAGACGCTCGGCCGGGGCTTGACCAACTCGGCCGCGCCGCGGGGCCGCAGGGCACCCTCGGTCCAGACGCAGACCGAGTACTTGACCGGCATGGAGACGCCCTTCTCGGACGTGCCCCAGGCGCCGCCGAGCACGCCGTTGTGCGCGGTGTAGGACCAGACGCCCTCCGGCCAGAGCTTCCGGGCGACGGTCACCACCTCGGCCTTCGCCGGATAGCAGTAGCTGCTGTGGCCGAAGGCGGTGACGTCGAGCCAGCCGCTGTCCTTCATCTTCTTGAGGGCCTCGTCGACGACCGGCTTCCAGAAGTTGTAGCTCTCCTCGGTGCCGACCAGGGGCTGCTCCATGGTGCCGAGCTTGCCGTCCTCGAGGACCGACACGTCGGTCACGCAGCTGTTCTTGCCTTCCTTGCCCGGTTCGCCCCAGCAGTTGAGCCGGAGCGGGAAGGGCTTGCCGTAGTGCTTGGCCACCAGGTCGCAGTACTTGTCGAAGACCGAGAAGTCGTAGGTGAACTTGCCGTCGGCGCCCTTGACCCACCGGACCATGCCCTCGGCGTTGCCGCTGTCCGCCCCGCCCTTGTTCCCGCCGTAGAAGTTGATGCCCAGGTTGATGGGCACCTCGCGCGAGTTCACCTCGGCCAGGAGGTCCATGGACTTGCCCATCAGCTCGAAGTGCTTGTCGCTCCAGAGCGGCACGCCGTAGTGCTTGGCCACCGCCTCCTGCGACAGGAAGACGAAGTGGTGCTGCCGGAAGTCCTTGGGGTCGGGGAGCGCCCAGTCGTGGACGGTGACCACGAAGGGCACGGCCTTGGCCGCGAGGCCGTCGGCCGAGACCGTGATCGTCCCCGTGTAGATGCCGGCCTTGGCGTCCTTGGGCACCCGGATCGTGAACCAGAGCGGCGCCACCGCGCCGGGGACCGACCCGGGCGGCGACCCGCGCGGCGGCTGCACCTTGGGGACCGGAACCTCCGCCGGGACGGCGTCGGCCAGGCCGTTGAAGCGCTCCGGCGGCGTCCAGCATTTCTCGGGCACGGCCGGCTCGGCGTAACGCACCCGCACCGCCGAGGCCGGGAGCGTCCCGCCTCCCTTGGCGTCCTTCAGGTCGCCGACCGCCAACTTGAGCCCCTTGATGGCCTGGTCGGAGCTGACCACCAGGCGCCCGGAGAAGACGCTGTTCTTCACTGCGGCCACTTTCACCGGCAGAGGTTCGCCGGGGTCGCCGTAGTCGAAGGCCGTGACCGTGCCGAAGACCGGCACGTTCCAGACCTGGACGCCCTTGGGCCGCGCCACGTTGGGCGCCGCCCCGCCGCCGGTCAAACTGACGCTCTTCAGACCCACGTAGGCCCACATGCCCGGAACGTTGTACATGCCGTCGCCCGGCGAGGCGATGCGCTTGGCGTTGACCGCCGCCTCGTTCATGGGCGCGCGGCGGATCTCGACGGCCAGGACGTTGGCGCCTTTGACCAGGAGCTTTCCCGGCACGGCCAGATCGGCGATCCGGCGGTAGCGCGCGTCGAAGGCCGCCTGGTTGTCCTTGATCTTCCAGGGCTGAAGGTACGAGCCGTCAGCCAGGACGTGCAGGTCGTCGGGGTACTTCTCGGCCATGGTGTCGACCTTGAGCTCTCCGGCCGGCAGGTTGCCGCGGGCCAGCTCCTGGCCGTTGACGTAGACCGCCGCGCCGCCGACGTACTCGAGGTCGAGCTTGAGGTCGGTCGCCTTGGCCGGGTCCTCGACCATGAACTTCCAGCGCAGGCAGATGATCGAGTTGGGCGGGGCGGTGAAGCGTGCCGCCTGGCTGTGGCCGGTGACGCTCCCCGGGGCCACCTCGACCGGCGCCGTCTGGCGGTCCCAGGAGGAGTCGTCGTAATCGGCCTTGAACCAGCCGGCCGGCGGCGGCGGCGACTGGTAGTCGGCGAGCGGCTTGGGATCCTTGCCCTGGGGCTCGAGCGGCACCTTGAGCTCGCCATCCTTGGTGATCATAAGCGGCGTCCGGTAGACCAGATAGCTGCGCAGGTAACTGCCGTTGCCTAGGATGGGCGAACCCGAGGCCGCCGGCGCGGCACCCTCCGCGGCGACTGTTGGACCGGCGCTCAACAAGAAGAGCAGCCCCAACGCGTTGGCGATGGCCAATGTCCACGTGAACACGAAAGTCTGGCGCAGCCTCATGTTCCCTCCCTCAATCTTCGAATCTCCGAGCTTGTCTGGTATGCGAACCGGACCAGTCAGGAAGAATACACCGGCGCTGCCGGCTTTGCAGGGAATTCCATCGGCATGGCGCATGGGTGTCTCGCCGGCGTTTTTGCCGTCCCTTTCGCGGCGTCCCGGCGTATTATCCTCAGTGGTGCCGGTCACGCTTCGAGGAGATGCGCCATGTCCACGGGATGCCAGGAGTTCAGGAAGCTCGCGGCCGCCGCCGCGCTCGGCGCGCTGGAAGGATCCGACCTGGAGCGCTTTCAGCGGCACCTGGCCGGCTGTCCGTGCTGCCACGCGGAATTCGATCGTTCGCGTCGCGCGCTGGAGTTGACGATGGCCGGCACCTCGGCCGCCCCTATCCCGGGACGATTGGCCGAGCGCATACTGGCCGCCGGTCGACACGAACTCTCCGTGGGAGCCCGCCGCCGACGGGCGTTCGTGTGGGCCGCCTCGCTGGCCGGTGCCGCCGCGGCCCTGGCCATAGTCTGCGGTCTGGCGTGGAATGCGACCCACAAAGCTCCGGACCCGGCTGCGGTCTGCGGCTGCTGGCGCTTCGTGGACGGCGATTCCGGCAACTCACGGCAGGCCGACGTCGCGGCCGGGCTCGTGCCCGAACGCGTCGCCTGGGAGCATCGCCTCTCGGGCCTGCCAGGCAGCTTCAAGCCGCTGGCGTGGAAGTCCGTGGTTGTCGTCGGGGCCGAGCCGTCGCGGCGCACCCACCGCGGCGGGGGGCGGCTGGTGGCGTTGGATGCTGCCGACGGGAAAGTGCGCTGGGAGCGCGACTTCCCCGCCGGCGATTTCTACAAGGCCAAGAGCTTCCCGGACCGCTGCATAGTCGGCGGGCGTATATACGTGACGGACGGCGAGGCCTGCCTGGTTCTCGATGCCAACACCGGCCGCGACGTGGCCCGATTCGACGCTCCGGAATCCTCGCTCGGATGGTCCTACCTGGCCGCTTCCGGCGAACGGCTTTTCGGCGCGGCACGCGACGGCCGGGCGGTTTTCTGCGTGGACGCGCGGACGGGCGGGACGGTCTGGACCCGCACCGTGGAGGCCGGCGTGTTCGTACCGGCGCTCAGCGGCGGCCGGTTGTGCTTCGCAACCGCGTCCGGCGAGTTGGCCGCGTTGGACGCCGCCACCGGCGCGGAGCTCTGGAGTAAGACCGGGGCCGTGCCGGCCGGCAAGGCCAGCGTGCATCTCAGGGGCCGACAGGTCCTGGCCCTGGCCCAGAACGACGAACTGTTGGCCTTCGACGCAGCCGACGGACGAACGGTCTGGAGACGCACGGAGGCGGGAGCTTTCGCATCGGGCCTGGCCTTCGGCGCCGACGCCGTCTACCTGCGCGGCGGAAGCACGGCGCTGCGGCTGGCCGATGGCGCCACCCTCTGGAAGCAGACGGACGCGACCGGCAGCCTCTGCGCCGCGCCGACCGTGGCCGGCGGCCGGGTGCTGGCGACGGCCGGGAAGAAGGCGGGCAGCCTCAGCGCTCTGGAGGGCTCCTCCGGACTGCGGGTCGGGGAGCTCCCGGACGCGGCCGTGCGCTCCTGCGACGGGGTCATCGTGGCCGGAGGCCGGATCTTCACCGTGGCCGACGGGCGGCTGCTGGCCGTGGCCTGCCGGTCCAAGGGCTGAGGTTTTTATCTTGACATAGTTGATAGACTTAGTGATATTCTCTCCCGTTCGACTGTTGGGGCCCCGGGTTTTGCGGTGTGTCTCGCCGCAGCCGGTCCGGCGGCCAGATTGTCAGGAGAGCGTCATGGTGCGGTTAGTCTGGAGTTTGGCGGCCTTGCTGATGGCCGGCTCGATGGCATTGGCCGGCGAGCCGTCCGATCTGCAGAAGCAGATCGACGAGCTCAAGGCCAAGGTGGACGCACTGGAGAAGAAGCAACCAGCCCCGGCCGCCGAGCCGGCCGCCGAGCCGGCGAGAAGCCTCTGGACCGAAAACGTGAAGCTCTTCGGAGACCTGCGGCTGCGCGGGGACTACTGCGAACGGCCCGGCTGGGATCCGGCCAAGGCCGACCGCGAGCGGTTGCGCTTTCGTGCGCGCCTGGGCCTCGACGCCAAAGTCAACGAGGAGGTCGACCTGCGTTTCCGGATCGCCACCGACGAGACCGGCGACGCGGACCAGGGCGCCGACCCGGTATCCAACAACCAGACCATGACCAACTCCTTCTCCAAGAAGGGGATCTGGTGGGACCTGGCCATGTTCGACTATCATCCCAGGGCCATCGAGGGACTGCACGTGATCGGCGGCAAGATCGAGCAGCCCTTCCTCGCCGTGGGCAAGAACGAGATGATCTGGAACGGCAGCCTGACGCCGGAGGGCGGCGCGGTGCGCTACGCTCCGAAGTTCGGAGAGTTCGAACTCATCGGGACCGGCGGCGGATTCTGGATCCAGGAGCGCAACTCGCGGACCGCCGACAACGCCGACAGCGGCCTCTTCGGCGCGCAGTTGGCCGGCAGGCTGAAGCTTTCGCAGGACGCCTACGTGCTGGCCGGCGGCAGCTACTTCGACTACGTCCACACCCGGAACTTCGCGGTCTTCGACTACACCGGCGGCGACGAATCCTTCGGCAACAGCGTCTCCCCGGACGGCGAGTACGTCAACGACTACAACATCGCCGAGGCCTTTGCGGAGGTGGGCTTCCGCTGCCCGCTGACCGGGCTGCCGGCGACTCTCTTCGGCGACTGGGCCCGGAACACGGCCACCGACGAGGACGCCAAGGCCTTCCTGGTCGGCGCGCGCCTGGGCAGGCTGGCCAACCCGTGGGACTGGTCGCTGTACTACGACTTCCGTCGGGTCGAGAAGGACGCGGTGGTCGGGGCCTTCTGCGATTCCACCGCCTTCGGAGGCGGCACCGACGGCAAGAGCCACAAGGTCGGCGCCGAACTGCAGCTCACGAAGAACGTCTGGGTAGGGGCTTACAGCTACATCGGATGGGCGCACATCTCCCAGGACGACGAGGACCACAGCGACCGGTACCGCCGGTACCAGCTGGACCTCAACTTCAAGTTCTGAGCGGCTTCCGCGTTGCGCGGGGCGGCCCGTCGACGCCGCCCAGCTTTTCCCCGTCCCTTGCGGTCGTCCCGACCGTGCTTAGACTGAAGCGCAGGAGAGCCCCGCTGGCTCCAGGCCGTTTGCGGCCGGTCATTTCGCGGGGCGCCTTCCGGAGAGGAGAGGCCATGTCTTCCAGATTCGTTTTCGCCGCTTCGTTGTCTCTTGCCGTGATCTTGGCTGCCGGGTGCGGCAAGGATCAGGCCAAGGGCAAGCCGGGCGACAAGCCGGTCGCCCAGGAGGCGCTGCTGATCCACGTCGGCGGCACCATGCACCCGGCCATCGAGGAGCTCTGCAAGCTTTACACCGCCGAGACCGGCCAGAAGGTCGAGATCAACAAGAACGACTCCGGCGCCCTGATGGCCGCCATCGAGCAGACCAAGAAGGGCGACATCTATGTGGCCCACGACCCCTTCCCGGTACGCATGGAGAAGCAGGGCCTGGCGGAGAAGACCTACCTCGTGGCCTCGCTTACCCCCGTCATCGTCGTGAAGAAGGGCAACCCCAAGGGCATCAAGGGCATCCAGGACCTGACCAGGGATGACATCAAAGTCGGCCTGACCGACGAGAAGTACAGCACGCTCGGCTGGATCCTGCCGGTGGTCTTCAAGAAGGCCGGGATCGACGAGGCCATGGGCAGGAAGAACGTTGCCCGGGCGCGCTCCGGCGGCGAGATGGCCAACTCGGTGATGGTCGGCGCCAACGACGCGGCCATCGTCTGGAACGCCGTGGCCTTCAACCGCAAGGACGGCCTGGACGCGATCGAGATCTACCCGCAGTTCCGGCCCGACGCCAAGGCCGACGCCATCTCCAGCGCCACCTACGGGACGCTGGACATCTCCCGCGTGGCCGTGGCCGCCCAGATCCTCAAGTGCTCGAAGCAGCCGGAGAACGCCCGGAAGCTGGCCGAGCTCATCAACGGCGAGCGCGGCCGCGCGGTCTTCGCCAGGCACGGCTTCTCGGTGGCCCCGGCCGCCCCGGCGACGGATGCTTCCGTGGACAAGCCGGCTGCCGAATAGGGATCGAGAAGTGCCCAAGAGCGCGAGACTGTCCGCCGGCGCTGCCGTCTGCGCGGCGCTCTTCCTGGCCGCAGCCGGCTGCGGCGGCGACGGTCCGCCGGCGGCGGGCGGCGGAGCCAAGGGGCCCGGGGGCGGGCTCTCCGGCCGGATCTTCGTATACTGCGCCGCGGGCGTGAAGGAGCCGGTCAGCGCGCTGGCCGAGTCCTTCAAGAAGGAGACCGGCGTTGAGGTGGAGCTCACCTTCGCCAACTCCGGCCAACTCCTCGGCCAGGCGGAGATGACCCGCACCGGCGACGTCTATATCCCCGGCGACACCGGATTCATCGACCAGGCCCGCACCAAGGGCCTGGTGGCCGGGGAGCCCCGCGACTTCTGCTGGTTCGTGCCCACCATCCTGGTCCAGAAGGGCAACCCCAAGGGCATCAAGGGTCTCGGCGACCTCTCCGCCCCGGGCATGCGCCTGGCCCTGGCCGACGACACCGCGGCCATCGGCAAGCTCCAGACCAGGATCTTCGCGAAGAACGCCCTGGACGTTACGGCCATCAAGAAGAACGTGGTGGCCAGCCCCGCGACGGTCACGGACACGGCGCTGACCGTCAAGATGAAGACCGCCGACGCGGCCATCGTCTGGGATTCGACCGCCGCCATGTTCGCCGGCGACGCCGGGATCGTGAGGATCCCCGTCGAGAAGAACGTGATCGGCATCGTGGCCTCTGCGGTCCTGGCTAGCTCCAGGAACCGGCCGGCGGCCGAGGCCTTCGCCGACTACCTGGCCTCCGCCAGGGGCAGGGAGGTCCTGCGCGCCAAGGGCTTCACCGTCGAGGCGCCGAAGTAGCGCCGGGCGGAGCCGGGAAACGGAAACAGAGGTGGGCTTGCCTGCACCCGTCGAGACCCCGGAGCGCAACCCCGCGGCGCGGCGGCAGCACTTCCGGCGCGTCGCGATCGCGGCCGCCCTGGGCTTCTCGGCCTTCATGGCCCTGCTGCTCGTCGTGGACCTCGGCTACATCGGCGAGTTCCTGCTCAACGCCTCGCCGGACCGATACCGGCGCTTCCGCGAGAACATCTTCGTCGCCGAGACCCTGCACGAGGTGATCCTTAGCCTGGGCTCGGCGACGGTCACCACGGCGCTCGCGCTCCTCGTGGCGGTGCCGGCCGGGTACGCGCTCAGCCGCTTCCGGATCCGGGGCAAGCTCCTGGTCGACACCCTGGTGGACTCGGCCATCGTGCTGCCGCCGCTGATCATGGGGCTGAGCCTGCTGGTGCTGCTGTCCGTGCTGCGCCGGGCCGGCGAGGCCCTGGGTACGCCGCCCGACCCGGCGGCGGGCGTACCCGGCCGCCCCAACCCGGTGCTCAATTCGTTCTACGAGTTCTTCGTCTACGCCAAGCCCGGAATCGTGCTCGCCCAGTTCTCGGTGGCCACCGCCCTGGCGGTGCGCTCCATGAAGGCGGCCTTCGACGCCGCCGACCGCCGCGTGGAGGACGTGGCCCTGACCCTGGGCTGCACCCGCTTCGGGGCCTTCTGGCGCGCCGCGCTGCCCCAGGCCAGAAGCGGCCTCCTGACCGGCGCGGTGGTCGCCTGGAGCTACACCGTGGGGCTCTTCGCGCCGGTCGCGATCCTGGCCGGCACGGTAAAGGGCCGCACCGCGGTGCTGCCCACCCGCGCCTACATGGAGGTCTCCAACGGGTACCTCGAGGAGGCCCTGGCCCTGACCCTGGTCATGGCGGTGATCGCCATGACCGTGCTCATCGCCCTCAAGCTCCTGGCCCGCCGCAACGCCGCCGGCGCCGAGGTGTCGCTGTGATCCGCCTGGAGAGCCTGCGCTACGAGGTGGCCGCCTTCTCGCTGGAGGTGTCGCTCGAGATCGCCCGCGGCGAGTACTTCGTGCTGATGGGGCCGCCGGGCGCGGGCAAGTCCGTCATGGTCGAATGCCTCGCCGGCCTGCGCGCGCCCTCGGCCGGTCGCATCTCCGTCGCCGGCCGCGACGTCACCGACGCCGAGCCCCGCGACCGCGGGGTGGGCTACGTCCCCCAGGATTACGCCCTCTTCACCACCCGCTCGGTCCGGGACAACATCGCCTTCGGTCCGCAGATCCGCGGCCTGCCTTCCGGGGAGGCCGACCGGCGGGTGCGCGAGGCGGCCGTACTTCTGGGCATCGAGCACCTGCTCGAGCGCCCCCGGGTGCAGGGCCTCTCCGGCGGGGAGCGCCAGCGGGTGGCCCTGGCCCGGGCCCTGGCCGTCAGGCCGCACGTGCTCATCCTCGACGAGCCGGTCAGCGCTCTCGACGAGTCCACCCGCGAGTCGGTCTGCGCCGAGCTCCGCCGGCTGCAGCGGGAGCTCGGGCTCACCACGATACACATCAGCCACAACCTGGAGGAGGCCTTCTCGGTGGCCGACCGCGGGGCGGTGATGAGCGGCGGCCGGATCCGTCAGGTGGGCCCGCTGGGGGAACTCCTGCGCCGGCCGGCGGGCGAGTTCGTGGCCCGCTTCATGCGCTGCGAGAACATCTTCCTGGGAGCCTGCCGCGGTGCCGGCCGGATGCCGGCCACGACGCTCGCCGAGGCCTCCGGAGCGCAGTTCCTTCTGCCCGGCGAGCGCCGCGGGCAGGTCCAGTTCGCGATCCGCCCGGAGAACCTGATCGTCGAGCTCCCCGGGGACCGCCGCGAGCGCACCGGCGCCGCCGCCGTCCCGGCCAGGCTCGCCCGCGCCGTCGACCGCGGCGCCTACGTGCGCCTGGAGCTCGACGGCCCGGCCCGGCTCGTCGCCCACCTGTCCCCACGGGCCTTCGCCGACCTCGGCGCCGCCGAGGGAGCCGAACTCGTCGCCGTGATCCCCCCCGAAGCGGTGCACGTGATCCCGGGGTGACGGGAAAGGCACAGAGGGGCTGGGGGACGACGTTCTCGTTACGTCGTTGTCCCTTTGTCCCTTTGTCCCTTTGTGCCTCTGTGCCTACCCCATATAATCCCCCATCGGAGGAAACACACCGATGGCCGACTTCAAGGCATCCTGCCGCCGCATCATGGCCGCCTACCGCGGCGAGGCCGCCGATCGCGTGCCGATGGGCTCGCCGATCAGCTGGAACCCACTGCGCGACATCGACGCCGAGAAGCCCGGCGGCTGGCGGGCCGATCCGGACTTCATCCGGGTGGCCCGCATGGTCCAGGAGCACTGCGACCCGCGGCCGCCGTACAACCTCGTAAAGTACCCCGGCGTCTTCTCGAAGCACGGCTACCAGCGGTTCTGCGAGGTGGCCGACGACCTGGTCGTGGAGCGCCCGGTGGAAAAGGTCAGGGACATCCGCCGCCGGCACACCTACGTGCTGCCCACGCCCAAGGGCGACCTGACCTGGGCCTACGAGGAGGACGAGGGCATCGAGACCTCCTGGGACGTCAAGAAGACCATCGAGCGGCCCGAGGACGTCGAAAAACTGCTGTCCGTCCCCTTCAGCTTCAAGAAGCCCGAGCCGGCCCTCTACGCCCCCTTCAGGGCGCACCGCCGCGAAATGGGGGGCGACTGCATCGGCGGATGCGGGATCAACTCGATGGTGGCCATGCTCGTGGGCCTGATGGAGTACGAGCTCGTCCTCGAGTGGGTGCTGTCCGAGCCGACCCTGATCCGCCTCCTGGCCGACGCGTGGCTGGAGCGCACCTGGGCCAAGGTGGACTTCCTGCTCTCCCAGGGAGTGGGGCCCTTCTGGCACTTCAACGGCGTGGAGCGGGCCTCGCCGCCGATGATGGGCCCGCAGCAGTGGGAGGAACTCGTCGTGCCTTACGACGGCGAGATCATGCGCCGCATCAAGGAGCGCGACCCGGATGCGAAGATCCACGTCCACTGCCATGGGCGGGTGGGCACGTTGCTCGACTCCTGGCTCTCGCTGGGGGTCGACTCCATCGATCCGGTCGAGCCGCCGCCGCAGGGCGACATCGAGTTCGCCGACGCCAAGCGCCGCCTCGGCGGACGCATCACGCTCTACGGCAACATCGAGTTCTGTTGGATGGATTTGGGGTCACCCGATGAGATCGAGTCGGCCGTACGCCGGGCTCTGGAGGACGGCGGAAAGCAGTACATTTTCCTTTACCCGTCGGCCACCCCGCACGAAAAGCACACCCCGCGGTTCACGGCCAACGCCGCGCGGTACATCGAGGCCGGCCTGAAGTACGGGGCGCTCTGACAACCGGGCGGGCACAAGAAGCCAACCACCGGAAGACCAGGGCGCAAGACAGCATTCATCCTCACAAGACACGCGATTCCGTCACATGCGCAGGCTATTGACAGTCTATTGCGGAGGCTGCGCCCCGCTGCAGGCCCCCTCGCACCTGCAAGGAAGGCGATGGCTGTAGGCAGCCGACGGCTATCCGGGAAAATCCCTTGAATTTCGACCCCGGCAGGCTTAACATCCCCCCGTTGATGCCTGCGCGAGGCGCGCGCGGCGAGGTTGCAGTTCTGGCGGAAAGGGCGCGGTGATAGCCACATGATTCGGGTCGAGTCCCGCAGCGGGGAACCCCTGGAGAAGACGCTGAAGCGCTTCAAGAAGGCCTGTGAGAAGGAAGGCCTGGCCAAGGATATCAAGAAGAACGCTTACTACGAGAAGCCCAGCGACAAGATGCGTCGTCGCGTGCGCAACTCCATGAAGCGCATCAGCCGCGAGAGCCGGGAAAGAAGAGAACGCTGACCGTGCCGCCCATCGCCGCGTCGCGCGGCGCCGGGCGGGATCCAGGGGGGATGGTTGGCCCGCGTGGCCGGCTGTCCCCTCGTGATTAAGAGGGCGAGCGGATGTCCGAATCCCCGGACGTTATGATCGAGGCCCGCGGCCTTACCAAGGTCTACGCCGACTTCTGGGGGCGGCCCCGGGTGCTGGCCCTCGACGCCCTGGACCTGGAGGTCGCGCGGGGAGAGATCTTCGGACTGCTCGGCCCCAACGGCTCGGGCAAGACCACCTCGATCAAGCTGTTCCTGGGACTGCTCTGGCCCACCTCGGGGCGCGCCCTGGTGCTGGGCAGGCCGCCGGCCGACGTGCGCACCAAGCGGCGCATCGGCTATCTGCCCGAGGAGTCCTGCTTCTATCATTTCCTGACCGGCCGGGAGACTCTCGACTTCTACGCGCGGATCTTCGGCCTGCCCCGCTCCGAGCGCGCCAGGCGGACGGGAGCGCTTCTCGAGATGGTCGGCCTGGGGGCCGCCGCCGACCGCCGGCTGGGCGAGTATTCCAAGGGCATGCTCCGGCGCGTGGGCCTGGCCCAGGCCCTGGTCAACGACCCGGAACTGGTCATCTTCGACGAGCCCACCAGCGGCCTGGACCCGGTGGGCTGCCGCCAGGTCAAGGACCTGGTCCTGGACCTCAAGTCGCAGAATCGCACCGTGCTGGTCTCCAGCCACCTGCTCGCCGACATGGAGGACGTCTGCGACCGGGTGGCCATCGTCCATAACGGCAAGCTCAAGCGCGTCGGCCGCCTCGGCGAACTCCTGGAGCGCACCGAAGCCCTGGAGCTTCAGGTCCGGGGCCTGTCGGACGAGTCGCGCGCGGCGGTCGAGGCCGAGATCGGCCGCAGAGGCGGCGAGGTGCTCGCCGTCCGACATCCGCGGCGCACTCTCGAGGAGTACTTCCTCGAGACCATCGGCGCCGGCAAGTCCGGCGGCACCGTCCCCGCCGAGCCCCCCAAGGAAACGGGGGAGCCGCCGCGGTGAACGCTGTTCCGGGCGCCAGGCGCTCCACCGGCAACCTGCTCATCGTGCTGGCCCTGGTCGCGGTCCTCGCCGCGCTGGGCCTGTTCATCGGCTTCTACGAGGAACTGCCCGACCTGGCCCGGGGTATCTTCGGAAGCGGCGCCGCCAGCCTTGTGGCCGCTCTTCAGACCCGCGGATCGGCCCTCGCCGCTACCGTCACCGGCAGCGAAACCGGAGCCGCGGTCTTTTTGAGCACCCTCGGGCTACTGACTGTCGCGCTCCTGACCGTCCCGTCGACCGGCCGGCAACTCCTGAGCGTGGCCACGACCACGTTCACCGAAGTGCGCCGGGGAGGAGCTCTCTGGCTGGCCCTGGCCGGGGCCGCGGCGGTCGCCGCCGGGGCACTGTTCCTCGATTACCAGGGAGGGGCGCCGGAAAGGCTCAAGGTGGTCCTCTCCGCCGGCCTAGCCGCGGCCGCGATCCTGGGCATGCTTCTAGCCGTGGCCCTCCCGGCCCTGAGCTTCGGCCGGGAGACAGAGACCCGCAGCATCTACGCCATAGCCACCAAGCCGCTCCCGCGCTGGACTATCCTGGGCGGCAAGCTGCTCGGCGTCGGCCTGGCAATGGCTGCGGCTCTGGCCATGATGGGCGCGGGCATATCGGTGGCCGCGCGGCTGGCCATGGCCGACGAGGCCCGCCATGCCGAGGACCCCGAGGTGGTCCGGCTCAATCTGGACTTCCGGCAGGACGTCTTCCCCGAGCCGCCTCCCGGCGAAGGCGGGACCGGCGGCAACCCGTCGTCGCCCCGCAAGGAGGCTCCGCCCAGGCTGGTCCGGGCCGGCGGCAGCAGCAGCTGCCTGCTTCCGGTGCCCGAGCGCGAGCGCGGCCGGAAGTGGCTGGTCCTGCGCCTGCACGCGATGCCCGCCGATCCGCTATCGAGCACCGCTCCGACCAGGATCGAATGCGGCGACTGGAGCTGCCGGACGGCGGCCCTCCGCGACCGTCCGGTGGACGTGCCCGTCCCGGCCAGCGCGGTCCGGGACGGCAGGCTGTCGGTCAGGATCGCGCCGCTGCCCAACGCGCAGGGCGACATACTGCCCTTGGCGATTTCCTCTCGCGGTGCCGTGAGCCTGGCGGTCGCCCGCAACGGCCTGGAGGCCACTCTGGCCAAGGCCCTGGCTCTCCTGTGGTGCCAGTTGATGGTCGTCGCGGCGGTCACGCTGGCCGCTGCTGGGTCGGTCTCACTCCCGGTGGCGGCTGTCACCGGGGCGGCCACGGCGGCCTTCGGTCAGCTCTCGGGACTGGCCGTGAACATGCTCCGCCAGTCGGTCGAGGCCGGAGCCGGCACCGGATCGCCGGGAATGGCCTCCCAGTTGCTCCGCAAGCTGGCCGCCGGCGAACTGGCCCTGCTGCCCGACTTCGGAGGAGCGAGCGCCGCCGAGTTCCTGGCCCGCGGCAATGCCGTTCCCTGGAGCCTGCTGGCCGCCGGGGCGCTGACCCTGGTCATCCTCCGGGCCCTGCCGGCGGCGCTGGTCGGGGCCGTGGCGTTCTCCCGCCGGGAGGTCGGCCGCTGATGAACCCGCGCCGGACCATCGCCGCCTACCTGGGACTGGCCGTCCTGTGCATTGCCGCCGCGCGCCCGATCGAGGCGCAGCTCGTACGCATGCGGCGGGAAAGCGGCATGGAGGCCTACTCGGGGGGCAGCTCGCGCGCCGGAGCGGCCCTGGTCCGGTCCCTCGGCGGACTGCGCGGGATCGTGGCCGACCTCGCCTGGATGCGCGCCCTGGGCATGCAGGAGGCCGGCCGCCACTACGAGACCGTGGTACTGCTCGACGGCCTGCTCGAGATGCAGCCGCACTTCACCTCCGTTTGGGCCTTCCAGGCCAGCGTGCTGGCCTTCGACCTGGGCTCGGTGGAGGCCAATGCCGACGCCGACGCGGCCTATGGCTGGGTCCGGCGGGGCATCGGCGTCCTCGAGCGCGGCATCGAGCGCAACCCGGCCAGTGCCATGCTCGAAGAGCGCCTGGCCATGCTGTACCTGGTCAAGCTCTCCCCGGCCTCCAGCGACCCGTCCTGGAAGACGCTGGCCGGGAAGCTCAACGATGACCTGGCCGGACGCAGCCGGCTGCAGGGCCGCGAACAGACCGAGCTCGTGGAACGCATCCGGGAGCACCTGGCCGACCTGGCCGCGCAGGAAGGCCGGCCCGTGCCGGCCCCGGACGACTACACCGCGCTGCGTCTGGCCCGCTGGCACTTCCTGCGGGCGGCGTCCAAGCGGGACATCACCCCCGGCCGGAAGTTGCTTTGCGAGCGGCTGGCGGTAAGATGTCTGGAGCGCATGGGCGACTGGGCCGCGGCCGAGAGGTCGTGGCTGGCGCTGTACCAAGGCCAGGGCCGAAAGGACCCCCAGGGTTTCTTCCGGGAGTTCATGGTCACGGTGGTCTGCGAGCAGCTGCTCATGGGCCACGGCCGCGAGTCCCGGGAAGCCTTCGCCCGGATGCGGCGCTACTTCCCGGACGGGCCCGGGAGCTACCGGGAGTTCCTGGCCGGGGAGATCCGCGGGGATCGGGCCCGCGGCCGGGAGGACCGCGCCAGGCTGCTCTACCGGGCGCTCTGTGCGGTCGAGCCGGGAGAGACCCGCAGCTACGAGGAAATCGCGGGCGGAGCCGCCCCTAGGTAGGGGCGACCTGGCCCGGAGCGGAAGACCGAAGACAAGCCCGGGAGAGAACCGGGCAGACCTGAGCAGGGAGAGGAGAGCCGGATGTTCCGCGGATCGAGTCTGAGGAGTTGGCTGCTGTTGGGAATGGGTTCGTTGCTGGCCGTCGCGCTGTGCCTGGCGCCGGCCGCGCTGGCTGGTGAAGAGACCGCCCCGGCGGCGGCGCCGGCGGCCACGGCCGCCGCGCCCGAGGTTGCGCCGGCTGCGCCCGCGATGGACGCGGCGGCCGGAGCCGCCGAGACCGCGTCGGCCGGGCATCACGGCGGCAGCGAGGCCAACATCACTCTGCCGAATTTGAAGGCCATCAGGTTCGATATCTTCGGCTGGGATGCCGGTGGCTATGACCTCATGTACATAGGCCTGGTGGTGTGCGCCATCGGCCTGCTCTTCGGCCTGGTCCAGTATGCGCAGGTCAAGCGCCTGCCCGTGCACAAGTCCATGGCGGCGGTCTCGGACACCATCTGGGAGACCTGCAAGACCTACCTGCTTCAGCAGGGCAAGTTCCTGATGCTTCTCTGGGTGCTGGTGGGCATCTGCGTGGCCTACTACTTCGGCGGCCTGCAGGAGGGCTTCGGCGCCGGCAAGGTGGCAGTCATCCTGGCCTCCTCGGTCCTGGGCATCCTCGGATCCTACGGGGTGGCCTGGTTCGGAATCCGCATCAACACCCGGGCCAACTCCCGCTCGGCCTTCGCGGCCCTGCAGGGCGCGCCCATCAACGCCATGACCATCCCGATGAGGGCAGGCATGAGCGTCGGGCTGCTGCTCGTCTCCGTCGAACTCTTCTTCATGATCTGCATCCTGGTGTTCCTGCCGTCGACCCTGGTGGGACCGTGCTTCATCGGCTTCGCCATCGGCGAGTCACTGGGCGCCTCGGCGCTGCGCATCTGCGGCGGCATCTTCACCAAGATCGCCGACATCGGCTCGGACCTGATGAAGATCATCTTCAAGCTCCCTGAGGACGACCCCAAGAACCCCGGCGTCATCGCCGACTGCACCGGCGACAACGCCGGCGACTCGGTAGGCCCGACCGCCGACGGCTTCGAGACCTACGGCGTCACCGGCGTGGCCCTGATCACCTTCCTGGCCCTGGCCCTCGGCTCGGGATCCACGCTCGGCGCCACCCTGATCATCTGGATCTTCGTGATGCGCGTCCTGATGATCATCACCTCGCTGGTTTCCTACTACGTCATCGACAAGCTGACCGTCGCCAAATACGGCAAGGCGAAGTCCTTCGACGCCGAGAAGCCGCTCACTTACCTGGTGTGGCTGACTTCGATCGTCTCCATAGGCGTGACCTACGGCGCAAGCTACGTGCTGCTCGGAGCGAAGTACGGCAACCTCTGGTGGATACTCTCCACGATCATCAGCTGCGGCACGGCCGCCGGTGCGCTCATCCCCGAATTCACCAAGATCTTCACCTCGACGAAGGCCAAGCACGTCGATGAGGTGGTCAAGAGCTCGAAGCAGGGCGGCGCCTCGCTCAACATCCTCTCGGGCCTCGTGGCCGGCAACTTCTCGGCCTTCTGGGAGGGTCTGCTGATCCTCGGCCTCATGTTCGTGGCCTATCTCTTCTCGCAGAACCCCGCGGTGACCGCGCTGATGCCGGCGCAGTACGCCTTCGCCGCGTCCATCTTCGCCTTCGGCCTGGTGGCCTTCGGTTTCCTGGGCATGGGGCCGGTGACCATCGCGGTGGACAGCTTCGGGCCGGTCACGGACAACGCCCAGTCGGTCTACGAGCTCTCCCAGATCGAGGCCCAGCCGGGCATCAAGGAGGACATCAAGAAGAACTTCGGCTTCGAGCCGGACTTCGACAACGCCAAGCACTTCCTGGAGGCCAACGACGGAGCCGGCAACACCTTCAAGGCCACCGCCAAGCCGGTGCTGATCGGCACCGCCGTGGTGGGCGCCACCACCATGATCTTCGGCATCATCCTGCTGCTCGACAGGACCCTGGCCAGCATCGTGGCCGGCGAGACCAGCATGGTCGGCAATGTGGTCAAGCACCTCAGCCTGGTGACGCCCGAGATCGCCTTCGGCCTGCTGATGGGCGGCGCGACCATCTACTGGTTCACGGGCTCATCCTGCCAGGCGGTGGTGACCGGCTCCTTCCGCGCGGTCCAGTACATCAAGGAGCACATCAAGCTCGACAAGGCGACCGCCGACATCAAGGACAGCAAGGAAGTCGTGAAGATCTGCACCCAGTACGCCCAGAAGGGCATGGCCAACATCTTCATCGTCATCTTCTGCCTGGCATTGGCCCTGGCCATGTTCAACCCCTTCTTCTTCATCGGCTACCTGATCTCCATCGCCTTCTTCGGCCTCTTCCAGGCCATCTTCATGGCCAACGCCGGCGGCGCCTGGGACAACGCCAAGAAGATCGTCGAGGTGGACATGCGCGCCAAGGGCACCGAGCTGCACGCCGCGAGCGTCGTGGGCGACACCGTCGGCGACCCCTTCAAGGACACCTCCTCGGTGGCCATGAACCCGGTCATCAAGTTCACGACGCTCTTCGGCCTGCTGGCCACCGAGATCGCCGTGACCATGACCAACAAGGGGCTCAAGTACGGCATCGGCATCGCCCTGTTCGTCGTGGCCCTGATCTTCGTGCTCCGCTCCTTCTACGGCATGCGCATCCCGGCCGATGAGGGCGTGGAACTCAAGAAGGGCGGCTCGTCCAAGAACCCGGCGAACCAGGAGGCGGCCAGCAAGGCCTGACGGCAAGCCGGAGCCGGTGGGCGCGATCCTCCTCTGGCTGCTGGCGCCGCTGGGCGCGCTGGCCGCACTGGCCGGGGCCTGGCACTGCCGCCGGGAGGTTGACCGCGCACCGGTCGGAGGCGAGCCCTCCAAACCCGGACGACTGATCGAAAGCGGCCTTGGCGCCTGGTTGAGGCGCCAGGGCCGCTTCTCTTTGCTGGCCGCCACGGCTGTCTTCCTTCTCCTGGCCCTGGCGTCGTTCGGCCTGGAGCTCGTTCCGAAGACGGCTGCCTTCGCGTTCCTGAGCGGAGCGCTGTGCCCGGCGCTGTTCGGGGCGCTGGGGCTCGGGAGCGCCGTCCGGGCTGCCCGGCGGGCCGCGGCGGCCACCGAGGCCACCTCCGGGACTCAGCCCCGGCCCTGGATCGTCGCCTTTCGAGCCGCCACCTCGACCGGACTGACCACCGCCGCGGCCGCGGCGCTGACGGCCTCGGCCTGGTTCGGGGGCATGACCTGGCTCGCGCCGGAACTGGGCGTGAACTCTTCGGCGGCCGAGGTCGCGGCCGTCCTCTTGTTCGTGGCGCTGGGCGCGGCATTCCAGGCGCTGCTCGCCGGCCTGGGAGGCGGCATGCTCTCGGGGGCGGCGGCTCTGGGCTCGGACCTGCTCATCCGGGCGGAGGCGGGCGTGCCCGAGGACGACCCGCGCAATCCGGCGGCGGCCTCCGCCCGGGTGGGGCGGATGGCCTCCGGCGTGGCGGGCTTCTTCGCCGAGATATTCGCCGGCCAATGCCTGGCCTTGGCGGCGGCGGCCGTGCTCGGCGCGGTGGCCTTCTCCGGACGCCACGCGGCTCCGGGGCAGGCCCTGGCCGCCGTGGCCCTGCCCTTCGCGGTGACCGGACTGGGGATCGCGCTCTCCCTGGGTTGGGCCCTGTGGGTCCCGGCCGGGAGCATCTCGTCGCCGGCGGAGCTCCGGCGCGGGCTGTATGCCGGAGCCTGCGTGGCGGCGGCGGCGCTGGCTGCGGCATCCGGACTGGTCACCGTCCTGGCCCTGCCGCTCGCCAGTTTCGGACTCTGGGGCGGCATCGTGGCGGGCGTCGCCGCGGCCGTGGTGACGGCCAGATCGTCCGAGTACTTCTCGTCCGACCGGCTCAATCCCGCGAGGACCGTGGCGGCGCAGAGCGAGACCGGGATGGTCGGAGTCCTGTTGGAGGGCCTGGGCGCGGGGCTCCGCTCGGTGGGGCTGCCCATGGCGGCTCTGGCCTGCGCGGCGCTGACGGCCTACGGCCTCGGCGGCGGCTTGGCCGACCCGGCCCTCGGGCTCTACGGCATCGGCCTGGCCGCCGTGGGCATGGCCGGCATGTCCGGGATCACCGCCACGTCCGGAGCCTGCGGCACGATAGCTTCCGGCGCCCGCGACCTGGTCGTGCAGGGAGGCGCCGATGAGCCGGTCGAGGGCCTACGCGCCCTGGACGGGTCCCTGACGGCCTCGGCCCGGACGGCGGCGCTGGGCGCCACAAGCCTGGCGGCGCTGGCCGCAATCCCCGCCTGCCTGGAGGCGGTCGCCGGCGCGGGGCTGGCCGGGCTGATGCATCGCTTTGCCAACGGCATGGCCGCGCCGATGCTTGCCGCAGGCGCGCTGGTGGGCGCCGTCAGCGTCTTCCTCTTCGCCGCCCTGGTCCTGGGCGGGCTCGGCCGCACCACGGCCCGGCTCCTCGAGGAGTCCCGCCGCCAGTGGCGGACCGTGCCGGGACTCGCCGCGCTCAAGCCGGAGGCCGAGCCCGACCTGCCGGCCTGCATACGCGTGGCCGCTGCCAGCTTCGCGCGGCAGGTGCTCAGGCCCGGGCTGCTGGCCGTGACCGCCCCCGTCCTGGCCGGCCTGCTGCTCGGAGCGGCCGGCGCGGTCGGGTATGCCGCCGGGACGCTGGTCGCGGGAATGCCCCTGGCCATCTTCCTGGGCGGGTCCGGATGGACATGGGAGGCGGCGGGCCGGCGAGTGGAGGCCGGCAAGCACGGTGGCCGGGGCTCCCTCCACCACCAGACGGCGCAGGTCGGCAGGCTGCTGGGCAAACCGCTGCGCGAGTTGCTCGGCCCGGCGCTGGGCGCCTTCATCCAGCTTTCCGCCGTCTCGGCAGTGGTCGCGGCGGCAGTTGCGGTTAAACTCTTGGACGCCGGGAGCCTGCTGGAGCGGCTCGCGGCAATGCTCGGAAGCCTGGCCGGCTGAACCGGCCGCTTGAGGGAGGACGGATCCTGAAACGCAGAGACAAGAGCAACCTGGGAATGAATCGCAAGGCGCCCCGCCCGGCGGAGCGCGAGGCGCCCCCCGACATCCAGGAGATGGCCCTCGCGGCGGCCCGGGCCGCCGACGCCAAGCTCGGCGAGGACATCGTGGTCCTGGACCTGCGCGGCCGCTCCCAGGTGGCGGACTTCTTCGTCATCGTCACCGGCAAGGTCGAGCAGCAGCTGGCCGCCATCGTCCGGGAGATCGGCGAGCGCCTGGCGGCGCTGGGCTGCCGGCCGCTCTCCGGCCGGGCGAGCACGGCCGGCGGCGGGTGGGCGCTCATGGACTACGGCGCGATCGTGGTCCACGCCTTCACTCCGGAGGTGCGGGGCTACTACGACCTCGAGCTTCTCTGGGGCGACGCCTCGCGCGTCGAGTGGCGGGAGAGCCAGCCGGGCGGCTGAAGCCCTCCGCACGAACGATTTCGGGAAACGGACCGGCCGCATCGAGGTGCGGCCGGTCCGGCTGTTTCCGGAACTGCGTGCGCGGCGCGGCCCCGGATCCGTCGAACCGGATCCAGCCTATTCCAGCGGCCACCACTGGCCGGGAACGCCGCCAACCGGTGGTGCGGCCATGCCGGAACCGGCCCACTCGCGCGTCGAGCTCCCCCCGGAGCTCGAGCTCCGGAAGAGGACGCCCAGAAAGGGCAGGTCCATGAGCAGGGGAACGCCCGACGCGCTCGAGCCCGAGCGACCCGTTGCGAGTCCGGCCCCGTCGCCGGAGAGCGAGCGCCGGGCCAGCTCCGGGCCGCATGCGGCGAAGCGCGCGGTCTGCGGGCGGTCGGCGTCGCCGATGCGGCAGCTCCAGGTCAGCGACCAGTGCCGCGCACGGAAGGCGGATTCCGCGTCGAGCTCGAAACGGGCGACGAAGACGGCCTCATGCCAGTATCCCACGTCGACCGGGCCTTCGACGCGGCGGCCGTTGCGGGTCAGCGCCGCCGGCCTGAACGAGCGCCCGGCGTCGTCGGCGAGCGCCACCGACTCCGGAAGGAAGGTGATCGTCTCCTGCCGCTTGTTGCGGAGCTCGACGACCGCCCCGAGCTCCGCGCGCCGGCCATCGCGCTCGGAGCGCACCAGCGGAGAGAGCGCCGCCACCGCCGTGGCCTCGTTGTCGGCGGCCTCGGGCGGGACGCGCAGGCGCACCCCGACGAGACCGTCGCGGCCCAGGGGCCGGCCCTCGACCGGGCGGTAATAGGCCTCGCGCTGTGCGCAACCGGCGGCCAGAACGAGCAGAGATGGCAGCAGCAGCCTCGCGCGCATGTCTCAGGCCCTCCGGAAGCCGATTATAGGCGCCCGCCCCGGGCCGGGCCGGGCAACTTTCCGGATGCGGGCCGAGACCTCCCGGTCCCTCGGCGGTTTGATAACCCCCATCGTCGGCATCCGCATGGGAGGAAGACATGACTTCGAAAACCGGGACCGCCGCACTCGCCTTCGCCGCAGCTCTGTCGTTCGCCGGTTGCACCAGGAACGACCCCGCCCCCGCCGTCGTCGACCCGGCTGCCGCGTCGTCTTCGACGGCGAAGCCGGCCACCCCGACAACGGCCGACACCGCCCCGAACCCGGAGAAGGCCCCGGCTCCGGAGCCCGCTCCAACCGCCAAGGCACCGGAGACGGCGCGCATCGCCGCGCTCGTCGAACAACTCGGCAGCACGGATTACGAGAAGCGCGAGGCCGCCACGAAAGAGCTTGCCGCGATCGGGAAGCCGGCGCTGCCTGCGCTCGAGGCGACGTCCAAGGACCTCGACGCCGAGCGCGCTTCGCGCGCCAAGGACCTGGCGATCAGGATCGGAGCCTCCGACGAGGAGGCCAGGGCGCCGGAGATCCCCGGGCTGGCCGAGGCGATGCGCGGCATGGCCGGGCCCAGCACCACCGTGGTCAACGGCAACGGTGGTGTTATACAGCTGGGTGTCCAGGTCGCCGGAGGCCGCGCGGCGGCCGGCGGCCCGGGCGGCCACGTCAACACTCGTTTCGAGATGACCGACGGCGAGAGCCGGCGCACGGTCGAGAACGACAAGGGCTCGGCCACGGTGGCCGAAGGCAAGAACGGCTTCAGCCTGACCCTGACTCCCAAGGATGGCGAGGCCCGGACCTTCCCGGCCGGCAGCCGCGCGGAGTTCGCGAAGAAGTACCCGAACCTCTACGCCAAGTACTTCGGGAAGTGACCGGGGCGGTCAGCCGGCCGGCGCCGGAACGGGGGTCGGAACGGGTGCCTTCTCCGGCTCGGCGGCCTTGACCCGCTTCATGTCCTCGTCGAACTCGTCGCGGTGGGCGCTCCACCACTTCTCCCAGGCCTCGCGCGAGCCGAAGTCCTCGCCGGTGAGCTTCTTGAGCTTCTTCTGGACCTGCCGGCCGTAGGCCGAGTCCTCGTGGCGCGGGACGAGCCAGTCCACCTGTCCCTTGTAGCTCTTGGAGTGAAGCCGGATGAAGCGCACCAGGGCGCAGGGCGTGTCCCAGACCACCTTCTGCACCACGTAGAGCGGCACGGCCAAGACGTAGTAGCCGACCGTGCCGAACGCTTCGCCGACCTTGAACGGCAGGAATGTGAAGGAGGTCAGACCCAGGGTGGGAATCGGCAGGGTCAGGATGCTGATCACCGCTCCGACCGCGAACCCCGGGACGTAGAGGACCCAGCCGACGGCCACGGCCGGTCCGTTGACCACGATGCTGGCGTCGTCGGGGAATGGGCCCCAGGGGTCCCAGAACATCCCGCCGACCAGCGCGGCGTCGGCGTCCGCGCAGCCGGCCGCGTCCGCCATCGGCCCCCGGCTCGGGGCCAGGCCGATGAAGGCCGGCGCGGGCGCCGGCGGAGCGCTCAGGCGGCAGGACAGTTCGATTCGCTCGGGAAGCGCCGATTGCGGACGCGAGCAACCGGCCGACAACGCCGCCAACAATCCGATGGAAAGCAGGGACGCGATTCGTGCACGCATGGTCTGGCCCTCCGGCTGGAGCCCGTTTTCCCTTGGTCGGCGCGAGAGTATAGCCACAGGCGCCCGGGTGCGTCAAATGTCGTCTTAGACGACCGGCCCACGACCATTGCAGGAAACGGTCTTCACCGCGGAGGCGCCGAGCCGCCGAGGGTGTCGTGAACGCGGCGGATGGTTCTTGACAGGGAAGAGTCCCCGCCGCGGACAGCATTTCACCTCTGCGTCTCCGCGCCTCGGTGGTGAAACGGGGTTCTTGAAATAACGCTGCAGCCGGCCGGGTCGCGTTGACTTTCCCCTCGTGGCTCCCTATACTCCCATCGAAGGGAACACCATGCCCGAGCAGCCTTCCGCACGCCGCACGCTCTGCGAGGACAAGGCCCCCGGCCGCATCCTCCGCGCCTGGGCAGCGCTCGACGGGCTTTCCGCCGGCCTGAGCTGCCAGCCCCTCTCCGGCGGCTGGCCGGGCGTGACCGCCGCCGAACTGACCGCGTTTCTCAACCGCCAGGGAGTGCGGCACGGCCTCGACGCCGGCGCCATCGAGTCCTTCGCGGCGGAGATCCGCTCCGGACTGACCGAGACGGAGTGCACCGCCGCGCGGGGCCTGCCCTGCGAACACGGCCGGGACGGCAAGCTCGAGTTCGTCGTCCCGCCCTCGAGCGAGGAAGCCCGATACCGCCGCGACCCGGGCACCGGCCGGATCGACTATCGCGAGACCAACCTGCTCGAGAACGTCATGGCCGGCGAGCCCGTGGCCATCGAGATCCCTCCCAGCCCCGGCACCGACGGCGTGGACGTCTTCGGCGCCCGGCTGGCCGCGCGCCAGGGAAGGCCGGCCAAGTTCCGGGTCGCCTCCGGCGTACGGCTCGACGAGAAAAGCCGCCAGGTGCTCGCCGAGATCGACGGCCGCGTCGTCTGGAAGGACGGCGCCGTGTCGGTGTCGGACTGCTACCACGTGCGCGGCAACGTCGACTACTCCGTCGGAAACGTGGCCTTCGTCGGCGAGGTAATCGTCGACGGAGACGTGCTCGACGGGTTCAACGTGCGCGCCGGTCTGAAGCTGACCGTCGGCGGCAACCTGGGCGCGTGCCGCGCCGACAGCGAGGGCGACCTGGCGATTCGCGGCGGGGTCTTCGGCAAGGGCAAGGCCCGGCTGCGGGCCAAGGGCGCCCTCTCCGCCCGCTTCCTCAACGACTGCGAGGCCGAGTCGACCGGAAGCATCACCGTGGAGCGCGAGGCACTCAACGCCACGCTGCTGACCAACCGCCGGTTAAACATGGCCAACGCCACCTTCGCGGGCGGCTCGGCCAGCGCCCTGGGCGGGGCCGACTTCGACGTGCTGGGCACGTCCATGGGCATCCTGACCCGGGTGTCGGTCGGCACCGATTTCAACATCTCCCGCCGCCAGTCGGAGATCTCCGGACGCGCAGCCGAAGTGGACGCGTCGGTGGAGAAGATCCAGTCCTTCCTGGCGCCGCTGCTGGCCGATCGCAACCGGATGAGCCGGCTGCTGGAGACCCGCCGGATGGACATCGAGAAGCTGGTGCGGGCCCTGCGCGAACTCCGCGACGAGCGCGCCGCGCTGGCCACCGAGCTCGACGCCCTGGCCGAGGCCGCGGCGCGCGGTGCCGTTCGCCAGGTGAACGTCCGGCGGATGCTGCACTCCGGAGTGCTCCTCGAAATCGGCACGGTGCGCCACCGCGTCAAACAACCGCTGACCGGCCCGGTGAGCGTGATCGAGGACCGCGCCAAGGGAACGTTGCGCACCATGGAACTGCGGGAGCTGCCGCCGCTTCCTCCCGCCGGCAACGAGGCGAAACGATGAGGCCTGGCGAAGGGTCCAGGCATTCTGTGGACTTCCAAGGAGAGTCACCATGCCCCTGAAGCAGAGCACCGCAGGCGCCTTCCGAGTCGTGGCCGTCACCGGCGACGTGCGCGGCAGCGAGGAGGATCACCGGACGCTGCGCCGGCTAGGGCACCAGTGCCTGGCCGAGACGCCCTGGCTGGCGATCAATCTGCGGCACGCCACCTTCGTGGACAGCCAGACGCTGGGCCTCTTCATCGAGCTCCTGCGCGTGGCGCAGAGCCGCGGCGGGGAGGTCGTCTTCGTGGACGTGAACGAACGCGCCCGGAAGTGGTTCGAACTCTCGGGCCTCGACCGCCTTTTCCGGATAGCGCCGGACGAGGACGCCCTGTCCCTGATTGCGAAGGACCAGCCGGTCGCGGCCAGGTCAGGAGCGGCGCTCGAGAAGGTCAACGTCGAACGCATGGTAGCGGAGTTGGAGGCCGCCCTGGGGAAGGCCAACGAGGGCGGCGAGCCCAGCGTCGCCGGCCCCATCGACGAGAAGGCCCTCACTGAGATCGAGAAGCTGCTGGCACAGGGATAGACAGGTCCCTGGTTCCTGGTTCCTGGTTCCTGGTTCCTGGTTAACAGTTCCCCATTCGAAAGATGACGCCAGGGGGCAGAAGGTTGGCGACACATTCGACGCCGGCGCCGGGAAACCCTGCGGAAGCCAGCCTCGGTTGCCGAATCCAAAACCTGGAACTCGGAACCCGCAACTCGGAACCCGGAACCCCGAACCAGGAACCGGGAACTAGGAACCGGACACAGCCGTGAAACAGGGCCTCAGCGAGTTCTCCCGGCGGACCCTCGCCTGCATCCGGTCGAACGGCTGGTTCGCGCCAGGCGCCCGCTGCGTTGCGGCGGTCAGCGGCGGGCCCGATTCGACCGCCCTGGCCGCGGCGCTGGCGGAGCTGATCGCCGGCGGCGAACTCCAGGGCACCCTCGCCCTGGCCCACTTCGACCACGCCATCCGCCCGGACTCGGCGCGCGATGCCGAGTGGGTCAGGAGGCTCGCGGACAGGTTCGGCGCGGACTTCCTGACCGAACGCGCCGATGTGCCTGCGCTCGCCCGGCTCGAGAGGCTGGGCATCGAGGAGGCCGCGCGGAACGCCCGGCTGGCTTTCCTGGAACGCGCGGCGCGACGCTTCGGAGCAGGATTCGTAGCCACCGGACACACCGCCGACGACCAGGCCGAGACCGTCCTCTTCCGCATCCTGCGCGGCACCGGAATCAGGGGGCTCTCCGGCATTCCGGCGACCCGTCCCATCTCGCCGGACAGCCCGGCCATCCTCATCATCCGGCCGATGCTCGGGCTCAGGCGCGAGCAGGTGCTCGCCTACCTCGCGGAGCGCGGGCTCGACTACCTCGTCGACCCGACCAACCGCGACACGGCAAACCAGGCCCGGGCACGGATCCGGCATGAGGTGTTGCCTGCGCTCGAGAGGCAGACACGAGCGGAGGCGGCGGTGGCAGGTGGAAGGTTGAGGGTGGAAGGGGCGGAAGACCAACAGACCTCCACCTTCCACCCTCCACCCTCCACCTTTCGCTCCGCCCTGCTGGCCCTGGCCCGCAGCGCCGCCGAGGTCCAGGAGTCGCTCACCTTCGCGGCGGCCCGACTCCTGGAAACGGCGGAGATCGGCCCGGGATGGGTCCGGCTGCCGCTCGGCCTTCTCGAACTTCCCGCCGCGCTCCGGACCGAGGTCTTCGCGCTGGCCGCCGAGCGTATGGGCGCGCCTCTGCCGCTCCCCCGCGGCGGGCTCGCCAGGGCCGCGGAGGTCCTCGCGCGGACCTCCGTCGGGGCCCAGGCCGAGGCCAGAGGGCTGGTTGCCGAGCGCGGCTACGACTGGGTGATGCTGAAATGTCGGCCTTCGGCTTTCGGCGCTCGGCTTTCGAAAGGTTCTTCGTCCCGAAGGCCGAAAGCCGAAAGCCGCCAGCTCTCCGGCTGGTCCGTCCCCGTCGCGGTACCAGGCGATACGCGACTGCCGGGCGGCCGACTCGTCGCCAGGAGTGTCGAGCGCCAGAACTTCGATCTGGATGCTTTCCTGAGAACCAAAACGCCTATGATCGAAGCCTTCGATGCAAGGCTCTTCGATGCTTGTTCCGAAAGCCGAAAGTCGAATATCGAGTGCCGCCCTTCCTCTGCATCCCTCGTCTCCCGCACCCGCCGTCCGGGTGATCGCTTCCGACCGTTCGGCGCGGCCGGCGCGAAGAAGCTCAAAGCCTTCCTGATCGACCTCAAGCTCCCCCGCGCCGAACGGGACGAACTACCGCTTCTCGCGGTGGAAGGTGGAGGGGGGAAGATGGAAGGTTTTGAGACCGCCGTTCAACGCACCTCCACCATCCACCTTCCACCCTCCACCATTCTTTGGGCCGTCGGCCTGCGCCTCTCCGAGGCCGCCCGGGTGCCGCCCGACGCCGAGCGGTTGGTAATCATTGAGTATGTGTCGGATTAGTAGAGATCCCTGTCGTCGCGGCCCCGGGATCATTCCGCTAGCTGCGCCTAAAGCCCTTCGCCTATCCAGCCGATGCTACTAGAGGCGCTAGGGGTGGGGGGCCATAGATAATGTCCAGCGAATTCAAACTGCTTGAGGCTGCCCTGCGGATGGCACTTCGCGACCCGCAGTCAGTGGGGCAGCGCGGCCTGTCCATCGTGCTCGGCGCTCATCGCATCCCTCCACCCAGCGAACGCCTCCTAGCGCTCCCTCGCCACATTCACCGCGTCTGAACCCGCAGCCCCCGCTCCCGCAAGTCTCTCCAGCCTGCGCTTGACCTCCGGACCTGCCCGCCTATAATCCGCCTCGTTGCCTGAGCTTCCAACGCGGCCGTGGCGGAACTGGCAGACGCGCTAGCTTCAGGAGCTAGTGAGGGCAACCTCATGGTGGTTCAAATCCACTCGGCCGCACCAGCCCAATAAGCCGCGGGCCCCCGCTTGAAACGGGGGCCCGCGCGTTTCTGAGGGTTCCGTTGAAATCGTTGTCAGGGAGATGCCGGCTCTGCCGGGGCCGAGCGCGGCTGCTCGCTGCCGGCCTCTATCTCCTCGACGCGGTACTCGTAGCGCGTTGCGGCGGCGGCCCCGGCTGACTCGTCGAGCCAGCGGTACTCGTTCCCAGTGGGCTCGCCACCGAAGGCTGCCGCCGGCACCTCGGCCAGGCGCCGCCAGGCGCCGGGCTTGGCGTCTTCGCCGGCTGAAGCCTCCCGCCTCAGCACCCGGTAGCCAAGCGTTCCGCGCTCCACCGGCGCAGTCCAGCTAACCATAGTGCCCTTATCCGCCGGCTCCGCCGAGGCAGAAAGTCCGTCGGCCGCCGTCGGCGCCCAGAGGACGTTGCCCAGCTCGCCGCCGCCGTCGGCCTCGTCCACGTCGCTGTCGTCACCGGAGAGCCAGCCCACGCCCGAGGCGTAGCTCGTCACCGTCACGCTGTCGCCTGACTGCGTGTCGATCAGGATGGTCTGGCGCCCGCCACCCACGTCCTCGAAGGCCATCCCCGTGAAGTTGTGGCCGTTCCACGCCGAGTCCAGCACCTTGATGTACGGCCCGACCGCCGCCTCGCCGTCGTTGAACTCCACGTTGTCGAAGGTGGTCGTCCCCGCGCCGTCGAGCGTCACGCAGTTGGCCGCCAGGTCGTCGATCCGCGCGTAGCGCACGTTCACGTTGCCGCTCAGGTGCAGGTCGTAGTAGCCCGAGCCGTCGTTCTGGATCTGCGCGATCTTGTCGGCCGCCCCCGCGACCTGGAAGGTGCTGCCCGCCGCCGAGGAGAGCGTCGAGCCGCCCCCGATCCCGAGCGTGCCCCCGCCGTCGAGCCGCAGCGTCGAGGTGCCCGAGAGCGCCGTGTCCCCGGCCACGGTGAGCGACCGGGTGTCGAGCACCTCGTAGGTCCCGGCGGTCATCGTCAGCCCCTCGGCCACCGTCACCGCCGCAGCCGGCTGCCAGGTGCCCCCGCCGCTGAACTTCAGATTGCGGTAGGCGTTCCCTATGACCGCCGGGAAGCCCCCGTATGTACCCGCCCCGTAGTAGTCCACCGTGCTGCCGTTATCGAGCGTCACCGTGGCCGGAGAACCAGGAGTCATCGTCTCCGTCCCCAGCAGCCGCAGCGTCCCCGCAGCGCCCACCGTCAACGCCCCGGCCGTCTTGATGTCCTGCCCGGCCAGGTCCAGGGTCCCGGAGCTCACCGTAACGTACGTTCCGGCGCGCTCCGCCAGCCACGGGTTCGTCGACAGCGTCACCTTCTTCCCGACATCTTTGGCGATCTCCAGCGGGATCAGCCGTCCGACCTCGTAGTCCGCAGGCGGCGTCAGCACGCTGTCCGCGTTCCCGCTCAGCTTCATCAGCATCGTCCCATAGTGGTCGTACCCCGACGCGCCCATGTTCACGTCGCCCTTGCAGTCCAGCGTCCCGTTGTTCACATAGACGTACCACCCGCTGGTGCTTATCAGCGTCCAGGTCGTCGTGCGGTTCACCGTCAGCGTGGTCCCGGCCAGGTCGAACGTCGTGTGCGCCGAGTTGCTGCCGCCGTCCCGACGAACGAACAGATCGTAGAACGTCACCGGCCCGGTTACCGTCGTCGTCCCGTAGAGCACGTCGAACCGCGCCTCCGTGCTGTTCGTCGTGAAGTCCACCTGCGTGCTGTAGGTCACGCTGTTCCGGCCCCAGGAGTTCGTGCCCGAATACGTCAGCGTCCCCGTCGGCTTGTTCACCAGATAAGTGCCCGTCGGATACCAGGCCAGACCGGTCTGTGTCTGCGGGCCGTCCCCGCATACCGTCAGGTTGAAGCTGCCGCGCACCCGGTAACCGTTGCCCACCACCGGCCCCTTGGCCAGCAATGTGCCGCCGCCAGTCAGGTCCGCGGAGAAGCTCCCGTACGTCCACTCACTCGAGTAGCCGTTGACGGTCAGCGTGCCGTCGACCGTCAGGGTCTCGGCCGAACTGAATGTCTTCGTCGAAGACCCCGCGTTACTGTGCGTGAACGTCAGATCGTCGAACGTAACCGCACCCGTCTGGGTCAGCGTCGCCGAGTTCGGCAGATAGAACTGCACCGTCCCGCCGTTCGGGTCGAACGCGCATCCCGCCCCGAACGTTGCAGATATGTCGCCCGACGACGACGAGCCGATCCGCAGTACGTCGGTCGTGCTCGTGAACGTCCCACCGTTCAGGGTGATGTTCCCCGTCACGGTCAGCGCCGCCGTGCTGCCCGCGAACGTGCCGTCCGCCTGCGTGTACGACGTGCTCGTCAGCGTCTGTCCGCCCATGTCCAGGCTGCCGGAGGTCAGCGTCAGGCCCTGGCAGGTCAAAGCCTGCAGCATCGTCACCAGACTGCCGTCGACCTCTACGCTCGGCCAGGACTCCGTCGCCAGGCAATTGACCGTCGCCGCCCCGGAGCCGTTGAACCTGACCAGCCCGGTCGCCGCGGCCGGGAAGACGACGCCGGTCTTGGCGGAGGAATCCCAGTTCCGGCCCACGGTCATCGTGCCGTTCATCACCGAAGTGAAGTTCGCGCCCGACGTGCTGATGCTCACGTCCCTGGTCACGTTCAGCGAACCGCCGGCGTCGACATGCAGCAGCTCGTTGGCGGACTGGAAGAAGCCCGGCAGCACCAGGTCCCGGCCGACGTTGAGCGTGCCCGTGCCCACCCAGATGCCCGGGCCCATGTAGCTGCCGCCATAGCCGTTGCGCACGTCGTTGGTCACCGTCATGGTCTGGCCGTTGACGTCCACGTAGGCGGGAGAGCCGTTCTGGGTGGCTCCCGCCAGACGCAGGTAGCTCACCGTACAGCTGCGCCCAATCAGGTAGCGCAGGGTGGACCCGGTGTTGTTGACGCGCAGGGTGAGCACAGAGGTCGTGGTCGTCGGCAGGTTCAGAGTCCAGTCCCCGCCCACGCCGGCCCCCGCGGAAACCTCCAGTTGCAGGACGGAGGCGTTCAACCCGGCATCCACGTCGATCGGCGCCGGCAGCCCGGCGGTGGGCGAGGCCGTCAAGATGAGCTCCGAGCCCCAGGTGTTCACGGCAGTCACCGCCCCGGAGCCCGACAGGAGTTGGGCGCAGCCCACCCCGGAGGGGTTCCCCGGCACGTCGAAGGTGGTGGTCTTTCCCGGCGCCCCCACGTAGAGCTTGTAGAAGCCGCCGATGCTCTTGCCGGTGGGGGTGCTGCCCATGTAGAAGGTGCCGTCGCCGGTCATCCGGAAGGTCGACGTATTGGCCGCCAGCAGATTGACCACGCTGCCGTAGTCGAAGTGCCGGCCCACGTCGATCGTCCCGCTGCCCAGGCTGATCCCCCCGGCGAGCATCGTCGCCGAGCACAGGAAGTCCCGCGCGATGGTGGCGTTCTGGTTGTTGAACTGCAGCGTCCCCCGCACGCAGAGCAGATCCCGGTCGACCGCCAGCGCGTCCTGCAGCTGGAAGGTGCCGCCGTTGCCGTCGATGCTCAAGTCGTGGAAGTGCTGGCTGCCGCTGGTGACCGTCTTCGTGCCGCTCGTGGCCGTGAAGGCCACCGTCCCGCCGTTGGGCGTGAAGCCGGCCCCGCCGGTGACGGTGAAGTCCCCGCCGACCGAGAGCGTGCCGCTGCTGCTGGTGAAGGAGCCGCCCGAGAGCGCGAAGCCGCCCGTCGTGCCAATCGCCCCGCTGCCCCCGGTGAAGGTCCCGGCCGCCACCAGCACGCCGCCGACATCCACGGTCAGGGTGTTGGTCGTATCCTGGGTCACCGCCGTGGTGTTCCCCGAGGCCATCCAGAACCTGTAGGCCTCGGCCGCCGCGTTGATCGTGACCGTGCCCCCGCCGGAACTCGCGTCGAACTTGACGGTCGTGGTGGCGTCCGGGGCATTCGAGGCCCCGCCCGAGCCGCCGCTCGAGAGCGCCCAGTGGTTCGCCGGGTCGTCCCAGTTGCCGGTGCCGCCCACCCAATAACGGATCCCCGCCGCCTCGAACACCCAGTGCGGCGAGTCGTCGCCATCGTCGTTGTTCAGGCTGTTGGTCGCGCCGTAGGCGACGCAGTCGTGGCTCGAGCACTCGCTGTCCATCACGTCCACGTATTGCACTTCCTGCGCCCCGTTCGGGAAGTCCAGAACCCACCGCGCGGGGCTGGCCGCGGAGCGCAGAAGCGTCTTGGATGCCGACGTGCCCGTCACCGAGAACGTCCCGCCCACCGCGGTGGTCGAGCCCCCGGCGAACTGGAAGGTGACGCCCGGGCCGTCGAGCTTCAGGTTCGAGTAGCTCGTCGCCAGGTCCGTCACCACGTACGGACCGACCCCGCCGTAGAACCACACCGTCGCACCGGCGGTGTCGAGGGTCTTGGTAGCCGCCGTCACCGTCTCCGAGCCCAGCAGCTTCAACGTCCCCGAGGCGTCCAGCGTCAGGTCGCCGGCCGTCGTCAGGCTGAAGCCGGCCAGGTCCAGCGTCCCGGCGGTCACGACCAGGTCGCCGCTCCAACTGGCCGGAGAGAAGGCCTCGGCCAGCGACACGGTTCCGCCGAGAGGCTTGTCGATGGTCAGGTTGCCGTCGCCGAACTCGCCGCCCGCGCAGCTCACCGCCTGGTTGCCGGTGCCTTCGCAGGTTATGGCCAGCGTGCCGACCACCGAGGCATCGTTGGATTCCAGATCGCCGCCGAGGTTGACCGCTCCATTGATGGTCACCGCCCGCGAAATCAGCAGATTGCCGTTCACGTTCATGGTCCCGGCGTTGAGCACCGAGGCCACTCCGCCCATGTCCACCGTCACGTTGTTGAAGACCACCCCGGCCGCCGAGACCGTCTGCGTGCGGCTCTCGCCGGAGTACATCGAGAACGTGTCGGGCATGGTCACGTCGCCGGCCACGTGCGTGAACGAACCGTCCGCGTGCATCTCGATGTTGTCGGTTATCTCCAGCGAGCCGGTCTTGTCGATGCTTACGACGCAGAAGCGCTCGCCGGGGTTGCCCACCGTCCAGACGGTGTTGTCGCCTCCCAGGAAGTTGATGGTGCCGCCGTAGGGTTGATTGGTGTCCCAGGCCGTGATGTCCCCGTAGACGTTCCACTTGCCCAGGTTGCCGCCCTGGTGGTTGACGCTGAAGTCGTGGAGCACGTCCACCGCCGAGGTCATGGAGCACGCCGAGCCCGAGCCGGTCAGGTCCAGCACCACGTCGTAGAGCTGATTCGTGAAGGCGATCGTGTCGGTCGCGCCGAAGTTCTCGAACTCCACGCTGCCGCTGGCGTGCGTGAAAGTCCCGCCGGTCTGCTGGTAGCTCCGCGCCGCGTTGGGCGCGTCGAACTTGAGCAGGCCACTAGTCGACGCGAACGTGCCGGCGGTCAGGGTCCAGTCGCCGGTGATGGTGATGGCCCCGCTGCCGCCCGTGAACGTCCCGGCCCGCTGCAGGTAGCCGCCGTTGCCCACCGCCAGCGTGTTGGCCGCGCCCTGGGTCACCGCGGTGGTGTTGCCCAGCGCCATCCAGAACTTGTAGGCGGCGGCCGCCGCGTTGATCGTCGCCGTACCGCCGCCGGAGAGCGGGTCGAACTTGACGTACATGGTCGCGTCCGGCCCGTTGGCCGCCCCGCCCGGACCGCCGCTGTAGAGGGCCCAGTGATTGGTCGGGTCGTTCCAGTTGCCGTCGCCCCCCACCCAGTAGCGGATCTCGTTGGCCACGAACACCCAGTGCGGAACGGCCTCGGCGTCGTCGTTGCCGCCGTTGTTCGTGCCGGCGTGGCAGGTGGCGTCGTTTCCGGAGCACTCCCCGTCCTGCACGTCCACGTACTGGACGCTCTGCTCCTCGTTGGGGAAGTTGAGCGTCCAGCGGTTGCCTCCCGAGGTGGAGCGCAGCTGGATCTGGTTGAGGGCGGCGCCCACCAGCGTGAGCGTGCCCCCCACCGTCTGCGTGGTTCCGGCGGTGAACTGGATCTGCTTGCCGGCGACCGTGCAGAACAGGTCGTTGAAGGTGGTGCTGCCGGAGACCACGCAGGTCGCCCCGCCGGTCAGCGTCACCTTGCCGGTGCCGGGGTCGAAGACGCCACTGTTGGCCCAGTTGCCCGCCAGGCTGATGGTGTTGGCGTCGCCGGCGAGCGTCCCGCCGGTAATGGTCAGATTGCCGCCGACCGTGACGTTCCCGGCCAGGGTCGCGGTCCTGGCGCCGTTGTCGACCTCCAGGTGGTGGTAGGTCTCCACCGCCACGTCCTGGTCGACGGTGGTGCTGTCGTACTCGACCGTGCCCGTGGAACAGGTGAACGTCCCCAGGCCGGTCAGCGCGCCGCCCAGCTCCAGCCGTCCGGCGCCGGTGCAGGTGGTGGATCCGACGGTCATGTCGTAGCCGCCGGCCACGTCCAGCCTGCCCGTCCCGATGCTGAGGACGCGGGTGGGGCTCACGCTCAACTGGCTGTTCGGAATGGTCTCCTTGACCGTCGAGGGGCTCGACCATCGCAGGGTGGCCACCGCGTTGCCGGTTCTTTCGTAGTACTCCATGACGACCGGATACCACTGGCCGGCGGTCAGCGCGATCGTGCCGCTCCATTCCGTTGCGCCCTGGTCCACCCACTTGTTGACCAACTGCGTGCCGTTGACCCACAGCTTCGCCCCGTCGTCCGTGTACGTGTAGAAGGTGTAGGTCTCGCTGTACTGGGCCAGGACGTAGCCCGTCCAGCGAACGCTGAAGCTCTCGGCAGGCAGCGAGGAGTCGGGGGCCGATGCGCCCCAGTTGAAATCGACGGTCGAATCCGTGCGACTGAGCGTGATCGGCGCCGTCAGCGTCCGGTTGCTGTAGTAGTCGCCGCGCAGGCCCTGGCTCGCGGTGCAAGATGCGTCTCCGGCCACCGTGACCGTCTTGTCGGCCACGTCGAACGTGCCGCTGGTCATCAGCAGATTGCCGCCGACCGCGAAATTACCGCCGGCCGTGACGGTCCGGCTGTCGGAGTCGACTTCCAGATTATGGTAGGCGACCGCCAGCGCGGTCCGGGCGGACGAGGTGTCGTCGTACTCCACCGTGCCGGTCGAGGCGGTGAAGGTGCCAAGGCCGGTCGCCGCCCCGCCGAGCTGCAGCCGTCCCGCCCCGGTGAAGGTGGTGCTGCCCCCGGTCATATCGTACTCGCCGTCGGCGTCCAGCGTGCCGGTCGGTATGCGCAGGGTCCCGCCGCCCGCCGCCCCGACCCAGGTCTTGCCGGCGACGGCCACGGCGCTGGAACCCACGCTGAAGGTCCCGGACTTCAGGATCAGCTCGTTGCCGACCAGGGAGTCGTCGGCGATCGTGGCCACCTGGCCGCTGTTGTCGATTTCGAGGTTGTAGTACGTCGCCGCGGACACGTCCTGCGCGGCGGAGGTGTTGTCGTATTCCACCGTGCCGGTCGAGGCGGTCAGGTTGCCGATGCTGGTCACGGCCCCGCCCAGTTCCAGCCGCCCGGCGCCGGTGAAGATCGTCGCTCCGCCCGTGGCGTCGTAGGTCCCGGCCACGTCCAGCCGGCCCGTGCCGATCTTGATGGCCGGCTGGATGTCGGTCGAGGCCATGGCCCAGTTGTACACGCGGACGTCGTCGATCTTGTCGGAGAATACCTGGGAGCTGGTCTGGTGGTTCCCGACGCTGTAGACGTTGGTCTGGGACCTGTAGCCGCTGACGCCGACCAGGACGCCGTCCACGTAGAACGTGGTCCCGCTCGCGTTCCCCACCGCGATGACGTGGTGCCAGCCGGCCGACAACGACCCGAGATCGAATCCGCACGACCGGAAGTAAGTATAGGAGGCGTTGTCGTACGTGCCCAGCGTCAGCGAAGAGTCCGCAATTACCTGGTGGTCGCCGCTGCTGCCCCTGGTCAGAGTGTGCCAGGTGCCGGTGGCCGGCAGCGGGGCCGTGAACCAGGCGCTGATCGTCCAACTGGCTGCGATGTCCACGACCGAGGTGGCCAGCATCCGGTCGCTGGTGCCGGACGTCTGCAGCGCTCCGCCGATCTTGCCGGGGCTCGTCCATGTCGCGCCGTTCTGCAGGGTGGCCGCGTGGCCCGAACCGGAGGAGTCCGCGGCGGTGGCGCCGCTGGTCTCGTCGAGCTTCCACCAGGCGGACAGTCCCGACGATGGCAGGACTCCAGCGAAAGCGGCCGTGGCATTACCCGCGACTGTCACCGTCCGGGTCGAGACGTCGAAGTTGCCGCTGGTCACGGTCAGGTTGCCGCCAACCGTGAAGTCGCCGCCGGCCGTGGCGGTCTGGCCGTAGTCGTCGATCTCGAGGTTGTTGTACGTGACCGCCGCGACGGTCTGGCCGGCCGCGGTATCGTCGTACTCGACGGTTCCGGTGGAAGCCGTGAACGTTCCCAGGCTGGTCAGCGCCCCACCCAGCTGCAGCCTCCCCGCCCCGGTGAAGGTGGTGCTGCCGGCCACGTTGTAGGCGCCGTTGGCGTCCAGCGTGCCGGTCGCGATCCGGACGGTCCCCGCACCCGAGACCGTGCCCGCGACCGTCACCGTTCGAGCCTCCGTGCTGAAGACGCCGGCCGTCACGGTCAGATCGCCGCCGACGACGATATCGCCGCCGGCCTGCGCCACGTCGGTGGCCCCGGCCTTGTTGATCTCGAGGTCGTAATAGGTCTGGGCGTCGACGGTTTGCGGGTTGGACGAGCCGTCGTAGACCACCTTGCCGGTCGAGCAGGTGAAGGTCCCCAGGCTGTTGCTGGCCCCGGCCAGGTCCAGTTCGCCGGCGTCGGTAAAGGTCGTCGCCCCCATGCCGTAGTTGCCGTTGGCGTCGACCTTGCCGGTGCCGATGGTGATCTGCCCGGACCCGGAGGTGGCGCCGCCCACGGTGGCCGTGCGCACTCCCACCGCGAGCGTGCCGGCAGTAACGGTGAGATCGTTGGTGCAGGTCAGGTTGTCCTGCAATTCGTAATCGGCGCCGGCTCCGGAGTTGCCGCAGCGCAGATCGTAGAGCGACTTGCCGGCCGTGGTAACGTCCACCGTCCCGGCGGTGGCGATGAGGTCCACCAGGCCGGCGCTCGGGGTGAAGGTCATGCCCGAGTACAGCTTCAGCCTGGTCCAGCTCACCTCCAGGGTGTTGCCGTTGAGGTCGAAGGTGCCGGTGTAGCCCGTGCCGGAGGTGAAATCGATGCTCTTGCACCGCGCGGTGCCCACGTTCACCGTGCACTTGTTGGTCGCGGTGCTGCCGAAGTAGACCTCGTCGTCGGCGGTGGGCACCGAGCCGTCGTGCGCTCCGGGGGTCCGGCCCCAGCAGTCGGCGACGTTCCAGTTGCCGTCGCCGCCGCCGCTGGGTCCCGACCAGTAGAGGCCCGTGCCGGTGCTGGTGAAGACCCAGTGCGGCGAGGCGTCCCCGTCGTCGTTGCCCCCGCGGTTGGTGCCGTCGACGTCGGTGGCGTCGTTCCCCGAGCACTCCCCGTCCTGCACGTCCACGAAATTTACGCTCTGGGTGCCGTTGGGGAAGTTGAACGTCCACCGGCTCCCGGACGCGGTCGAGCGCAGCAGTATCTGGCTGGCGGTGCCCCCGCCGGTCAGGGTGAGCGTGCTGCTGACCGTCTGGGTGGTGCCGGCCGTGAGGGTGATCAGCTTCCCGGTGGACACCGTGCAGGAGAGGTTGTAGAACGTGGTGCTGCCGGCCAGAGTCGCGGCCCCGGTGCTGTCCAGGTCCACGGTCCCGCCGTTGGCCGTGAACGTCCCGGAGTTGCTCCAGTTCCCCGACACGGTGACGGTCGCCGAGGCGTCCGGTTTGAGGATGCCGTTGGCGTTGATGGCCACGCTGGAGAGGTCGGAGCCCGTCTCCGGCTGGAACTGGCCGTCGTTCACGGTGAGCAAACCGTCCACCTTGATCGGCCCGCTGGTGTCCACGTCGTTGCTGTCGTCCGGAGAGGCGTGGGTGTTGTCCACGTAGATGTTGTAGAAGGTCCTGGCCGCGGTGACCCCGCCGGCCGTGATGGTCTGGGCCGCGGCCCCGTTGAAGATCACCGTGCCGCTGTTGTGGTTGAAGGTCGCGCCGTTCGTCCAGTTGCCGGACACGCTCAGGTTGGCCGCCGGGGCGGAGAACGTGCCCGCGGCGATTTCCAGGTTGCGGCAGCTCATGGACGCGCCCGCTGCGAACGTCGCCCCGGCCCCGTCGATCTTCAGGTCCGAATAGGCCGTGGCCAGGTCGGTCACGGCGTAGGGCCCGACCGTGCCGTAGAACCAGACCAGCGAGCCGGCGTCGAAGGTCGTGCTGCCGGCCGAGAGCGTCTCCGAGCCGTAGAGCTTGAGCGTTCCCGACGCGCCCGCGGAGAACGCGTCGTTCACCGTCAGGTTCCAGCCGGCCAGGTCCAGGATGCCGGAGGTCACCGTGACATCGGCCCCCGCCATGTTCGCGTAGAAGTGCGAGGCCAGCGAGACCTTCTTGCCGGCGTCCTTGGCCACTTCGAAGCCGACGAACCCGGCGGTGATGTCTCCGGAGTAGGTCGCGGTGGTGTCGGCGGACCCCGAGAGCTTGATCGCAGCCGTGAGCGCGTAGCTCCCTCCGGTCGAATTGGTGAGGGCGTAGTTACCCTTCACGTCGATGGTGCCGTTGTTCAGGTAGCGTCCCCAACTGCTGTAGCTGATCGTAACGTTCAGGTCATTGTGGACCGTGAGCGTCTTGCCGCCCAGATTGATGTTTCCGTTGCCGGTGACCGCCGGGAGGCTGCAGGTCAGGTCGTAGAGATCGATCGTGCTGCCGCCGGTCACGTAGGTGGTGCTCGAGTAGCTGCCGCCCGGGCTGGAATCCAGGGTCAGCGTGGACCCGGCCGCGTAGCTGAGCGGGGAGTCGGCCTGCAGGTAGATGCGCCCCGAATTGCCTCCCGACTGGAACAGGCAGCTCCCGGCGATCAGGGCGCTGTCCGCGGCCTTGTTGATCCTCACCGTGGGGCGCCCGGCGACGGCGCTGTAGCCCCTGAGCCGCAGATCGGTGAGGGTTTGATCGCCGGCGTCGCCGTTGATCTCGAAGAGGGCGCAGTCGATGTTGAGGGACCTGCCGGCCGTTCCGACGACGTTGCCCTTGGCGTACAGGCTTCCATCGCCGGTGAGGTAGGCGCCCCAGCTGGCGTTGATGGTAAACGTCAGTGTGCCGTTGACGGTCAGGGTGCCGTCGAGCACTTCGAAGTAGTTCGTGCTCCCGGTGCCCGAGTAGTAGATCACGTCGTTCAGGGCGAATGTGCCCGAGATGGTGTTGACGGACTGCGAGCTGTTCCGGGCCCAGAAACGCACCGTCGAAGTCTGGGGCGTGACCGTCCCTGCGCTGTAGGTCCACCCTCCCTTGATCTCGTGCTGCTGGTCGCCGAGCTGCAGCGTGCCGCCGTCGACCACCAGGTCGTACCCGTTGGTGGTGGTGATGACGTACCCGGTGCAGCTCAGCGTCCCCTGGCTGACCCGGAAGGTGCCGCCGGCGGTGATGTTGCCGGCGAGCGCAGCCGTTCCGCCGGTCTTGTCGACGGTGAAGTTGAAGAAGGTCTTGCCGGCGGCGGTGCCGCCCGTGATGATGGTCTGGGCGCCGCCGCCGTTAAAGACCACCGTGCCGGTGTTGCGGTTGAAGGTCCCGCTGGCGTTGTCCCAGTCCCCGCTGACCTTGATCGTGCCCTGGGCGGCCGTGGAAGTCAGGGTGCAGCCGCCCGCAATGGTTATGCTCGGCACCTGGAAGGTCACGTTCTGGCCGTTGCCCACCACGATGGTGTCGTTGTTGTCCGTCCAGGTGAAGGCGTTGGCGACCGCAATGGTCCGGTCGGCGCTGGCCGCATCGCCGACGGTCAACGTCTGGGCCGTGTTCTTGGTCAGGTTGTAGAAGGAGGTGTCAGCGGAGCCCGCGATGGCCTGGGCGGCGCCGCCGTTCAGGATGACGGAGCCGTTTCCGTGCGTGAACGTCCCGTTATTGGTCCAATTGCCGGCCGTCGAGATCGTCCCGACCCCGGTCGAGGCCAGCGTGCATCCGCCGGCGATGGTCACTGCCGGGACGGCGAACGTGACGGTCTGGCCATTGCCGACCGTGATGGTGTCGTTGTTGTCCGTCCAGGCGAAGGTGTTGCTGACCGTTATGGTCTTGCCGGCGGCCGCAGCATCGCCGATGGTCAGGGCCTGCGCGGAGTTCTTGGTCAGGTTGTAAAAGGTCGTGCTGGCCGAGCCCCCCACGGTCCGGGCCCCGCCCGTGGCGTTCAACGTCACCGTGCCCGTTCCGGCCAGGAAGGTGCCGCTGTTCGACCAGTTGCCGGCCACCTGCATGGCGCCGGCCCCGGCCAGGAACAGTCCGCTGTTGGCCCAGTCACCGGTGACCGCGAACGAGCCGGCATCGGAGGCCTGGACGGCGCCGCCGGCCATGACCGTGTAGTTCCCGGTCACGCTGATGTTCGGATTGTAGCTGGCCGCGGAGACGAAGCAGCCCACGGCCCCGTCGCCGATGGTCATGTTGCCGCCGACGGTCAGGGTCTGCCCGCCGGCCGTGCCCAGCTTGAACGCGTACCATCCCGCGGACGGGGCCACGATCAGGTGGTTATAGGCGAAGGCGGCGCTGACCGATATGTCCGCCGGTTGCGACGCCTCGGCGCCCCAGGCGCCATGGGCTGGCTCCGCACTGTTGCACTTGCGTACGGCGATCCAGTCGAAGTACACGTTGACGTTCTGATACTGCCAGGTCACCCAGGTCCAGGTCTCGTCGGCCCATTGCGCGCGCGTCTGGGAGGTCGAGCCCAACTGGGTCCCGGCATCCGACCAGATGACCGCCTGCATGTCCTGGGCCGACTTCTTGCGGATCTCGTCGAGATACCATGTGTCGGTGGCCAGCGTGGCGACCGTGGCGGTGACGGACGACGAGCCATCGTAGTAGTACTGGACCCGGAAATCGCGGGTGCCGCCGCCCGGGTCCTGCAGCCCAAACCGGTTCTGACTCGGGTCTCCGCTTTCCACGAGGTAGTTGTGGTGCCAGGTGGACGCACCGGACGTTTTGAATCGCGTCCGCACGGCGACGTTGTCCGCGGGCGCGAAGTCTTTGATCATCCTGAGAATCCGATAGGTGTTGTCCGAATACAGACGCAACATCCCGCCGGATACCGCGTAATAGACCGCGTTCCACGCCACGTAGGCCGAGCCATAGGTGAACTTGGTGTTGTCCTCGGTCGAGAAGTCGTCGAAGAACTCGAAAGTGGCCTCGCCGCTGCTGGTGGTCGTCGCCGCGGAGTTCCCGTAGTAAACGTACACGGTCTGGTCCCCGGCGCTGAGGTCCGCCGAGAGCTTCACCCAGAACACGGCGTTGTCCGAGTCGGTCTTCGACTCCATCCAGTAGCTGAGCTCCGTGGTCCCGTCGCCCGCCGTGAAGCGTACGTCGCCGAAGTCCGTCCGGCCCTTGCTGCCCAGATAGACGCTGCCCCCGCTGTCGATCCCGCTGCCGTAGCAGGCCTTGATCTGCACCTGGTAGCCGGTCCCCGCGCCGGCGGTCTGGCTGACGACGTGGCTCTTGCGGTACCCGAACCCCGACAGCCACGCCGAGCCGGCCCCGTCCGGCGCGTACTTGAACGTGGAGCTCCCGGCGTTGATGGTGCCGCCGCCGGTGAAGGGCGTCCCCGTGCCGGTCAGAGTCAGCGTCGCCGAGCCGGCGTTGAAGGTGCCGGCCGCCCAGGTCATCGTGCCCACGGTCAGGTTGAAGTTCGCCGTCGAGAGCGCCCCGGAGTATCCGCCGGCGTTGGTGATGACCGCAACCGCGACCGCCCCCGACAGGTTGCAGTCGTGGCCGGCGTTGGCTCCGACTCCGTCGAATACGGCGGTGTCGCCAGCCCCGGGCACGCCGGCGCCGCCGGCCCCGCCCGAGACGGCCGACCAGTTGGCGGCCGTGGCCCAGTTGTTGTCGGGAGCCGCCTGGCTTACCCAATAATACGTGGCCGCCTCGCTCCGCGAGGCCAGCAGAGCCAGCCCGAAGACGCCGGCCAGCAGAACGCGGAAGGCCTTGCTGCCCGTCCGGCCCATGCAGAGAGCTGGACGGGAAGCCTCCGCTTCCGTGGCAAACGGCGCAAGCAGGAGCTTCGGTCCGGTCACAAGCTCCCCCCACCTTGCTTCTCCGGCAAGATCCGTCTCGCCGGTTCTACGCGCAGACCGCAACCACCACAACCACCACAACCACGCCGGCCGAGGGCACACCGCGCCCCTTTCCCCCACAGCCGGGTGTACATATATTATCGGCACGCTCGGAGACTGGCTTAACGCCTCCAGCAAAATCGCTTCCTTACCTAAACTCTACACCTTATCGCCAACTGCGTCAATATGTGCATTTATCCGAAAACTGCCCGCCATAATAGCCTGTCGCTGGAGCGGCACCCGGTGTAGTAAGCCATGAACCGGAGGGCATTTCCGATGCGCAAGGTCTGGCTGATTCGGCTGGTTGTGGCAGTTCTGGCAACTCAGTTCTCGTCGACGGCTCTTTATGGCGTTCTGGCCGGCGAGGAGGCCAGCTCCGGCACGACCATACTCGATACGAAGAGCTTCTGGCGCTTCCGGACGGTGCTGGAGACTCCCGAACAGGTACTGCCTTCCGGCGAGGTCAAGCACCTGCGGACCGTCGGCAAGGGCAACATCTACGAGTGGTTCCGCAAGAACCCCGCCAAGGGCCAGCCTCCGGAGGACATGTACGAGTTCAAGGAGGTCGACTCCTTCCGGCTCCCCGAGGACACATCCGCCGGTTGGATGAAACCGGAATTCGACGACAGCGCCTGGGCCCGGGTTCGGGGTCCCATGCTGGCCGGTTCGAACAGCGAAGCCTGGAAGCTCATCCTGATGCGCGGGCGCTTCGAGGTAACCGACCCGGCCAAGGCCGGCGATCTGACCCTGTCTCTGGACTTCCGAGGCGGAGCGGTCGTCTACCTGAACGGCGAGGAGGTGGTCCGCGCCGCACTCCCCAAGGGCGATCTACCCTTGTACGCGCCGGCTGAACCTTATCCGGAGGAGGTCTACTTCAGCGCCGAAGGCTTCGCACTGACCCGCGGCGACCGCAGCCCGGACGGCAAGCCGCGCATCGAGAAGAGGACCCGGAAGATCGAGGGCTGCAAGCTCCCGGCCGGAAAGCTCCGCAAGGGCGTCAACGTCCTGGCCGTGGCCGTCCACCGCGCCCCGACCCTGGCCCGGGTCTACGTTTCGCGCAACAAGGGCGGAGGCGACTTCCACTCCGACTGCCACTGGGCCAAGATCGGCCTCATGAGCGTGAAGCTGACGGGCCCGGACGGCTCCGCCGTCACCCCCAACACCGGACCGCTGGCCGGACGCGGCTTCAAGGTCTGGAACCAGAGCATCATGCAGGAGGTCTTCCTGCCGGACTACCCCGATCCCTTCTCTCCGCTCTCTCCGGTCCGGCTGACCGGCGCCAGGAACGGCACCTTCGCCGGCCAGGTGGTGGTCGGCGACGAACAGCCCATCAAGGGCCTCAAAGCCGTGCCTTCGGAGCTCAAGGGGCCGGGCACCATTCCGGCCTCGGCGGTGCGGGTGCGCTACGGGCTGCCCGACGGCGTCGCCGGCTACGGCCAGGCAGCCTTCTTCGACTCGCTGGAGGACGTCGCGCCCGGGGAGATCCCGGTATACAAGGAACACGGCGGCTCGGTCCAGCCGCTCTGGATCACCGTGGACGTGCCGGCCGACGCCAAGCCCGGAGACTACACCGGGACGGTGACGGTCAGCGCCGAGGGCGCCAGGCCGGTCGCGGTGCCGGTGGCGCTCAAGGTCATGGACTGGAAGCTGCCGCCCCTGCAGGAATACACCTCGCGCATGGACGTGATCCAGTCGCCGGAGAGCGTGGCCCTGGCCTACGACGTGCCGCTGTGGTCGGACGAGCACTTCAAGCTGCTCGACAAGACCTTCGAACTGCTGGCCCAACTGGCCAACAAGACCGTGTTCGTGACCTGCATCCGCCGGACGCACTTCGGCAACGAGCACGCCATGGTCCGCTGGGTGCGCGGCGACGACGGCGAGCTCGCTCCGGACTTCAGCATCGCCGAGAAGTACCTGGACGTGGCCACCAGACGCCTCGGCAGGATCCCCGGCGTCATCCTCGACTGCTGGGAGCCGCCCGAGAGCCAGGGGCACGCCGGCGGCGCCGGCACCGCCGCGCGGACCTACGACAAGCCCATTCTGATCACCCTGTTCGATCCGGCCACCGGCAGGCTCAAGCCCCGCCAGGGCCCGGCCTGGGGCACGCCGGAGTCCCAGGAGTTCTGGAAGAAGCTTACCGACGGCATTCAGCCCGTGCTCAAGAAGCGCGGGCTCGAGGGTTCGATGCTCTTCGGGCTGATCGGCGATGCCCGGCCGACCAAGCAGGCCATGGACGACATATCCAACGGCGTCCCCGGGGCGAAATGGGCGGTGCACTCGCACTACTTCTGCGACAAGTGGCAGGGCTACGAAATCGGCATGGGCATCGCCCTGTGGGGCATCGGAGTGACCCCGGTCGACCCCAAGGACGGCTACTCCTTCGGCTGGTCGAATCCCATGTGGCTGTCCTACTACCCGCGGGAAATGAAGACCCAGTCGCCTCTGGTCGAGCATCGCGTCAAGCTCGAGAAGTGGATGGGCGCCAAGCGCAGCTACACGCCTTTCTTCTCCAAGGGCGTGGGGCCGCGCGGGCTCGGCCGCATCGGCGCCGACTTCTGGCCGGTGCTCAAGGACGACCGCGGCCGGATCCGCGGGAGCCTGGCCGGCCGCTACCCGGAGGCCGCGTGGGGACAGCTCAACCTCAACTTCTGCATCCCCTACATCCTGGGCAAGGGGAAGAACGGGCCGCTGGCCACGGTCCGCTCCGAGGCCTTCCGCGAGGCGCTCCAGGAGGCCGAGGCCAGAGTCTATCTCGAGAAGGCGCTCTTCGACGACGAGGCCAAGACCATCCTCGGGGAGGAGTTGATGGCCCGCTGCCGCCAGGCTCTCGACGAGCGCATCCGCACCTGTCTGCACTCCGACGGGGAGGGCGAGGCCTGGTACATCGGCTCCGGCTGGGCCGCGCGCAGCGAGAAGCTCTTTGGCCTGGCCGCCGAGGTGGCCGGGAAGTACGGCGGCAAGGCGCCCAACCCGAACCTCAAGAACGAAGAGAAGAAATAAGGCGCAGGTCACGCCTTTGTGTCCTGGGTTGCCGATGGACGAGGACGATAGGCCATGAGATACCGAGCCGCGTTGCTGTCAGCTTTCTTCTGCGCTGTCTTCTTCGCCAGCGGCGCACTGGCCCATGCCCTGGAGGTCAGGCTCCAGGTGGCCGAGACCGACAAGGTCGCCCGCACTCCGGCTACGGTAACTACCGGAGTGCCCTTTGCGAAGGGCGAGCTCAAGGACGTCGCCGCCCTCGCGCTCACGGCCGGCGGCAAGCCCGTTCCCGCCCAGTTCATCAAGACCGTCCCGTGGGACGACGGCTCGGTGCGCTGGGCGCTCCTCGACACCCAGGTGGACGTGCCCGCCGGCGGCAAGACGGAGCTGGTCCTGTCCGATTCGGGGAAGAACCCCGCGCCGCCCGCACCGGTCAAGGTGGACGACGGCGCCGAGGCGGTGACGGTCTCGACCGGTCCGCTCCAGTTCGTCGTGGCCAGGAAGAAGCCGGGGCTCTTCCAGTCCGTGAAGGTCGACGGCAGGGAGCTCGTCACCGCCGCCGGGCGCGGCCTGGTGGTCCTGAAGGCCGAGGGCGGCGAGGTCCAGGCCGGCGCGCCGGCCGAGGTGGCCGTCGAGCAGGCCGGGCCCATGCGGGCCATCGTCCGTCTGCGCGGCACCTTCCCGGGAGTGCACAACGACCTCCTCGGCTACACGGTGCGCATCGCCGCCTTCGCCGGGCGCAAGCACCTCAAGCTCCAGGTCTGGCTCGAGAACCGCGGGGCACTGGGCTACTACCGCGCCAAGGACGAGGGCGGCACCTCGCCCAACGCCGAGTGGTTCGCCTTCAGGGGCATGGACGTCGAGCTCGGCCTGGGCCTGGGCGACGCCGTGACCGCCGCCTGCGAGGGCGTCGAGGGCCCGGGCAGCCTCAAGGTCCTGCAGCTCTGTAAACAGAACCGCAGCGGCGACAAGAACCGCCGGGGTCCGTTCTACACCTGGGACGACTTCGAGTACACCGTCGCCTCGGCCGGCAAGGAGCTCAAGAAGGGCGAGCGCACCGACGGCGTTCTGGAGCTCAAGGGGGGCGCCGGACGGCTCACCGCCGCAGTCCGCGACTTCTGGCAGAACTACGAGAAGGCCATGGAGCTCGACGGAAAGACGCTGCGCATCTGGCTCTGGCCGGAGGGCGCCCAGTGGCCGCGGCCGCGCCCGGACCTGACCGGCGGCGGGCTCTTCGACAGGACGCTGCAGTCCCTGCCCAAGGCCGGACTCTACCTGCTGCCCGGCGCGGTCCACAAGGGCCACGAGACCATCCTGGACTTCTCCGGGCGCGACGCGAGGGAGTCTCTGGCCGAGCTCCACTCTCCGCTAATGGCGCTCTCGAGCGCCGGGCGCTACGCCGCAACCGAGGCCGCGCCCGGGCTCTTCGCCCCGCCGGAGGTGCGCACCGCCGCCGACAAGGACTGCAACGCCAAGCTTGCCGCCTGGATGCGCATGACCATGAGCGCCGCCGATCCGGACAATCCCCGCGGAATCTGGAGGGCACGCCAGACCTCGACCGAGTCCAACATCGGCTACATCAGCGACTCCTCGAACTGGTTCGGCTGGATGGAGTACGGCGATCTGGCCGTGCCCGGCCGCGGACTGGTCAGCCTGCACTGCGACTGGACCTGGATCATGTGGCTCAACGTCATGCGCACCGGCGACATGAGCTTCGCCCGGCTGGGCGCCTCCATGGCCCGCCATCGCATCGACGTAGACCAGCTCTGGTCCGACCGCGACCCGCCCGAGTGCCGCGGACTGCAGCGGTCGGACTTCACCTTCCCGTCCTTCCACTGCGCGCGGCTCTACTGGGTGCCCGACGGACGCGCCAATTGGATCGCCGGCACGGCCCTGGACTACATGCTCACCGGCGAGCCCAAAGCCCTGGAGTGCTGCCTGCGCAACGGCGACGGCCTCAAGGCCTGCTGGGAGTGGGTGGCCCAGGCCAAGCCCTGGGGCGGGCCGCAGGGCGACATGGCCGCCAACGGATGGGCGATGAACACCTACTGCGCGCTCTACGACCTGACCGCCGACCGCAAATGGCTGGACGAGGCGCTCAAGCTCTTCAACGCCAACGTCGTTCCCAAGTGGAAGGCCCTGGGGCCGCACCTCCACGACGGCAACAACCAGATCCAGTCGCAGGACTACGTCAAGGAGGACGTCAAGTACTGCCACGCCATCGTCCCGCTCTGCGAACTGCAGCGCCGCACCGGCGACGAGACCGTCATGAAGCTCCTCAAGGAGGGCTGCGAAAAGCCCTTCCCGGACAGCTTCTTCGAGGCGCCGCGCTTCCTGGCCGATCTCTTCGCCTACGTGGGCATGAAGGAGGGCAAGGCCGACTACCTGGAAACCGCCGCCGACCTCTTCGCCCAGAGCTTCCCGGAATCCAAGTGTCCGCCGGTCTTCCTGCCGAACAACAGCACCTGGAGCCGCGACGCGGGCATGACCCTGCGGGTCGGGCATATTCTGCAGTACGCCTGGTGGAAGGCGGGGGGCGGGAAGTAGTTCCGGGTTCCGGGTTCGGAGTTCCGGGTTACGGGTTGGCGTGCTGAAGGCCCGGCGCTGAGTCCCCATACGGCGCTCGGTGCGACAAGCGTGCCAAAGGACAGAGTCGAGGGCGGGTTTCAGTGTCAGGTTGCAGGGAACTGACACCTGAAACCTGACACCCGAAACCTAGGCTTCGGCCAGCCCCCGCACCTTGGCCAGCCCCTCGTGTATCCGAATCGGCCCGCAGCCGGCGGGAAAGAGCGCGGCGCGACCGGCCGGCGCAATCAGGAAGGTGTTCTGCTCCGGCGGCTCGATGCCGCCGTGGCCGCCGAGCTCCTCGAGGAAGTTGGCGTAGAGCGGGCTGCGCCTGAGCCACCTCCGGCGCTCGAGCTTGCCGGCCAGGATCACGAGATCCCCGCTCTCGGGCTGACGCATGAGCGCGGCGAGTTCCCGCGCCACCGCCTCGGTCGGGCCGGCCCCCGAGAGCGGGTCGTGACCCGTCACCGTGACGCTCTCGCCGACCTCCATCCGGCCGTCCTTCGAGACGATGACCGCGCCTGAGCCGGCGCCGCGCCTGGCCACCACCGCGCGGACGCCCGGCAGGTCCACGAGGTGGTCGACCAGCCCCGGGTGATGCCCGGAGATCTCCTCGATGCCGGGCTGTCCGGGGTGGTGGCGGAAGTAGAGATGGGCCAGGCCGCTCGTGGCCAGCACCACCAGGTCGCCGGCGCACCCGGCCGCCTCACCGTTGGCCTCGGGCGGCAGCCGCCGCTCTATGCGCCTGGCGACCATCCCGGCCAGCGCGGAGAGCGGCCGGGGCAGGAGCGTCCCCAGTTGCCGGATGTGGCCGAGCACGGCGACCGAGTGGACGAGCTCCCGGTAGCGCGACTCTCCGGGGGTGATCACCCGGGCGGCGAGCTCGTGTTCGACGACCGCCTCGCGCAGGCTCCGGCCCGCGGCGCGCTCGAAGGGCAGCGTGGGCGTCTGTCCGTGGTCGCTCAGGACGTAGAACTCGTAGCGCCGGCCGGAGCGCACGGCCGCCCGCCAGAGCCGGCGGATGCGCGCGTCGATGGTCCGGAGCGCGAGCATCGCCGAGAAGCTCCGCGGGCCGCGATGATGGCCCATGACGTCGAAGCTCATCATGTTGACGAAGACCGCCGGAGTGCCCCGCAGGATCTCCTCCCTGGCGCCCATGAAGGCTATCTCGGTGAGGAGACCATTGACCGCCACGCGCTCGAGCGGAAACAACCCCTCCCGGCGGCGCACCCTCCCGCGCCAGAGCGCCGCGGTCCAGTCCAGGGCCTCGAGCCAGAGCTCGTAGAGCCCGGCGCCGAGGATGCGCAACGTCGGGCGGAAGTTCCGGAGCACGATGCGCGGCAGCTCGGCGATCCGCACCGGCCCGGCCAGGTATCCGTGGTCGCGCTGGCCGGGCGTGAAGTAGGCGCGCTCGGCCCCGCCCGAGAAGAAGGCCCCGTAGACCGCGCCGCCGGCCATGATTCCGCGCGACTCGGGCAGGCGCGCGAGCACCGAGCCGATGTCCTCGTAGTTCTTCATCACCCGGATGCGGCCGCCGGACTTCTCGAACCAGCGGAACCCGGGCATGGGGTTCTCGGCCCCGTAGAAGAGCCGGGCCTGGAAGGCCGGAGTGCTCGCCGGCACTCCCGTGCGGGTGGGGATGAGCGCGTGCCCGTGCTTGCGGAGCAGCCGGCGCGTGAAGGGCATCACCCGGCGGCGCAGCGCCTTGACGAGTACGTCGAGCCCCAGCCCGTCGATTTGCACCAGGATGATGCCCGGCCGACCGTCCATGCGGGCATTATTGGCCGCGGATGGCGGCTTTCAACAGCCCTTCGATACCCGGTGTCAGCGGCGGGCTGGCTGGCGACCGGCCGAGGAGTGCACCGACGCTCCTGCGGCCCGGGCGATCTACTTCAGGAGCTCACGAAGCCTCGCCGACGATCCGGCATTCAGCCAGTACGTGTAGCTGCCGTCGGTTTCCTTCAGGATGAAGGCGTTGCGTCCCCAGCGGACCACCGGGTTCGGGTCGTCCCTGCCGTCGTAACGCCAGGTCAGGACATTGTCCCTGAGCTGCCAGGTGCCCGAGTCCTGCGCCAGGGGCCTCTCCAGGCCGCTTGGGCAACCAACTGAACTGGGAAACTCCGGAGTTTCTGCCGACAAGACCCGTATCGTCCATAATTCTCACGTGGGCTTCCAGGCACAACACGTGGTGGCGCAATATCTTACGACTGCTTCCGTAATTTATCACAGAATTCATGTTGCTATGCACGACGTTATCGTGTAAATAGCACAGATACGCACAGAACGGGAGGAAAAATGAGATCCTGGGCCTACAGGAAGGACAAGATCCTCAAGCAGATCGGCGAGCGTTCCTATGCGTCGGTCGCTGACTTGGCCAAGAAGCTCGGCTGCTCGCAGATGACCGTGCGGCGCGACCTGTCCAAGCTCGAGACCGAGGGACTGCTCGAGCGCAGCCACGGCGGGGCCTCGGCCACGCGAATGATGCGCCTGGAGTTCGCGGTAGCCGAGCGCGCCGGCCGTCGCGCCACCGAGAAGGCCGCCATCGCCCGGGCCGCGGCGGAGCTCGTCGGGCCCGGACAGAAGCTGATCCTGGACATCGGCACGACCACGCTCGCCCTGGCGCGCGAGCTGCGCTCCCGCCAGAGCATCGCGGTGGTCACGCCCTCGCTCGCGGTGGTCTCGGTGTTGCTCTCCGCCCCGGGCATCGAGTGCATCCTGCTCGGCGGCACGGTGCGCGAGACCGCCCCGGACCTCTTCGGGCCGATCCTCGAGGACAACCTCTCGCGGATCCACACCGACTGGGCCTTCGTGGGCTGCGATGGGCTCTCGCCGTCCGGCGGGATCACCGCCTCCGACCCGCGCACGGCGCGTTCGACCGGGCTCATGATCCAGTGCGCGACCAAGGCGGCGCTCATCGTCGATTCGTCCAAGGCCGGGGCGGACTCCTTCATCCGCTACGCACGATTCGAGGACTTCGACTACCTGATCACCGACGACGGCATGCCCGCCGAGGTGCTCGACGCGGCGCGCGCCGCCGAGGTCCAGGTGATCACCGTGAAGGCTGAGAACACCAGAGAGAACGGCAAGTAGAACAGAGGAGAGCCATGAGCACCAAGCCATCCATCCGCCGCTTCGAGAACGCCACGGGCCAGGTGACGGCGCCGGCCATTCCCAAGTTCGTCTTCCGGCGCACGCTCCGGGAGATGCTCGATGCCAAAGAGCTCTCCCGCGCCGACGCCGTAAGGCTCCTCGAGGTGATGATGACCATCCGCCGCTTCGAGACGGCCATCGTCGAGCTCAAGGACGGCAAGTACAAGAACCCCGAGGTCAAGTACCGCGGGGCGAGCCACCTGTGCCTGGGCCAGGAGGCCTGCGAGGCGCCCATCGCGCTCGTCCTCTCCGACAGCGACTTCATCGCCTCCAACCACCGCGGCCACGGCCACTCGGTGGCCAAGGGCACGGACGTGAACAGCATGATGGCCGAGATGTTCGGCCGGGCCTCCGGCTCCTGCAAGGGCAAGGGCGGCTCCATGCACATCGCCGAGTTCGAGAAGTGCCACCTCGGCGCCAACGGCGTGGTCGGCGGCGGCTTCCCCATCGCCGGGGGGGCGGCGCTGGGCGCGAAGCTCGCCGGCACCGGGCGGATCGTCTTCTGCTTCGCCGGCGACGGCGCCACGAACACCGGGAGCTTCCACGAAGCCCTGAACATGGCCAGCCAGCTCAAGGTGCCGTGCCTCTACGCCATCGAGGACAACGGCGCGGGCATGACCGGGCGGCTCGACGAGGTCACCAACGTCGACGAGCTCGCCCGCCGCGCCTGGGCCTACGGCGTCCCCGGCGAGGTGATCGACGGCATGGACGTGCTCGCCTGCCTCGACGCCTACCGCCGGGCGGCGAAGATCCTGCGCGAGGGCGGCGGGCCGCTGCTCTACGTCTTCAAGACCATCCGCTACAAGGGCCACTCGCTCTCCGACGACTGCCGCTCCTACCGCACCGAGGAGGAGGAGAAGGAGTGGATGGCCCGCGACGCCATCAGCTCCTACGAGAAGAAGCTGATCGAGGCGGAGGTCATGACCGGGGCCGAGATCGAGGCGCTCCACAAGAAGGTCGAGGCCAGGATCGACGCGGCCGTCGAGCACGCCTGGAAGAGCCCCGAACCGGCGGTCGAGACCCTGCTCGGCGATGTCTACGCCGACACCCTCGACACCGAGGCCAAGAAGATCCCGGTCCTCGAGAGCGCTCCGGCCGACGCCAAGCGCAAGCTCGCCACCCGCGACGCTATCATCGAGGCCCTGGCCCAGTCCATGGAGGCGGACAAGCGCGTCGTCGTCTTCGGCGAGGACGTCGCCGCCTACGGCGGGGCCTTCGGCGCGACCACCGGGCTCCACGCCCGCTTCGGCTCCGACAGGGTATGGAACGCGCCCATCTCCGAGAACGCCATCGTCGGCTTCGGCCTGGGCGCAGGGATGAGCGGCCTCTTGCGCCCGGTCGTCGAGATCATGTACAACGACTTCCTGGCGCAAGCTGAAGACCAGCTCCAGAACCAGTCGGCCAAGGCCCGCTACATGTACGGCGGCAAGGCCCTGCCGCGCTTCGTGGTCCGCACCACGATCGGCGGCGGCAAGGGCTACAGCTGCCAGCACGGGCAGGAGCTGGTCAGCAAGTACGCGAACCTCCCCGGTCTCCGCATCGCGGTGCCGGCCACGCCCTTCGACGCCAAGGGCCTCCTCATGGAGGCCATCTACATGGACGACCCGGTGATCTTCTTCGAGCACCAGCTGCTCTACGGAACGAGTACCATGGGCGCGATGGTGCCGGAGACGCCCTACCGCATCCCGTTCGGCAAGGCCGCGGTGATAAAGGAAGGCAAGGACGTCACCGTCTGGGCCTACTCGCGCATGCTGCACTCGGCCTGGAACGCCGCCCGCAAGCTCGAGCGCTCGGGCGTCTCCTGCGAGGTGATCGATCCCAGAACGATCTCGCCGCTCGACCTCGACACCATAGTCAACTCGGTGAAGAAGACCGGCCGGCTGGTCTGCGTCAGTCAGGGCACCGACACCGGCAACATCGTCCACACGGTGATCAGCAAGGTCATGGCCGCCACCGGCGGCGGCTTCAAGGCAGTCGCCGTCACCGCCCCGGACGGGGTCATGCCCATGGCCGAGAACCTGGAGGCGGCCTTCATCCCGAGTGCGACACGGATAGAAGAGGCGATCGTCAAAATTGCCAAAAGATGATCGCCGACATCATCTTAGTCTCCCTCTCCCCTTGAGGGAGAGGGCGGGGGTGAGGGGTGTCCATCCAGCGCTTCTTCGATGACTTGGAGCACCGCTTGAGCCTGACCGAGCACCTGGTTGTTCCAGAAGCGCAGGACGCGGTAACCCTGTGCGGCCAGCCAGTCCGTACGAACGGCGTCCGCGGCTGCCCGATCCGCGTGCTGTCCACCGTCCACCTCGATCACGAGTCGGCGCTTAAGGCAGACAAAGTCGGCGACGTATGGGCCAAGCGGGTGCTGGCGGCGGAACTTGAAGCCGGCGAAGCGCCGATCACGCAGGAGCAGCCAGAGCTTTCGCTCTGCGTCGGTCTGGTTCCTCCGAAGTGTGCGCGCCGATTCATGGCTCATAGAGAACCCCTCACCCTAACCCTCTCCCCCAAGGGGAGAGGGAATGGCCAGGCAAAGTACGCCGCTGGCCAACACTGCACCGCCCACCACCCCCGTCTCCCCCTCCCCTTGGGGGAGAGGGCCGGGGTGAGGGGTGTTTACCCCGTTCTTTCTCTCTCGTCAAGCCCCAGGACTTGCAGCGAGATCCGGCTCACAACGGCCCCAGAACAGGAAGCGCGCCCATGCTGAAACTCCTTAACGATGAGATCGTCGTCCTCTCCGCCGCCCGCACGCCCATCGGCGGCATGGACGGCGAGCTGAAGGCCTTCAAGGCTCCGCAGCTCGGCGCGCTGGCGCTCAAGGCGGCGGTCGAGCGCTCGGGGCTCACCCCCGAGCAGATCGAGGAGGTCATCCTGGGCAGCGTCGTCTCCGGCGGCCTCGGCCAGAGCCCGGCCAAACAGGCCGCGGTTGCCGCCGGCATGCCCCAGACAGTGCGGAGCATGACGGTGAACACGGTCTGCTCCTCGGGGATGGCCGCGGTGGTCGAGGGCGCGCGGGCCATCCTCTCGGGGACGGCCGGCGTCGTGGCGGTCGGCGGCATGGAGTCGCGGAGCTCGGCGCCCTACTTGCTCGGGCCCAAGAACCCGCGCGGGGAACGCGTGCCCGGCCAGGCCAAGGGCGACACCTTCATCCCTGAGTGCCCGGCGCCGACCGCGGGGATCGACGACTACAAGAAGTTCGTCCGCACCATCCGCGCCGCGGGCATCAAAGAACCCAACACCTTCGAGGCGCTGGTCTGCCCGTTTAAGAGCGCCACCTCGATGAAGGACTATGCCCAGGCCTGGGGCACCTCGCGCGGCTTCACTGTTGACCAAATCAACCAGGCGGCCGACGAGAGCTTCCGCCGAGCCGAGGCGGCCGCCGGCGAGGGCGCCTTCGACGCCGAGATCGCCGCGGTCGGCGAGGTCCGCCGCGACGAGATCGCGGCGAAGGAGCTCCAGGGCATCCTCCGCGCGAAGAGCGACAGCCTCTGCTCGTCGTACAACGCCCCGTCGCTCGGCGACGCCGGCGCGGCGCTCGTGCTCGCCGAGTCCGGCCGGGCGAAGGAGCTCGGCGCAAGGCCCATCGCGAAGATCCTCGCCTTCTCGCGGGTGGACACTCCGCCCGAGACCTTCATCGAGGCCCCGGTCACCGCGACGCGGCTCATCCTCGACGGCCTCAAGGCCGCCGGGCGAGCCGCCGACTTCGACCTCTTCGAGGGCAACGAAAGCTTCGGGCTGCAGATCCCTCTCTTCCAGAAGGAGGTGCCGATCGCGCGCCAGAACGTCCACGGCGGCGCGGTCGCCCTGCGCCACCCGCTGGGTGCGGCCGGGGCGCGGATCCTCACGACGCTGCTCTACGCCCTGGAGCGGCACAAGCTGCGGCGCGGCATCGCGGCCATTTGCTTCGCCTCGGGAGGGGCGTACGCGGTGGCGGTGGAGAGGTCCGGATAGATTATGGCTCGGCGACGCGAGAATGCCTGTCGTTCCGCCGATGCTCTCGTTGCTGTTCTTCTTGAGGTTCGCGGGCTTCTGACTCTTCCGGACACCGACTTTACTTGGTCCAGTTGGGAGACTTCTGAGGAGGCCGTTGATGAGATTCAGCAGCACCTGGACTGGTTGATTGCGGAAGACTATTCGCATCTAGTCGGGTTGGAAGCGTTATTCTGTCCGACCGCTGCCATACAAGAAGCGAGCATGGGCGGTGGGTGGAGCGAGAACTTCCTGGAAATCGCCAAGCGGTTTGACCGGGAGCTAGCCAAACTGAAAGCTGAGGAGTCATTGGATTGACGACTACGACGCCCCCCGCCCCCCGCACCTACGTCGGTTTCGGCTTCGGCGCCATCCAGGCCGGGCTCTTCCTGTACGAGGCCATGCGTTCCGGGCGCTTCGCGCGGCTGGTGGTGGCCGAGGTGGTGCCGGAGACGGTCAAGGCCGTCCGCGACGCCGGCGGCTTCTTCACCGTCAATATCGCCCACCCCGACCGGGTGGAGAACGCCCGCGTCGGGCCGGTGGAGATCTACGATCCCGCCGACGCGGCCGACCGAGAAGAACTCGTCGCGGCGCTTGCCGAGGCCTCCGAGATCGGCACGGCCGTGCCGAGCGTCGGCCGTTACCGCTCCGAGGGGCCCGGTAGCTTGCACAAGGTGCTCGCGGCGGGCCTGGAGCGCAAGGCCGAGACGGGCGGGCCGCGCTCGGTGCTCTACGCTGCCGAGAATCACAACCGCGCCGCGGAGTTACTCGAGGAACTGGTGATGCCCGAGATCCCTGCGGCCCGGCACGGGGCGGTCCACTGGCGCGTACGCTTCCTGAACACGGTCGTCGGCAAGATGAGCGGTCTGGTCGGCGGCGGCTCGGCCGGGCTTCCGCCGATCACACCGGGCAACTCGCGCGCCTTCCTGGTCGAGGCTTTCAATCGGATCCTCATCAGTCAGGTGGAGTTTCCAGACAATGTGCCCTTCGAGCGGGGCCTGGCCGTCTTCGGGGAGAAACCCGACCTCTTGCCCTTCGAGGAGGCCAAGCTCTTCGGCCACAACGCCACCCACGCGCTCGCTGCGTACCTAGCGGCACTGGCCGGAGTCGAACGGATCGCCGGACTGCGGGAACTTCCCGGCGCCATGGCCTTTCTGCACGCGGCCTTCCTGGAGGAGTCCGGTGCGGCGCTGGTCAAGAAACACGAGGGACTAGACCCGCTCTTCACGCCGGACGGCTACGCCGCCTATGCCGATGACCTGCTCGCGCGGATGACCAACCCGCACCTCATGGACACCGCCGAGCGGGTCGGCCGGGACGTGGCGCGCAAGCTCGCCTGGGACGACCGCCTGGTCGGCACCATGCGCGAGTGCGTGACCCAGCGGATCGATCCGCGTCGCTACGCTGTCGGCGCAGCCGCGGCTTTGGCTGTGCTCGACCGCAACTGCCTCGACTCCGGCCCGGCCATGGCCAAGACCGCCCGCGACCTCTGGGCCGAGGCCCCCCGCGACCTCTTCCAGGAGCGACTGGTTCTCGCGCTCATCGAGAAGGGCCGGAACTTCCTGCTCTCGTGGCTGGCGGCAGGCAAGCCGGACATCGAGGGGCACTTCCGCTCCACCAAGACATAGGGCAGCCACAGATGCACACAGATGAACACAGATGCGGCGACGAGGGCTTTCACCGCAGAGGACGCAGAGGACGCAGAGCAACGCAGAGGATGGTGATGGCGACGAGGAGGCGGAGCTGCTCTGTCTCTTCAGGTCCGAGCAGGCTCGGCCCGAATGAGCCAGAGCAACTCCTCCCAGGAGCCTGCGGCTCCCTGCGCGGCTCTGCGCCGCGCCTCCTTTGGGCAAGACAAGGGCGGGAGCCCGGCGCAGCCGGGCTCAGGACGCGTCAGCGTCCGACGGGATGCGGTTCAGCTGGGCCGGGCGCTTGCGTCCGGAACCGGGTGAACCGCAGCACCCCCACCGCCTTTCTCTGCAGGACTTTGCGCCCTCTGCGGTTAAAGCCCCCGTATCCGTGTCCATCTGTGTTCATCTGTGGCTGAACAGGAGGTCCGCGTGCGCGAGAAGACGATAGTCGTCGCCGGGCACATCTGCCTGGACATCATTCCGGAGATGCGCGGCGCCGGCGCGGGCGCGGTCCGGCGCAGCGGCGGACTGCTCGCGCCCGGGAGCCTCACCGAGTGCGGCGCCGCGACGGTCGCCACCGGCGGAGCCGTCTCGAACACCGGGCTCGCGCTCCACCGCCTGGGGCTGCCCGTGCGGCTTGTCGCCAAGGTCGGCGACGACCTCTTCGGCCGCGGAGTGCTCGCGGTCCTCGGCGGGCACGACCGGCGGCTCGCCGCCGGGATGGCCGTCTCTCGCGGGGCGACCACCTCCTACAGCCTGGTGGTGAGCCCGCCCGGAGTCGATCGGGCCTTCCTGCATTGTCCCGGCGCCAACGCGGAGTTCCGGGCCGCGGATGTGCCGGACCGGGCACTCCGTGGCGCGGCGCTACTGCACTTCGGTTACCCGACGCTCATGCGCCGCATGTACGAACAGGGCGGAGCCGAGAGCGTCGGACTGTTCGCCCGCGCCAGGCGCCTGGGGCTCACCACGTCGCTCGACATGACCCTGCCCGACCCGGCCTCGGACTCCGGCCGCGCCGACTGGCGTGCGATTCTCGAGAGAGTGCTGCCCTCGGTCGACGTCTTCCTGCCGAGCATCGAGGAGATCCTCTTCATGCTGGAGCGCCCGGCCTACGAGCGCCTGCGCCGCCGGGCTGGAGGAGGCGACATCCTGCCGCTGGTCGACGGAGCACTGCTTCGGAGAATCTCCGCCGAGATCCTGGGCATGGGCGCGGCGGTCGCCGTCGTCAAGCTGGGCCACCGCGGCCTCTACGTGCGCACCACCGGCGACCGGCGGCGCCTCGCGGCCATGGGCGCGTGCGCCCCGCGCGACGCGGCCGCCTGGCTCGACCGCGAGTGCGCCGCGTCGTGCTTCCGGGTGAAGGTGGCCGGCACCAACGGCTCGGGCGACTGCACCATCGCCGGATTCCTCGCGGGGCTGGTGCGCGGGCTCTCCGCAGAAGAGGCGGCCCGCATGGCCGTCGCGGTGGGCGCCTGCAGCGTCGAGGCCGCCGACGCCTGGAGCGGCGTGCGGCCGTGGGCCATCGTCCGCCGGCGCATCAAGTCCGGCTGGCGGCAGCGGCCATCCACCATCAGGCTGTGAGACTAGCCACAGATGCACACAGATGAACACAGATACGAAGTCAGGACACTGGGATGGAGCCGCTGTTCCATCCTCAAACTATCTGTGTTTGTCTGTGTTCATCTATGGCTGAACAGGAGCTACCCATGCTGACCAGGACCGAAAGCAGGAAGGCCCAGGCTCGCGCCGCGCGGATGCTCCAGGCCGCCGGCATCGCCGTCACGCCGAAGGAGCGCGCCAACATCGAGGTGGCCGACTTCGGCCTGGGCGACCTCGGGCGCACGGGCCTCGAGATCGTGATCTACGAGAACAACGACCGCTATTGCGCCAAGGAACTGGTGCTCTTCGCGGGGCAGACCTGTCCGGAGCACCGCCACCCGCCGGTGGCCGGCGCCCCGGGCAAGCGCGAGACCTTCCGCTGCCGCAAGGGCGTCGTCTATCTCTACGTGGAGGGCGCCCGCACGCGCCGGCCCAAGGCCCGGCCGCCGGCCGGCGACGAGTCCCGCTACACGGTCTTCCGGGAGATCCAACTCCGGGCCGGCGAGCAGTACACGCTTGAGCCCGGCACCCGGCACTGGTTCCAGGCGGGGCCGGCCGGCGCCATCGTCTCGGAGTTCTCCAGCACCAGCCGCGACGAGGCCGACATCTTCACCGACCCGCGGATCAGGCGCGTTCCGGACTGATTTGGCAGCCATTTCCAAGTCACGGAGAGCGCCTTGACAGCTTGCGTGACCCCAAGTTGAGTCGATTGACACCCGTACGCCGGGGATCGATACTGCTCTGTGCGAAAGGCGGCAAGAGGCGCTTGCCGTTCAGGCCCAGGGAACATGCCGAGTGAGTCCTAGACTCAAGTACGGAAGCATCTTCCTGATGTTGGCCGGAGGTTGCAGTTGCCTCGCCGGCTTGGCCATGCCTGGCCCTCTCAGCGCTCTACCGGCGTGGTGCGCAGCCTGCTTTCTGGCGCTCTCGCTGGCCTATATCCTCCAGAAGCCCGCCATGCTCATGAAGAAGCCAGATGGGACCGTTTCCTGGCCCAGCTACTTGCTCTTCTGGCCCTATCATCTACTCAACAGGGGAAGACTTTTGCTTGTGAAGATCTTGGGGCGCGAGAGTGCCGTACAGGCCGTGAGTCCGGGACTCTTTCTGGGAAGACGGTTGGTCTCTCACGCCGAGGCATATTGCGTACTGCAGCATGGACTCAGCGTTCTGGACACCACCTGCGAGTTTGCCGAGTTGCGCACGCTTCGCCGGGCTTGCGGCTACCTGTGCGTGCCACTGCTGGATCATACCGCACCCAGCCGGCAGCAACTGCAGACAGGTGTCGATTGGATGCTGGAGCAGAGCAAACGCGGGCCCGTGTTCGTGCACTGTGCGGCCGGACATGGCCGAAGCGCAGCCTTTGTCTGTGCCTTCCTGGTCAAGGCCGGCCTCGCCGCGTCGGCAGGAGAGGCAATCGTCATAGTTGTCGCAAAGCGACCCGGGGTGCGGATGTCGCGACAACAGCTTCTCGCGTTGGACGACTTCTGTTCCCATGAGCCCGCTTGACGGCTACGACCTCTCCGTCCTCGTCGCCACCTGGCAGGGCCGGGACGCGCTCGAGGGATGTCTTGCCGCGCTGCCGGCGGCCTGCGCCCCGCGGAGCTTCGAGGTCGTCGTCGTCGTGAACGGTTCGACGGACGGGACCGCCGAGATGCTCGGCGAGCGCTTCCCCGATGCCCGGATCATCGCCAATCGCCGCAACCTGGGCGTGGCCCGGGCGCGGAACCAGGCGCTGGCCGCGGCGCGGGGGCGGACGCTCGTCCTCCTCGACGACGACACCCAGCCCCGGCCGGGGTCGCTCGCGGCGCTGGCCGACGCTCTCGAAGAGCGGCCCGACGTCGCCATCGTCGGGCCGCGGCTGGAGTCGCCGGAGGGGGCGCTGTCGCTCTCCTGCCGGCGCTTCCACAACGGCCTGACCCCGGTCCTGCGACGGCTGGCCTTCATCGGTTTCGTCGGCCGCTCGAAACACCTGCGCGACTTCGAGCTCGCCGACTGGGACCACGCCTCGCGCCGCGAGGTCGACCAGGTGATCGGCGCCTGCCAGGCCCTGCGGCGCGACGCCTGGGAGCGGCTCGGCCCCCTCGACGGCCGGATGTTCTACGGCTGGGAGGACACCGACTACTGCGTCCGCGCGCACCGCGCCGGAATGAAGACGCTCTACGCGCCGGAGGCGCTCGTCGCCCACCGCGAACGCCGACTGACCCGCGCGCGGCCCTTCGGGCGGCTGGCCTTCGAATTCGTGAAGTCGATGCTGGTCTTCTTCGCCAAACACCCCGCCGGCCTCCTAGGCCGCTACCCTCTCGATCAGTCACACTAGCCACAGATGCACACAGATGAACACAGATGGGGACTTGGTTGGTGAGCGTTCCGTTCCTCTCAACACTCCAGGCAATATCTGTGTCCATCTGTGTCCATCTGTGGCGAACTGACATCGTTGCCGTTGATGGCTCGGGCGGGGGGCTTACAATCCCGGCCACAGGAGAAAGCCCATGAAGCTCATCGCCTCGAAGAGCGCGCTCCGCGGCTCGGCCGCCGTTCCCGGCTCTAAGAGCCACACCATCCGCGCCCTGGCCATCGCGGCGCTCGCCGGGGGCCGCTCGGAGATCCTCCGGCCGCTCGCGAGCGCCGACACGGCCAGCGCCGTCGCCACCTACCGGGCGCTCGGCGCGAAGATCGACGATTCCGACCCCCAGTGCTGGACGGTCGAGGGCACCGCCGGCCGGCCGGAGCGCCCGGCCGCGCCAATCGACGTGGGCAACAGCGGCACGACGCTCTTCGTGGCGCTGGGCTCGGCGGCGCTCGGCGACGCCCCCGTCGCCTTCGTCGGCGACGAGCAGACCTCGCGGCGCTCGGCGGGGCCGTTGCTCGCCGCGCTCGCCGCGCTCGGGGCCCCCTCGACCAGCCGCGAGGGCTCGGGCTGCACGCCCATCGAGATCAAGGGGCCGCTCACCGGCGGGCGCTGCTCCATCGAGTGCCCCACGAGCCAGTATCTGACGAGCCTGCTCCTCGCCGCGCCGCTCGCCCGCGGGGAGAGCGAGATCGCCGTGCCGCTCCTCAACGAGCGGCCCTACGTGGAGATGACGCTCGACTGGCTCGCCGGCCAGGGCGTGCGGCTCGAGCGCCAGGGGCTCGAGCGCTTCCGCGTCCCGGGCGGCCAGGGCTACAAGGGCTTCCGGAAGGCGGTGGCCGCGGACTTCTCGAGCGCCACCTTCTTCCTGGTCGCCGCGGCGGTGACCGGCTCGGAGGTGCTGCTCTCCGGCCTCGACATGAGTGACCCGCAGGGCGACAAGGAGGTCGTCCGCTTCCTCGAACGCATGGGCTGTACCTCGCGCGAGACGCCCGAAGGACTCGTCTTCAAGGGCGGCCGGCTCCGCGGCGCGGAGATCGACCTCAACGCCACGCCCGACGCGCTCCCGGCGCTCGCGGTCGCGGGGTGCTTCGCCGAGGGTCGGACGCTCCTCGGGAACGTCCCCCAGGCGCGGCAGAAGGAGACCGACCGGATCGCGGTGATGGCGAAGGAGCTCGTGCGGCTCGGCGCGCGCGTCGAGGAACTGCCCGACGGTCTCGTCGTCCACGGCGGCGGACTGAAGGGCGGCGCGGCCGGCGGCCACGGCGACCACCGGGTGGTCATGGCCCTGGCCGTCGCGGGTTTGGCCTCCGACCGCCCCGTGGAGGTCGACACCGCCGAGGCGGTGGCCATCACCTTCCCGAACTTCGTGGAACTCATGGCCAGGCTGGGGGCGGACGTCCGGCGGATGGAGTAGGTTGCTTCGACGTCAAAGACGCATAGGAACAGAGGCACAAGGGGGTAAAATGCACCTGGTCGCTATGCGACATCCCACCATATGCGCGCTGCTCGCAATGGGTTTTTTTGCAGTATGCGGCTGCGGCTCAGATCAGCAAATCGGGACAGACGGGGGTCGCTCCGAGCCGGGTACCACCGCCACGCCTGCCCCGGCAACCCTCACCTTCGCCACCTACAACGTCCTGGTCGATCCGACTCGCGCCGACGAGCGACTGCCATCGCTGCTCAAGGTTCTGGGCGACTCCAACGCGGACGTTATCGCCTTGCAGGAGGTGACGCCCTGGTTCGCCGAGCGGCTACTCAGCGAGGAGTGGGCCAGGGGCTACCACACGACGCTGGGCGAACCGCGCGAAGGGGCGCCCGGGGGGCTGGCCATCCTCTCGCGGCTGCCCATCAAGAAGCAGGAGTATCGTCCGCTCACGAGCCGCCAGGGCCGGGGCGTACTCGTCGTCCGGCTCAAAGCCGCCGACCGCTCGCTCGCCGTCGCCACCGTGCACCTGGAGAGCCCCCTCCAGGCCGGCGAGGCGCGCGCGCGACAGCTCGGCGAGATCCTGCCATTGTTCGCCGGAGCCGACGACGCCGTGCTCCTCGGCGACTTCAACTTCGGCGACGGCGAGGAGCCCGAGACCGGCCGGCTCCCGGCCGCCTTCGTCGACCTCTGGCGGGCGCTGCGACCGGATCAGCCCGGCCTGACCTGGAACATCGAGAAGAGCGCCATGGCCCACGACGGCTCCTTCCCGGGCGAGAAGAGCCGGCGGTTAGACCGCATCCTGGTGCGCTCGGCGTTCTGGGCGCCGAAGGACGTCCGGATCGTCGGAGACGCGCCGGTCAAGCCGGGGGACGCCGGCCTCTTCCCCTCCGACCATTTCGGGCTGGTGGGGACGGTGGGGACAATAAACCAGTGAATGCCCTGGCACCACGCTGGAGGGGCAAAGACGGAGCCGTGGCGAACTCAGCAGGACACAGTAGAAAAAGACACGCTTGCGCGACCCGATAGCAGCCGGCATGGTCTTTGTGGCCATCTTCGTGGTACTGTTCTTCCTGGAGACCCCAGGGAAAAGGCGCGGCTTCCCGTGGGCCGCCTTGGCCGGCCACGGCTCCATCCTGGTCTCGGGATTGGCCTTGATAGTCCTCGGCGTGGTCAAGCGCGAAAGCGCCGACATCCTGCCGGCATTCCGCTATGTCGGCCCTTTCCTGGCCATGGCCTGGGCCGGCACCTGTTGGAGCGAATGGGAAGACATCAGAAACGGAACCGGCTCCCGGGCCTGGCTGAGCCTTTGTCTTTTCACGGTGCTCTTCTCGGTGGCGGCGACAGTTGCCGGATTCCTCGTTGCCTGACCGATGAAATCATCATTTACACGGCAAAAGGGGCGGCCGGGGGCCGCCCCGTGACGAGGGAGTCGAACATCACGCGATCCTTACGCGCTCCTTGAGTGCGGAAGGCCCCTTGCAGGTCCGGGACCACGAAGACGCACATGTTCAGAAAGCCGTCGAAGAAGAAGTGAACGTCCCGCCCCGTCTTCCGTTCCAGCGGTTATGAAGGCAGAAGCTGCGGAGTCGATTGGGCGACGTCCCTGGCTGTCCAGGCTGGCCTGGTCCACGGGCATACTCCTGACCGTCGCGCTCCTGGCGGCGGCCCCGGCGCCCCTGGTGCTCACCGTCAGGCGCCAGGCGCTTCAGGAGTTCCCGGAGGCAACTGGCTGGCCTGCTGGAGAGACGGCCGCAAGCCTCTCTCCGGGCCTGCTGCTCCCGGATGTTGCCGGCCTGGCCGGCCAGGGAGTCGCAGGTGCGGAAGCGGTCAAGCTCTTCGGAACTCAGATCCCGCAAGTCACAGTGAACATAGACAGGAGCGGCAATGCCGTGGTCGGCGGGACAGCCAACGTCTCCCCCTGGCGCGGCGTGGACCTGCCGGCCTACACGTATTCGGCAGGCTCTGCCGAGAGCGTCGAAGTGCTCCTGATGATGAGCCTTCACCAGGACCGGGTGAATTTCCGCCTCCAGGAATGGACCACGTCCAGCATCCATGATCTGAGAGGCACGCTCGGCAAGCTGAGCCCCGCTTTCCGCAATACCACCGTTCTGCCGATTATCGCCCCTGAACCGGACGTGCCCTTCGGACACGTCGCCGGGGCAATCGCCATCCTCCTGGACCTCGGCTGGGAACCTGATTTCCTTTCGTCACCCCGGGAGAGCGCACCGTCTCAGTCCAATGCCAGGACGTGGACCCAACTGCAGACCCTGGCCGGCATGCTTCCCGCACCGGACGGCCTCTCCAGCCTCGGCGTACGCATCCGCGCCGACTCACGGGCGCCGTGGAGCGCGGTCCGGGACGCGATTACGGCCTGCGCGCAGGCCGATGTCTGGCGCGTATCGTTCGCCTGCATCACGGACGGCCACGAGGGCGTCATAGGCAGGACAAGACATGGGGTGCTGCCGCGCAGTCGCCGGGTAAAGACTGAACCCGAATTCCTCGATGGCGACGAAGGGGAATACGCCCTGCGCGACTTGCCCGTCAAGCCGATTGAGGACATCCCGCTTGCCGGAGACCCGGGCCCCGCTCCTGACGAGTCTGAAGGCATGCCCAGCCTTCCGCCGGCGCCTTTGGCGAGCAGGCGTTGATCACCGCCTGCCCGCCCGCAAGCCGGAGGGACGGCCGAGGGCCGCCCCTCTACTGACAACTGGCTCTCAAATCGACATGAGCAGGAGAGCAGGTGATCAGGAGACCGCAGGCGAGCGCGGTTCGTGGTGGCCGCAGCGTTCGCCTGCTGCTGCCACCTCGTCTTCGCCTGTTCCCCCGCTCGTCTGCTCTAGAGCCGCCAGGCGGGCGGCTCTAGGCCATTCCGCCTATCATCCGGTCCACCGCCTCGCCGGCCGGGATCATCGGGAAGACGTTCTCCTCGCGCGTGACCTGGAAGTCGAGCATCACGCACTCCCTGCTCCGGAAGGCCTCCTTGAGGGCCGGAACCACCTCGTCGCGCTTGGTGACCCGGATGCCCTTGGCGCCGAAGGCCTCGGCGACTTTGACGAAGTCGGGGTTGTCCTCGAGCACGGTCTGCGAGTAGCGCCGGTGGTAGAAGAGCTCCTGCCACTGGCGGACCATGCCCAGGTAGCTGTTGTTCAGGAGCGCGATCTTGATGGGCAGCTTCAGCCGCACCGCGGTGGTCAGCTCCTGGATGTTCATCTGGATGGAGCCGTCGCCGGCGATGTCGATGACCAGGCTCCCGGGGCGCCCCAACTGCGCGCCGATGGCCGCCGGCAACCCGAAGCCCATGGTGCCCATCCCGCCCGAGGACAGGAAGGAGCGGGGCTTGGAATACTTGTAGAACTGCGCCGCCCACATCTGGTTCTGCCCGACCTCGGTGGTGATCACCGTGTCGCGATTGCGGGTGAGCTCCCAGATCTTCTCGACCACGTACTGGGGCCGCAACCCGTCGGCGCCGTACTTGAGCGGGAATTTCTTCTTCCACTCCTCGATCTGAGCGAGCCACTCCGGGTGGCTGCGCTTCTTGACGAGGGGCAGGAGCTTCTTGAGGATCCGTTTGGCGTCGCCGACGATGGGCACGTCCACCCGGATGCTCTTGGAGATGGCCGTCGGGTCGATGTCGATGTGCACGATCTTCGCGCCCGGCGCGAAGGCCGCGATCTTCCCGGTGATCCGGTCGTCGAAGCGCGCGCCGATGGCGATGAGCACATCGGCGTTGTGCACCGCGTAGTTGGCCCAGACCGTCCCGTGCATGCCCAGCATCTGCAGCGAGAGCGGGTGGTCGCCCGGGAATGAGCCCAGTCCCAACAGGGTGTTGGTGACCGGGATGCCGGCCTTGTCGGCCAGCTGCCGGAGCTCCCGGCAGCAGTCGGAGATGATGCAGCCGCCGCCGGCGTAGAGCACCGGGCGCTTGGCCCCGTTGATGGCCTCGGCCACCCGCTCGATCTGCCGGGGGTTGCCCTCGTACGTCGGCTTGTAGCCGGGGAGCGCCACCGACTCGGCGAAGGTCGGCTCGTACTCGCTGTTGGAGACGTCCACCGGCAGGTCGACGAGCACCGGCCCCGGCCGGCCGGTCCGGGCGATGTGGAAGGCCTCCTGCACCACCCTGGTCAGGTCCTCGACGCGCCTGACCAGGTAGTTGTGCTTGGTGATCGGCCGGGTGATCCCGGTGATGTCCGCCTCCTGGAAGGCGTCGTTGCCAATCAGGTTGGTCTTGACCTGCCCGGTGAAGGCCACCATCGGCACGGAATCCATGTTGGCGGTGGCGATGCCGGTGACCAGGTTGCACGCGCCCGGACCGCTCGTGGCGATGCACACGCCGACCTTGCCGGTGGCCCGGGCGTAGCCGTCGGCGGCGTGGGCCGCGGCCTGCTCGTGGCGGGTCAGGTAGAAGTTGATCTTCTTCGAGTCGTAGAGCGCGTCGAAGATGGGAATGACCACGCCGCCGGGATAACCGAACGCCACGTCGACGCCCTCGCGCTCGAGGGCCTGGATCAGTATCTGGGCGCCTTTGACCTTCACTGTCGGGGTGCTCCTTGTCTGTCGGACCGGTCCGCACGCCATCCAAAGCCGGCGCGGCCGGGGGCGTGCACAAAGGAAATTAGAAACCATCAAACGGCGAATTCAAGGGGAATTACACATCGAAAAGGCAGAGGGCAGGAGGCAGAAGGAGGAAGGCAGAAGCAGAAGGCAGAAACGAGGAGGCGGCCGTCCCGCGCCCACGTGTTTCTTCCTTCTTCCTTCTTCCTTCTGCCTTCTGCCTTCACGCCTCCCGCGCCTTGCATTCCGGACCGGCCAAGCTAGACTGCCGGCATGACGATGGCCTCGCCACCGACCAACCTGGTCCTGCTCTGGCACTTCCACCAGCCCTGCTACCGCGACCTGCTCACCGGCCGCGCCCACATGCCCTGGGTGCGGCTGCACGGCATCAAGGACTACTGGGGGATGGCCGCGCTCCTCGAGGAGTTCCCGGCCATGAAGTGCGTGGTCAACTTCGTGCCCTCGCTCCTCGACCAGCTCGAGGCCGCCGCCGCGGGGACGGTCCTCGACGACTTCGAGGAGCTCTCCCGGGTACCGGCCGCCGATCTCGACGGGAAGCAGCGCGAGCGCGCGCTCGAGGTCTTCTTCTACGCCAACTGGGACCGGATGATCCGGCTCCACGAGCGCTACGGCGAGCTCCTCGAGAAGCGCGCGCCCTGGAAGCGTCCGGCCGCCGAGGCCGCCGCCGACTTCACGGTAGAGGAGCTCCGCGACCTCCAGACCTGGTTCACGCTGGCCTGGTACCACCCGCTGGTCATCGACCGCGACATCGGCCTGCGCTCGCTGGTCTGGAAGGGCCGGGAGTTCACCGAGGACGACAAGCTCTACGTGCTCGACCGCCAGCGGGACATCCTGGCGGACGTCGTGCCCATGTACCGGCGGCTGGCCGAGCGGGGCCAGGTGGAACTGACCACCACGCCGCACTACCATCCGATCCTGCCGCTGCTGGCCGACATGCGCGCCGCGCAGGTGGCCATGCCCGGCGTGAAGCTCCCGGCGCACTGGAAGCCGGTGCCCGAGGACGCCCGCGAGCACCTCCGCCGCGCCGTCGAGAGCCACACCCGGCGCTTCGGCCGCGCGCCGGCCGGCTGCTGGCCGAGCGAGGGCTCGGTCAGCGAGGCGGTCGTGCCCATGCTCGCCGAGGCCGGTTTCAGCTGGGCGGCCACCGACGAGGACATCCTGGCGTACTCGCTCGGCGAGCCGCTGGAGCGCAGCTCGGCCGGGCTCTACCGGCCCTACCGCGCCGGCGGCCCCTGGCGGAACGTCGACATGATCTTCCGCGACCGCGGCCTCTCCGACCTGATCGGCTTCAACTACCACAGCTGGTGGGACCAGCTCGGCGCCGCGCGCGACCTGATCGCCAAGATCCGCGGCTGCGGCCAGGGGCTGGTCAGCGTCATCCTCGACGGCGAGAACGCCTGGGAGCACTACCCCGGCGGCGGAGTGCCCTTCCTGCGCGAGCTCTACGGCGGCATCTCGCGCGCAGCCGAGCACGGCGAGGTCGTCCCGGTGCTGCCCGGCGAGTTCCTGCCGGGCAGGCGCCACCGCCAGCTCACCCGGCTCTGGCCGGGGTCGTGGATCAACCACGACTTCTACATCTGGGCGGGCCATCACCAGGACCAGCTGGCCTGGGACTACCTCTTCCACGTCCGAGCCGACCTGGAGACGGCCTCGGCCCGCCGCAAGCCCGGCGACCCCGCTCTGGCCCGGGCGTGGGAGAGCCTCTACGCCGCCGAGGGCTCCGACTGGTGCTGGTGGTACGGCGACGACCACAACTCCGGCAACGACGATGCCTTCGACGCGCTCTTCCGGCTGCACCTGGCCAACGTCTACCGGGCGCTGGGCAAGAAGCCCCCGGCCTTCCTGAGCCAGCCGATCAAGTCCTCCTCGGCCGGCACCATGCAGGCCACCCGCCCGAGCGCGCCGCTCAAGATCACCCTCGACGGCGCGGCCACCGACCACCTCGAGTGGCTCAACGCCGGCAGCTACCGGACCGCCGCCGGGGCCATGGACCGCAGCGGGCCGCCGCCTCTCGTGGAGATGGTCTTCTTCGGCAACGACGCGGAGCATCTCTTCGTCCGCGCCGACTTCCAGGCCGAGCGCCGGGAGGAGCTCGCCGCTGGCACGGAGCTGCGCCTGCTCGCCGGCAAGGCTTCCGACGAGGCCGCAGCGCCGGCCAGCGGCGTGCGTTCCGAGGCCCCGGGTTGCCGCTGGACCACGCCCGACCGGATCGAGGCCCGCAACTGCCGCGCGGTCTTCGACCTCACCCTGGAGATGGCCGTCTCCCTGGCTGCCCTGGGCCTGGCGCCCGGCGACGACTGCAGTCTGGCTCTCGAGGTGGTGCGCCCGGACGGCACTCTCGAGCGCTTTCCCAACGAGGGCGCCATCCGCTTCGAGCTGAGCCGGGAGTAGCGATGCGCACGCTCTCCGCCGAGCCGCGGAGACGCGGAGGCGAGATATTGTCCGCGGCCGAGACCTTTCTCGCCAAAGGCACGCTGCCACGTTCATGAGTCGGCTCGGCGCCTCCGCGCCTCTGCGGTGAGACGGCCTTCCTGAAGCGGCCTTGTCCGCAGTTGGCATCCCCTGGCTTTCGTCTGAATAGCCCGCTATAATCCCCCGTCTCGCAGGCGTGAGGGGAAAGGAGGCAGCGATGATCCGCAGAACTCTGGCAGCCGCCCTTCTGGCCTGCGCGCTTACGACCCCGGCAGTTCCGGCCGCGGAGGGGCCGGCCGAAGGCAAGGATCGGTTCCCGCCGTTCCAGCCACTGGAGATCAAGCTCACCGAGGGAGAGCGACTGACCTACGAGATCAAGTGGGGCGCGGTCGACGCCGGCGAAGCCGTGCTGAGCGTCAAGCGCAAGGTGCAGCCCCTGCCCGGCAAGCCCGAAGTGTGGAACGTGCAGTGCGAGACCCGCTCCAACTCCTTCGTGTCCATGTTCTACGAGGTCCGCGACGACATCAAGACGCTGATCGACGCCAAGGAGGGCTTCTCGCGTTCCTTCGACATAAAGAAGAACGAGGGCTCGTACCACGGTTCGGAACAGATCGAGTTCGACTACGACCGGAACCTGGCCAACTACACCCGGATCAGCAAGGGCACGCTCTCCGACAAGATCCGGCGCAAGGACATCCCCATCCCCGGCAAGGTCAGCGATCCGCTGAGCTGCCTCTACTACATCCGCGGACTTGACCTCAAGCCCGGCAGCGAGTCGCAGCTCACCGTCAACACCGACCGCAAGAACTGGGTGCTGACCCTCAAGGTGCTGGGCAGCGAGAAGCTGGACCTCAAGGGCCTGGGCAGATTCAACGCCCTGGTGGTCGAGCCCGAGGCCCAGTTCCAGGGACTCTTCGTGCGCAAGGGCAAGATGACCGTCTGGCTCGACGAGAAGACCAGGATCCCGCTGAAGATGAAGGTCGACATCCCCATCGGCTCGGCGACGGCCACGCTGGTCAAGGCCGAGGACTCGGCGCTGGCCCTGGACTCCGGAAAGAGGAAATGACCAAGACCCGCAAGACGACAACGCCGGCGCCGCCGGCATCGACGCGCCGATCGGGCAGGGCCGCGCTGGTCCTGCCCGCCCGTTTGGCCTCGACCCGCCTGCCCCGGAAGCTGCTCCTGGCCGAGACCGGCCGGCCGCTCCTGGCCCACACCGTGGAGTGCGCGCTCGAAGCCGCGCGGCGCTCCAAGGGGGCCATCGCCCGGGTGCTGGTCGCAGCGGACTGCGAGGAGCTCGCCGCGGTCGCCCGCTCGGCCGGGGCCGAGGCGGTCCTCACCGATCCGAACCACAAGAGCGGCACCGACCGCATCGCCGAGGCGGCCGCGGGCATCGGGGAGGACGTGATCGTCAACCTCCAGGCCGACGAGCCGGAGATGCCCGCGGAGGCGGTGCTCGGGCTCGCCAGGCTGCTGCTCGACTCCGCCGACGAGGTCATGGCCACGCTCGCCGCCCCCATCGGCGCTCCGGAGGACCTCGCCAACCCCAACGTGGTCAAGGTGGTGGTCGACTCGACCGGCCACGCGCTCTACTTCTCGCGCGCGCCGATCCCCTGGGCCCGGGACGCCTGGACGGACGGCCGCGACCCGGTGAAGCACGCGCTCCGGCACTTCGGCATCTACGCCTACCGGCGCGACTTCCTGCTCGGCTACTCGAGGCTCCCGGCCAGCCGCCTCGAGGAGCTCGAGAAGCTCGAGCAGCTCCGCGCGCTCGAGGCCGGCCGGCGCATCGCCTGCGCGGTGGTCGAGACCGTCCCCGAGGGCATCGACACGCCGGAGAGCTACGCGGCGTTCGTGGGGCGATGGAAGGCACGGGGCTGAACCAACTGCAAACCGCAGAACCGCAGAATATCGAATTGCAAAGTTTGAAGGGCCGGGGACGACCCGCCAGCCTGTTCAACTTCTGACTTGGTCATTCGACATTCTGCGGTTCTGCGGTTTGCTGTCGTCTGTGGACCACTGCCCGTTCGACCGGTCTACTGCCCGAAGATCCGGTACTCCCTGAACACCCCCTCCGCCGCCTTCATCCGCCCGCAGGACAGGTGCATCCTGTTCGCCGCCGGATCGAAGACCACCGAGACCATGTTGATCCACTGGAGCACCCGCCGGTCGGCGAGCACCCGCTCGGCGGCGGCGACGTCGAGGGGCTTGCCCGGCTCCGCGGCGACCTCGCAGGTCGGCCAGTCGGCCCGCCCGTAGCGCATGCCGGGCAGCCCGGCTTCGCGCGTCGCGTGGTTGGCGTTGCCGATCATCGACGCGCCTTTGGCCGGCCGGCGCACGGCTGTCCTGCCGCCGGAGACCTCGACGACCAGCGCGGTCTTCTTCGCCGAGTCGGAGATCAGGATCGATCCCGAGCCCATGGGGTTGGCGTCGGCGATGAGCTTCGCCGCCTCCTCGGCGCCCGAGCAGGTGCGGAGCGCGCGCTTCAGGGTGAAGAGCACCGGCTCGGCCAGGCGGTCGCCGCCCGGCGAGTCCGGGATCTGGTCGAAGGAGACGGTGAGCCCCCTGCGGTTCGTGCCGGTGAGCACCGCCTGCAGGCCCGGCCAGCTCAGGAAGCAGTACTCGATACCGCCGGCCGGCTTGACGTTGACGATCAGGTTGTTCTTCTGGAGCGGCGAGCCCGGGTAGTCGGGCCAGTCCAGGTTTCTGGCGTGCAGCAACCGCCCGTCGGTCGACGAATTCCCCCAGACCGCCAGGCCCCGGCAGGCCGCCGGGCCGTAGGAGAGGTCGTAGAAAAGGTTCAGGAAGAGGGCGTCCTCGTAGCCGATGCCCGCGCCATCGGCGAGGCCCCGGATCTCGGCCCGGTCTCCGGCCGAGAGGTGCCCGGCCATGGCCGCGGCGCGCTCGTAGAGACGCTTCTTCGTCTTGAAGGCGGAGAGTTCGCCCACGCGCAGGAAGATGGCGTGCATCTTCCGGATGTCCGGACCGAGCTCGCGGCCGAGGGACCGGCCGACTTCCTCCGGAGCGCCGGAGGCCCGGACCCGCCGGAGTCCGGCCTGAACCGCTTCGGTGGCGTGCTCCGGCGCCTTGGTCCCGGCGCCGCGACCGGGACATCCGGCCAGGAGAAGCGCGGCGGCCAGCGCTATGGAGAACGCCGCCAATAATCCGGTCGTCCTTCTCATGATGGCTGGATTCTGCCGCCCTAAGCCGGCCTGTCAAGGACCGCACCAGGAAGGCCGTCACAGGGTCAATCGGCGCCGGGCCCGTATCGAACAGGCGGGGGTGGGTCCGGGACCCGCCCCCCACGGGACGACGCGTGCGACCGTGCCGGCGGCTACTTCATCTTCAGCGCCAGGTAGACCGAGCGGCCGCGGTAGCGGACCTTCATCAGCACCGTGTCGGTCTCGGCGCCGAGCGCCTTCTTGAGCTCGCTGACGCTGTCCACCGCCTTCTTGTTGACCTCTTCGATGACCACGCCGGGTTCGAAACCGGCGTTCTCGGCCGGGCTGTTGGGCTTGACCTCGACCACCACCACGCCGGCGGCGTTCTTCTTGAGCCCCAGCTGCTCGCGGAGGTCGGGAGTCAGATCCTTGACGCCCAGGCCCAGCTTCTCGAGCATCTCTGTGCCGTTCTCGGAAGCGTCGACCTCCGCGGTCCGCTCGGCGACCTTGACCGTGACGGTCATAGGCTTGCCGTCGCGGTAGAGCCTGATCTCGACGCTCTTGCCCACCGGCGAGAAACCCACGGCATTGACCAGTTCCTCGGAGCTCTTGATCTCCTTGCCGCCGAACTCGACGATGACATCGCGCTCCTGGATGCCGGCCTTGGCGGCCGGGCTGTCCGCGATCACCTCGGCCACCAGCGCGCCGGAGGCCTTGGGGAGCTTGAGCGCCTTGGCCATGTCCTCGGTCACGTCCTGGGGCCGCACGCCCAGCCAGCCGCGGGTCACCTTGCCGTGGTCGATCAGGTCGCGCATGATCGACTTGGCCATGTTGATGGGGATGGCGAAGCCGATGCCCATGTTGCCGCCCGAGCGGCTGTAGATGGCCGTGTTGATGCCCACCACCTCGCCATCGAGGTTGGCCAGCGGACCGCCGGAGTTGCCCGGGTTGATGGCCGCGTCGGTCTGGATGAAGTCCTGGTTCTGGATGTCGACCACCTTGGTGCGGCCCAGGGCGCTGACCACCCCGGTGGTGACGGTCTGGTCGAGGCCGAAGGGGTTGCCGATGGCCAGCACCCATTCGCCGATCTCGAGCCTGCCGCTGTCGCCCAGCCGGGCCACGGGCAGGTCCTTGCCCTCGACTTTGATCACGGCCACGTCGGAGCGCTCATCGGTGCCCACCAGCTTGGCGTCGAAGGAGCGCCGGTCGGCCAGCACGACCTTGATGCGGTCGGCGTGGCCCACGACGTGGTTGTTGGTGAGGATGTAGCCGTTGTGATCGACGATCACTCCGGAGCCCTGCCCGCGCTGGACGCGCTCCTCGGGCCGGGGCCGGAGCGGCCGCCCGGGCTGGCCGGGCTGACCGAAGAAGCGCCGGAAGAAGTCGTCCTCGAACTGGTTCCAGTCTTCGTTCTGCTGCCCCGGGAGGCGCTGGGTGACCTCGATGTGGACCACCGCCGGCATGATCTCCCTGGCGCTGGCGATGAACGGGCGGCTGAAGCCCTTGTCAATCGACGAACGGGCCGGAGCCCGGGCTCCGCCCTTGGACTCGGCGGCCTGCGAGACCGGCTGGGCCAGGTCGAAGTCGAACCGGGTCGGCCGGTCCCGGCGCGGCCCCACGCCTATGGCGATGAGGCCGCCCAACACCGCGGCCGCCAGCAAAGAGAAACCCCAACGAACGCCCGATGCTCCGCCTTTCATGCCAGATCCTCCCGCAGATGGCCTGCCCCCATGACCATAGGGGGCCGTTATCCACCGGACAACTTCAGGTCAGTTCTTGGCCTTCTTGCTTGAACCGGCCTTCGCGTCGGCCTTGGCGCCGCCGCCGTCTCCTCCGGATTTCGAGCTCCCGCCCGAGTCCGTCGAAGTCGAGGCCGGGGAGGAGCTTTCGCCCTTGGCCTTCTGCTGGTAGGACTCGGAGCGGTAGTCAGTACAATAAAATCCGGAACCCTTGAAGATTATTCCCGCGCCGGTGCCCATGAGGCGCTCGACGCCCTTGCCGCACTTCGGGCAGCGCCGAAGCGGCTTGGCGGTGATGGACTGGAACTCCTCGAAGGTGTGTTCGCAGGACTTGCAGCGGTACTCGTAGGTGGGCACAGCGGTTCGCTCCTTCCGGATGTCGTCGGTCGCCGGGTATTATATCGCGACGGCCCCGCCGGTCACGGCAAATTTCAGCCCAGCAGCGTGCCCCCCCTGCGCAGTTCCTCCCGGAGCGACGCCACCGGAATCCCCCTGGGCGAACCGCCCCGGGCGGCGGCCATCGCCGCGGCGACTCCGCAGGCCTCGCCCACCGGCATGCAGGTCACCATGCGCCGGATCGATCCCAGGGCGTGATGGTCGACCGAGATGCACCGCCCGGCCAGCAGCAGCCCCTCGAGTCCCGCGGGCAGGAGGCACCGGTAGGGAATCTCGTAGTGGGTCCCCCGCTTGAGGCACCCGTGCTCGAAGGCCCGGCCGTCGACGTCGTGGACGTCGATGGTCTGGTGCGACGGGGCGATGCCGTCTTCGAAGTGCGTCGCTGCCAGGACCTCCTTCCCGGTCAACGTGTAGTCGCCGACCACCCTCCGGGTCTCGCGGATGCCGACCTGGGCGGCGGTGCGGTCGAGGTAACAGTTCTCGAACCCCGGGGCGCGCTTCCGGAGGAACCGGACCAGGGGTCCGACCTGCCGGCGGGTCTCGAGTTCGGCGCGGGTGAGGTCCTCGGCGCGCGTGCCGTCGACGCCGAGCGCGTTGGTGACGTTCATGAAGAAGAACGCCCGGGTCGGATCGTCCGGCTCGCCCCGCTTGAGGACGCGCGAGCAGGAGAAGAAGCAGTCGGTGGGAATGGGCCACTCCCCTGCCTTCTTCGCGGCGGGGATGCTCTCGTTCAGGGCCTTCTTCAGAGCGGGTCCGTCGCAGCGCGTGGCGTCCACGTTGCCGACGAGCACCACCAGGGTCACCGGCTGCATCTTGCCGTCGCCCTCCCGTCCCAGGTGGAAGCGCGCCCCGGCCCGGGCGGCCACGTCGCCGTCGCCGGTGGCGTCGACCACGGCACGGCCCAGGTACGCCTGCCGGCCGGACTTGCTCTCGACGATCACGCCGGTCACGCGGTCGCCCTCCCTGACCGCCCCGGCGACCTGGGCGTGGAGGAGCATCCGGGCGCCCGAGGCCTCGGTCATGTCCTGGCAGACCGAGATCATGCTCTCCGGGTCGTAGACCACCCGGTGGGAGTCGGGGTCGCGCATGATCGCCCCGCCGTGGTCGACCATCCGGTGGAGGAAGCGGTGAGTGAGCCCGCCCACCGTGACCGCCGCCCCGTCGTGGATGCTCCCGAACTCGACCATCATCGCGGCGGTGCCGGTGCCGCCGAGGAACCCGTAGCGCTCGATCAGCAGCGTGCTCGCGCCGCGCTCCGCGGCTGCCACCGCCGCAGCGAAGCCGGCCGGCCCGCCGCCGCAGACGATCACGTCGAACTCCCCGGCCACGGGGGTGCTCCGGGCAACCTCGGTCACGGTCTTCGGGGCGCTGTTTGCGGACATGGGCAGCCTCCTCATCCCAACTGAGTCGTCCTAACCACGAAGCCACTGGAGCCGGTCGGCTTTGGGCTTTCGGCTTTCGGCTTTGGGAACAGCCGTTGTTCCGATAGCCGATAGCCGAATGCCGGTCCTCCTTGGTGTCTTGGTGGTGAAGCTCGTCGGTGTCGTTCACCCCACGATGCCGCGCTCGTCGACGATGGCGCCCTGGCCGCGAAGCTCGGCCTGAAGCTTGCCGACGTCGATCCCGCGCGGTGTCCGGCCGTCCTTGAGCGACAGGGCCGCGGCAACTCCGGCCGCCTCGCCCATCACTCCGCACTGGGGCATCACCCGGAGGCTGCCGAGCGCCTCGTGGTCGCAGCTCGCACAACGGCCGGCGACGAGCAGATTCTCCACCCTCTTCGGGACGATGATCCGGTAGGGGATCTGGTACTTGAAGCCCTTCTCCGGGCGCCAGACCTTGTCGTCCATGCCCGGGCCCCTGGTGTTGTGGATGTCGATGAAGAAGGAGCCATAGCCGATCGAGTCCTCGAAGCTGCGCGCGGCGACCACGTCATCGCGGGTCAGGCGGTACTCGCCGGCGATCCGGCGGCTCTCGCGGATGCCCACGGTGTTGGGGGTGCTCACCATGTGGCACTTATCCATCCCCGGCACGTACTTCCGGAAGACGGCGATCGACTCGTAGGCCTGCTTGCGGCCCTCGATGGTCGCGGCGGTCAGGTCCTCCGCCTTCGTCGAATCGACGTTGTTGATGTGAGTGAAATTGATCCCGACCTGATCGGGACGGGTGGGCGTCCACCAGAACCCCATGATCCGGCTCTGGAAGGGGCGCATGTCGCCGCGCTCCTGGGCCTCCTTCCAGACGTGAACCATGTTGTAGTCCGAGCGCCAGGCCTTGACCCGCTCCCAGTCGACGCCGCCGATGGTGAACATCAGCGTCACCGGCTGACAGAGGCCTGTTTCGGCGTCGCCCATCTCGAAGGCGCAGCCGGCCGAGGCGGCGACGTCGCCGTCGCCGGTAGCGTCGATCACCTGTCTGGCCAGGATCCGCTGCCGCCCGCTCTTGTTCTGGACGACCGCGCCGACGGCGCGCCCGTTCTCGACAAGGGTATCGGCGAACATGGTGTGGTAGAGCAGCCGGCAGCCGCACTCCTCCGCCATCTGCTCAAGGACCAGCTTCATGCCCTCGACCTCGAAGTCGGCGGCCGAGCTCGAGACGGCGCCGTAGCCGGCCTCGGCCGTGCGCACGGCCATCTCGTAGGGGATGCCCCCGACCACCCGGACGCCGCCGCCCCAGACCGAGTAGAGGCAGATGTGCCCGTGACCGCCGGCGGTGGCCACGCCGCCGAGGCAGTTGAACTGCTCGACGATCATGGTCCGCGCCCCGCGGCGCGCGGCCGAGAAGGCCGCGGCCACGCCGGCCGGCCCGCCGCCGACCACCAGGACGTCGACCTCGTGGGCCACCGGGAGCTTCGCGGCTTCCGCTGAATCGATCATCGTCTCGTCTCCTTCTCAACTCTCCCTGGCACTAGCCACAGATGGACACAGATGAACACAGATTGGAGCTTTCACCGCAGAGGACGCGGAGTAACGCAGAGGGCGACAGACAGGACGGGAGGCGGAGTTGCCCCGGCTCTTCGGTTCCGAGCAGGCTCGGCCTGAACGAGCCAGAGCAACTCCTTCCGGGAGCGTTCCGCTCCCTGCGCGGTTCGGCAGCGCGCCCCCCGCCCTCTCTGCGAGACTCCGCGTCCTCTGCGGTGAAAGCCAGCGTCGTCGCATCTGTGTTTATCTGTGTTCATCTGTGGCTCATCTTTGCATCGAAGGCCGCAGACCCTGCGCGATGCGCCCGGCGGTTTCGCGTAGCCGGCGCAGCAAGTCGTCGCTGTCGCGCTCGTCGAGCTTCCCGGCGACGGCGAGCCCCGCTACCGGCGGCGTGCCCACGGCCACGCCGAGCGTCTGGCCGCCGTAGAGCGCCCAGCCGTCGCGCGCGGCCGCGTCTAGCCCGGCGAGCAACTCGTCGAGTTCCGCGGCGGGCGTCCCGGCGTAGAGCTTGCGCACGTCGCTTCTGGCCTGGGCCGCGAGCAGCAGCCGGCCGATGCTCGACTTCTCGGCCGGGTAGAGGTTCCGGTGGGCGATGGCCACCATGGAATCCTCGCCCGGCGGCGCGAAGTAGAGGTAGACCACCTGCCGTCGCCAGAGGACGCCGAGCGCCACGGTGAGTCCGGGAAGCTCCGCGCGGAGCGCCTCGAGGTGCGGCAGCGCCGCCGATAGCAGCCGCGAGCCGCGCAGGCTCATGGCCGCGAGCACATGCAGCGCCGGCCCCGCCGCGTACTTGCGCTCGGGCGTCCTCTCGGCGAGCCCCAGCGCCGCGAGCGTGCCCATCAGCCGGTTGACCCGGGTATGCTCCATGCCGAGGGCCCTGGCCATCTCCCGGCTGCCCACCGGCCCCGGGGCGCCGGCCAGGGCCTGCAGGCACTCGAGCCCGCCCATCAGCCCCTCGTTGGGCTGGGCGGGGCGGGGGGCGCCGGTCCGGTTACGCGCCTTGGTTTTGGGCATCTGGTGGCCTCCTGGGTCTGGTGCTATAATAGCACCAGATGGCCTGGACGTCAAGCCATATTCTGACAGAATTCGGAGATGCCACCCTCAACCTTGCCCCAGGCTTTTCAGCCAGGTACAATGCGCCCATGCGAGTCGAGCGCAAGGTCACCAGGCTCCTGCGGCGAGGCGAGGAGCGCGTTGAGAGGCCTTCCCCCCTCCCGCCGGCCGAGTTGATCGGCATGGTCTGGGAACTGACGGCCGAGGTCTATTCGCTGGGAGGCGACTTCGATGCTGAATCAAGACTACAAAGACATGTTGTCCATTATGAACGGAGAAGGCGTTGAACACGTACGGGGTGAGCTTCGCGGAGGCCATCGCCGACGCCGGAGTCGTCAACCTGGAGGGGCTGTGGGTCCCTTTTCTGTCCAAAGCCAACCTGATTAAGAACAAGCTGGCCACTGGTCGTGAGAAGGACCGGCTGGATGCCCGGACGCTCATGGACAGCGCATCTGAAGACAAGGGATGAGCCTTGCAGCCGCCCCCTGCAGATCGACCGCAACTGCACTTGCCCTGGCGCTTGGTTGCGCTTGCGGCTGCCCTGGCGTTGGCAGTGGTCCTTAACTTCTGCTTCAACACCGTCCTGAACGTCCGCCGGCAGGTCGCCTACCCCGGAAACGGCAACACCTGGGCGGACCGCCCCGTGGGCTTCGTCCAGAGCATGGGCTGGCCCTTCAAGTCCTATGAGTTTGTGGAGGGCAAGTTGGATTTCCTGCGTTCCCCGCACGACGGCTTCAGACTTGAGACCATCTCCGAGAAGGAGTACCGGGCGCTCTACGGCTCCGACCGCTACGACACGGGCATGACCGGAGCGCGAGAGAAGTGGTCCGTGCCGGGCGTCTGCGGCAACGGCCTGGCGGCTCTCGCCGCGACGGCGCTCCTGGGCGCGCCGGCCATGATCCTCACGCGAAGGCTGCGGCACGCATCATGAACCGCTCCCTCGGCCTCCTGGCCTTCCTCGGCCTCCTGCTCCTGGCCTTCCTGGTCCTGGGCCTCTCCGGCGGAGGCGGCTCCGGCGCCGGCGATGGCGATGACGACGGCCGCGGGACGCTGCGCATCGCGGTGCCCAAGGACCCGAAGAGCCTCGACCCCATCGAGATCGACGAGACCCTGCCCGAAGGCGTGGCCCGGCGCATCTTCAACTGCCTGGTGCGCTACACGTCCGACCTGGCCATCGCACCCGACCTGGCCGAGAGCTGGACGGTCTCGGACGACGGCCGGACCTGGACCTTCACGCTGCGGCCGGCGGTGCGCTTCCAGAACGGCCGGGAGATGTCCGCGGCCGACGCGGCCTGGTCGCTCGAGCGCCTGGCCGACCGCAAGGTGAGCCGGCGCTTCGACCTGCTCCGCGACATGGAGAGCTGCTCGGCCGCCGGACCTCGAACGCTCGTCGTGAAGCTCTCGCGGCCCCAGCCGCTCTTCCTCAATACGCTGGCGATGATCCCCTGCGCGATCGTTCCCAGAGAGGAGGTCGCGCGTCTGGGCCGCGACTTCGCCCGCCGCCCGGTGGGCACCGGCCCGTTCCGCCTCGCCGAGTGGACCGATAACCAGAGCCTGCGCCTGGAGCGCTTCCCCGACCACTTCGCCGGGGTGCCGGAGCTCCGGGCCGTCGAGTACCGGATCATGTCCGAGCCGACGGTGCGCTTCCAGGCCTACCTGCGCGGGGACCTGGACATCTGCGACGTGCCGCTCGGCAGGCTCGGCGAGGTCCGGGGCTGGGCCGACCACCGTTCGTGGCCGGAGCTGGACACCTTCTATCTGGGCATCTCCTTCACCCGGGAGCCGTGCCGCTCGAACGTCCACCTGCGCCGGGCGCTCAACTGGGCCGTGGACCGCGAGCGCCTGTGCCGGGTGACGCTCGAGGGCCGGGGCGCCCCCGCCAAGGGCGTGCTGCCGCCGAAGCTCCCCGGCTACGATCCGGAGCTCGCCGGCTACCGCTACGACCCGGCCGCGGCCGCGCGGGAGCTCGAGCTCGCCGGCTTCCCGGGGGGGCGGGGACTCGAGCCCATCCCCCTCTACCACGCCAGCGGCGACAGCGACTCCCGCTTCCTGGCCATGGAACTGCAGCAGCAGTTCCGGCGCGCGGGGATCCCCGTGGAGCTCGCCTCCTGCGACAAGGCCGAGCTCAAGGCCATGACCCAGACCAACCCGCCGCCGCTCTTCCACCGCTCCTGGGTGGCGGATTACGCCGACCCGGAGAACTTCCTGTGGAGCTGCTTCCACGGCTCGCTCTCCGGCGGCAGCAACCGGGTACACTACTCCGATCCCGGGACCGACCGGCTGCTCGAGGCGGCCGCGGCGATGCCCGCCGGCCCCGAGCGGCTCGCCGCCTGGTCCCGCGCGGAGCGCCGGATCGTCGCGGAGGCGCCCTGGGTCTTCCTCTATCACCGCAGCGCCCATTTGCTGGTGCGCCCGGAGGTCAGGGGCTTCACGGCCACGCCGCTGGACACCGGTCCGGAGCTGCCCTGGGCGGACTTCGTCAGGATGCGGAAGGCGGGCTGACCGGCACTGGCGCCGGGGCGGACTCGGGAGGCGGGTCCGGAGCCGGGGACTCGAGGGAAGGAACTGCCTCCGGCTCGGGGCCCAGCGCCTTGAGCGCCCTCTCGACCTCCGCTCGGGCGCTCTTCGGCAGCGTGTCGTCCTGGCTGAGCGTCTTGAGCATGGTGCGGTAGCGCGGGTCCTTCGCGAAGGTCCGGACCAGGATCCGCGTCCTTTTTCGGACGTCCTCCTCCGTGCCGGAGAGGCGTCGCCTCACCGGCTCCATCCAGGGGATGTCCTTGTAGACATCAGGCAGAGGTCCGGAGTACCGGTTCTCGAAGATATCCAGGGGCAGGCCCGGATCGCGCCTCTCCTGGAGCATCCGGCGAATGCGCTCCATGTCCTCCGGCTTGAGGCCATTCAACCCAGTGGGCACACCCGCACCGGGACCCGGAACGTGGGCGGGAACGGGACTGATCGAGGAATTCGAACACATCCGGACCAGGTGCACGCACATAAGCAGAACGAGCCCCACCCACCAGTAGCTGCGGCCCTCGCTGAGGACGAACCTCTTCTTCTGCCCGACACGTCGGGCCCGGGCCGCCGCCCCTCCGCCCTTGGGCCGCGTCTTGATGCGAACCTCGGGCAAGCGGCCGAAGACGAAGTCCTGCGCCAGCTGGGAGTTGCCCAGATACCACAGGTCCCGAAAGGCCTCGGCGACCGCCTTGTCTGCGAGGTCGGCCTTGCCGGAGGCCACGCACCTGGCGATCGTCCGGCGGGTGCCGGTGAGCATGCTGCCCATCTGCGCCCCGGCCATGAGCGGCAGCTCGAGGCCGTCCAGCAGATGGCCGCGCACGACCGGAGGAGCCAGCCGGTAGGCGCCGTCGGCCAGCTTCCTGGCCCGCTCCGGATGAGCGATGGCCAGTTGCCAGGCGGCGGCGGCCATGGCCGGGGCCGCGGCCTCCGGAGGCAGGTTGTCCACGTTGGCCAGCAGCCAGCCGCCGAAGGAATGCACGTCGTCCCACTGGCCCCGCGACGCCCAGAGCTCGAGCAGCGCCGCGGTCATGCGCGTGCCCCCCGCGCGCACCTCGGCCATGCAGTCCTCGGGCCCGACGACGGTCAGGACCGTCTCCGGGGATTCCGAAGCAAGCTCCGCCACCAGTTCGGCCAGCGACTCGGTGAGCGCGGGCTCGGACTTCCACGCGGCCAGGGCCCTGGCCAGAAGCCGCCGGCCGTTCTCCACGTCGCCGGCCTTCCGGGCCGCGCGAATCTCCCGCATCAGCGCGGTCAGCGGCGAGGGCTCGGCCGCGTGTCGAGTCGACGGGATGTCCGAGGCGGCCGGGGCTGCCCCCGCGGTCGGAACCGGCCCGGACTCCGCAGCGGGCGCCTCGCGGGCCTCGCCGTCCTCCGGGGCGTCGGACGGCACGAAGGAGATCGCGGTCTCCCCGGAAGGGCCGCCGCGCTCCAGGAGCGAGCGCAGGAATTCGTACGCCTCCTGAATGCGGCGGAAGCCCTCGGGGTCGCGGTCCGGCCGGTGCTGTTTGACGAGCCGGGCGTAGGCCCGGCGCAGCTCGCGCAGGGTGATGTTCCGGGGATCGAGCCCCAGGACCTCCCAGGGGGCATCGCTCATGACGGCGCGGTCCCCTCGGGCGACTGGAGCTCGCCCTCCTCCCGATAGTAGCGGGAGAGCAGTCGGTCGAGCATCCCGCCCACTTCCTCCCAGCGGGCCTCGTCGCCGGTCTCCAGCGCGGACTCGAAGAGGTCGAGGAGCCCGGCGAGCTCCTCCCGGGCCTCTCCCGACAGGTCCGCGTAGAGCCGGCCGGCCCGCTCCAGCCGCGCCCGGTTGAGCACCCGGTCGCGCGGATGGGTCTTGAGCGGGGCCAGCCGCTGGATGGCGGCCTCGATCTGGGCGGGGGTGAGCGCGCCGGGGCGCTCCTCGATGACCGTCCGGAACTGCCTGCCGCTGTGCAGCACGGTGGCCTCCACCTCCAGGAGCCCGTTCATGTCGTAGCTGAAACGGACCTCCACGACCCCCGGAAGGTTCTGGCCGGGCCGGTGGCGGAGGCCGTCGACCCGCAGCTTGCCGAGCAGCTGGTTGTCGGCCACCATGCGCCCCTCGCCCTGGTAGACCTCGACGATCAGTTCGTCCTGGTTGGGGTGCAGCGTGTTGAAGGGCTTCGCCCGGCTGACCGGCACGGTGGTGTTGCGGTCGATCAGCGGCTCGAAGTAGCCGCCCTGGTGGTGGCCGGGCGCCAGCTCCTTGGAGATGCCGATGCCCAGGGTGTGGGCGCACACGTCGGTGAGGACCACGTCCTCGACGTGGGCGTCGGCCTCGCAGAGCGCGGCCTGCACGGCGGCCCCCAGGCCCACCACCCGGTCGGGGTCGAGCGCGTGGTTGCCCTCGCGGCCCAGTTCGCGCCTGACCAGCTCCCTTACCAGAGGCATCCGGCTGGCGCCCCCGACCAGGAGAACGTCGTCGATCGAGGCGGCCTCGATCCCGGCGTCACGCAGGCAGCGCACCAGCACCGGCCGGATGCGCGCGGTGATGGCCTCGCCGGCCGCTTCGAGCTCGCGCCGGCTCACCACCAGCTCGTGGGCGTCGATCACCAGGCCGGCCTTCTCCCGCCCGCTCAGGTTGCGCTTGAGGACCTCCACCTGCTGGCGGATGCGGCCGATGGCCGGATGGCTCCGGTCCAGGCCGCAGGCGGCCAGGACCCGCTCGAGCAGCGCGTCGGTGTAGTCCTCGCCGCCCAGGTGGCTCTCCCCTCCCGAGGCCGCCACCTCGATGACGCCCTCGAAGATATTGAGCACGGTGACGTCGAAGGTCCCGCCGCCGATGTCGAAGACCAGCAGGCGTTTCTCCCGATCCGGCGCGCGATAGCCGAAGGCCAGGGCCGCGGCGGTGGGCTCGTTGAGGATGCGGGCCACGCCCAGGCCGGCGATCCGGGCGGCCTCGGCCGTGGCGTGCCTCTGGGTCTCGCGGAAGTAGGCCGGCACGGAGATCACCGCCCGGTCCACCCTGGCGCCCAGGCGCAGCCCGGCGACGCGCTTGAGCTCCTGGAGGACGAGGGCCGAACACTCCGTCGGCGTCCAGGTCCGGCCGCCGAAGGTGTAGCTCGAGGTGGTGCCCATGTCGCGCTTGAAGAAGGCCCGCCCGGCGCGCGGCTCGGTCACCAGCCGGTCCTTGGCGGCGCGCCCGACCAGGATGCCGCCGTCGGCGGCCACGGCCACGGCCGAGGGCGTGAGGTGATCGCCGAGCTCGTTGGCGAGCGTCTCGGGAAGGCCGTCGCGCATGACGGCCACCAGAGAGTTGGTCGTGCCCAGATCGATGCCCACTATGGCCATGGCGGTTCCTCGATTGTTCGACTTGTTCAACAGCCCGCGCCGCCGGTCCGGGGCTCCCCCGGGGATCGGCGCCGGCGTGCTAATTTATCCTGCGGGACTGGCGCGTAAAGATCATATTGGAGACCGGACCTGACGACGCCGGTCAGGGGGCTGGGCCTGCCTCAGCAGGCCGCCTGGGCTGTCTCGGAGCTTGGAGCGGCCTTCCCGGGGGCCGCCGGCCTGGCGGCGATGCGCAGTTCCTCGAGTTCGAGCCCCAGTCTGGTCAATTGCCTGGTAACGTTCCGGCCCAGCAGCACGCGGCGACGGATCATCCAGTTGACCAGGGGCTGCATCACCGCCCAATAGCGGCGGCTGGCCCGCCCCTCGCGAATCAGCCGGGCGAACTCCGGCGCGTAGGGGTTGTAGCCCAGGTTGACGAGGTCCGAGTACATCAGGAGCCAGTTCATCTCGCAGTTGGTGTGGACCGGGCTGGCGCGCCTGCGGCTGCGAATGAGCCCGAGCTTCACCACCGCCTTCATGACCTCCTCCTGGTTGTACTCCCACGCGTGGAACGGGGCGAGGAAGCGCGGGAAGCGCGTTCCCGCCGGATAGCGCCGCGGGTTCCAGAAGCGGGCGAGGTCATCTGCGCCGAAGGCCCCGCAGTCGCGCAGGGCCGGCGGAATCCAGTCGGCCTCCTCGATCATCCGGCGGGGGAACTCGTAGAGCATGCGCGCCGGATCGGGTTGTCCCGGGGAATATCCGGCCAGCACGAGGGGAATGCCCTTCTCGGTCGCCACCTGCAGGGCATATCCCTCGGTCAGGGGCGCGCAGACGTAGCAGACGGTGCGAACCGCCCCGCGGGCCTCCTGGTTCCTGAGCAGATGCCGGAAGAGGCGCAGGGAGAAGTCCTGGGGCGGGGTGTAGACCAAGTGGTCGACGTCGAGCTTCCGGACCGTCCGGCGGATGTTCTCCCAGGCGAGGTCGGGCACCTTGCCGCCGACCGTGAAGGCCAGGACCTTGAGCCTCTTCTCCACGACCAGCTTGTGGAGAAGGTAGCAGCTGTCCTTGCCGCCGCTCAAGCCCACCAGGCAATCGTAGAGGCCCTGGCCGCGGCAGGCCTCCAGGGACGCCTCCAGATCGGCCTCGCGCTCGAGGCGCATCCGCTCCTCGCCGGTCCCGCGGCCGTCGTGCAGGCCGCGGCAATGGCTGCAGACGCCCTCGGAAGATAGATCGGCGCCGGGGACCGCCCCGGGCAGCAGGCATCGGGTGCATCCGGACATCTTCAGTCCCTTTCGAATCGCGGCGTTGCGCCCGCCGCTGTTAGTTGCGGTCCGCAACGGACATCCGCAGCCATGGCCGGAGCCGCCGGAGCGGCCGGAGCGGCCGGAAAGGCGTCGCGGTCGCGGTACAGCTTGCGCCTCCTCCACCGCAGCAGCCACATGATGGCGCGCACGAAGACCCACCACTTGCCGAAGGCCAGGAATGAGCAGTCGCCGGCCTTGCCCCGGAAGAACCGCCGCCAGCTCCAGATTCTGCAGTAGAGGCGGTCGAAGCAGGCGTGCCATTCCTCAAGGCTCAGACGTCGGGGCTGCACGACCATGTGCATGAAGTTGTAGAGCCCAAGACCAGCAGGATCGGGGCACGATCGGCGCCGCCGACCCCGGTCAAGACAGGCTCTCCGCCAGCGCTCCGGCCAACAGGGGACGATCCATGACGAAGAATCGCCGCAGCGAGTCCTCGTCGAGCGGACGTCGCGAGGCGGAGAGCATGGCCAGGGTCTCCGGCTCGGTCTCGGGGTCGACGAAGAAGCGGTAGAAACTGCCGGGGCCGTCGCCGTAGCGCTCGCGGTAGCGTTCCTCGGCGGCCAGGAGGTCGAGGTGCAGGAGCACCGCCGGGGCGCCGCCGACCTTGTCGTAGGCCCGTTCGGAACCGAGCTCGTTCATGAGCAGAATCCGCCTGTAGAAGGACACGTGACGCGGGTTCACCGTGATGAGGAAGTCGGTGGCGTCGGTCAGGCGCCGGGCGGCGAGGTAGGCGAGCTTGAAGAGATGCTTCATGATCTCCATGCCGCGGCGCGGCTCCGGCTCGGCGCTGACCAGGCTGACGATCTCGCAGGGCCGGCGGCCGGCGGCGCGCAGCCGCGAGAGCTCCGGCCCGTAGACCCCGTCGGCCGGCAGCCCCAGAGGCGAGTCGAAGACCAGCGTCAACGTGGCCACCGGGATTGTGGCAGTGGAAGGTTGAGGATGGAGGGCGGAAGTTGGAGGAGGCTGGTCGGGCCGGTCCAATCCCCGCCCCTCCACCTTCCACCCTCCACCCTCCACCGTTCGTTCGACCAGCAGTGTCGTCGTCCCGGGGTGGGCGTCATGCGCTCCGTACCAGAGTCCCTGGGCGTTGGGCGTGGCGTACTCCTTCTCCAGGTAGACCTGGTAGACCAGGCGCCAGGCCTTGAGCCGGTCCTCGATGTCCGAGGCCACCCGGATCCGGTAGTCGCCGGCGGGGCCGAACCCGTAGTCCGCCGACGGTGCCGCCACGTGCCGCTCGAGAGTGCGCAGGACCTCGGTCAGGCGCTGCCTTCTGGTCCCCGTGCCCGGGAGGGCCGGCCTGCTCCGGGTCGCTTCGACGGACGCCGTCAGTAGACCATCCCCGGCCCCAGGTAGAGCGGCTGACCGGTTGACGAACGCATAGCCCGCCTGACCCTCGACCACCACCGGATGGCTGTCCTCATGGCCCTGCTCCCTTCTGGTCTTGGCGCCCGGTCTCTCGAATGCCCTGGCCAGGGCCAGCCTGGTCCTGGCCAGCAGAGAGAAGACCTTGACGGCCAGGCCGCCCCGCATGCGGTCGGGGCGCTGGTCGCACCCGGCGCAGATGGCTCCCGGCAGGTGCGCTTCCTTCCGGGCCATCAGTCCGGAGATCGAATCGTTCCGCACGTTGCCTCTCGGCGCGCGCACCGCCTGGTCGTTGCAGCAGATCGAGTCTCCCGCCGCGGTGATGAAGAGGTGCGCGTTCCAAAGGCACGGCAGGCTGAAGCTCCGCACCAGGTCGAGCACCTCCCACAGACGCGGGAAGAACCGCCGGTAGGAGATGCCCATCTCGACCCGCACCCCGTTGACCTCCCGCCCGTCGAAGGCGCGAAAGAGGTCCGGGTAGAAGTCGACCGAGCCGCCCCGGCTGCGGATCAGCCCCGAGCGGTTGGAGGTTGCCGGGAAGAGCACCAGCTCGATCGCCTCCAGCCCGGCTCGGGCCGCCTCCGAGGTCAGGAACTCCACTGTCGAGGCGAAGCCGCGGCGCAGAAGCTCCCGCTCCGGCGGCGACATGTGGAAGCACAGCCGCGGGATCCGCCCCTCGGCGCGAAGCTCCATGGCCCGGCGGATGCCGGCCTTGACCGCCTCCAGTACTTCGCTCCCGCGCTCCGGACGGCCGAACATCAGCAGGCCGTAGTCCGACGGCTCGGTCGTAGGGAAGGAGACGATCAGCGTGAGGCGGTTGTCCGCCACCGCCTCGAGCACGCCCGGCTCGAGCAGCCGCTGGCCGTTGGTGACGACCGACACCTCGGGAGCCGGAACCGGCGCCTTCCATTCCCGCAGCATCCGGCCGAAGAGCCCCATGCGCGCGGCGAAGTCCGGGTGCAGCGTCGGCTCCCCGTCGCCGGAGTTGGCGACGTAGCGCACCCGGATGCCCGCGGCCCCGGCCTCCTCGACCCGCGAGATGAGGCGCCGGGTCACGTCCTCCGTCTGGTACTCGCGGGGGCCGCGATAGTTCGGTTTGTTGACCCCGCAGGTCTGGCAGTTGCAGTTGCAGATCCCGTGCACCAGGCTGTTGTTGATCGAGAGGGGCCGTTTGGTCTTCATGGTCATGCCGCCTCCTTTGATGGGTACTTGCGAAAAGCAACCGGTGTGCCCGAGACACGAATGGCCCATATAAAGCAATCCGGCCACTTAGGAGTAAAGACAGGTTATTGGCCTTGCACATCCTTCATGAAATGTATATAAAAGTAGCCCAACACGACTCTGATACGCGTGTAATGTGGTGAGGTTGGCATGGGAAGAAGATCAACGTCCGGACCGGTCGCCCCGCTGGTGCAGGCCTATATCGACGCACAGTCCGACTTCGCTGGCGCGGTGAGCCGCTGCCCGCAGGCCGAGCTTCCCGAGGCCAAGTCCCTCGCCCTGCTGGCGCTGGCCCTCGAAGAGAAGCTCCCGGCCGAAGAGGCGTTGCGGGCCGTGGAGCAGGTGCAGCTCGACCGCTGCGACCCGGACACGGCGATCCTGCTGCTGATCTTCTGGTCCGCGGTGTCTCACCTGCAGCGGCGCGACGACGAGACCAGGCTGCTGCTCAAACGGGCCTGGTCGCTGGTGGGCGAGACGACGCCTCCGGAGCTACGGTCCGGGCTATTGGCCCGGGAGGCGGCGCTGGCCCACTTCGTCGGCGACAACGCCTCCGGAGAAGCGTTCGTCGAAGAGGCGCTGGCCGTGCTGCCGAGGAAGTCTCCGCATTACGGGCGCGCCATCGGCAACAAGTGCGCGGTGCTGTGTGCGATGGGCCGGGGCACGCAGGTCCGCGAGGAACTGGCCTGGCTGGAGAGCAACTGGAGAGTTCCGGGTGCGGCCGCCAGGCTGCTGATCATGCGCCTCGACGACGCCGTGGACACCTGCCGGATTCGGGATGCGCTGGAACTCGCCGGCGCGCTCGAGCGCGAGTCCCCGGTCGCCGGCGCCGGACCGAACAAGCTGAAGATGCAGCGCCTGTTCCTGAAGCTGGCCGCGGAGCAGTGGAACCTCGGCGAGCCCGGCGCGGCCGCGCCATCTTCCTCGATGACGGAGACTGGGGCGCTGCCGCTGTGGGCCGAGGTCCTGGACTGCCTCTATCACCGCCGCCCGGACCGCGCGCTGGAGGCGGCCCGCGAGGACGCACGCCGGGACGAACGCACCGTGATCGTCGGAAACGGCCTCTACACGACAAACCTGATCCGCGCCGAACTGGCGCTCGGTCACGGAGAGGCGGTGGCCCGCCTTCTGCACATGCGGCGGGAGGCCGGCAACGTTCACTACCTCGACGACTTCTTCGGCGCCCGCGTGGAGCTCCTGCGGGGCAACCGTCGGGAGGCCGCAGCCCTCCTGAACTCGGCGCTGAAGGCGGCGGAGCGTTACGGCGCCAGGAGCCGCCTGTCCTTCGAGATGGCTCTGGCCTGCGAGCTACCGGTCGTCGACCTGATGGACCTGTCCCGGAAGGCCGGCTCCGACAGGGCGGCACGGACCGCGGGCCCGCGCGCGGAGCCCTCCGGACGGTCCCCGGGGCCGGCGATATCCGGCGTCGCCCGCCTGCTGGGCGCCAGCCGGGCCATGGCGGACGTTCGCGACACCATCAAGCGCTATGCATCCCTGGATGCCCCGGTCCTGATCGTCGGAGAGACCGGCACCGGCAAGGAGCTGGCGGCCCGCGCCCTGCACGAGGAGGGGCCGCGGGCCCGGCACACCTTCCTGGCGATCAACTGCGGAGCGATCGCCGACAGTCTGCTGGAGTCGGAGCTTTTCGGCCACGACAGCGGAGCCTTCACGGGCGCGCGCAGCACTCACCGGGGGATATTCGAGGAGGCCGGTGAGGGCACCGTGTTCCTTGACGAAATCGGCGAGATCTCTCCGCGCCTGCAGGTGGTGCTGTTGCGCGTCCTGGAATCGGGCGAGATCCGTCCGGTGGGCAGTTCCAGGACCCGGCGCACGCAGTGCCGGATAGTGGCCGCCACCAACGCGGACCTGGAGGCGCTGGCCGCCGCGGGGCGCTTCCGCAAGGACCTCCTCTTCCGGCTGCAGCGACTGGAGCTGGCCATGCCGCCGCTCCGGGAACGCCGCCAGGACATCCGCCTGCTGGCCCTGCACTTCCTGTCGGAGGGACAGCGCGGCGGACTGAAGCCGGAGCTCTCGCCCGAACTGGCCGGGGTCCTGTCCGAATACGACTGGCCCGGCAACGTCCGCGAGCTCCGGAACGAGGCCGAACGCATGCGCCTTCTGAAGTCGGATCAGGGAGCCTACGATCTGGATGCACTGCCGGACAGGCTGCGCCCGGCGTCCCCGGCCGACCCGGCCCCCGCCGCCGAAGCCGTCGCCGGCAAACTGCCCCCTGCGGTCGGCGACGGCGAAGACGCGTCGCGCCCGGAGGGCAGGCTCTCCACGCTGCGTCGCCAGGACCGTCTCCGCGGTCTCTTCAGGAAGTACGGCAGGCTGAACGCCTGCGAGATTGCGGGGCTCCTGGGCGTTGCCGGCCGGACCGTCACCCGCGATCTGCGCACGCTGCGCGCCGAGGGGCTCATCGACAAGGTCGAGCCCAAATCGTCGCCGCGCACGCACTACTTCAGGCTGAGGGAATCTCCGGGGCGCTGAGACGTCAGGGGCGAGGAAACGCCGCCGTCGCACCGTCAGGACATGGCGCGGAACCGCTCCCGGCGGATCTCGTCAGAGCCTGCCTGCTCCTGCCGAACACGACGCTCCCATCCGTGTCCTGCGGCTCACTCCCTCCTCAAGAGCAGCCACGCCGTGGCCATCACCGTCAGGGCCTGCCAGCGGCTGGTGCGGCCCAGGGCGCGGTGGAGGCTCTCGAGGCGGAGGTTCCCGACCCAGGGCGGCCGGGCGAGGGCCGCGCCCAGGAGCCCGGCGATACCGCCGAAGTCCCTGGCGCGCAGCGCCGCCACCGCCTCGCCGCGACCCGCCTCCCCGGCCCAGCCCAGCGGGCGCGAGTCGACATAGGCCAGGAGCGAGTCGTAGAGCGTGTCGTACTCGGAGATCAGCAGCCAGCGCTTGGAGATCTCCAGCGTGTCGCAGAGCGCGTCGGCCAGCTCGAAGCGCTCGTCGCGATCGGTGAGCGCCGCAAAGGCGTCGAAGATCGGCTCGGAGCACTCGATCGCGCCCAGCCGGATGAGCGCCCGGCTGACCGAGGCCACCAGGTGGCCGTCGGGCGCGTCCCGGAGGGTCTCGGCCAGCGGCCCGACGGCCCGGGCCTCGCCGATCTTGCCCAGGGCCCGCGCGGCCATCGCCCGGGTGCGGACCGAGCTGTCGGTGCGCAGGCAGCGGATCAGCGCGTCGACCGCCGGGGCGTGGCGCAGCTCGCCCAGCGCCCAGGCCACGTGGTCGTCCAGGTGCTTCTTCTCCGGGTTCTCGAGGACCGCCAGCAGGCGCTCGCCGGCCAGGGGCGAGCCGGTGCGGGCCAGGCTGCGTATCGTGGCGACCTTGACGTCGTAGGAGGGATCGGCCAGCAGCCGGAAGAGCGGGTCGAGGTTCATGGGGTTGGCGTCGTCGCCGAACCAGCGGGCCGCCTCGGAGCGGCGGGCCTCCTCGTCGTGGTGGACCAGCCGCAGGGCCAGGGAGCTGCGCACCAGGCTGCCGGTGAGCGACGAGAAGAAGTCGCCCACCCCGAAGTGCGGCCGGGTGTTGGGCAGTCGGCCGAGCAGCCAGAGGGCGGCCAGCTGCAGGGGCACGCCCACGAAGATCACGAAGCCCTTGATCCAGTCGAGGTGCAGCACCCCGTTGAGGAGCTCCATCGAGCCGCGCGGCACGGCCACCCGGTCCAGCAGGAACCCGTGGAAGAGCGCGGCCCCGGCGGCGGCCGTCGAGACCGCCACCGCCGAGATGTTCAGGGCCTCGAGCGCGTCGCGGTTGCCCACGTGGTAGTGCTCGATGGAGGTGCCGGCGATGCCCATGCCGGCGGTGAGCGCCCCGCCGAAGAAGCCGATGAGCACCAGGGCCAAGAGCGTCACCGCCTGGTCCAGGCGCAGCGCGTGCCAGGAGAACTCGGCGCCGGCGGGGAAGGGCGCCAGGAAGAGCTGCAGCGGCGCCAGAAGCATGTTGGCGATGAGCAGCCCGCCGAGCATCGGCCGGAACCCGATGGCGTCGGCCAGCCGGCCCCAGACCAGCATGGACAACGCCGAGCCGGCCATGGCCGAGCCGGTGAAGACCGCGACCATGCCCGAGGGCACGCACAGCAGCTTCTTTAGGTAGACCGCGTAGATGGGCACGGCCACCAGGCTCAAGAGCAGCGTGATGGCCAGCGGCCGGCGCAGGAGCTTCGAAGTCCGCAGCGTCCGCCAGAGCCGCCCCAGCGAGTCGGCCAGCCCGCGCCGCTCGGCCTCGTCCTCGAGCCGCGGCGGCTCGGGCAGGGAGCGCATCCAGAAGATCCGGTTGACCAGCCCCAGGGCGCAGAGCCCCAGGAGGACCTTGAACTGCGGCTCGGTGATATCCCGGCCGACGACCAGGGGCAGCGCCGCCAGGACCAGGGCGTTGCAGCCCATCCAGCACAGGCGCAGCCGGGCGAAGAACCGCCCGCGGTCCCGCGTGCTGGTGATGTTGCGCAGCAGCGGCTGCTGGACCGCGCCCGTGCCCATCTGGATGGACACGGCCACGGCCACCACCAGGAACATGAAGAGCGGGAAGGTGGTCAGCCGGGCCGGCAGCGCGATGTTCGCGGCCAGCAGGACGATCACGATGGCGTCGGAGAGATTGGCGCTGCGCACCATTCCGAAGCGGCGGATGGTACCGAGCAGGGGCAGGCGCAGCAGCACCGCCAGGGGCAGGGCCGCCAGAATGCCGGAGATCTCCCGGGCGTTGAAGCGCAGCACGTCGTTGGCGTAGAGCATCATCACCGCCCCCAGGGCGATGGGGTGCACCAGGGCGGCGGCGGTGTTGGCGATGATGGCGACGCGCTGGGCGCGGGCCCGGGCCGGGGCGGGCATCTCCTCCGGCAACGGCCTGGGACCGGCCGGGGCCTGGGCCCGGATCTCAGGCGTCGGGGCGGAAGCGGGCTGCGCGGTCATGCCGGTCGGTCGATCCGGCGGCTACCATATCACCCGTCCGGAGGGAGCGCAAGTGCGCCGGGAACGCATTGGGACCGTCTTCAGAAGCTGACCCTCACCGCCGGGTCGCTGAGACGCCTCAGTTCCTGGTCGCGGCCAGATCGTAGGCCAGGTACAGCTCCTCCACGTGGGCGCGACCGACTCGATCCGCCTCGGGCAGGAGCGGCCGCTCCTCGACGAAGAAGCGCCGCAGGGCGGCCTCGTCGAGCGGGCGCCGGCCGGCGGAGAGGAACTCGATGATCTGCGGTTCGGTGGCGGCGTTGACGAAGAAGCGGCAGAGGCCGGCGGGGTCGTCGCCGTAGCGCTCGCGGTAGAGCCGCTCGGCCTCGATCAGGTCGAGGCCCAGGAGCACCGCCGGGGCGCCGCCGACCTTGCCGTAGGGCCGCTCGGGCCCGAGCTCGTTCATCAGCAGGATGCGCTTGTAGAAGGACACGTGCCGCGGGTTCACGGTGATCAGGAAATCGGTGGCGTCGGTCAGCCGCCGCGCGGCGAGATAGGAGAGCTTGAAGAGGTGCTTCATGATCTCCATGCCGCGGCGCAGGTCGCCCTCGGCGCTGACCAGGCTCACGATCTCGCACGGGCGTCGCCCGGCGGCTCGCATGGCGGCGAGCTCCGCGCCATAGACGCCGTCGGCCGGCAGTCCCAGAGGCGAGTCGAAGACCAGCGTCAGCGTGGCCACCGGGACTGCGGCGGTGGAAGGTTGAGGGTGGAAGGTGGAAGCTGGAAGAGGCCGGTCGGGACGGTCCAATCCCTGCCCCTCCACCTTCCACCCTCCACCCTCCACCGTTCGTTCGACCAGCAGCGTCGTCGTCCCGGGGAGCGCGTCGTGCAGCCCGTACCAGAGCCCCTGGGCATTGCGCCCGGCGTACTCCTTCTGGACGTAGATCCGGTAGACCAGACCCCAGGCCTTGATCCGGTCCTCTACGGAGGAGGCCACCCGGATGCGGTAGTCGCCGGCCGGGCCGAAGCGGTATTCGGTGTCCGCGGTCTCCGTCTTCTCCTCCAGGGCGCGCAGCACCTCGGTCAGACGGCTGCGCACGATCCGGTCCCTCCCGGACAGTTCTCTGGCCCGCCTGGTCCCATCGGCGCGGCCGGGGCTCAGTGCACCATCCCCGGAGCCGCGAAGAGTTCCAGCCCGTCCAGCGAACCCATAGCCCGCCGCAGCCTCGACCACCACCGGACGCTCTTCCTCGACATGGGCCACCTCCTTCTTGTCCTCGTTCTTCCCGCCCGCGCTCAGCCTCGCCAGGGCCAGCCTCGAGCGCGCGGCCAGCGCGAAGGTGCAGGCCGCGGGCGACCCGGTCATCCGTTCGGGGCGCTGGTCGCAGCCCGCGCAGACCTTCCCCGGCAGGTAGCTTTCCTTGGCCGCCATGAGCTCGGCGATGGAGTTGGTCAGCACATTGCCCAGCGGGTTGCGCACCGCCTGGTCGTTGCAGCAGATCGACTCGCCTCCGGCGGCGATGAACAGGTTCGCGTTCCACAGGCACGGGAAGCGGAAGGCGCGCACCAGTTCGGCGAGCTCTCCAAAACTCTCGAAGAAGCGCTTCAGGACCAGCTTCATCCTCACTGTCACGCCGCAGACTCGCCGGCCGTTCCACTTCCGGAAGAGGTCGCGATAGGTGTCGATCCCCGCGAAGCGGCTCCGGAGCAGTCCCGAGCGATTGGAGGTCGCCGGGAACATGGTGAGCTCGACTTCCCGCATACCCGCGGCCGCCGCGCGCGAGGCCAGGAACTCCACCGTCTCGGGGAAGTCCCGGCGGACGAACTCGCGCTCGGGCGGCGAAACGTGGAAGTAGAGCCGGGCGATCTCGCCCTTCGCGGCCATCTCCATGGCCCGCTCCACGCCCGGCACCACCTTCGAGAGAAGCGCCTCGCCGCGTTCGGCTTTGCCAACCATGGTTTCGCCATAGGCCTCGGCCTTGCACGTCGGGAAGGAGACGATCAGCGTCAGCCGGTTCCTGGCCACCGCCTCGAGCACCCCGGGCTCGAGTAGCCTGAGGCCGTTGGAGACCACCGACACTTCCGGCGCAGGCACGGACGCCGCCCACTCCCGGAGCATCCGGCCGAACATGTCCATGCGCTCGCCGAACTCGGGATGCAGCGTCGGCTCGCCGTCGCCGGCGTTGGCGATGTAGCGCACGCGGATCCCGGCCGCCGCCGCCTCCTCCACCCGCGCGATCAGCCGCTCGGTGACCTCCCGAGGCTGGTACTCCTTGGGACCGCAGTAGCCGGGCTTGTTCACCGCACAGAGCCGGCAGCTGTAGTTGCAGATCCCATGCGCCAGACTGTTGTTGATCGAAATCGGCCGGCGGCTGCGCATGATCGATCTCCCTTCGCGCAGCAAAAAGCAATCGGTGTGCCAGCCATGCCAGTGCGCAACAAGCGCATTTCCGTTGCTTGCGCACAGCGGCTTCTGTCTTTTTTGAGCCAATTGTATTGATTAGTCGATTATAAGCCATAGAATAGCCTGATACTGAGCGGCATCATCTGAATGGAGGTAGTCGTGAAGGCAGGCAAGCTCCATCCCATCGTGGCCGCCTTCATCAACAGCTCCAAGCTGATCACCGAGACCCTGCGCGGTAATGACGACGGCAGCGAACTGGTTGCAGCCGCTCTGGAGATCAGCAGTCCTCGCCAGGATCGGACCCCCGAACAGCTGGCCGAGGGCCTCAGGCGTGCCGCGGCAGTGGATCTGAGCAAACAGGACCCCTGCCTGGCGGTCATCTATCTACATCTCTGGGCGGCAAGCGCGCGCGCCGCCGGACGGCGCGACGAGGTGGCGGCCATCGCCAACCTGGCCCGCAGCCTGGTCTCCCCGGACATGCCCGCGGAAGTGCGCGCCGAGGCGCTTGGCGTGGAGTGCCGCCTGGCCGAGACCAACGGAGACTGGACCAGGAGCACGGAGCTCCACAAGAGCATCACGGAGATGCTCCCCTGGGGATCGCCCCGCTACGTGCGCTCGCTCTCGCCCTGGCTCATGACCCTGGCCCTCACCTGGCGCCTCGACGAGCACCAGGCGGAGCTGTCCGAGCTCGCCTCGCATCCCGACTTCGCGGCCAACGCCCTGCTGATCCGGCTGATGTTCCTGGTGGAGACCGGGCGGCTGGAAGAGGCCGGCGCCGTCCACGCCGAACTCGCGCCCCGCTGTCCGCTGGTCGGCCTGGAGGCCCTCTGGAACATCTATCACGGCGCGCACGAGTTGATGACCAGGCCCCCCGCTCCCGAGGAGATCGTCCCCGCCAACCGCGGCGCGATCACCACTGCGCTGCTTCTGCGCCGTCCGGACCGGGCCTTGGAGGTGGCCCGGGCCCAGGCGGCCGGACACTTCGAGATATTCCTCAGCTATCCGGAGTATTTCGCGTTCGACCTGATCCGCGCCGAGCTGGCCGCCGGCAACGGCGAGGCCGCGCGGCGGTTGCTCGCCATGCGCCGCGAGCGCAACAACGTGCATCCCCTCGACGACCTCTTTCTGGCCCGGGCCGAAGCCCTGGCCGGCGACTGGGAGACAGCCGCGCGCCATTACGCCGCGGCGACGGAGGCGGCCCGCCGGCTTCGCGCCGAAGGGCGCCTGGAGTTCGAGCTCCGGATGGCCCTGGAGCTCGCGCCGGGCGACCTGCTGCGCCTGATGCGCATGGCGGCGGCATCCGGGGCCGCGCCGGCCGCAGCCCGGACCGCGGGCGAGAGCGGGCCCGCCCTACGGCCGCGCGGCCCGGGCCAGTTGGCCGGCTCGAGCGCGCAGCTCGGCGAATTGCGCGCGACCATCGCCAAGCTCTCCGCGCTCGACGCCCCGGTGCTCATCACCGGCGAGACCGGCGCCGGCAAGGAGCTCGTGGCCCGCGCCCTCCACGACGAGTCGCCGCGCTCCTCCGGGCCCTTCGTGGCCGTGAACTGCGGCGCGATCGCCGACTCGCTGCTCGAGAGCGAGCTCTTCGGACACGAGCGCGGCGCCTTCACCGGAGCCCACGCCGCGCGCGCCGGCATCTTCGAGTCGGCCGGCCGCGGCACGGTGCTCCTCGACGAGATCGGCGACATCTCCCCCCGCCTGCAGGCCGCGCTGCTGCGCGTGCTGGAAACCGGCGAGATCCGGCCGGTCGGCGCCAGCCGCAGCCGCCGGATCGGCTGCCGGGTGCTGGCCGCCACCAACGCCGAACTCGAGCGGCGCGTCGAGGCCGGCGCCTTCCGCCGCGATCTGCTCTTCAGGCTCAACCGCCTGGAGGTCCGCGTTCCGCCCCTCCGGGAGCGGAGGGATGACATCCTGCCCCTGGCCGGGCACTTCCTGTGCGAGGGTCGCGCCGACGGGCGGCAGCCGGAGATGTCCGAGGCCCTGCGCCAGGAGCTGCTCTCGCGCCAATGGCCCGGCAACGTCCGCGAACTGCGCAATGTCATCGAGCGCATGCGGCTGCTGAACTCCGACAAGCTGGCGTACGATCTGGCCGATCTCGACGCCTCCGCCGGCCCGGACGGGGTCGCGCCGGCCGCGCAGCCGGTGCCGGATCGGACCGCGGAAGGCGCACCCGCCGGCGAGCGCGCGCGGCATCCGATCGTCAGCGCCTACATGGAGACGGACGCGTCCTTCAGCGTCATCCTGGCCGGCGCGGAGAAGCTCAAGGACCCGGTGGTCGACGCCATGATCGCCATGCACCGGGCCATGACCGGCAAGCTGGACTACGGCCGGGCGCTGCAGATGGCGGTGGCGGCGAACCTGGCCGGATGCGACCCCGATCTGGCGATCATGTTCCTGTGCATCTGGGCGCACGTGTCGCAGCAAGGCGGCCGGACGGCCGAGGCCGAGGCGCTGGTCGCGCGCGCGGCGGAGGCGGTCGGCGAGAGGACGCCGGGAGAGCTCTCCGCGCTGGTCGTCGAGGCCGAGGCCAACCTGGCCCGCGGGTGCGGCGACATGGTGGCCGTGGCCCGGCTGGAAGCCGAATGGCACCGCCGCGTGCCTCCGGATTCACCGCGTCGTGAAGTGCAGATGCTGACCCACGCGGCGGTGCTGGCCAACCGCGGCCTTGCCGGCAACATGGAGGAGGAGCTCAAGCGCCTGCAGCGCGAGGGCACCGAGCACATCCGCTCGCGCGCCGTCATGGCCCACTTCCTGGTGTGCTGCGAGTCCTGCCGGCCCGAAGAGGCGCTGGCCCTGGCCAGGGAGATCGCGCACTACCCGAACATCCAGGAGATCTACGCGGACTCGCTGCGCGGCAGGGAGGTGCTGCTGCGCGTCATGCAGGGCGTTCCGGTGTCGGGGCTTGAAGCGACGCCGCCGGCTGCGGCGGTGACCGGATGGCTGTTGGCCCGCCGGCCGAAGGACGCGCTCCGGGCCGCCCGCTCCTGGGCCGCGGAATCGCCGGAGAAGGCCGTCGCCTTCCAGAGCTTTACGGACTTCAATCTCGTCCGGGCCGAACTGGCCGCCGGCAACGGCGAGGCCGCCCGGCGGCTGATGCTCCGCCGCCGGGAGCTCCGCAACGTCCACCCCTACATGGACGACTTCTTCCTGGCGCGGGTCGAACTGCTCGACGGGAATCGCAAACCCGCCGGCCGGTGTTTCGCGGCGTCCTGGGCCGCGGCGGAGCGATTGCGCGCCATCAGCCGCCTGGAGTTCGAGCTGCGCCTGGCCTGCGAGCTTTCCCCGGCCGACGCCTCCCGTTTGGTCCTGGAGGCCGAGCGGCTCGCGGCCTCCGGCCCGGTACCGCCGGCCGCCGAGGCGTCTGCGGCCACGACGGCTGCGGCGCCCCGGGGCCTGGAGCGGCTGCTCGGGCGGAGCCGCGCCATGGTCGCGGTCCGCGCCCAGGTCAGGAGGCTGGCCGGGCTGGACGTGCCCGTGCTCATTACCGGCCCGACCGGCGTCGGCAAGGAAATGGTTGCCAGGGCCATACACGAGTGCTCCTCGCACGCGAACGAGCCGTTCCTGGCCGTCAACTGCGGCGCCATATCCGAGTCGCTCCTGGAAAGCGAGCTCTTCGGGCACGAGGCCGGGGCCTTCACGGGCGCCAGCCGTGCCCGTCGGGGATTCTTCGAGGAGGCCGGGCGGGGCGTGCTGCTGCTGGACGAGATCGGCGAGATATCCCCGCGGCTGCAGATAGCACTGCTTCGCGTGCTCGAAGCCGTCGAGATCCGGCCGGCGGGCAGTTCGGCAGCGCGGCCCATATACTGCCGGGTGCTGGCCGCCACCAACGCGGACCTCGAGCGTCTCGTGGCCGAGGGCCGCTTCCGCCAGGATCTGCTCTTCCGGCTCAAGCGCCTCGAAATCCGCGTTCCTCCGCTCAGCGAACGACGGGAGGACATCCTGGTCCTGGCCGGACACTTCCTGGCCGAGGGCCGGAGCGGCGGTCGGAAGCCGGCGTTGTCGGAGGCACTCCGCCGGAGGCTGATGGCGGAGGCCTGGCCGGGCAACGTCCGCGAACTCCGCAACGCGGTAGAGCGCATGCGGCTCATGAACTCGGACAAGCTGGCGTACGATCTGGCGGACTACCAGGGCGACCAGGACGGCTGTGACGCAGACGGACATGACGGAAGAGCGGCTTCGACCACCTCGGGGATCGGGAGCAAGGACCAAGCGATCAAGCCGGTTGGCCAGGACGAGCCCGCCGGAACCGCCGCGTCGGCCGCACCGGAGACCGCGACGACGCCGGCCGCCGGCAACGATGCGGATGGCTTCGCGACATTCGTCCTGGCCCGGCGCTCGCCGCTGCGCCGACTGGAGCGCATCCGCGGGCTCTTCACCGCCCACCGCCGGCTGACCCGCATGGAACTGGCCGAGTATCTGAAGGTCTCAGGCGAGACCGTCACCCGCGACCTGCGCGCGCTCGTCGCCGAGGGATTCATCGTCAAGATCGAGCCCAACGACTCTCCGCGCACCCACTACTTCGCCCTGCGCGAGGACCGGGGCTGAGCGGCCCGCTCCGGCCGCCCTCTCCGCGAGAGGCGCGGCCAGCCTGCCCAGGAAGAGCCCGACCGCGCCCCACATGGTCGCGAACCAGAGCGGCACTCCGCCGGCCGGAGCGTCCGGGTAGCTCCACTGGCCGCTCCAGACGCCGACGTACTCCACGGCGGCGCCGAGCAGGATCATGTAGCCTGTGCCCAGCAGGTCGCAGCGCGAATGGAAGAAGCAGAGCGCGGCGGCCAGGGCGATCGTCGTGGTCAGGAACCTGATCCCCGAATCGGACGCGGCCATGAAGGCGCCGGCAAAGACGAGCGCCAGCACGCCCGCCGCCAGGAGACGTGGCCGAGCTTTGCCCTCCGCCCCTCCGACCAGCCTTCGAGCGTGCACCAGATAGAAGCCCCACATTGTCGGTTCCCACCAGGGCAGGCCGAGTACGTCAGGATGGCTGAAGGCGAAGGAGCCCTGTCGCACGGCCGCGATATCGAGCGCCGTGAAGAGCGCGGATCCCCCCAGGAAGAGCAGCCACTCGGCTCGGCTCAGTCCGCGGAAGGTCAGCGTCCACCAAGCGGCGAGCGCCACAGCCTTGGCTTGGTTCGAGGGCACGAATGCAAGCGCGAGCAAGGTTCCGGCGAGTTGCAGACAGGCCGATCTCAGCTGAGCGTGCCGCACAGTGTCTCCTTCCCAACGCTGGCACAAACAATCACCATGCCATCCGACCTGTCACATAAGCCGCGTAATGCTAGGTCTTATGCAACCACACCTTGCAGTCTCGCCTCGACAGCAATATAGTTGCGCCTATCTTTAGCTAATGCGTGGAGGAGCCGGCGATTAGCCCGAACAGCGAAGTCAGAACGGCCAGCGATCTCGTCTTCCGGGGATATAGAGCCGGCAATCCCATGCTGGATGTGCTCGAGTCCGTGCCGCCACCGCGGCCCCGCATCGTGGAGGCGATGATCGCACTGAGGCAGTCCCTCAGCGGCAAGCGCGAGGCGGCGGAAGCCCTGCATCTCGCCCAAGCCGCACTGGACGAACCGGCCACTCCGGAGCTTCTCATCATCATGCTGGAGCTCTGGATCTCCGCGTGCGTGAGCAACGGCCGGCTTGTCGAGGCCGAGGTCCTGGTCCGCCGCATGCAGGAACTCGCCTCCGGCGACGTGCCCCCGGAGCTGCGCGCCACCGCCTGCATCGCCGAGGGCCATCGGGCCAGCTGGAACGGCGACAAGGTCGCCCGGGAGGACTCCTTCCGGCGCGCGCTCGAAGCCGTGCCGGCCGACTCGCCACGTCGCAGAGTCCTGCTCTGGGACCGGGCCATGTTCCTGGTGGTTCTGGCGCGCGGGGCGGAGGTCGAGCCTGACCTCGTCGAGCTGGAGCGCTCCGGCCTTCAGCCCTCCCGGGTGGCCCTTACCAGAATGTGCGGGCTGATCGAGGCCGGTCGTCCGGCCGAGGGGCTCGCCCAGCTCGTCGAGGTCGAACGGGACACGATGCTCGCGCAGTTCGCCGCCGGCAGCATCGCCTTCTATCGGGGGCTGGCCGGGGTCATGCTCCGCCGCCCGGCGGACAATCCAGTCCGCGAACCGTCCTGGCTGCGATCCACGCGGATGCTGCTGGCGCACGATCCGGAGGCGGCGCTGCGTCTGGCGCGGGAGCAAGCCGTCGCCATGCAGTCGGAAGCGGACGCCTCCGGGTTCAACCGCGACTGCCTGGTCCGCGCGGAACTGGCCGCCGGCAATCACGCCGCAGTCCGACGGCTCGTCGAGGACCGGGCCCGGCGGGGCGGAGGCCACTTCCTGGACGACCTCTTCCTGGCCCGGGCCGATCTGCTATGCGGCGACCGGCTGTCGGCCGCACGGCGCTTCGCAACGGTGATGGCCGCTTGCGAACGCCACCAGGTCGAGCCGCGCCTGGACTTCGAGCTGCGCCTGGCCTGCGAGCTGTCGCCCGGAGACCTCGTGGCCCTGACCCGCTCGTCAACGAAGCTGTCGGCGGAAGAGGTCGCCGCATCGCCTGCGGGTGTGTCCGCTGAGCCGGCCGCCGAGCCGCGGGGCATCGAGCGCCTGATCGGCCGCAGCGCGCCGATGGCCGGCCTGCGCCAGGCCATCGGGCGCATGGCCCCGCTCGACGCGCCCGTGCTCGTCGCCGGCGAGACCGGCACCGGAAAGGAGCTCGTGGCCCGCGCCCTCCACGAGGAGTCGCCGCGCGCGGCCGAACCCTTCCTGGCCGTCAACTGCGGAGCCATCGCCGAGGGCCTGCTCGAGAGCGAGCTCTTCGGCCACGAGCGCGGCGCCTTCACCGGCGCGCACCGCGCCCACCGCGGAGTCTTCGAGGAGGCCGGCCGCGGCACGGTGCTCCTCGACGAGATCGGCGACATCTCGCCGCGACTCCAGGTGGCTCTGCTGCGCGTGCTGGAGGCCGGGGAGATCCGCCCGGTCGGCTCGGCCGCCAGCCGCCGGATCGCCTGTCGGGTGGTGGCTGCCACCAACGCCGACCTCGAAGAGGCCACCGCCGGCGGGACGTTCCGCAAGGACTTGCTCTTTCGCCTCAAGCGCCTGGAGCTCGCCGTGCCGCCGCTGCGCGAGCGAGGCGGGGACGTTCTGGAACTGGCCGGCCACTTCCTGGCCGAAGGGCGCCGCGACGGCGCACGGCCGACGATGGCCGAGGACCTCCGCGGCGCGCTCCTGGCGCACGCCTGGCCGGGCAACGTCCGCGAGCTCCGCAACGAGATGGAGCGCATGCGGCTCCTGTGCTCCGAGAAACGATCCTACGCGCTGGCCGACCTCGGCGGCAGGCTGGGCCGGGATCCCGGCGAGGAGGCCTCGCCGCCGACCCCCGCGAACGACGCTTCCGATCAGGCGCCGGGGCGCAGGAAGCTGCAGCCCGCCGGCCTTTCCTCCGCCCCAGACGATGCCTCGGAAGAGGAGCGGCTCTCGTCCGGACGCTCGACCATGCGCCGGCGCGAGCGCATTAGAAAGCTCTTCGAGCGCCACAGGCGGCTGGCGCGCCACGAGGTTGCGCGGCTGCTCGAGGTCTGCGGCAACACCGCCACGACCGACCTGCGGGCACTGTGCGAGGAAGGCCTGATCGTCAAGGTCGAGCCCAATACCTCGCCACGCTCCCACTACTTCGAGCTCAGAAACCCGGCGGAGACATCCTGAGAGCTGCCGGAAGGAACTCGGGACGGAATTGATCGACTCAGGTAGGGGCGACCCGGCGGGTCGCCCCTAAGACGAGGTCGATTCCGGCTGCGGAATCGCTCTTGGAGGCAGGCCCGCTCCGGGGTTCCTTCCGGCAGCGCTGAGACTCGATCCGGGGTGCGGGGCGCAACGCACGAAGGCCCAACTCTTTGAAAGCTGGCCCGGTACGATTTGGGGCTATTAAGTTTGAATCCCCACCTGGCTTGGTTTATATTGCGCCAATCCTGCGTTGTTACGGAGGCAATCCAACGGTGGCTGATCAGGTCGACGATGTCGTCCGCAAAGTCCTGGAATGGTACGCCGGCGGCCGGCCGCTGGCGGAATTGGCCAGGGCATTCCCGGAGCCGCGCCCGGCGACCGTTGCCGCTATCATCAGGCTGAAGGAAGCTGCAAACGCCAGCCGGGCGGCCATCGACGAGGCCGTTCGGCAGGCCGCCGCCGCCACCGAACAGGAGCCCGACGCGACGCTCTCGTTCGTGCTCCTGAACACCTGGCTGCGGACCTGCGGCCGGGTCCAGCGCTACGACGAGGCCCGCGCCATCCTGCGCCGGGCCGGCCAGCTCCTGACGCCGGACTCTCCGCGCGAGCTCCAGGCCGAGTTCAAGGTCAGCGCCGGCCTGGTCAAGGCCTGGGAGGGCGACAAGGAAGCGCGCGAGCGGTCTTTCGACGAGGCCCTGGCGCTACTGCCCGGGGACTCGCCGCTCCGCCGCGAGACCGTCTGGAACCGGGCCATCCACTTCTCCCAGGAGGGCCGGGGGGGCGAATGCGAGGCGGACCTCGCCTGGCTCGCCGGGCGGACCGACGAGCGATTCGGCGTCCCCCAGATCGCGCTGCCCCGCTTCCTCAACTTCCTGGCCACCGGGCGGGCCGACGAGGCCGAGGACGCGCTGCGCCTGGTGGAGGGCGATCCGGCGCTGGTGGGCCGCATGGCCCGGCTGATCGCCCGCGGCCGGGCGCTGATCGCCCTGATGCGCGGCCGCTGGCGCGAAGCGGGCATCGCCCTGGCGCACATCCACTGGGCGGCCTCGACGCAGTGCCTGCTCGACCGCCGGCTCGACGAGGCCCTGGTCCACGCCCGCGCGGCGGCGGAGGAGCACGACTGGTTCCTGGCCGACGTGATGTTCCCGGTCTACACGCTGGTGCGCGCGGAACTCGCCTGCCGCAACGGCGAGGCCGCCCGGCGACTGATCGACAAGCGTTGTTCCGCGGGCACCCGCCTCTACCTCGACAGCTTCTTCCTGGCCAGAGTCGAGCTTCTCGCCGAACGTCGCGAAGCGGCGGCGGCGCATTTCGCCGAGGCGGTCCGGGCCTGCGACCTGCACCAGGCCCAGAAGCGCCTGGACTTCGAGCTCCTCCTGGCCGCCGAACTCTCGCCCGGGGACCTGGTGGCCCTGACCCGCACCGCGGCGGCCATGCCCGCGGCTCCGGCCGAGTCCGCCCCGGTCCCGCCCCTGCCGCCGGTCCCGGCCGAGCCCGCCTCGAGCGCCGACATGCGCGGCGCCGCCCGGCTGATCGGACGGAGCCCGGCGATGGCCGAACTGCGCGCCAACATCAAGCGCATGGCGCCGCTCGACGCCTCGCTGCTCATCGCCGGGGAGACCGGCACCGGCAAGGAACTCGTGGCCATGGCGCTCCACGAGGAGTCGCCGCGCGCCTCCGAGCCCTTCCTGGCGATCAACTGCGGGGCCATCGCCGAGACCCTGCTCGAGAGCGAGCTCTTCGGCCACGAGCGCGGCGCCTTCACCGGCGCGCACCGCGCCCACCGCGGAGTCTTCGAGGAGGCCGGCCGCGGCACGGTGCTCCTCGACGAGATCGGCGACATCTCACCCCGGCTGCAGGTGGCGCTGCTGCGGGTCCTGGAAAGCGCCGAGGTCCGCCCGGTGGGCAGCTCGTCCAACCGGCACGTCGAGTGCCGGGTGCTGGCCGCGACCAACGCGGACCTGGAGCGGCTCGCCGCCGCGGGCGGCTTCCGCAAGGACCTGATCTTCCGCCTTAAGCGCCTGGAGATCCGCGTGCCGGCGCTGCGCGACCGCCGCGAGGACATCCTGGAGCTCGCCGGCCACTTCCTGGGCGAGGGGCGGCGCGATGGCATCCGTCCGGTGATGTCCGACGACCTCCGCCGGGCGCTCCTGGCCCACGCCTGGCCGGGCAACGTCCGCGAGCTGCGCAACGAAGTGGAGCGCATCAGGCTGCTGGGCTCGGAGAAGCGGACCTACACCCTCGAGGACCTGGCCGGGCGCCTGCGCTCTGCACCGGCCCGCGCCGGGTCGTCAATCGCTGGCCGCGGCACGGCGCAGCCGCCCGCAACGCGCTGGTCGGCCGCGCCGACCGCACCCGGAAGCGCCGCCCGCACGGACCGCGGCGCGCCGGGCTCCGACGGTCAGTTGCTGGCCGACGGCAGGTCGGCCCTGCGCCGGAGGGAGCGGCTCCGTCAGCTGTTCGCCCAGCACGGGCGGCTGACCCGCGGCGAGGTGGCCGGCCTGCTCGGGGTCTCCGGCAACACGGCCACGGCCGATCTGCGGGCCCTCTGCGAAGAGGGGGCCATAGTCAAGGTCGAGCCGAACGCGTCCCCGCGAACCCACTACTTCGAGCTGGCGAAGCCCGCCGGGACCGGCTGATCGCGTCCTGGCAGCCCGGGCGAGGTCCGGCCCGACCAGGGCGCACCTCGCATGGCCAGGCGAAGCTGCGCGAGTCCGAAACGGGCCCGGACGGGCAGACGTCCCTCGCACCAGCAGCTCTCACCGGCTCCGGGCCACCCACCCTCGGGCTCGAGCCAGTGCGCCTGGAAGACCGGGAGGACCCTGGCCAGGGCGTGGCCGGCCGGACCCAGGGCGCTCTCGACGGCGCCGCCCAACTCCTCGAAGGAGAAGGACGCCCGCAGGGAGCTGCGGGAGTCGCGCCTGAACGCCTCCGGGGCTTCGGGCGTGAAGATCTCGGGAAAGAGCGCCGCGGTGGACGCGACCCTGGGCCGGGCGTGGTCGAAGATCCACACGCCCGCACCGCAGCGCGCCCGGACCGCCGCGACCTGAGCGAGGCAGCCGGCCAGGAGCTCTTCGTCCGGAAGATGGTGAAGGGCATAGACGCAGCTGACCGCGTCGAAGCGCCCGCCGAGCCGTTCCCGGCTGGAACCGAGGTCGGTCATGTCGCCCACCTCGATGCGCACCCGGCCGGCCAGGCCTGCGGCGGCCAGCGCGCGCCGCCCGGTCCCCGCCATGGCCTCGGACAGTTCCAGGCCCACGACGCTCACGTCCGGCCGGCGCTCGGCCAGGTAGGCCAGGAACCGGCCCGAGCCCGAGCCCAGATCGAGAAGCCGGCCGCCCCGGGGCAGCATGCGGCTCAGGGCCAGGGCATTGAAATGATAGACGGGCTGAAGCGCTCCGTCAGCCGCCCCCTCGCGATCGAAGGCCGAAACTCCCGACGCCTCCGCCATGGCTTGGGGCTCGGGCACGCGGGGCAGTTCGCGCGAGGCGAACTTCTCGCCGAGCGCCATCCCCAGTGTCCCCCAAAGTGAGTTGCGCCCTCTCCGTCCCGGGAAGATCATGGTCGCTCTCCGAGTCCTCCAGCGCTCAGCATCCTCACTTGGCGTTTGGCGTACTGCACTTGGCACTAGGCACTCGGCACTTGGTGCTTGGTGCTTGGTGCGTGGTGCTCTACGCTATGTGTTCTGCACCGTGCACTCAGCATATTGCGCAACAATCGTGCCGATCACCACAGAAGATACGCGTCGCAATAACGAGCTTTATGCACGAAGCGCTCTTGCCACAAGTTCGGTGTCGGCCTATACTAGGCCTATGCGAGATAGATGGCACCCTTTGGTTCGTCAGTTCTTCGAAGGCGGCACGCGCCTCCAGACCATTCTTGAAGAACATCCTGAGATCGATGAGCCCGTCGTCGCGGCCATGCGTGCGCTCTACCATATTAATGCCGGCGGGGACGTGCACGAGGCATGGCGGCTGGCCGAAGCGGCCAGCCGCGAGCCCGCCGATCGCGGTCTGCAGCTTCTGCTCCTCGGGCTCTGGGCCTCGGTCGCTCATCACTTCGCCCGTCCCGACGAGGTCCGGGCCATCGTCAATCGCGGCCGGGCGCTGGTCTCGCCGCGGAGCCCGCGCGAACTGCGCGCTCTGCAGACCCTGGCTGAAGGGCAACTGGAGCTTTCCGCCGGCAACGTGAGCGCGGCGACTCGCCACATCCGCGAGGCGGCCGAGGCGCTCCCGCCGGAATCGGCGCTCGGGAAGCGGGCCGGACGCCAGTGGCTCAGCCTCCTCGGCCAGGTCGGCCGCCTGGAGGAGGGCCGGGACCGCATCGAACTCTATGGGGTCGACCGCTGGACGCTCATGGACAACTGCATCCAGACCGGCGAGGTCGAGAAGGCCGCCGGACACCTGGCGGCGCTGACCGCCCGGGACCGCGAGGGCCGGCTCGGAGCCAAGGAGCGGCTGCGCTGGGCCGGCGAGCTCATCGAGCTCCTCGCCGGCCGCTGGCGTCCTCCGGCCGAGTTCTCCGGGTACGGCGGCGAGGCCGGCTGCCTGCGCTCGACCCACGCGCTCTTCGGCGGCCGTCCGGAAGAGGCCCTGCGCTGGGCGCGCGGCGACGTCGAGGACGTGATCAACTGGTTCCAGCGGCTGGGCTTCCACGCCTACACCCTGATCCGCGCCGAACTGTCCTCGGGTCACGGAGAGGCGGCCCGGCGGCTGATCCAGGAACACTGGCGCCGCGGCGCGGCAAACTACATCGACGACTTCTTCCTGGCGCGGATCGAACTGCTCGCCGGAAGAGAGGAGGCAGCCGCCCGACACCTGGCGGCCGCAGTGCGGGCCTGCGAGCTTCATGGGGCCGGCAGACGGCTGGCCGTGGAACTCCGCCTGAGCTGCGAGCTCGCGCCCGACGCGGTCTTCGCCCTGACCCGCGCAGCGGAGAGGCTCCTCGCCGGCGGAGAAGGGCGCCGCGGCGCCCGGCCGCCGTCAGGGCCGGACGGCGCGTCGGAGCCGTCGCGGGGTGTTCCGGATCTCCGCGGCGTCGCCCGGCTTGTCGGCGTCAGCCGTGCGACCGCCGCCCTGCGCGAGACCGTCCGGAAGATGGCGCCGCTCGACGCGCCGGTGCTGATCGCCGGCGAGACCGGCACGGGCAAGGAACTCGTCGCCCGCGCCCTGCACGAGGAGGGCCCAAGGGCGGCCGAGCCCTTCCTGGCCATCAACTGCGCGGCCATCTCCGAGGGCCTGCTCGAGAGCGAGCTCTTCGGCCACCAGAAGGGCGCCTTCACCGGGGCCCATCGCGCGCGGCGCGGAGTCTTCGAGGCGGCCGGCGCCGGCACGGTGCTGCTCGACGAGATCGGCGAGGTCTCGCCGCGGTTGCAGGCCGCGCTCCTGCGGGTTCTGGAGTCCGGCGAGATCCAGCCGGTGGGCGGCGCGGAGTTGCGCCGGCTGGTCCGCTGCCGGATCCTCGCGGCCACCAACGCCGACCTCGAGGCGCTGGCGGCCGCCGGACGCTTCCGCCAGGACCTGCTCTTCCGCCTCAAGCGACTGGCGCTGGCCGCCCTGCCGCTCCGGGAGAGGCCTGAGGACGTGGTGCCGCTGGCCGAGCACTTCCTGGACCTGGGCCGCCCCGCGGGGCGGCGCGCCCGCATGACCCCGGAGCTCATGGCCGCGCTCCGCTCCTGCGAGTGGCGCGGCAACGTCCGCGAACTGCGCAACCTCGTCGAGAAGATGCGCCTGCTGAACTCCGACAAGCTGGACTACGATCTGGCCGATCTGGACCCGGCCCCGGACGGGCCCGCGCCGCGGGAGCCGGTTCCGACCGACTCCGCAAATCCACCCGCCCCAGGCGTACCGGCGGCGGGGTCCGCGGCGGCGGCGGTCGAGAACCTGCCCGAGGGCCGCATCCACTTCCGCCGGCAGGAGCGCCTGCGCAGCGCCTTCTCCCGCCACGGCCGGCTGACCCGGACGGAGGCCATGAAGCTGCTGGAAGTCTCCGGGGACACCGCCACCAAGGACCTCCGGGCGCTCATCGCCGCGGGCGCCATCGAGAAGGTCGAGCCCACCGCCTCGCCGCGGACGCACTACTTCCGTCTACGCAGCTGAAGCTGCTTCGACGCGACACGTCCGCATTCGCTCCTCTTGAGCTTCAGCGGACAGGTTAGCTCCTCTTGAGACTTGGCAACCCTTTGCCCGCCTTGACTTTCCGCCGCCCGGGTGTTTAATGGCGCGGAGACCGGCCCCCTGGAGACCCACCATGCCATCCATCGGCGACCTGCTCAAGCCCGGCGCACCCATCGCCCCGCCCGCCGACCCCGTCGCGGCCGCGGCGGAGCTCTCCGAAATCTGCGGCTCGGCCGTGTATCCCGAGTCGGTGACGCTCGTGGGCGATGCGGCCTTCTTCATCTCCCGGCGGCACGGCGACAAGGAGGTCGGCGTGGCCTGGAAGGCCTCGGCCCACGAGCCGGCCGCCGCCGCCGAGTTCCCGGGCCAGTCCGAGTCCGCCGGTCATCTGCAACTCCGGCGCAGCAACAACGCCCGCGAGGCCGCCGCACACCTCAGGGCGCACCTGCCCTTCCTGCGCCCCAAGCTCGTGGGCCTGGCCACCAGCCTGGGCCTGGGCGACCGCCTGGGCACGGCCACGCCCGGCCACGTCCGGGCCGTGCGCGGAACGGGGCTGGCCCCCTTCTTCGCGCAGCAGTCCATCCGGGAAATGACCCGCACCAAGCGCACTCCGCAGGAGGTCCAGGACATGGCCGCCCTCGGAGCGCTTCAGGCCGGTTGGCGCGGCGGCTACGGCTCCGACGCCGACCACCTCAAGACCGCCCAGGACATCGACTACTGCCTGGCCGCCGGGTTCACCATGTTCACCATCGACCCGGGCGACCACGTCGACGGGACGGCCGACGGCGCCTCCGCCGGCGAGATGGCCTCGCGCTTCGAGGCGCTGCCCTGGAAGGCGCTGGAGTCGACCTCCGCGGAGTGCCGCGCGCGCTACGCCGACAGCGTCGCGAAGCTCGACGGCGGTCCGGATCTGGAGATCTCCGCCGCAGTACTGACGCGCGCGGCTGTCAAGTACGGCCGGGCCGTGGCCCACGTGGCTGGGCTCTACCGCCACCTCCTCGAAAGGGCCGGCGCCGGGCGCTTCGAGCTGGAGGTCTCGGTCGACGAGACCGATTCGCCCACCTCCGTGGCCGAGCACTACTACGTGGCCGCCGAACTCGGGCGCCTGGGCGTCAAGTGGGTCAGCCTGGCGCCGAGGTTCGTCGGGCGCTTCGAGAAGGGCGTGGACTACATCGGCGACCTCGCCGAGCTCAAGCCGGCGCTGGCCGGACACGCCGCGGTGGCCCGCACGCTCGGGCCCTACAAGCTGAGCGTGCACTCCGGCTCCGACAAGTTCAGCGTCTACCCGCTGGCCGCCGAGGCCGCGCGCGGCCTGGTGCACGTCAAGACCGCCGGCACCAGCTACCTCGAGGCGCTCCGGACGCTGGCCGCCGGCGCCGACCGCGAGCTCTTCCGCGAGATACTGGCCTTCGCCATCGGGCGCTACGAGGAGGACAAGAAGTCCTACCACGTCTCCGCCGAACTCGGCAAGGTCCTGCGCCCCGATTCGCTCGACGACGGGCAGCTCCCCGGCGCGCTCGATCAGTTCGACACCCGCCAGGCGCTGCACGTCACCTTCGGCTCGGTACTCAACACCGGCGACTACAAGAAGCTGATGATGAAGGCCCTGGCCGAGAACGAGGAGCTCCACTACGAGCTGCTCGCCCGCCATCTGGGACGGCACGTCGCGCCGTTCGCGCGCGATTAGGCGATCGGCGGCATGAAAAGAAATTTCATTTTTCCAGTTATTTCAGTTGACTCGCGCGCGATTTTGTCTAGGCTCTGTGGCAACAAGACGCAATTGCAGCATCGGGTGGGGGGACGATTCCACTCTTTGAGGAGGTGATCGAGAGATGGCTAAGAAGGCGAAGAAGGCCGCCAAGAAGGCGAAGAAGCCGGCGAAGAAGGCCGCCAAGAAGAAGAAGTAGTTCGACGCGCAGTCGTACTATCCGCTGGTCCAAGGACCGGCGGATTTTTTTGTTTCCACGAAGCACGAGAAGAAAGAGGCGCCGGCGGCCTCGCGCGATGGCGCTATAGCCCGTCCCAGTCCCTGCATCCCGGACACAGCCTGAAGCCGTCGAAGCGGCCGGCGCACTGCGCCCCGCGCAGTTCCGCGATCCGCCCCGAGGTCCAGAGCTCCCCGACGCTCCGCTCGCGGAGATTGCCCGCCGGCTCGGACGCGCGGAAGTCCACGCGGCAGACCGGCACGGTTCCGTCGGCCAGCACGAGCAGTTCCTTCATGAGCCGCCGGCACCCGGTCCGCTGGGCGAGATTGAGGTGCACGGACGCGCGGTCGGCCAGCTGTCCGGCGCAGTCGCTGGCCGCGCGGATCACCGGCCAGTCGCACTTCGCGGTCCAGCGATCGAAGAAGTCGAGCAGTTCGGGCTCGACCTCGACGCGCTTCTCCGCCTCGACCGCCACGCAGGGCCACTCGCGGCCGGTCCCGTCCCGGAGCGCGACCAGGCGCTCCACGTTCGCGGCGACGGCGTCGAAATCGTCCCGGCCGGTGAGCCGGCGATAGGTCTCGCCCCCGGCCGCGCCCAGCCGCACCGAGACGACGTCGAGGTCGCATTCCAGGAGCCGGCGGGAAGACGCCTCGTCGAGCAAGGCGCCGTAGGTCTCGAGGTGCAGGCCGTAGACGCCCTTCTCCCGCGCGAGCTCGAGGAAGTCGAAGACCTCCGGATGGGCCAGCGGGTCGCCGAACCCGCCCACGGTCAGCAGCACGTCGTCGAAGCCCGAGAGGTCGGCAAGCAGCTTCTCGAAGAGCCCCCGGTCCATGCGGCGCTCCGGCGCGCGGCAGCCCCAGGGCGAGTCCGCGAAGGGCACCAGGCCGGAGGTGGTCAGCTCGACCTCCACGATCCGCGGCAGCCGGCCGGCGTAGAGCGCCGGGTCCGCCGCGACCAGGGCGACGGACTCCTCCGCCGACGGCCCGAGCCCGTCCGGGCCCGGCGAGCGCCGGAGCAACTCCCCGAGCATCTCCCGCGAGCGCGTCGAGTCGACCGCGCCGCGGAACTCGCAGCGGCGCACCGGAGTCGGCGCCAGGAAGTTGTCCGGGCGATGCACCGGATCGTGGGAGGTGGCCCCGGGCACCAGGGCCATGATCCGGCCATAGCTGACGTCCTTGGCGGCCGCGGATTCCAGCCACTCGGTCAGGGCGAAGAGCCCGGCGAAGCCCGCCGGCGCCTGGCAGAAGGCCGAGCCCATGGCCCGGATGCCCTGCGGGACGGCGTGCTGGACCAGTCCGTCGAGGATGGCGGGATCGACCAGGACGCCCTCGGGGAGCACGGCCAGGATGGCCTCGGCGCCGAGCTTCCGGGCGGCGGCGGCGAGCGCCGGGAAGTCCGTCCAGCTGTCCAGGTCGACGGTCTGGCGGATGCCTCCGCGCCACGAGTCCTTTGACCACTTGCGCGCCCGCCGGACGGCCTCGCGGCCCGCCGGCTCGGTCCCGAGCACCTCGAGGACCTGCGCCCCGCAGGCGCCGAGCCATCCGCTGACCTCGGCGCCGCGTCCGGGCTCGACCAGCACGGCCGCGCCCTCGACTCCCGGAGTCCGCAGGGCGCGCTCCACGGAGCGGGCCAGGACGGTGCGCCCCTCAAGCTCCTCTCCGGCGCGGCTGGGCAGGCCCAGAGGCCCCGTCGCGCGCAGCTCCATGCAGACCCAGGTCTTCATGCGTCCGCCCGCCCTTCGCCCGCGCCGAGCTCCGCGCAGCTTCTGCGGGCCTCGCGGAGCAGCGGCTCGAGGAACTCGACGGCCTCGGCCAGGTCCCTGATGAGCGCGTCGTCGCGGGCAAACCGCTCGCGCTGCTTGCCGTCCTCCCCGCCGCTCTGGGCGTCGATCCGACGATGCGCGGCTCCGGCCCGGAAGAAGCCCACCGAGGCCAGCTCCTGAAGCACGATGAGGATCTCGCGGTGCCGCTCGATGCGCTCGCCGAACTCCACCGCCGAGCGCATGAAGCGCTCCGCCGGCTCATTGGCCTCCAGGGCCTTCTCGATGCGCCGGTGCGCCCGGATCTTCTGCTCCACGGCGGCCTTGACGTCCAGGAACTCCATGAGGCGGCGGTCCAGGTCCTTGACGGCCGCAGACAACCGCCGGCGGTCGAGCCCCTCCGGCCCGGCCCCGGGCGAAGGCAGGTCCCCGGGCTCGCACTCCGACAGGAAGGCGGCCAGGGGGCTGACCTCCGTGCCCTCCTTGCGCGAGCCGCCCTCGGTACAGTCCACGGTCCGGCGCCCCGACTCCCTGACGGCGCCCTCCAGTTCGCGCAGGTAGTGGTACATGCTCCGCTCGGTGAAGACCTCGCCGCCGTCCTGGGACGGCACCTGGAGCAGTCCCTGGCGCCTGCGCAGCAGCACCTCGAGCTCGCGCATCTCCAGAGTGTAGAAACGATTGCGCTCGTTCTGCCACTCCTCGTGCTTGGGGGTGCCGGGCATGTGGCCGATGTTCAGCGGGAAGGACAGGTCCTGGCCGACGAAGGCGATCGGCTCGAGTCCCAGGTGGCAGGCGATCAGGTAGCAGAAGTGGCCGACGTTGCCGCCGCCGTAGTTTCCTCCCATGCTCCGCCTCGCGCCGTCGAGCATCTGATCCATGAGCGGGTCGCCGGCGAAGGCCAGCGGGCCGGGGTAGCAGCGCACGGTCTCGTGGAAGGCCGGGCCGATGGCCACCAGCCTGGTCGGGACCCTGGGCGGCAGCGTCTCGAAGAACTTCTTGGTCTGCCCCTGGTAGTCGACCACCGCCGTGAAGTCGGGGACGATGCCCCGTTCCAGGAGCGGCTTGAGCACGATGTCGCAGGCCACCAGCACCGCCCGGCCGCGCGCCTCGCGCAGCCGGTCGATGTTCTTGCGCAGGCTCGGTCCAGCCGAGACCACGATGCCCGGCCGGCCGGCGTAGAGCGGCCGGAGCTCGGCCAGCGACGGCGAGCCCACGTACAGCGGGAGATTGCGGAACTGATTGACCAGCGACTTGCGCGCCAGCAAGAAATTGGAGATGAGGGACATCTGGCCGGACAACGCAAAATCGCGGATGGCCTGGCGGGCACCCTGGTAGTATTCGCCGTCCAGCGTCGTCGACGGGGCGTGGACCAGGATCTTGATTCCGGCGGACATCAGTACCCTGGTGTGGGCGCGCAGCGCCTGGTAGAGCTCCTGGCGGTCGAGCCCTACCAGCCAGGATATCCGCCGGTCGGCGAAGAGGGCGCTCAGGTCGCGGCGCGAGGCGGCCATGCGCAGCAGCCCGGGGTGCTTCTCGAGCACGAGGATGCGGGCCTCCGGGTTGGCCGCCTCAGCCAGGGCCTGCAGGTGGTAGCCCAGTCCGAAGCCCAAGGCCAGGAACCCCTGGGGGACGTCCGGCTCGACCCCCTCCGGAAAGCGCCGGGCCTCGGCGCGCGGATCGTAGCGGCTGTGCAGGGTGACCGACGTTCCGTCGGGTCGGGCGATCCGGGCGGTCCAGTCCCCGTCGCGGGTGGCCAGAAACTCGGCGCCCGGCGGTTCCGGCGCGTTCTCCACCGCGGCGGCGACGCCGGGATGAATCACCCGGAGGGCCGCCAGGTTGCGCTCCAGAACGTCGGCCATCAGCCCTGGCTCTTGGGCTCTGACGACGTCACGGCCCGCACCCTGGCCGCCAGGGACTCGAGGGCTTCGGGAAGCTGATACTCGGCTATGTCCGCCGCGGCAACTCCGTCGGAGCCCCGCACCGCGGTCTCCAGCTCGCGCATGGCCCCGACGATGACGTCGACCTGGGCCTTGAGATCGGCCGCACCGGCCGCGGCGCCGACCAGGGTCAGGGACGTGCCCAGGGCCTGCATCACCTTGAGGAAGAGCCCGATGGTCTCGTTCGCGCGATCCAGCCCCTGCGCGAACTGCCCGCCGCGGAAGAGGTCCGCCGCGGCCCGGGACTGGTCGCCGAGCTGCCCCAGCGCGCTGGCCACCTCGCCGAGGCCGTGCAGGCCCCACTCCCGGGCCGGCGTGGAGCGCACCTCCACTTTGCCAAGTTCGCCGGCGCGGCGCGCGCAGAGGGCCGTCTCCTCCTCGACCGACAGTTCCCTGCCGTCGAGGAACATGCTCATGATCGCCCGGTCGGAGGCCGCCAGCTTCGCGCGGACCTTCTCCAAAGTCTTGATGAACGGCTCGTCCATCAGCACGTCGTGGGGCTGGCCGTCGACCAACAACTCCAAGGGAAACCTCCTCCCGCCGGCAGGGATCGCTCCGTCGCGCCGGAGCATTCTTGCACAGCGCCCGGCCGGCGTCAAGTGGGAAGCGGCCGGGGACAGGGCCATTTCCAGAAGACGGTTTCACCGCGGACTCTGCTTCGCCCTGCGTAGCGAAGCCGGGCTTCGCAGAGCAGGGGACGCAGAGGCGCAGAGCAGGCTCAGGAACGCGGCGGACAGATTCTGCAGGGAAGGGCCACGGCCGCCGACAAGATCTTGACTCGGCGTCTCCGCGTCTCGGCGGTGAGCATCGTTTCCCGTGCGCCCCGGGCTCGTTTCCGGGCATTTCCGGCCCGCCAGGGCCGTTAGCGAAACGCCGCGCGGGCGCATTGTCCTGATATTGATAATGCACCGGGCGGCCTTAGAATCGCCGGCAGAGCCGGTGAATCAGCCCATCAGCCAGCGGAAACGGAAAGACAGGACCAGCCCATGAGAATCCTTCTGGCGGCGAGCGAGGCCGCGCCCTTCGCCAAGACCGGGGGCCTGGCCGATGTGGCCGGCGCCCTGCCCGTGGCCCTGAAGGCCCTGGGGCACGAGCCCTGGCTCTTCATGCCCTACTACCGCCAGGTGGCCGCGGCCAACGTGCCGGTGCGGCCGGTGGCGCGCTTCGCCGTGCCCATGGGAGCCGGCCGGGTCGAGGCGGTCATCCTCCGCGGCGAGACGCCCCGCGGCAAGGTGCCGGTCTTCTTCGTGGCCCGCGACGAGTTCTTCAACCGTCCGGGGCTCTACGGCTCCGGCGATCGCGACCACCCCGACAACTGCGAGCGCTTCGCATTCTTCTGCCGGGCGGTCTGCGAGGCGACCAGGGAGCTCGAGCTCACCCCCGACGTCGTCCACTGCCACGACTGGCAGACCGCGCTGATCCCGGCCTACCTCCGGTTCATCTACCGGGACACGCAGCGCCTGGCCCAGGCCGCCTCGGTGTTCACCATCCACAATCTGGCCTTCCAGGGCATCTTCCCGCCGTGGAAGATGCCGGCCACCGGGCTCGACGTCACCCACTTCAACTGGCAGGAGTACGAGTACTACGGCAACCTGAACCTCATGAAGGGCGCGCTGGTCCACTCCGACGTGATCAACACGGTCTCCAAGCGCTACGCCCGCGAGATCCAGACGCCCGAGGGCGGCTACGGCCTGAACGGGGTGCTCGCCGCGCGCCACGCCGACCTATTCGGCATCGTCAACGGCCTGGACTACACCGTCTGGGACCCGGCCTGCGACGACGAACTGGCCTGCAAGTTCTCGCCGCGGCGCCCGGGCGGCAAAGCCAGGTGCAAGCTCGACCTCCAGGAGGACCTGGGGCTCGACCCCGACCCGGACAAGCCGCTAATCGGACTGGTCTCGCGTCTGACCGAGCAGAAGGGCCTGGACATCCTCGGCGAAGCCCTGCCCGCGATCATGACGCTCCCCGTGCAGTTCGCGCTGCTGGGCGACGGCGAGGAGCGCTTCAAGTGGGCCTTCTCGGAGCTGGCCGGACGCTACCCCGGCAGGATGGCGGTGCGCTTCGGCCTGAACGAGAAGCTGGCCCACCGCATTCCGGCCGCCGCCGACATCTACCTGATGCCCTCGCGCTTCGAGCCCTGCGGCCTCTCGCAGCTCATCGCCCTGCGCTACGGCGCGGTGCCGGTGGTCCGCGAGACCGGGGGCCTGGCCGACACCATCACCGACAGCGTCAACGGGTTCACCTTCTTCGAGTACAACGCCACCGCGCTCCTGGTGGCCGTGCGCCGGGCGCTGGCCGCCCGGGCCAACGCCGGCTACTGGGCGAAGCTGGTCCGCGAATGCATGACCGAGGAGTGGGACTGGTGCCGCTCGGCCGGCGAGTACGCCCGGCTCTACGCCCTGGCCCGCTCGCGCCGGGGCCTGCCCGTGCCCATCGCCCCGGAAATGGCCCCGGCCGACCTGCACCGCAAGATCTCGGTCAAGCGGCCGTGCCGGAAGAAGGTGGACGTCGCACCGAAGAAGTCGGACAAGTCCGACCGGTCCGACAGGTCGGACAAGAAAGTCCGGGCCGCCAGAACTGCGAAGGCCGCCAAGGCGGTTAGGTCCACAAAGTCCACCAAGTCCACCAAGCCCAACACCCCATCCAGGAGGCGCCGATGACCGGGAAAGTCCTCTTCGCCCAGGTGCTCCACTGCCACCAGCCGGTGGGCAACTTCGACAGCGTCTTCGAGATGGCCTGCGAGAAGGCCTACGGACCCTACGTCGAGGAGTACCTGCGCACCGGGCGCTTCCCGGTCTCACTGCACTTCAGCGGGCCGCTGCTCGACTGGCTCTCCGTCCACAAGCACCCGCTGCTCGGGCGGCTGCGCGACGCGGCCAGGGGCTGCCCGGTCGAGTTCGTGGGCGGCGGGCTCTTCGAGCCGATCCTGGCCATGCTGCCCCGGCGCGATGCCCTGGGCCAGCTCCGAGGCGGCTCCGAACAGCTCGACGAGTTCGTCGGCCAGCGCCCGCGCGGCGCGTGGATCACCGAGCGAGTCTGGGAGCAGAACCTGGCCTCGCTGCTCGCCGAGGCCGGCATCGAGTACGCCTGCCTCGACGACAGCCATTTCGCCCACGCCGGCATGGACGCCGACCGGCTCGGGCCCTACTACCTGGCCGAGGACCAGGGCCGGACGCTGGGCATCTTCCCGGCCTCCGAGCGCCTGCGCTACCTGATCCCCTTCGGGACCGTCGAGCAGGTCATCGAGGAGCTGCGCAGGCACCGGCCCGCCGAGGGCATGTCGCTCGTCGTCTACGCCGACGACGGCGAGAAGTTCGGCCTGTGGCCGGGGACCAACAAGCACGTCTACGCCGACGGCTGGCTCGCGCGCTTCCACGCGGCGCTGGCCGCCGAGGGCGACTGGCTCGAGCCGGTCACGCTCGGGACGGCCTTCGACCGGCTGGCCCCCTCGGGGCTCGCCTACCTCGGCGACGACTCCTACCGGGAGATGACCGAGTGGGTGCTCCCGGCCGGCGCCCTGGCCGAGTACCTGCGGCTCTCCAAGGAGCTGGCCGGCGACGGGCGCTTCCAGCGCGTGAAGCGCTTCGTCCGCGGCGGCAGCTGGCGGGCCTTCAAGGCCAAGTACGCGGAGCTCGCCCGCATGTACGCCCGGATGCTCCAGGTCAGCGACCAGGTCGAAGCGCTGCCGGCGAAGAGCCCGGCGGCCGCGCGCGCCCGCCGCGAGCTCTACCAGGCCCAGTGCAACTGCGCCTGGTGGCACGGGGTCTTCGGCGGGCTGTACCTGGCCCACCTGCGCGGGGCGGTCTGGAAGCACCTTCTGGCCGCCGAGCGCCTGGCCCGGGCGGCCTCCCGCAAGAAGCCCGCCGCGGTGCAGTTCGCCGACTTCGACCTGGACGCCTCCGAAGACGTGCGCCTGCTCTCCGACAAGCTCTCGGCCTTCGTCGCCCCCGAGCGCGGCGGGCACGTCTTCGAGCTCGACCTCGTCGCCGCCGACGAGAACCTCACCGACGTGCTCACCCGCCGCTACGAGGCCTACCACGAGGACATCAAGGAGTCCCTGGCCCGCGGGCCCGGCCGCAACGACGGCCAGATCAGCATCCACGACCTGCAGCGCCTGGGCACGGCCGAGCACGTCGATCACCTGGTCTACGACCGGGAGGTCCGCGAGAGCCTGGTCGACCACCTGGCGACGGGCAACTGGACGGTCGAGGACCTGTGGCGCGCCGGATTCCCCGACGACGACGGCTTCCGCTCTGGGTCGTACGAAATCGTCGACGGCGGCGGGGCGGGAGCCGGAGCGGGCCGCAAGGCGCGCGCCGGCGCGTCCGTCACTCTGACCAGGACCGGTCCGGTGCGCGGCGCCGGCATCCTCAAGCTGGTCAAGACCGTCCGGATCCCCGACGGCCGGGCCGGCCTCTCGGCCGCCTACCGACTGACCAACCAGGGATCCGAGCCGCTCGAGTTCGCCCTGGCGGTCGAGTTCAACCTCAACCCGGACTTCAAGCTGCCCGCCGGCGGCAAGGGCCGCGGGCCGGAGGTGACCTTCTACGAGAACGCCTCGGCGCTGGCGCTGCCCTGCCCGGACCGCCGGCTGCACGGCAAGCTCTCCGCGCCGGGCGCGGCCGCCGCGGCCTGGCAGGTGAAGACCGTCAGCCAGTCCGAGTCCGGCTACGAGATCGGGATCCAGGGGCTGTGCGTCCAGGTCTGGTGGCCGGTGCGGCTGGCGCCGGGCAAGACATTCGAGAAGGAATTGGAGCTCGCGTTCGCCAGGGATTGAGATAGAATCCCGGGCTGTCAAGCGAGATTTCTTTTTCTGAGACGACGGCCTTCGGCCGTCGCGAATAGGGAGGATGACCAATGGCCAAGCTGCTGGTGGTCGAGGACGACCCCAACCAGAGGCGCCTCTACGAGCAGGAGCTCGAGGACGAGGGCTACGAGGTCCGCACCGCCCCCGGCGGCAAGGAGGCCCTGGCCGAGATATCCAAGGAGCGCCCGGACCTGGTGATCATGGACATCTCCATGCCGGGGATGGACGGCATCGAGGCCCTCGGCAAGGTGCTGGGCGTGGACAACACCATCCCGGTGATCCTCAACACCGCCTACGCCAACTACAAGGACAACTTCCTGTCCTGGGCGGCCGACGCCTACGTGGTCAAGTCCTCGGACCTGACCGAGCTGAAAAAGACCGTCAAGGACGTCCTCAAGAAGCGCGCGGAGGACGGCGGCAAAAAGTAACTGCATGGGCAGCGGACAGCGGGCAGTTGGCAGTGAGCGGCAACTGCTCCCGCCCGTGACTGCCCGCGACCTACAGCCCTCTGCCCACCGCCAACCGCTCTCTCGGAGATACCAATGAGCAAGTTCAAGGTCGTCGTCACCGATCCGGGCTACAAGAGCTACGATAGCGAGAGGCGCATCTGCGCCGAGGCCGGCGCGGAACTGGTCGGCCCGGTGGTCTGGAAGGACCCCTGCGAGCTGATGCCGGCCTGCAAGGGCGCCCACGGCCTGCTGGTCCGCCAGGCACCCATTGACCGGGCGTTGATCGAGTCGCTGCCCGAGCTCAAGGTCATCGTCCGCTACGGCATCGGCGTCGACAACGTCGACCTCCAGGCCGCCACCGACCGCGGCGTGGTCGTGGCCAACGTGCTCGGCTACTGCGTCGAAGAGGTCTCCGACCAGGCCCTGGCGCTCATCCTCGCCTGCGCCCGGAAGCTCGTCGACCACGACAAGCGCGTCCGCGGCGGCGAGTGGGACATCGGTCCCAAGGACCCGGTCTACCGCATCGCCGGAAAGACGTTCGGGCTGATCGGCTACGGCTCCATCCCGCGCCGGTTGCACGAGAAGATCGGCGGCTGGCGCTTCAAGGTGCTGGTCCACGACCCCTACCTCAAGCCCGAGGCCGCCAAGGCCGCCGGGGTGACGCTCGTCGACCTCGACACGCTCTTGAAGGAGAGCGACTACGTCTCCGTGCACGCGCCGAGCAACAAGGAGACCTTCCACATGATCGACGAGCGGCGGCTCGGGCTCATGAAGCCGACCGCGGTGCTGGTCAACACCGCCCGCGGCCCGGTCATCGACGAGGCGGCGCTCGCTCGGGCGCTGGCCAAGGGCCGGCCGGCCTCGGCGGGCCTCGACGTCTACGAGAAGGAGCCGCTCCCGGCCGACAGTCCGCTTCGGAAGCTCCCCAACGTGGTCCTCACCGACCACGCCGGCTGGTACTCCGAGGAGTCCATCCAGGAGCTCCAGGACGAGACCGCCCTGGCCGCCGCGGCGGTCCTGAAGGGCGAGCGGCCCAAGAGCTGCGTGAATCCGAAGGTGTACGAGAAGCTGGGGAAGTAGCGCCTGCTGCGGCATCGGCCGGCCGCTCCGACACCATACGATGCAACCGGGCTCTCGGTGAACGAGAGCCCGGTTCTTTGTTCGAAGAGGAGACGTTCGTGGCAGAGCCGATGATGCAGCACGAGGCGGAAGCGTCTGCGGAGAGTCCTGGTCGCCGGCAACTTGATCCCTGGCGCGCAGCTATCAACTGGTACTTGGGCGTGTGGCTCTTCGGTACGCTGGCGGCAACGGTGTCGCTCGGCCTTCCCTTCATTGTCGTCGCTTTCACGATCTGCGGCCCGGATGGGCTCACCGAATGATCCCTGGCAGTTGCGCCCCACACCTCCAAGACTAGAATTGCGGCCGATGGCTGACAACATCTACCTGAGGCTGACCGCCGAGTTCAACGCTGGCCGGACCCGCGCCATCGTCAGCTCCGGCCAGGCCGTCGTGCTCCACCGGCTGGCCATCATGAGCAAGGACGGCGACTGGATCCTCCGGGAGGAAGCGGAGGCCCTGGAGCATGTTCTGGGGATGCTCGCCCGGCACGGGGCGCGCTATCGCTTCGGGGCGCCGCTCGACTCGCGCTGGATGGCCGGCGGCTGGAGTTCGCACTTTCAGTTCAGCGAAGGGCCACTGCGGGTACGAACCGATTTCGTTACCCGCCCACCAAGGCTATCGCCGCAGCAACTGGCGGCCGTTTGGAGGGAGCAGGAGGGCGGCGATCCGCCGGTCGTGGGCCTCCCGGCGCTGGCCGAGCTCAAGAAGACCGACCGCGAGAAGGACTACGCCGTAATCGGGGAGTTGGCCCGCAGCATGTCCGATCCGCGGGACCAGTTGCGCTACTCCCGGAGCGCCAGGGATCTCCTCGACCTGGTGCATCGCCATCCGGATTTGGCCGCCGAGGTCGCCGCCAACCGGCCGCTCCTGGCCCGGGTCGTCGATGGCCGCGAAGCATTGGAAGCGGCCTTGGACGCCGAGCGGCGGGAGATGATGCGCGCCAACGAGAGACGCCTGGCGGCCTATCGGCAGGCGGCCGCCGACTGGTCTGCGGCGTGGACCGCTCTCGACCGGGAGATTTCGGCCCTGCCACTCCTCGAGGCTCACCGCATCATGGCGGGCCGCGCCGAGGGACTTCTGCCCTTCTCTCCGCTCGGGAGGTCCGGCGCCGATGTCTGACCTCCGCGACGAATTCCTGAGCGAGGAGGACCTCGACCTCAAGAACCTCAGCGACGAGGAGTTCCACGCCTGGTGGGACCTGTGGCTCCTGCAGGCCCAGGCAACCAACGACCTGGACGAGAACGAGTACTCCCACGGGGTCTTCTGCGGGATGCCGTTGCCGGCATAGCGAACCGCAGACTGATAATCGGCGATCTCCGCCCCTGGCCGCAAAGAGGCGCAAGAAGCGCAAGGGATATGAGGCCTGTCGGCCGGGACGGCAGACGGCAGACGGCGGATGGCGGGCAGGAAGCAGCGGACAACCGGCCAGCCCTTTGGAGCCTCAGCCTCCCGCCTGACTCCTTTGCGCGTCTTGCGCCTCTTTGCGGCAAAGACTTCGAGCCGTTGTCCGGCTCGCATCCGCAGTTGCGCCCCGCGCCCCCGCCACTAGAATCATGCCCTGACCCCAAGAAACGGGAACTTGATAGGAGGAAGTGCACGTGGCAGACCTGGTAACCTTCGGCGAGGCAATGATCCGTCTCAGTCCCCCGAACTTCGCGCGCGTCGAGCAGGCCCACTCGCTGGACCTGAACGCCGGCGGCGGCGAGTTCAATGTGGCCGTGGCCGCCGCGCGCTGCGGCGTCTCCTCGGCCTGGGTCTCGCGGCTGACCGACAACCCGCTGGGCAAGATCATCGTCAACAACGCCCGGGCCCAGGGCGTGGACACCTCCAGCGTGGTCTGGACCAAGGGCGACCGCGTGGGCCTCTACTTCCTGGAGTTCGGCGCCTCGCCGCGCGCCAGCTCGGTGATCTACGACCGCGCCGGCAGCGCCATCAGCAAGATCAAGCCCGGCGAGGTCGACTGGAAGAAGGTCTTCAAGGGCGCCAAGTGGTTCCACACCTCGGGCATCACCCCGGCGCTCTCGGCCACCGCGCTCGAGACCACCGCCCAGGCCCTGAAGGCCGCCAAGGAGGCCGGGGCCACCACCAGCTACGACCTCAACTACCGCTCCAAGCTCTGGACCGAGGACCAGGCCCAGGCCGCCCAGGAGCCGATGATGCAGTTCGTGGACGTGCTCATGACCACCGAGGAGGACACCAAGAAGGTCTTCAAGATAAAGGGCGGCGCCGCCGGCGACCAGAAGAAGATCGACGTGGCCGCCTACAAGTCGGTGGCCGAGCAGCTGGCCGCCAAGTTCAAGTTCAAGACCGTGATCATCACCCTGCGCGAGGACGTCTCGGTGCTGAAGAACACCTGGGCGGCCATCTGTCTGACCGGCGGCAAGTTCTTCGAGACGCCGAAGCACAGCATCGAGATCGTCGACCGGGTCGGCGGCGGCGACAGCCTCTCGGGCGGCTACATCGCGGCCAAGCTCGACGGCAAGGACGACGACTACGCCATCAAGTTCGCGGTGGCCTTCAGCGCCCTGCAGCACTCCTTCCCGGGCGACTACTCCTGGGCCACCAAGGCCGAGGCCGAGAAGCTCATGGCCGGCGGCGAAACCCGCATCAACCGCTAGACCAACGGATACCGGGCCCCTGCCGCCGGCGCTCAACCGCGGCAGGGGCCTTTCGCTTACCGGAGACAGCCATGGCCAAGATACTGGCGGCGATGCCCGCCGAGAACGCGAGGAAGGCCTTCACCCCGGAGATGTGTGCCGAGCTCGGGCGCCTCGGCGAGGTCGTCTGGGCCGACGTGGGCGCGAAGAAGACCAGCCCCGAGGAGTACCGGGCGCTGGTGGCCCGGGAGCGGCCGGTGGTGATCGTGACCTTCTGGGGCTCCTGCAAGCTCACCAGGGAGATGCACCGGGAGAACCCCCAGCTCAAGTACCTGATCCACGTCTCCGGCGAGCTCCACAAGTACGTCGAAGGGGCGTGCCTCGAGGCGGGGCTGCTCGTCACCAACTGGGGCGACGTCATCAGCCGCACGATCAGCGAGCACTCCCTGCTCATGATCCTGGCCAGCCTCCGGAACATCACCCGGATAACGCTCGACATGCACGTCCGCAAGAGCTGGAGCCACTTCGACACCCGCAGCCTCTTCGAGCGCACCGTGGGCCTGCACGGCCTGGGCCCCATCGCCCAGGAACTCGTGCCCCTGCTCCGGCCCTTCAACGTGAAGATCAGCGCCTACTCGCCCAACGCCCCCGGGGAAGTCTTCGCGCGCCTGGGCGTGCGGCGGGTTACGGACTTGAAGGCCCTCTACCGCGAGAACGACGTCGTCTCCATCCACACCGGGAACACCCCGGCGAACTTCCACATCGTGAACGCCGAGCTCCTCAAGTGCATGAAGGACGGCGCGGTGCTGGTGAACACCGCCCGCGGGCCGATCGTCGACACCGCGGCTCTGGTCGAGGAGCTCCGTACCGGCCGGATCTACGCGGCCCTCGACGTCTTCGAGGAGGAGCTGGTGCCGCCCTACGGGGGCCTGCCCGCCGACAGTCCGCTCCGGGGCCTGGAGAACTGCATGCTCACGCCCCACGAGGGCGGGCCGACGCCCGACCGCCTGGTGGATTGCGGCAAGCTGGCCATCGACAACATCGGCCGGTTCCTGCGCGGCGAGCAGCCGGTCAACCAGATCAGCCTGAAGCGGTTCAATTCGATGACGTGATGGCGGCGGGGACGGGGGGCGCGGGGCGAGGGGCGGGAGCCGGCGGTCGGAGAGCGGCCCTTCTTGTTTCCCTGACCCGCCCCTCGTCCCTCGCCCCTCGTCCCCGGAGGAAGCCATGCAAACCCAAGTCGTCCTGACCGTCTCCGAGGCCAAGCGGCTCATCGCCAAGGGCATCGCCGAGTACCAGCCGGTGATCGAGGCCCTCAACAAGGGCTGGGTCGCGGTGGCCAAGGGCTCGACCAACGCGTACATCGTCGAGGAGCTCGGCGGCAAAGCCGTCGACAAGAAGAAGTACGTCACCGGTCACACCCTGCCGAAGAACCTGCGCGGCAAGGCCGGCATCTCGGCGGAGATGCCCGACCTCGTCCTCCACAAGGGCGAGCCGGTCCAGGGGCTCTCCGCCACCGATGCCCTCCAGGAGATGGGCGCCGGGGACGTCTTCCTGAAGGGCGCCAACGCCATCAACTACCGCGAGCGGCTGGCCGGCATCCTCATCGGCCACCCGACCGGAGGCACCATCGGCGCGGCCATCGGCATCATCACCGCCCGGCGCGTCAACCTGATCGTCCCGGTGGGCCTCGAGAAGGAGGTCCCCTACGACCTGATCGACGCGGCGGCGGTGATCGGCCCGGCCGAGGAGGATCGCCCCAAGGACTTCCCCTCGCTCTGGCCGGTCTACGCCGACGTCTTCACCGAGATGGAGGCCTTCCACGAGCTCTTCGAGATCGAGGCCTACCCGATAGCCGCCGGCGGCCTGGGCGGAGCCGAGGGCTGCTTCCGCTTCTGCCTCTCCGGCGACAAACGCAACGTCAACGACGCCATGAAGCTGGTCGAGGAGATCCAGGGGGAGCCGGCGTTCATCTAAGACGCGGTTCCCGGTTCCTGGTTCCCGGTTCCTGGTTCCGGGTTCAGAGTTCAATGCCCGCCCCCGAGTGATCGAACGGGAGCTGTAGCCAGAGGCTCAGCCCGATGCCCAGCCATGCCGGAAGAACGCTCGCGACTCGACGACCGGGCAGCGACCGCCCCTGCGCTTGCGGACCGCGCGCGCCGCGTGCTATACTCCCGGTCGCATGAACGACACCCATGAGATTCCCGGGTTCACTATAGAGTTCCTTTTCGGTCGAGAGGTGGCCGTGGCGTCGATCGTTGGATCGATCCCCCGCGAACTGGTCAGCCAGGCCGAAGAGGCCCTACGCCGGGTGATCCTGGGCGGCTGCCGGCGGATCGTCGTCGACTGTTCCCGTGCAGACCGGATCAGCAGCACCGGGATCGGGGCCGTCGTCTACTACGGCCACAGGCTGGCCGCCGAGGGCGGCGCGCTCGCGGTGGTCAGCCCTCCCGAGCCGATGAGGAGCCGGTTCGCCGAGTTGCGCCTCGACACGATGCTGCCGATCTGCGAGACCCGCGCGGAAGCCCTGGAACTGGTGCGCCGGAAGGCCCGATAGTCCTCAGCCCGCGATCCTGGCGCGCAGGAACTCCACGGCCCGGCCGATGTCCGAGGCCGGGTCGGCGCCGACCTCGCGCTCGACGGTGAGGTAGCCCGAGTAGCCGGCCTCCCGGAGCGCCGCCAGGTATCCGTCCCAGTCGACCGCGCCCTCGCCCAGGGGCGTCTCCTCGAAGAGCCGGCCCATGCGGGCCTCGAGCGCGCCGAAGCCGCCGTCGGCGAAGGCGCCATAGACCTCGATCGGATCGCACTTCCGGAGCTGCCGACCGTCCTTGGCGTGGGTGTGGACGATGCAGGATCCGAGCGTCCGCACGGCGGCCGCCGGGTCGTCGGCCACGACCATGACCAGGTTCGCCGGGTCCAGGTTCACGCCCACGCCCTCGGAGCCGACCTCGTCGAGCAGTTCGCGGAGGACGGCCGCCGGCTCCGGGCCGGTCTCGATGGCGAAGGTCACCTTCTTCGAAGCGGCGTAGTCGCCGAGCTCGCGGCAGGCGGCGAGTATCGCCCGACGCTCCGGGCTGGCCCGGTCGGCGCGGATCACGCCCACGTGGGTGGTGACCACGCCGGTGCCCAGGTCCGCGGCCAGGTCCACGATCCGCTTGGAGCGCTCGACTTTGGCGGCGTTCTCCGCGGGCCGCTCGAAGCCGTGGCCGCCGAGGTCGCCGCAGAGCGCGGAGATCTCCAGGCCCAGGTCCGCGCAGAGCCGCCGGAACCCGGCCCGTTCGGCGCGGCCCATGGCCTCGGGAGAGACCTCGCCCTTGACGGCATAGACCTGGACGCCGTCGGCGCCGAGCTCCCGGGCCCGGCGCACTCCCTCCCGGGGCGGCAGGCGGAAGGAGTCAGCCAGGACGCCGATCTTGAATCGCTCGGGCACGGGCGGGTTCCTCAGCGCGGCGCGGCCGGCCGGCTGTAGGCCATCTTGACGATGCGGCTCGAGGGGAAGTAGGTGGTCACGATCTGCAGGTAGTTGCGGCCCTCCAGGGCCTGACCCTGGCTGCCGAACTGGCACAGGCCCACCCCGTGGCCCCAGCCCGAGCCTTCGAAGCGATAGGTGTAGCGTCCGGGGATCATGGTGCAGTTGGTGCTGGGCAACTCCGTCGGGCCGATGGCCAGGCGCACGTCGTTGGCCCGCACCTGGACGGAACCCGGATCGCCCGGCCCGCGAATCAGGAACTTGGTGATCCGGCCGTCGGAGCTCTTTTCGGCCACCTCCATGCTTCGGAGCTGGCCGTGCTTGACTATGTTCTTGATCGTGCTGCCGACCTCGGGATCGTCGGAGAGCCCCTTGGTCAGACGGGGCGCGATCGCGCCCGAGAAGGAGATGCTCTTCTGCCAGGAGGCGTACTTGTTGTCGGGCTGCTTGCGGCACCAGGGGCAGGGCGCGCCGCCCAACGCCTCGATGTGCCGGCGGGTGAAGACCGCGGCGGCATCGACGGTGTGCCCGCCGCAGCTGGAATGGAACCAGGCCGGGAAGACCATGTTGTTCCAGGTCAGCACCTCGCCGGACGTGGCGTTGACCGCCAGGTTGATCTTGCCGTTGCGGGCGATGCCCGGGCGGTACTCCTGGGCCTCGCGGCCGGTCATGCCGAAGTCCCAGGAGTCGTCGGCGTTGCGAAGCGAGTAGTAGAGCGCGTACGTGCGGCTGGCCACGGCCTGGGCCTTGAGCGCCTCGATGTTCCAGGACTCCACCGGGACCTCTCCGGCCAGCACGCCGCAGACGTACTCCTCCAGGCCCATGTGCACCACCGCGTGGAGCGTGGAACCCTTGCTCGACCCGATGAGCTCGAGGTCGCCCGGGAAGAGCTTGCCGTCGATCTCCAGGCCGCCGAGGTTCTCGGGGCAGATGCGGACGCGGTCGAGGTCCCGCCCGTTGGGCCGCATCGGCTGGTTGCCGATGTACAGGCAGCGGTTCCGGCAGGTCACCGCCACGCTGGCGAGCTTGGCGTTGTTGTTGGGTATCTCCGCTCCCCGGCCGTCGAAGAGCTTGAACGGGCCGGAGACGGCCACGCTGACCGCCCCGGCGTTCTGGCGCACGGCCATCCGGATCCGGGGCGCGTTCTTGAACGGTCCCGGGAAGGAGTAGAGCGGCACGTCCTCGTTGCGCGGCAGCCGTCCGCAGGCGTAGATGGCCGCCAGGAAGACGAGCGCCGCGGCCACGACCACCACCCTGGTGACCATCAGCCGGCGCGCCTCCGGGTCGGCCGGCGGCCTGGACGGCTCCGGCGGGAGCTCCGTGCCCTCAAAGATCTCGCGTCTGGACGCCATCGCTCGATCCGGTCCCTTCGCCCTCGCTGAAGATGCACCCGCAGTAGAGCTGCCGATGAAAGAGCAGCCTGTTCGGCAGCCTCGCCCGGCCCGATCCGTGAAGTCCCCGGAGGTCGCGCGCGTCGAAGCCCACGCCGGTCTCCCCGGAGGCCTTCATTCCCGCCGCGCGGAGTTCGCCCTGCAGTTGGTGGGGGCTGGCCAGCAGCGTCGTGGAGAACGCCGCGAACCCCAGCTCCCCGGCCCGGCGGGCGGTGCGTCCCAGGCGCAGCGCGAAGCAGTGGGCGCAGCGCCCCGGCTTGTCGGCGGCCGGATCGAAGCCGCCGGCATTATAGAGGCCCGAGAGGAAGGGGGCAAGCCCGTATTCCTCGTCGGCGAAGAGCTCCAGGCCCAGCCTCTCGCAGAGCAGCCGCACGCTCTTGAGGCGCTTGTCGAACTCCCTGCGCGGATGGATGTTGGGGTTGAAGAAGGCCACGGCCACCCGGCCGTATTCCACCCGGAAGACGTCCAGGGTATCCAGCAGGCACCATGCGCAGCAGGTGTGCAGAAGCAGGCCGGGCCTGCCCGCGGTGGCGCCGTTCGAGATGGCCATGGGGCGCATTGTACCCGCGGGGGAGGCCCGGCTCAATCGAAGCGGCCCCTACTCCTCCAAGCGCACGTCGACCGCCTGCGCGGTCCGCTGGGCCAGGTCCATGTGGTCGGCCTGGTCCTTGAACTCTCCGACCAGGGCGTAGCAGGCCGGCCCGCTCTTCCAGAGCACGGCGCGGCAGTCGCCGGCCGAACCCCGCCAGAAGTCCCGGCCGTCGGACTGGACGCGGTCCAGCCCGCCGAGGTCCAGCCCGTCGGACCTGACCACGAACAGGCTTATCGGATGGCTGCGCCGCTCGCAGAAGCAGGCCACCAGGCCCATGTCCCGCTTCCCCGTCCGGCAGCAGGTCGCGCCGTGCGTCGCGGGGAAGGCGGAAGACGGCAGCTTGATGTTCATGCCCAGCCGGCCGGCCAGGTAGGCCTCGATCGCCGCGGAATCGTCGGAGGCGAGGTCGACGAACTGGGGCATCCTGCCGGTGGAGTGCCGATGGTGCTCGTCGGCCATGGCGTTGACCAGGCTGCGCCCGGAGCCGGGCCAGAAGGCCATCGCGCCGACGATCAGCAGGAGCGCCGCGGCCGAGGCCATGGCCAGGCTCCAGCCCACGGCCCGGCGGGGCAGCGCCATCCGCCGCGAGGATTCCGAGGCGGCGGCCGCCGCGACGGGCGCCGGGGATGCAGTCGGGGAGAGAGCCGGCGCGGGAGCCGGCGAAGGCTCCGGCCGGCCGGCGGCCTCGGCCTCCATCTCGGCCCGCGCCTGGGCCAGCGACCGGCGCACGCGCTCGGCGAGCCCCTCCGGCGCGCGCTCCGCCCCGGCCGCGGCGCGGACCCGCGCGGTCAGGGCCCGCTCGGCCTCGGCCACGCTGCGGCACGCCGGGCAGGCCGACATGTGCTCGCTGATCAGCTCCTCGTCGGGCTCTTCGAGCTCCCCGTCGAGATAGGCGATGATCCGCGGCCTCGTCCACCTGCAGTCCGGAATCATTGTTCCCCTCCCCCGGCGGCGTTACCGTAGCCGTGCTGGCGGGCGTAGTCGGCCAGCCTGCGGCGGAGCATCTGCCTCCCGCGGTAGAGCCGGCTCATCACCGTGCCCAGCGGACATTCCAGCGCGCTGGCGATCTCCTTGTAGCTCATGCCCTCGACCAGGGCCATGACCACGACCTGGCGGAAATCCTCGGGGAGCTCGTCCAGGGCGTGCTTGACCTCCTCGTCGAAGCGCTCGTCCATGGCGGCCTCGACCACCTCCGGAGCCTCGGCCGGCTCGATGGTCGACTCGCCGGCCTCGTCGGAGGCCAGGAAGGCGCGGACGTCCTCCAGGCTGGTCCGCGCCGGGTTGCCCTGCTGCTTGCGATAGCGGTTGATGTAGCTGTTGGTGAGGATCTTGAAGAGCCAGGCCCGGAAGTTTGTCTCCGGCTCGAAGGTTGAGAACGAACGGAACGCCTTCATGAAAGTTTCCTGCACCAAGTCCTCGGCCTCATCCGGCTTGCGGGTCATCCGCAACGCCGTCCGGTAAAGGCTGTCCAGGTGGGGAAGGGCAAGCGCCTCAAATTCTGAGCCGTCGGCGGAATGCTGCGGTCTGGAGCCTGCCGCCTCGCTCTGGCGCCCCGCCCTTCGGGGGTTTTTGCCTTGGCTAGTCACCACAACCACGCCCTTCCGTAAGCCTATTCCGCGGTTCCTGGCTTTTTCGCAGTATAGTGACCGCGCGAGTTGGCCGCAAGCAGAACGATTGTCGGGCAGCCTGCATTTCCGCGAGGCGGGGCTTGCTGCTAGGAACGCTCCGGATTCTGCACAGGTGCAGGGACCGGCGCGCCGGCGCGCTCCCCCGCGGCCTCCAGGGCGGACAGGTACACGTCCCGGACCGTGCGCCAGCCGCCCTCGGCGTCATCGGGCCAGCGATCGCAGGAGACCTTGAGCGCACGAGAGAGCGACCCCGGCAGGTCGGCCAGGTCGGACGGCGCCAGTTCGTCGAGGTGCAGATCCTCGGCCAGGCGGTCGCCGGGCCAGAAGCGCGCGCCGCCCAGGTCCTTGAACTTGCGGCCAAGCACCGAGCGCACCGCGGCCAGGACCTCGATCCGGCCGGCGAACTCGGGGAGGAAGCGCGCCGCGAACTCGTCGTCGCCGAGGTCGGGGCGCTCGCCGGTGAGCTCGCAGGCCCGGCGGCGCATTTCGGAGGTGGCGGTCAGCGCCCAGGCCAGGAAGGCCAGCGCCGAAACCAGGAGGCAGAGCGTGCCCATGCCCAGCAGCCTTCGGTCGTTGGACATGCCCGCGGCCAGGCACAGCAGCGCCCCGGCCACGGCGATCATGGCGGCCAGCACCGCCAGCGGCTTGAGCTCCCTCTTGGCTGCGGACATGACCCCAGGATACCCGTCGGCGCCCCGCCGGCAAGCCTATCTGGCCGGTATCCTTCCGGAGAGCCTGCGCCTGAGCAACTCGAGCGCCCGGCAGGCACGCTTCTTGGCGGCCTCCGTCGATATGCCCACCGCCTCGGCGATCCTGGAGAACTCCAGCCCCCCGTGGATGCGGAGAGAGAGGACCTCCCGCTCACCCTCGGGGAGTTCGGCGAAGGCCCGCGCGGCGGCGGCCGCCTCCTCGCGAACCTCCAGCGAGGCCGGTGGCTCGCGCGGCGCGCTCGGCGCGGCGCGCTCCGGATCGGTGCGCGCGGCGCGGCGCAGTTCGTCGCGGCAGACGTTCCTGAGGATGGCGTAGAACCAGCTGCGGAAGCCGGCGCCCGGACGCCACTCGCCGCGGGCGCGTATCAGGCGCAGGAAGCTCTCCTGCACGGCGTCCTCGGCCGGCCCGGTGGATCCCACGATGGCCAGGGCCGCGCGATAGGCGCTGGCCGAGTGGCGGCGCACCAGTTCCTCGAAGACCCGCTCGTCGCCGGAGAGGCGAAAGCCGTCCATAAGCGCCTCGTCCGTCGCGCAGGCGATCTCCGCCGAGCGCGCGGCCAGCGGGGCCGGTATGGACTGGAGCGTGATCTGCGAAGCCAATGACAAGGGGTCCGGGCCTCCTGCATCCGGTGGGGCTGCAGAGACATATACACCGGAGCGGCTCCAGATACCAGCGCATAGAGGGCTTTTCGCGGGCGGGCTGGGGGACGCTCCCAAAGCGCAGTTCCCGGTCAGCTTGCCACAGTCTCAAGAAAAGCCGGCGGGCTTCCTCCCGCCGGCCTTTCCGGGCCGCCTACGGGGCGGCCCCTTCCCCTCCTACTGTCGGGCCACGCCGACTACTTCCTCGACGTCTCCACCTTCATGTCGGCGGCGGCCCAGCCATCTATCCCGTACGGATACTCGAGGACGTTGACATACCCCAGCTTGCGCAGGTGCGCCGCGAGCCTGGCGCTGGCCGGGCAGTGGAGGTTCGCGCAGTAGGTGACCACCAGTGCGTCCTTCGAGGGGATCAGCCTGGCGGCCTCCTCGGCGCCGGCCTCCGGCGAGAGCGCCCTGGCTCCCGGGATGCGCCGGCCGTCGTCGTACTTGCCGGTCCGGGCATCCAGGATGGCCACAGGCACCCCGGAGTGCATCAGGGTCGAAAGCACCGCGGTGTTGATGTCCGGTTTGTCCTTCTGCGCCATCATGGGGGCCTCCTTGGCCTGCACGATGCTCGGCGCCATGGCGTGCGACTGGGGCATGCAGACGCCGGAGGGGCAGCTCTCCTTCGATCTGCAGGCCGTGGTCAGCGCCAGGAGCGCCACCGCAGCCAGGCCCGCAAATCCGGCGATGATCAGTGAGTGGACTCTCATGGCCCGCCTCCTCTCAGAGGGTCGCGGTTCGGGGCGGCCCGTATCGCAATGATTACAAGCGAGGCGGCGGGGGTATTCCCGGAGAAAGGGGAGAGACGGTGGACGCAGTGGACTTGGTGGACCTTGTGGACACCGCGAGAACCGACTGGCTTACGGGCTCTTCTCGTCCACTAGGTCCACCGGCCCGGGCTCACCGCCCCACGCGCCTGGCCAGCTCCGCCCGGTCGAGCAGGAAGTAGGCCGGCCGGCCGTGTGGACAGGTGCGGGGCATGCCCTCGGCCAGCCGGGCGAGCCCCCGGTGCACGAGCGCTTCGGCCGCCTCCCGCGAGAGCCGGTCGCCGGCCTTGACCGCGGCCTTGCAGGCCACCGAGGCGAGCAGGCGCTCGCGCCGGGCCTCCTCGGTGCGCCCGGCCTCGCGCGCGTCGCCGGCCGAGATCTCCTCGGCGAGCCCGGCGAGGTAGCCGGCCAGGTCCGAGAGCGCCAGGGCCGCCGGCACGGCGCGCACCAGGAAGCTCCGGCCCCCGAACGGCTCGATGTCGAAGCCCAGGGCGAGCATCTCCTCGCGCGCGGAGCCGAGCACCTCGGCGTGGCGCGCGGAAAGCTCCACGGTCTGGGGGATGACCAGCCCCTGGCTGGGCGCCCCGCCGGCGCGCGCGGCGCGCAGCTCCTCGTAGAGCATGCGCTCGTGGAGTGCGTGCTGGTCGACGACCATCACCCCGTCGGCGCGCTCGACGAGCAGGTAGCCGTCGAGGGCCTGGGCGAGGAAACGGCCGGTTCCAGGGGCGGGGGACGAGGGGCGGGGGGTGGGGAACGGGATGGAGGACGGAACGGAGGAAGCCGGTTCGGGGTCGGCCGCTGCAACGTCACCCCCGTCCCGCCCCCCGCCCCCCGCCCCTCGTCCCCAGAGGTCGAGCCGCGGCTGCTCCGTTCCGGCTTTGGCCGGAGCGGTGAAGCGCGGGCGGTTCGAGCGCGCCGGAGGCTCGCGGCGGGTCGGTCTCCTTCGCCCTTCGGCTTCGAAGACCTCCGAAGCTTCAGCGGAGGAGGCCGGCGCGGGCATGGCCGCGCGTCCGGCGGGAGGCTCCGCGACCCGGCCGGCGCCCTCGGGGGCGCCGCCCGACTCCTCCGGCCGGCCGTAGGAGTCGGAGCCGCCGGCCGCGGCGAGCTCCGCGCGAGAGAGCGCGCCGCGAACCGCGCGCTCGATGAGCGCGAAGACTTCGCCGGGCTTCGCGAAGCGCACCTCGGCCTTGGCCGGGTGGACGTTGACGTCCACCTCGCCGGGCGGGAAGTCGAGGAAGAGGAATACCACCGGATACCGGCGCAGCGGCAGCAGTCCGGTGTAGGCGGCGTTCACCGCCGCCGAGACCGTCCGGTCGCGCACTGCGCGGCGGTTGACGAAGACGTGGACCTCCGAGCCGTTCTGGCGGTGCACGGTGGGCACTCCGACCAGGCCCGAGCAGCGCGCGCCGGAGCCGAGCGCCGCCTCGGCCTCGGCCAGCCCCTCGACGAGGTCCGGGCTCGAGAGCCCGGCCACGCGCTCGGCCAGCCGCTCGACGGCTGGCAGTTCCAGCACCGTCCGGCCCCCGTGCTCGACCGTGAAGGCCACGTCGGGGCGCGCCAGCGCCAGCGAGGTCATGACCGCCAGGCAGCGGTCCATTTCGGCGCGCGGCGACTTGAGGAACTTGAGCCGGGCCGGGACGTTGAAGAACAGGTCGCGGACCTCGACGGACGTGCCTGGCGCGGCGCCGGCCGGCTCCGGCTCCGACTTCGCGCCGCCGTCGACGACCAGCCGCCAGCCGCTCTCGGCCCCCCGCGCCCGGCTGGTGATCGCCAGGCGGCTCACCGAGCCGATGGAGGGCAGGGCCTCGCCGCGGAAGCCGAGCGTGGCGATGGCCTCGAGGTCGTCGACCGACGCGAGCTTGCTGGTGGCGAAGCGCTCGACGGCCAGCACCAGGTCGTCCTTCGCCATCCCGCAGCCGTCGTCGACCACCCGGACGAGCTTCCGCCCGCCCTCGTCCAGGTCCACGGAGACGCGCCAGGCGCCGGCGTCGAGGGCGTTCTCGACGAGTTCCTTGAGGACCGAGGCCGGCCGCTCGACCACCTCGCCGGCGGCGATCTGGTCGCGGACCTTGGGAGGGAGGACCTTCACTGGCATGGAGACATTCTAGTCTGGCGGGAGAGGGGGTCAAGCCGGGAGAGGCGAAAGGGAGAAGGAAGAAGGCAGAAGGGAGAAACGGGGCGCGAGGCGGGGCCTTCCGTGTTTCTGCCTTCTGCCTTCTTCCTTCTGCCTTAATCCCTGTTTCTCCCTTGCCCCGCCGCGCGGCCGACCTACAATGAGTCCGTCCGGCGATATCCGGAAGCTTACGGATGCTCCCGTGACATGACCGGTCTCCTGGCGAGAGGAGAAGAGATGGCGACTCCCACCACCCTGCCGGACGAGAGAGGGCACTTCGGCCGCTACGGCGGGCGCTTCGTGCCCGAGACGCTCTTCCCGGCGATCGAGGAACTGGAGGCGGCCTTCCGGGAGGCCCGCGCCGACGAGCAGTTCCAGACCGACCTGGGCTACTACCTGTCGGACTACGCCGGCCGGCCCACGCCGCTCTACCACGCCGCGCAGCTCTCCGGGATGCTCGGCGCGCGCGTGTACCTGAAGCGCGAGGACCTCTGCCACACCGGCGCGCACAAGATCAACAACACGCTCGGCCAGGTGCTGCTCGCCAAGCGCATGGGCAAGACCCGGGTGATCGCCGAGACCGGGGCCGGCCAGCACGGCGTGGCCACGGCCACCGCCGCGGCCTTCTTCGGGCTGGCCTGCGCCGTGTACATGGGCGAGGAGGACGTCCGGCGCCAGCGCCTCAACGTCTTCCGGATGCGCCTGCTGGGCGCGACCGTCGTGCCGGTCACCTCGGGATCCAAGACCCTCAAGGACGCCATGAACGAGGCCATGCGCGACTGGGTCGCCAACGTGGCCAACACCCACTACGTGGTCGGCTCGGTGGCCGGCCCGCACCCCTTCCCGATGATCGTCCGCGAGTTCCAGTCGGTGATCGGCCGCGAGGCCCGCGAGCAGATCCTGCGCCTGGAGGGCGCGCTGCCCGACGCGGTCGTCGCCTGCGTGGGCGGCGGCTCCAACGCCATGGGCATCTTCGCCGGCTTCCTGGAGGACGCCGGCGTCAGGCTCTTCGGCGTGGAGGCCGCCGGCAAGGGCCTCAACACCCGCCACCACGCGGCGTCGATCATCGCCGGCCGGCCGGGCGTGCTGCACGGCTCGATGACCCGGCTCCTGGACGACGAGGACGGCCAGATCCGCCCGGCGCACTCCATCGCCGCGGGGCTCGATTATCCGGCGGTGGGACCGGAGCACTCGTACCTGGCCGAGACCGGCCGGGCCGCCTATCTCTCGGCGACGGACGACGAGGCCGTGGCCGCCTTCGAGAAGCTGGCCCGCACCGAGGGCATCATCCCGGCGATGGAGACCGCCCACGCCCTGGCGCGGCTCCCGGAGGTCGCCGCCCAGGTGCCCAGGAACGGCATCGTCGTGCTGTGCCTCTCGGGCCGCGGCGACAAGGACGCCGAGACCGCCGAGGAGGCCATCCGCCAGAAGGAATCATCCGGGTCCGAGGTCTTCGGGGCCGGCGAAGGAGTCGAGCCATGAACCGCATCGGCAAGTGCTTCGCGGAGCTGCGGGCCCGCAAGCAGCCCGGCTTCATCGCCTACCTGACCTGCGGCGACCCCTCGATGGCCGTCACCGTCGACGCGGTCAAGGCCCTGGCCGACGCCGGCGTGGACATCATCGAATTGGGCGTGCCCTTTTCCGACCCGGTCGCCGACGGACCCGTGATCCAGCGGGCCAGCGCCCGGGCCCTGGCCGCCGGCGCGAGCCTCTCGCGGATCATCGACATGATCGCCGCGCTGCGCGGCGGCGGGCTCAAGATCCCGCTGGTGCTCTTCGGCTACTACAACCCGGTGCTGCGCTTCGGCCCCGACCGGCTGGCCCGCGAGGCCTCGGCCGCCGGCGCCGACGGCCTGCTCGTGGCCGACCTCATCCCCGAGGAGGAGGGGGACCTGGCCGCGGCGTGCCGCGAGGTCAACCTCGACCGCATCCAACTGGTGGCCCCGACCACCCCGGACGCGCGCATCAGGAAGATCGCCGCGGCCACCGGCGGGTTCCTCTACGCGGTGAGCCTCACCGGAGTCACCGGCGAGCGCGAACACCTGCCCGAGGGGGTCGGCGCCTTCGTCAAGCGCATCCGCGCCCAGACCGACAAGCCCCTGGCTCTGGGCTTCGGGATCGGCTCGCCGGAGACCGCCGCGGCCGCCGCCAAGCTCGCCGACGCGGTGGTGGTCGGCTCGGCCATCGTCCGCTGCATGGAGGAGAACGCCGCCAACCAGGACATGGTCCGGCGGCTGGGCAACTTCGTGCGCGAGATGGTCGACGCCGCCAAGGGCCGCAGCTCGGGCAGCGGAGAGTCCACCCGGGTCCTGCCGGCGGTGCGGTAGCTCCCCGGACCTTCGAAATTCTGACTTCGACATTCTGCGGTTCTGCGGTTCTTCGTTCGTAGCAACTCAAGGAAGTCCTGTTCGACGTTGTGTGTTGCCTGTTGCGCGTTGACGACGGCGCTCGCTACTCCGGCCCCGCCCCCGGCTCCTCCCGCGCGGCCGACACCGGACGTCCGAAGAGGACCAGGTTGCCGGCGGCGAGCCGGGAGAACAGCAGCGCGCCGCCGATCAGGATCAGCATCAGGCTGATGAGCGCCAGCGCACGCCAGCCGTAGGACAGCCGCGCGCCGACCGACCGCGCGGGCATCCGGGATGCGGGCCGGGCCAGGGCCGCGGCCGCGGCGCGGAGCGCGCTATCGGGCGCGACCTCCCGGACGCCGCGCAGCGCCTCGCGGACCTCGTCGGCCCGGGCCTCCACGCCCCTCCTGAGCAGCGCCTGGCGCAGGCGCTCCAGGGCGTCGTCCGCGTGGCGCTCGACGTGGCTTTCGGGCAGCCCCAGGACCACGGCGGCGTCGCGCGCGGAGAGCCCATGCTCGAAGCACAACGACAGCGGCAGCCGGTGGCGGGCCTCGAGCCGGTCGACGAGATGGCGGACGTCGCCGGCGAGTCCCGTCGCGCGCTGCGGCGCGCAGGCCGCCTCGACCGCCCGTGGAGGGACGGCCGCCCAGCGGGCCACGCGGACGACCTCGTCGCGCAGATGGTCGCGCCCGGCGCGAACGACCACGCCGAGGAACCAGAGGGCCTCGTCCTCGGGGGCCGGCGAGGACTCCAGGCGCTCGAGCGCCTCCAGGTAGGCCCGCTGGACGACGCTCTCGGCGCCCTCGCGTCCGCCGAGCACGCGCACGGAAAGCAGGTAGGCCGCGTCCAGCATGCGCAGCAGCCGGCCGGCGATGACTTCACGGTTTTTCCTTCGGAAGAACACGGTGCCTCTCCAAGGGTGTCGCACCGGCGCTGTGATGAGTATGCTGCCTATTCTATCCGGAGCGCGTCGGGATGCAAACGCGCATATGGCCTTCGCAGGGCCATTGCAGGAAAAGAAGATATCCAACCACGGAGTACACGGAGGACGGCAGGGGCTTATCGTTCGCGGCTATGGCCAATGTCTCACCGGAGAGGCTCTCCGCGGACAATGGCCCCGGGGCATCCTCCGTCTCCTCCGTGTCCTCTGTGTCCTCTGCGTCCTCTGTGGTTCGAACCTCTCGGCTGTTGTTAGCGGCTCTTGAAACAGACGTGAACAGAAAAGGGGCGGTTGCGCCGGAGGCGAGCGGTTAATAGAATCAGCATGTGAACGCGTGGCCGGGCCCGGCAGGCCGCCCGCGCCCGCCGAGGGAAATCGCGTGACCGATCCCGCCCAGAACCCCCAGACCGACCCGTCCGCCCCGGACCCGATCGCCCGCGAGCTCGAGCTCCTGCGCAACCGCCTGGCCTCGCGCGAGGACGAGCTCGGCGAACTGCGGGCGGTGAGCGACGCTGTCCTGCGGGCGCTGGAGAGCTGGGTGGTCCTGGTCGACCGCGAGCAGCGCGTGCTCTTCGCCAACGACAGCTTCTGCCGGGCGCGCGGGGTCTCGCGCATGGAGGCCATCGGCCGCAAGCTGATCGAGCTGATGGGCTCGGGCAGCCCCGAGAACGTCCCGGTGCTGGAGGCCTTCACCGGGGCGCTCCAGGGATCGCTGGGCGGCAACTCCGAGGCGCGCCTGTCCGGCCTGCGCCTGGTGGACCGCCCGGCTCACGGGGCGGAGCGTACCGAGCGCATCGTCGACGTGCGGGTCACGCCGGTGGGCGGGTCCGAGCGCCGGGCGCTGGTGGCCGTCGCCGACATCACCGAGTACTGGCGCGCCCAGGAAGAGGTCATCCGCGAGAAGCGCAAGCTCAACGACATGGTCCAGGCCACCGGCGCGGGCCTGTCGCTGCTCGACCGCGACCGCCGGGTGATCTGGGCCAACCGGGTCTTCCTGCAGTGGTTCGGCGATCCGGCGGGCCGGTCCTGCTTCCAGGTCTTCCGCTGCACCGACCGCGTCTGCCACAACTGCGAGATCCAGAAGGTGGCCACCACCGGCGGCTCGGTGGTCGAGAACTGGAGCACCTACACCTCCGGCGGCAACCGCCGGCACTTCCAGAACACGGTCACGCCCATCCGCGACGAGCGCGGGCAGGTCTATCAGTACCTGGTCCTGACCGAGGACGTCACCGACCGCGAGTCGAAGATCGAGCAGCTCAACCTGCTGCGGCGCCTGGGCGAGGTCATGGCCGGGACGCTGGACCTCGACCGGCTTTTCAACCTGGTGCTGACCTGCGTGACCGCCGGGCACGCGCTGGGCTTCAACCGCGCCTTCCTCTTCCTGCGCGACCGGGCGTCCAACCGGCTGGTGCCCAAGCAGGCGGTGGGGCCGACCGGCCGCGACGAGGCCCTGCGCATATGGGGGGAGCTGGCCGCCCGGCAGACCACCATCGAGAGCGTCTTCGACGACGCCGAGAAGCTCCCCCCCGCCGAGGAGCAGCCGCTCTTCCACCGCATCCGCAACCTGTCCTATCCCGTCGAGGAGTCCAACGTCGGCGAGGTGCTGGTCCGCGCCGCCGTCGAGAAGCAGCCGCTGGTCATCACCGACGCCTGGAACGACCCGCGGGTCACCCGCCCCTTCCGCGACGCGCTGGGCTGCGGGGCCTTCGTGGTCGTGCCCTTGCTCGCCAAGGGCGAGGTCACCGGGGTGATCCTGGCCGACAACATCTACAGCGGCCGGCCCATCACCGGGGAGCACACCGAGATCCTCAGCATGTTCGCCAACCAGGCGGGGCTGGCCATCGAAAACGCCAACACCTACGCGGAACTCCTCGACAAGATGGCCCGGCTGCGCTCGGCCCAGGCGCGCATGCTCCACGCCGAGAACCTGGCCACCATCGGCCGGATGGCCGCCCACGTGGCCCACGAGATCCGCAACCCGCTGACCACCATCGGCGGCTTCGCCCGCTCGATGCTCAAGCACCCCGAGCGCCAGGACCGGGTGGAGAGCTCCGCCCAGGTCATCGTCGAGGAGGTCAAGCGCCTGGAGAGCATCCTCTCCCAGGTGATGGACTTCAGCCGGCCGGCGCGTCCGGAGTTCGCGGTCTGCGACCTGGCCGAGGTGCTCAAGAAGACCGTGGCCGAGCAGGCCCAGGCCCTGCAGGGCCGCGGCGTGGCCCTGGACCTGGAGGTCGAGCCCGGCGTGCCCGCGGTCCAGGCCGACGGCGAGAAGCTCAAGCAGGTGCTCATCAACCTGGTCCGGAACGCCGCCGAGGCCATGCCCGGCGGCGGGGCGGTGTCGCTGGCCCTGCGCCGCGACGGCGTCGGGGTGGAGATCGCCGTGACCGACACCGGCCCGGGCATCGCGCCGAAGGTCCTCGAGAAGATGTTCTCGCCCTTCTTCACCACCAAGCCCGACGGCACGGGCCTGGGACTGGCGGTGAGCCGCAAGATCGTCGAGGACCACGGCGGCAAGCTGATTGTCCGCAGCGAGATCGGCCGGGGCACGACCTTCACCATCACCCTGCCGGTGGAGCGCGCCCCCGAGGCGGTCAGCGAGGCCGACCTGCACGAGACCAAGGAGCTGCTGCGCAGCGAAAGCCTGGGGCTCGATTCCGCGGCGGTACCGGGCAACGACCGGGGGATGTAGGCCCGGCTGGTCCGCAGGACGGCCTGTGCGCTCCTCCAGAGCCATCATTCACTCGTCCACCCCGCTTGGCTTCCACCGCCCCGGACGGCGGGCAGGTGGATCCGGAAGGCGCTGCCCTCGCCCAGCCTGCTCTCGATGGTCACGCGGCCGCCGTGGGCCTGCACGATGTGTTTGACGATGGCCAGTCCCAGCCCCGTCCCGCCCAGCTGCCGGCTCCGGGCCTTGTCCACGCGATAGAAGCGTTCGCCCAGCCGCGCGACGTGCTCCGGGGCGATGCCCGCTCCGCTGTCGCGCACCGCCACCGCCGCCTCGTCAGCGGACCCTGAGCCCTCCACGCGGACCTCCGCGCCAGGCTCGCTGTACTTCACGGCGTTGTCGATGAGGTTGACCACCGCCTGCTCCAGGAGCGGCGGGTTGGCCCGCACGGCCAGCTCCACCGGGCAGTCCAGGACCACGCGCACGCCCTTGGCCTCGGCCTTGGCCGCGCAGGCTTCGACCGCCTCGCGGAGGACGTCGCGGAGCCGGGACTCCTCCAGCTCCAGGGCCCGGTCGCCGCCCGCCTCGATCCTCGACAGGAGCAGCAGGTCGGTGATGATCGAGTTGAGCCGGTCGGAGTGCCGGGCGACGATCTCCAGGAACTTGCGGGCGTCCTCGGGGTTCTCCAGCGCCCCGTCCAGCAGCGTCTCGACGAAGCCCTTGATGGAGGTGATGGGCGTCTTGAGCTCGTGGGAGACGTTGGCCACGAACTCCTGGCGGACGGTCTCCAGCCGCCGGAGCCGCTCGGCCATGCGGTTCAGGGCCTCGGCCAGGCGGGCGGTCTCGCCGCCGTCGGAGACGTCCAGGCGCGCCTCGAGCTCTCCGCGGGCGAAGCGCTCGGCGCCCAGGCGGATCTTCTCGAGCGGCCGGCTCATCCGGCGGTAGACGACCAGCCCGACGACGGCCGCCAGCACGGCCACGGCCAGTCCCCCGACGCCGATCTGCAGATAGATGACCCGGATGGCCCGGGTGATGTGGGTCAGCGGCACGGCCGTGCGCACCACCGCAGCGACGCGCCCGCCCTCGCGGGCCGGGACGGCCACGTACATCATGTCCTCGTCGAGCGTGTCGCTGTGGCGCGTGGCCGAGCCCACCGCGCCGGCCAGGGCCGCCCGGACCTCCGGGCGCCCGGCGTGGTTCTCCATGGCCGCCGGGTCCTCGTGGCTGTCGCCGGCCACCCGCCCGTCGGGCAGGATCACGGTCAGCCGCGTGGCCCCGTCCCGCCCCAGCCGGCGGCAGAAGTCCCCGACCGCGCCGGGACCGCCCGAGGCCAGGCGCCCGCGGAGCTCGCCCTCCACCAGGCGGGCGCGGGCCTCGAGGTCCTCCGCGGTGCGCGCCAGGTAGAAGTCCCGGGCCTCGCGGGAGGCGTACCAGCCCACGGCCAGCAGCGAAAGCGCGGTGATGAGCAGGTACGCCGGGTAGAGCTGCCAGAGAAGCCTTCGAGCGGCCATGATGCTATCCTGGGTATTTCACCGCAGAGGCGGTGGAGTAGAGGGGGCGGGCCTTTCGGCCCGCGCCCCTCCCTCGTCGCACCG